>NZ_MCBP01000020.1:0-61868 GCF_001705305.1 Paenibacillus kribbensis
AACCGAGGTTGGTTATAGAAAGAGCGATTAGCTCATGTTGAATCTGACGAGATAAAATATCTCATTGTGGATTTTGCAAGCAAAATCCGTACTCACTCGTTGTTCAGTTTTCAAAGATCAAACCTGCATCATGTCTTGCTTTTGTTCTTACTTTGCTTCACCACCGCGTCTCAGCGGCGACTTTTATAATATATCATCTCTTTTTGAAATTTGCAAGAGTTTTTTTAAAATCTTTTTTTTCGAGCAAATCCTTCAAAAAGGAACGAAAATTAATTTACCATGAATATAGAATAGAGTCAATACTTTTTGCTCATAATATTTATCTTTTATTGTTTGCTTTGAGGAACACGCCCTCTGCGGGCATATTTGGATAGTTCCTTAGCGGGTGCAAAACGGGCATACATGCGAAAGATTGTCTTATACCGAAGCGCTATTGCATAACGAATATCCTGATCCAATCGGGTATCACTCATGTCAAGCAGCATTTCATCGAGTTCCTTACGAAGAACGTAGTCCAGTTCCTTGCATTCTTTTTCGTTAAACAGCATTCCCAGCATATGACCATACTCCCTTATCAGCATATTATATAGTACTTATATTTGCTCAAACATTGTTCCAATCTTTACCTGTTTTTAAACTCAACTGCTAAGGTTTCATACTTCATGAGATTCATTCCCACGCTTTTTCTTTAAGCTCTCCCCTTTGTTATGTTCAATTTTCAGTAAATATATAAATAAACGGCCATAATATTTTAATGCGACAATAAGCGATAAGTTATGCCACTCTCTATTGCGGCTGCGATAAGCAGCAAAATGACGGACCATATGGACACTGTGAGCGTCTGTTTCATAAAGGCCTCCCACGTTTGGCCGTTTGCTTTTCGTTTTAGCCCCATGCTTGAGCCTATTGTAGACATTACTTTAACTCCAAACTTCAACCCAAAGGCGCAAGCGATAATTAGAACAGGCAATTCAATCACACCGTGAGGAAGTAATCCTTTTACAACAACCTCATACATACTTCTTCCCATATCTGTCTGCAAATGCACTACAAATCCTAACACCATCCCATTCACAATCAAAAATATAAACGGCACGATTCCAAATAAAGCCCCTACAAATATAACTAGCACACACTTGATGGCATTATTGAAAAAGATAAACACAAAAAAGCTCCATTGAGGATGATCAGACTGCTGCAAACGTTGAGCTACTCCTCCCAAGCCTTCTATTTGTTGAGCTAGCATGGATTGGATAGCGCCTGTACTTAACCAGCCCATCACAATACTTATGCAAAAAAGAAGTGTAGAAACTAAAACTAGCCGTCTTGTCGTGTATAGATCATGAAAAAATGCTTTTAATCCCATTCGATGTTTCCCTCCTGTTAGTCCATTGGCATAATTGACAACCCCCGGCATAGCTTTAAGTAAACAAGCACTTCTAGGATGAAAGGGGCATTATTATACTATGAATTCTTTTTTCTATGTTTTGAACGGTAAAAAAATCAAACGGTTTTTTATCGTCATAGCTGCGACCGTCTTTGCTATTGGGGTCATTTATGTAGAAACTGATAATGTTACCGTTTTTTCCGAGGAAGCACCGACCGCTGTTTATAGTGTACCCACTGAAAAAAAGCTGATCGCTCTCACCTTTGACATTAGCTGGGGCGATAAGCGCACTGCTCCTATTTTAAAGGTACTTGAGGACAAAAAAGTGACAAAGGCTACCTTTTTTCTTTCTTCCCCGTGGAGCAAAACACATCCAGAGCTTGTGAATCAGATTAAAGACAGTGGATTTGAGATTGGAAGTCATGGACATAAACACGAAAATTATAGCAGCTTAAGCGACGAGGACATTCGCAAACAAATTTCAACGGCCCACACCACACTAACGGAACTGACCGGACAAGCGCCGAAATTAATTCGTATGCCTAACGGGGACTTTGACAAAAGAGTCCTTCAGGTGGCAAGCACTTTAGGCTATAAAACCATTCAATGGGATACTGACTCCTTGGATTGGAAAAATCCTGGTACTCAGGTCATTATCGATCGTGTTGTAAATAAAGCACATCCTGGTGACATCGTTCTTCTTCACGCCAGTGATTCCTGTAAACAAACTCATGAAGCACTGCCGGTTATTATCGACAAATTGCGTGCACAAGGATATGAATTCGTAACGGTATCTGAACTTCTACAACAGGGTACAGTAAAAGGCAAAGAGGTTCGTGATCAGGCCATGGGCCTTTAAGGAGTTATTTTACATCGTTCTCAGCAAAAAACCAAAAGCCGATCGACATATTTCTTCTCACTCATTCGCATACTATCCACATTCATGATGAAGGAGGAATACGGCCATGAATTGGACTCGTTTGCGATTTGTCAGCATGATATGCGTACTGGGCGTTGCACTAAGCGGCTGTGGCTCGGATCAGAGTTCTGCATCTCCCCAGAACAGTTATAAAGAGACGAAAACGATGGTAGTCGATATCTTAAAAAGTGATGATGGAAAAAAAGCCATAGAAGAGGCTTTGACTGGGCAAAGCAGTTCCTCCAAGGATGGGCAATCCGGACAAAGTGGTGAAGGAAGCGGGGGTGATGAAGGTTCTGGTGGGAGTTCTGGTGGAGCTTCGGGTGGCAGCATGGGAATGAAGATGCTTATGCCTACGCAATCAGCTGAGCAGATGAAGATCGCAGTCAAGGATACTTTGATTTCACCCGAGTATAAAAAAGAAATCGAAAAAATCATGACTGATCCGCGTTTTGCCGGAGAATTTGCTAAAGCTATCAATAGCCAAAACAAACAGCTTCATATGCAGCTTATAAAGGACCCATCTTATCAAAAATCTATTGAATCCATGCTCAAATCGCCAGAACTGACCAAGATGTACATGGACCTGACTAAAACCCCTGAATATCGCAAACAAGCGATGACCGTCATGCATGATGCAATGCAAAGTCCGATTTTCCGACTTGAGGTTATGAATTTACTCAAAACCGTCGTACAAGAGGAGCTTCAACCCAAGGTTGAGAAAAAAAGTGGTGGCGGCTCAAGCGGTGGCAAGCAAGGTGGCGGGGAAGGCACTAGTGATGGTCAAGGTGATCAAGGAGGAGGCCAATAATAAAAAGGCTGGTTACGCGACCAGCCTTTTTTTCTTATTCAGATTCAGCATGTAACGCTGTAATTTGAGCTGCGATATCGTTATAAATAGCACCCGTTGCCGATTCAGATTTATATACGGAAGGCGAAAAATCAGCTTCTGATGGATGATTATCCGGAATCCCCAATGGAATTTGGGCCAGCAGTTTGGTATGGAGGGTATCGGCCAGCATAGCCCCTCCCCCGCGGCCGAAAACATAATCCTTCTCACCGGTAGAGGATACATAATAGGACATATTCTCCACCACGCCAATGACCTTATGATCCGTTTGAAGTGCCATGGCCCCTGCTCGTGCTGCTACAAAGGCAGCCGTCGCATGAGGGGTGGTGACAATGATTTCTTCACTCTGCGGAATCATTTGATGTACGTCAAGCGCTACATCTCCGGTACCCGGTGGTAGATCGAGGATCATATAGTCCAGCTTGCCCCATTGGACATCGCTAAAGAACTGTCTGAGCATTCTTCCCAGCATGGGACCTCTCCAGATGACGGGATTGTTCTCCCTGACAAAGAAGCCCATAGACATGAGCTTAACACCAAATCTCTCCACTGGCTGAATAATCCCTTCTTCTACAGAAGGAACGTCCTCTACCCCAATCATATCCGGTACACTAAACCCATAAATATCGGCATCGATCAAACCGACACGTTGGCCTTGCCTAGCCAAAGCAGCCGCCAAATTTACAGCTACAGTTGATTTCCCTACACCACCTTTTCCGCTCGCAATGGCAATAAACCGAACTCCAGATGATGGATCAAGCAGCTCATGTTGTTCCATTCCAGCAGCATGTCCCTTGGTCAAAACCGGGTCAGCCGCTGCCTCGGAATCATCTTCTGTTTGAATAGCGGATCTTTCATGCTCAGAGGCTTCCCGAATACGAATATGAACGTGTCTCAGCCCCGCCTCTTCCAACGTCTGACGGATTTCCCGCTCCAAATCTGCCCGCACCCCTTCCTCCGTATTCAAACTAACCACGGTCAAGGATACGCGTTCTTCCTTCACAACAACATCCCGAATAAAATGAAGATCAACCAGACGACGGCCCGTGTGAGGCTCTCGTACCTGTTGAAGTAGCTCTATAACCTGCTCTCTAGATTGCATGAATAATCAGCACCTCTGCTTCAGTGAATTTACGTAGTTGTAAACAATTACAGTATACCACTATCTGGCTTTAGGTGCTGACGATGTCACCTTCTCCCCGGCGCTATAACGCAAAATTCCTTTATAGACGGATGCTGCCACCTGTCTCTGATAGGTTACATCACTCAATCGCCGGGCTTCCTCAGGATGGGATAAAAATCCGACCTCTACGAGGGCTGTTGGCATTTTGAGGGCCTTTAACAAATACACTGTGTTCACGGTCTTGGCCACTCTGTCCGTATTTTCCAGATTGCGCTTGATCTCCTCCTGAATAAGGGAAGCCAAATTTTCATTATCCTCATGGTTGGGAACATAAAAGGTTTGAGCTCCACTCCAACGACTGGAGGGGATGCTGTTCATGTGAATGCTCAAAAAAAGGTCCGCTTTATGCTCCTCAATCATGCGCACACGTTGTTTGAGATCCTCTGTTTTTCTTCTGGCATAGCCTTTGGTTTCTGGCAGCGCCAGATCACGGTCATCCTCACGTGTCATGACGACAACAGCTCCTGCTTGTTGTAAGTAATCCCGCAAATAAAAGGCAATCGCCAGATTAATGTCCTTTTCAATGACACCCTCTTTGCTAACTGCCCCTCCATCAGGCCCTCCATGTCCTGCATCTATAGCAATGACTTTACCCGCGAGCGGAAGACTCCAATGGGTCCAGGCTCTCGAAGCAGGTATCTCATACAAAGTCAGCACAACAAACAGAACGGCAAGACAACAGCCCAATAGCATTTTTTGCAGCGTCCGATAGCGGATCCACAGTGTAACCTGGTGTTTACGATTATTTTTTTGCATAACAAAACGCCTCCGTCCTATACAGATACTAATGATCTATATGGGACGAGGCGTGTAAATAGTACAACTCAGGAGTGAACAAATTCTTTCATGCCCTCTATCAGCACTTGGGCGACTTCTGGTCGTGTAAACTCAGGCGGCGGGCATACCCCGGAGCGTAACAATTCCCGTACTTTGGTGCCCGAGAGCGTCAAATGGTGCTCTTTGGGATGAGGACAGGTTTTGCTTGAAGCCATATTCCCACAACGGGTGCAATAAAAGCTGTGTTCGAAGAATAATGGAGTAATTGCCAGCTCCTCAGGAGTAAAATTCCTGAAAATTTCCTGCGCTTCATAAGTACCATAATAGTCTCCTACACCGGCGTGATCTCTTCCAACAATAAAATGAGTGCAGCCATAGTTTTTCCGCACAATAGCGTGGAAAATGGCCTCTCTCGGGCCAGCATATCGCATGGCAGCAGGAAACACACCCAGAAAAGTCCGTTCCGCCGGATAATAATGGTCCAGCAGCACCAGGTAGCTCTTCATGCGCACATCTGCTGGAACATCATCTGACTTGGTTTCACCCACGAGCGGATTGAGAAATAGTCCATCAACAATTTCCATCGCACTTTTCTGGATATACTCATGCGCACGGTGTACCGGATTACGCGTTTGGAAGCCGACTACTGTTTTCCAGCCCTTTTCAGCAAAATAATCGCGTGTCTGTGCTGGTGTGTAATAAAAATCGCTAAATTGCGCAGGCTCAGGTCGATTCAGTACTTGCACAGAGCCTCCCACATAGGTGGCTGGTCGATCCAGCAGTTTTTTTACGCCAGGATGAGCCGAATCATTCGTTTTGAATACACGTCTGGCTTCCTCGGCTTGATCAACCTGATAAATACTTTCAATATCAAGCACTGCATAGATGGTTCCGTCTGTTTCACCTACCAAAGCGACCTGCTGACCCACGTTGAGTTCACTGGCAATGCTCTCCGTAATTGCAAGTGTAATGGGAATACTCCAGACTGTACCGTCGGCAAGACGCATATCCTTAACGACCGACCGATAATTAGACTCGTTCATAAATCCGGTCAATGGGGAGAACGCCCCCACCCCAATCAAATCCAGGTCAGAAATAGTCCACGAGTTTACCCGAATAGGAAACAATTCACGTGCAGCCTGCAAAAGGGCTTTTTGCTCCGGTCCTGTGATGATTCTATCAACTAGTGTTCCGCCATGCGGAAGAATTGCAGTCATAACGAACTCCCTTTCCATTCATAAATATGATTCACAGCTAATGAGCACATTTTTATTGATGGAGCCCGCATTCCGTTTTCTCATTGCCTGACCAGCGCCCCGCACGAGGATCTTCACCCGGCAGGACCTGACGTGTGCATTGCTCGCATCCAATACTTGGATAATTCCGGTCATGCAGTGGATTATAAAACACTTTATGAGTATGGATATAATTCCACACATCTTCTGATGTCCAGCTCGCCAGCGGATTGAATTTAACAAGTCCAAATTTCTGGTCATACTCTACCTTTTTGGCATTCGCACGGGTAGGAGCCTGATCGCGGCGAATGCCGGTAATCCATGCATCGTATTGAGATAAAATCCGTGTCAGCGGCTCAACTTTGCGTATGCCACAGCAAGCGTTGGGATCTGATTTCCACAACTCCTCTCCATGCTTAGCCACTTGCTCTTCGGGAGTAATTAAGGGAGATACTCGAACAAAATCCAAGTTATATTTAGCCTTGATCTGATCTCGTGTTTCGTACGTTTCTTGAAAATGAAAGTCAGTGTCCAGATAAAAGATGTCGGTGGAGGGGCTAACTTTTTGCAGCATATCTACAAGTACTACATCTTCCGCCCCAAAGCTGCAAGCAAAGGTGAGATTAGGGAATGTCTGAACAGCATACTGAATAATCTCCTCGGGCGCCGCTTCTTCCAGCTCCACTGCCTTGACCTTAATCAATGCTTCTTTCTCCAATAAGTTCATTATTAATGCGCCTCCGTCTGAAGATTCATAAATGAGTATCATGTTTATAAAGCCGACTAAACTAATAAGAATAAATAAAGTATAAAACTTTCATACTCATTGTCAATCCACAGTAATGCGCTCTGATATAATCATTTTTCAGTCTGAAATCAGCAAGAACGTTGTTCTGTCAGCATTCTGTAACCCTATCCCTTGTATTCGACCAGGCTCTTTGACTTTATATAAAATATTCTTATAGCCTCTTAAAAAGAAAGAACATGTTGTCCCTAACTCATAAAGTTAGTTTACAACACGCCCTTATTAACAGTTAAATCCCCATTACCTCTAATACATACTTTGTACCAATGAAAGGAATTCCTTTTGTATCTCTCCAATTAAAGTGATTACGAGTATATTAATTGTCTGCTGATTTTGCAGTGCTCAGACGCTCCAGTTTCCCACGAGCCGGTCCATGACCAAAATTAGACTAATGGCTTCATTCACAAATCCATCATGCCTGGGACCCATGTTTGATGGCTAGAAGCTATCTCTCAGTGATAGTGAACACAAGGCAGTCTGAGTTTCCCCCAGTTATCGTGGTCAAATCGATGAGAAGTAATCCTGAGGAATTGAATGCTGAGCGACAGGCAAGCCACTACAAGTAGCATAAGGCATTTATAAGCAATAAAATTGGAATGGATGAGCGAAGCTATGTTCTTGATACTTAATCCTTGCCTTACTTAAAAGTGACGTACAAATCAAAGGGAAGGGGAAATAACACATGGGGGCAAACAGCCTCAATGAACAAACGGCTGCTAAATTTCAAAATACATTGAGCTTTAATTTAAGATCAAATGTGGTCAAAAATGATACGGTCATAGGCATTTTTAACATAAAAAAGACCCCCAACCAATTGGTTGAGAGCCTTTGAACGTTGATAATTAACGTTTCGAGAACTGTGGTGCACGACGAGCAGCTTTGAGACCGTATTTTTTACGTTCTTTCATACGTGGGTCACGAGTCAGGAAGCCTGCTTTTTTCAAAGCTGGACGGAATTCCGGATCTGCTTTCAACAGAGCACGTGAAATACCGTGGCGAATTGCGCCTGCTTGACCAGAGATACCACCGCCATGAGCGATAACGAGTACGTCATAGCTACCAATTGTTTCTGTCAGGTTCAATGGTTGTTTAACAATCAGTTTGAGTGTTTCCAAACCAAAATATTCATTAATGTCACGCTTGTTGATGACAATGCGTCCTTCACCCGGTACGAGACGAACACGAGCTACCGAATGTTTACGACGACCTGTCCCATAGTATTGTACTTGTGCCATGAAACTGTCCTCCTTTTAATTATCCGCGAAGTTCGTAAACTTCAGGTTTTTGTGCTGCATGTGGATGCTCAGTGCCTCTGTAAGCCTTCAGTCTCAGCTTCATTTTTTCGCCTTGACGAGTTTTAGGAAGCATACCGTGAACAGCCAATTCCAACATACGTTCAGGTTTGTTTTTAACCATCTCTTGTGCAACTGTTACTTTCAAACCACCTGGGTGCATGGAGTGACGGTAGTATTTCTTGTTCTCCATTTTTTTACCAGTCAATACGATTTTCTCTGCATTGATTACAACAACGAAATCACCTGTGTCCACATGTGGTGTGAATTGTGGCTTGTGTTTACCACGAATCAACGCAGCTGCTTCGCTTGCCAAACGACCGAGCGTTTTTCCTTCAGCATCGATGATGTGCCAGTTACGCTCAACTTCATTTGGCTTAGCCATATACGTAGTACGCATGAAAAGTTTCCTCCTTAAGTTCATTAACAGAAATCGTCATTTATCTTCGTTCGTTAACTTGCTACATTATTGATGGATTAGATGTTGCTTTAATGTGATCATCTTAATTGGGGCTGTGGGAAAGCCATTAAGAAAACACAACTTTCATATTACAGGATAACCAGCAAATTCGCAAGGGAAAAATCAATGTTTTTTGATGTTTTCCTCATACTCCACACTCCAGAGAGTTAAAGCATGTCCTACCGCTGTAGGTCCTGCCTTTGAACGATTTTTCGCCTCTAAAATAAATGGAATATCATCAGCTGATTTCTTTCCTTCTCCCACTTCGAGCAAAGTTCCCATAATAATCCGAACCATGTGCTGCAAAAATCCGCTACCTGTAATATAAGTATGAATAATTCCCTGATCATCCGAGCCCGGACGTGAAAAGGAATGGTCTACCGTCATATAGGCTTCGTAAATTGTACGAACATGATTCGTCTTCTGGGAACGTCGGGATGCAAACGAAGTATAGTCAAAGGTCCCCACTAAATGTGCCAGTCCCTGCTCCATTGCTTGTACATCTAATTTTGTTGGGTGATGCGCCTGTGTACGACGGTGAAAGATGTCTGGAAATCGGTTAGCATTAATGCTGTACCGATAAGTCTTCCGCTTCGCCATGCGGCGCGCGTGGAAAGACAACGGCACCTCTCTCGCATCCGTAACAATAATATCGCGGGGCAACCACGCATTTAGGGCAAGGCACCAACGTTCAATAGGAATAGGCGACTCGGTATGAAAATTAAATACTTGCCCATATGCATGTACACCGGCGTCTGTGCGACCGGAACCTGTGATTTTAAGACGTTCCCCTGTCAATGAACATATAGCACTCTCCAGATAATCCTGAATCGTATTGCCACTGGGCTGAGTCTGAAAACCATCATACTCGGTTCCGTCGTAGTTCACTTTCATGCACAAGTTCCGCACATTTCTTCACACCTTTACAGGGTAATCTCTGGGTCTATGAGGATTAACCGAACATAGCAAAGGAGAAGTCCCTCCGGACTTCTCCAAGAGAAAAAAAGGGTTGTTCAGAATCAAACTGATTCTGTCCACCCTTCCCTCATCTTCGCCTGTCTACGCGCGGTCAACCAATTCCAGATATACCATTGGAGCAGCGTCGCCACGACGAGGTCCCAGCTTCAAGATACGAGTGTATCCACCTGGACGCTCATTGTAACGTGTAGCCAATTCGCTAAACAGTTTTTGGATTGCATCCTGCTCACCATCAACAGTTTCACGGCGAACGAACGCAGCTACTTGACGGCGTGCGTGCAGATCCCCTTTTTTCGCTTTGGTGATCAGTTTTTCAGCAATAGAACGAACTTCTTTTGCTTTAGCCTCAGTAGTTTGGATACGCTCGTACAAGAACAGATCGGTTACCAAATCACGAAACAAAGCTTTACGGGCACTGGAGTTACGGCCCAATTTTTGGTATGCCATGTAATTTCCCCTCCTTCACAAAAACGTTGCTGTCTATTCTTCCGTACGAAGTCCTAAACCAAGTTCCTCAAGCTTCTCTTGTACTTCTTCCAAAGATTTGCGGCCCAAGTTGCGAACCTTCATCATATCTTCTTCAGATTTAGTCGTGAGTTCTTGTACCGTATTGATACCAGCGCGCTTAAGGCAGTTATAGGAACGGACGGAGAGATCCAGCTCTTCGATCGTCATTTCAAGAACTTTTTCTTTCTTATCTTCTTCTTTTTCGACCATAATTTCCGCATCTTTTGCTTCGTCCGTGAGACCCACGAACAACATCACATGCTCGGTCAAAATTTTGGCTCCAAGGCTCACTGCTTCCTCAGGTCGAATACTTCCGTCAGTCCAAACCTCAAGTGTCAGCTTGTCATAATTCGTAACCTGGCCGACACGCGTATTTTCTACGCCGTAGTTCACGCGTGCAATCGGAGTGTAGATGGAGTCGACGGGAATGACGCCGATCGGCTGGTCATCACGTTTATTCCGATCCTGCTTAACGTAACCGCGACCACGATTGGCAAAAATACGCATGTGAAGTCTCGAACCCGGTCCGAGAGTAGCAATGTGAAGATCCGGATTAAGAATTTCCACATCACTATCCGCACGGATATCTCCTGCCGTTACAACTCCTTCGCCTTCCGCATCGATTTCGAGTACCTTCTCTTCATCCGAGTGGATTTTAAGCGATAAAGCTTTCAAGTTCAGTATGATCTCCGTTACGTCTTCCTTCACACCGGGAACCGTTGCAAACTCGTGCAGAACCCCATCGATCTGAACCGATGTGACTGCTGCCCCCGGTAACGAGGATAACAGAATACGGCGAAGCGAGTTCCCCAGCGTCGTACCGTATCCGCGTTCCAGCGGTTCTACTACGAATTTTCCATAGGTGCCATCATCATTGACGTCGACCGTCTCAATTTTCGGCTTTTCGATTTCTATCACTGCAATATCCCTCCTTCAAAACGTCGCTCCTATATGAAACATTCACCTTAACCATAGTCAATCATGCAGTATACCTAAACATCTATTCTTGGCAATTCATGCCAGATCTATACTACACGCAGAGGAGAAATCTCATTAGACGCGACGACGTTTTGGAGGACGGCATCCGTTATGAGGTACCGGAGTTACGTCTTTAATCAGGTTAACTTCCAGACCAGCAGCTTGCAAAGAGCGGATTGCTGCTTCGCGGCCTGCGCCTGGTCCTTTAACCATAACTTCGACAGTTTTCATGCCGTGTTCCATTGCAGCTTTAGCAGCAGTTTCTGCGGCCATTTGCGCTGCAAATGGAGTAGATTTACGGGAACCGCGGAATCCCATGCCGCCTGAGCTTGCCCAAGAGATTGCGTTACCGTGTGGATCTGTGATCGTAACGATCGTGTTGTTGAACGTGGAACGGATGTGTGCCACGCCACTCTCGATATTTTTACGGTCACGGCGTTTTGTACGTACAACTTTTTTCGGTTTAGCCATTGAATGTTATCCTCCCTTCTTATTTCTTTTTGTTCGCTACAGTCCGACGAGGACCTTTACGAGTACGGGCATTGGTTTTAGTACGTTGTCCGCGAACAGGCAATCCACGACGGTGACGAACACCACGGTAGCAGCCAATCTCAGTCAGACGTTTAATATTCAAGGAAATTTCACGACGCAGATCGCCTTCTACTTTAACTTCTTTGTCGATCGTTTCACGTAATTTGCTCACTTCATCTTCAGTCAAATCACGAACACGCGTGTTTGCACTGATGCCTGTTTCCTTCAAAATTTTCTGAGAAGTCGTTTTACCGATTCCGAAAATGTAAGTCAAGGCGATCTCAACGCGTTTGTCACGTGGTAAATCCACACCAGCTATACGAGCCATTTTACGCTACACCCCCTTCTATTAACCTTGTTTTTGTTTGTGTTTCGGATTTTCGCAAATAACCATTACAGTCCCTTTGCGGCGAATGACTTTGCATTTCTCGCAAATGGGTTTTACAGAAGGTCTTACCTTCATGTTGATTACCTCCTCCAAGCTTTACCCTGGTAAAACTCGCTTCGTGAACATTCACATCGTTTTGCCGAGCAAAACAAGTTTTTTTAAATGACGTACGTTTAATAAAAACCTGCATGAATTACTTGCGGTACGTTATACGGCCTTTAGTTAAATCGTAAGGCGATAACTGTACAACCACCTTGTCGCCTGTCAAAATACGGATAAAGTGCATCCGCAGCTTTCCGGAAACATGAGCAAGAATTTGGTGACCGTTCTCCAGCTCTACCTTGAACGTAGCGTTTGGCAGTGGCTCGATTACCGTACCTTCAACCTCAATGACATCTTCCTTGGCCAAAGTCAGTCTCCTTTCTCTTCAGCTTGGTATTCGGACGAGTCCAGGAAAGTTTTCACTGCATGACGCAGCTTTCCGTTCGTCACCCGACCGCTTTCGTTTAAACTGTTTACAATCTCGCTACTAATCTTAGGCTGAGGCATCAAATGAAGAACATTTTTCTTCTTCGCTTGATCAAACTTTCGTTTATCCCCATCCGCAATATATACAAACCTGCTGTCCGCTATTGAAACGACAACCGCAATCTGTCCGGCACCTCTGCCTTTCAGAATCTTCACCAGCTGACCGATTTGCAGGTTTCCTTGCTGAATCATTCCAATCACCTACGCACTCAGTTTCGTGAAAATGTCCATGCCGTCCGTTGTGACTGTCTTCGTGTGCCCGTTATGAGCACAAGGAGCCAAGCCCACCGTAACGACCATCCAGTTGTCTTCCAGCGTCCCTATATGGCGAGAACCTATTTGAATCAACGATTCAATAGCCAGCTCAATGCCGGTTTTCAGCCTCGGTCCCTGTTCGGGAATACCACGGTTTGGATTCTCAATATATTGCCGAATGGCATGCGACATTGTAAACTGGCGAGTTTTCGCGAGGATATCGCCTTTGTTTAACTTGCGTCTGCCGGGAAATCCGTGCACCAGTTGTTCGTTGACTGAAGCGCAAATGCTAGCAGGAAAACCGTTATAACCTTTAAAAGACGGCACAGCTCCCTGACTGCGAATATACCAATCAGCTAAATGATCAAGTTTACCGGTCGTAATACCGGGCTCGATGTGTCCTGCCAAGCAATGAATCGTTTCCGTCTCCATCCTCTCAGCTTTCCTCATAAAGCTTAATTCCGTTCCCGACTTGCAAATGATCATTACAGCTAACCCCGCAACAAGGACACAATATTTTGGGAAACCACATCAATATCCTGTTCTCCGTCAATATGACGCAGAAGATTCTGGTTCTCATAAAACGTGAGGAGTGGTGCTGTTTTATTACTATATTCGTCTAGTCGTGTTCTTACGCTATCTTCGTTATCGTCAGGACGCTGATAGAGCTCGCCGCCGTCTTTATCGCAAATGCCTTCAACCTTAGGAGGATTAAAGACAACATGATAGCTAGTTCCACAACTTTTGCAAACCCGCCGTCCTGTGATTCGTGCCAACAAGTTGTCACGATCCACTTTCAGATTGATAACATCATCAAGCTTCGTGTCCAAACGGCCCAAAATTTGATCCAAGGCTTCAGCCTGAGCTAAAGTTCTTGGAAAGCCATCCAGCAAGAATCCTTTCTTGCAATCCGGCTGCTGCAGCCGCTCTTCAACAATACCGATTGTTACGTCATCTGGAACAAGTTCGCCCTTGTCGATATATTCTTTGGCTTTAATGCCAATTGGTGTTCCCTGTTTCATCGCCAAGCGAAATGCATCACCTGTCGAGATATGAGGAATGCCGAATTCCTTCACAATGACATCTGCTTGTGTACCTTTACCAGCCCCCGGAGGGCCCATGATCAAAATATTCACAACCTGTCACTCCTCAGACGACCCCTACACAAGAAACAGCACAAAAGGTGCCGGTAAGTATGCGAGCATCCTAAGCCGGAACCTATTGCCTATTTGTTGATGAAGCCTTTGTAATGGCGTTTAATCAGTTGGCTTTCGATTTGCTTCATCGTATCCAATGCAACACCGATAATAATGAGCAGTGAAGTACCGCCAATTTGCACGGAACGAGGCAAGCCCGAAAGCGAACCGAAGAATACCGGCAATACGGATATGACTGCAAGGAACAAAGCCCCTGTCATCGTCAACCGTGACATTACTCGTGTCAGGTATTTTTCCGTAGCTTTACCCGGACGAATTCCCGGAATATATCCGCCGTTTTTCTTCATGTTGTCGGCCATTTGCTGCGGATTCATCTGTACAAAGGTATAGAAGAATGTGAAACCGATAATCATTACGACATACAAAACCATGCCCAGTGGCTTGTCATAATACAAGTAAGTGGTAATCCACTTAGCCCACGCATGATCCGCCCAGAAACTCGCAATAATAGTCGGGAATTGCAGCAATGATACCGCAAAAATCACCGGAATAACGCCTGCCGCATTAATCTTCATCGGAATATGCGTATTCTGGCCACCATACATCTTATTACCAACTACACGTTTCGCATATTGTACCGGTATTTTCCGAATACCTTGCTGGATGTAGATAACACCAACAATAATCAGAATAACTACCAAGGCAATAATAATTGCTTTCAGAATATTCATGAACAGCTGATCTGCCTGAATAAACTGGGATTCTACAATCGTGCGAATATGTCTTGGAATACCTGCTGCAATCCCTGCAAAGATAACAATGGAGATACCATTGCCGATCCCTTTTTCAGTAATTTGCTCACCAAGCCACATAAGGAACGTAGTTCCTGCTGTAAGCACAATTGCAATCACCAAATAATCAGCAAAAGTCGCTCCAGGAATCATCGCTGCACCGTACAGTCGGTTAAAGCCAATCGACGTTCCGAAAGCTTGAATCAAACCCAGTATTACCGTACCATACCGTGTGATTTGAGCCAACTTCTTTTTACCATGTTCTCCTTGTTTAGCCCATTCCGCAAGTTTCGGAATCACGTCCATTGACAGCAACTGTACAATGATAGACGCTGTAATATATGGCATAATCCCGAGGGCGAAGACCGAAAACTGATACAAAGCGCCCCCTGAGAAGGTATTAAGGAGTCCGAATAACTCGCTTCCTGACTGATCCTGAGATGTAAAGACTTGCTTGTTCACGCCGGGAACCGGCACGAAGGAGCCAATACGGTATACCAAAAGTATAAACAGGGTGAACAGGATACGGGTTCTAAGATCCTCAACTCGCCATATATTTTTCAGGGTCTTGAACATTAGATCACCTCGGTTTTACCGCCGGCAGCTTCAATTTTCTCTACCGCAGATTGAGAGAACTTGTTCGCTTTAACTGTCAATTTCACAGTGATTTCACCGTTACCCAGAATTTTAATTCCGGACTTCGCGTCTTTCACAATGCCATTGTTCAGCAAAAACTCAGGACTTACTTCTGTACCTGCTGCAAAACTGTTCAGATCTTCGATATTCAAAACCGCATACTCTTTACGAGTAGGATTTACGAAACCGCGTTTAGGCAAGCGACGATACAGTGGATTTTGACCACCCTCGAACCCCGGACGTACACCACCGCCGGAACGAGCGTTTTGACCCTTATGACCACGACCAGAAGTTTTACCCGTACCACTACTAGGACCACGACCCAAACGTTTACGTTCTTTACGGGAACCTGGAGCTGGGGAAAGCTCATGTAACTTCATCGTTCGTTGCACCTCCTTGATTATTGTTAAAATACTTTGTTTCTTAAGCTTCGATTTCTTTAACAGAAACCAAATGGCTAACTTTATTAATCATCCCACGAATTGCTGCATTGTCTGGTTGAACTACTTTATGGTTGATTTTACGCAAGCCGAGCGTCTTAACAGTCGTTCTTTGAGTACCAGGACGGCCGATCAACGAACGAACGAGGGTAATTTCTAATTTCGCCATGATATTCCCTCCTTAGCCCAGCAGCTCTTCGATGGATTTGCCGCGCAATTTTGCAACTTCTTCAGCGCGTTTCAAGCGGGACAAACCTTCCAAAGTCGCATTGACCATATTCATGGAATTCGAAGAACCCAGAGATTTTGTCAAAATATCACCTACACCAGCAAGCTCCAGTACAGCACGCACTGGACCACCAGCGATAACCCCAGTACCTTCCGATGCCGGTTTCAACAGAACCCGGCCAGCACCGAACTTACCTGTAACAAGGTGAGGAATTGTTGTGCCTACGAGTGGAACGTGAATCAGGTTTTTCTTAGCATCTTCAATACCTTTGCGAATTGCATCAGGTACTTCGCCAGCTTTACCGATTCCAGCGCCTACCCAGCCGTTGCCGTCGCCCACTACTACCAGAGCACTGAAGCTAAAACGGCGTCCGCCTTTGACAACTTTAGCTACACGATTAATATTTACTACTCTTTCAGTCAGTTCCAAAGTATTCGGATCTACACGCAAGTCGTTAACCTCCTTTTGAGAAATGTCTTAGAATTCAAGGCCTGCTTCGCGGGCTGCATCAGCCAAAGCTTGAATTCGTCCATGATACAAGTATCCACCACGGTCAAATACAATGTTAGCATGACCTTTTTCTTTTGCACGTTTAGCAACGAGTTCGCCAACCTTACGAGCTGCTTCAACACTACCACCGTTTTTGATTTCGCTGCTCAGTTCTTTATCCATAGTGGATGCAGATACCAATGTTACACCAGCTACATCATCAATCAGTTGTGCGTAGATATGCTTGGAAGAGCGGAACACGTTCAGACGAGGACGTACAGCCGTACCTTCGATTTTTTTACGTACACGCAGATGTCTTCTGACACGTGCTTTATTTTTATCTTGTTTTGTAATCATCTCAAGTTTTCACTCCCTTCAGTTTGCCTTTTAAAGCTTTATACTAAGACGCACTGGGTAAAAAAGAAGTACGAAGTCTTTCCTGCAGAAAGACCGCACAAAGTCGGTAAGAAACTTATTTCTTCTTACCGGCTTTACCTTCTTTACGGATGATGCGCTCGCCTTCGTATTTAATCCCTTTACCTTTGTACGGTTCAGGTTCACGAACGGAACGAATTTTAGCAGCGTAGGCACCTACACGCTCTTTATCAATTCCGCGAACGATGATTTTAGTGTTCGAAGGAACTTCGAATTCGATGCCCGCTTCCGGTGTGATTTCAACCGGGTGAGAGTATCCAACGTTCAGAACGATTTTATCTCCGGATTTGCTTGCACGATATCCGACCCCAACCAGCTCCAGAGATTTAGAGAAACCTTCAGTTACACCACTTACCATATTGCTAACAACGCTGCGGGTTGTTCCATGCAAAGAACGGTGAAGTTTGTTGTCCGAAGGACGAGCTACATTAATTTCATTGTTTTCCACAGTAACGGACATGTCTTTGTGAAGCTCACGAGTCAATGTTCCTTTAGGACCTTTAACTGTGATCACTGTGTTGTCCAAAGTTACGTCAACACCACTTGGTACTGTGATTGGTTTACGACCAATACGGGACATATCTGTTGCACCTCCTATCTTTTAAACGTTATCTTACCAAACGTAGCAAACCACTTCTCCGCCGGCTTTGGACTGACGTGCTTCTTTATCAGTCATGATACCTTTGGATGTTGAAATGATTGCGATCCCGAGTCCACCCAGAACGCGTGGAATCTCATTGCTCTTCGTGTAAACGCGAAGACCTGGTTTACTGATTCTTTTCAAGCCTGTAATAACACGCTCGTTGTTCGCACCGTATTTCAAGAAAATACGGATGATCCCTTGTTTGCTATCTTCAACAAATTCCGCATCACGAATGAATCCTTCACGTTTCAGGATGTCGGCGATTTGTTTTTTCATTGTAGATGCAGGCATTTCTACCGTTTCGTGACGAACAGTGTTCGCGTTACGAATACGAGTAAGCATATCTGCAATTGGATCAGACATAGTCATTGTGTATAAACCTCCTTCCCAAACAGGACTTTTTACCAGCTTGCTTTTTTCACGCCAGGAATCTGGCCTTTATAAGCTAATTCACGGAAGCAAATTCTGCAGATTTTAAACTTTTGCAGCACCGAATGTGGACGACCACAACGCTCACAACGAGTGTAAGCACGAACTTTAAACTTTGGTGTGCGTTGTTGTTTGACTTTCATTGAAGTTTTTGCCACTTAGCCTGACACCTCCTAAATAGTTTCGGAGAACAGGGGTCCTTTAAATCAGACACCCAAAACGTTATGCCAACATTACTTTGCGAAAGGCATGCCCAGCTGAGTCAGAAGCTCACGGGACTCTTCGTCAGTTTTGGCAGTCGTTACGATAACGATGTCCATACCACGAACTTTATCAACTTGATCATACTCGATTTCCGGGAAGATCAACTGTTCTTTCAGACCAAGCGTGTAGTTACCACGTCCGTCAAAAGCTTTTGTTGACACACCATGGAAGTCACGTACGCGAGGAAGCGTAATGTTGAACAATTTGTCCAAGAAATAATACATACGCTCGCCACGAAGTGTTACCTTAACACCGATTGGCATGTTTTCACGCAATTTAAAACCTGCAATAGATTTTTTAGCGCGAGTGATAACTGGTTTTTGACCAGCAATCAGCTGCATGTCATTGAGAGCTGAATCAAGCACTTTGGAGTTTTGAACTGCGTCGCCAACACCCATGTTGATTACAACTTTCTCGATTTTAGGCACTTGCATCACTGTTGTATAGTTGAACTTCTGCATCAAAGCAGGAGTGATTTCTTTCAAGAAACGTTCTTTCATTCTTGTTGTTGCCATGAATCATAGTCCTCCTTTCTTCAAAAAATAATTAGTCGATCACTTCGCCTGAACGTTTTGCGATACGCACTTTTTTTCCGTTGTCCAATACTTTGTAACCAATACGAGTTACTTTTCCGCTCTTCGGATCAATGTGCATAACGTTGGAAACGTGAATCGGAGCTTCTTTCTCGATGATGCCGCCTTGTGGATTCAGCTGATTAGGCTTCTGGTGTTTTTTAATCATGTTAACACCTTCCACAAGCACACGGTTTTGACGAGGGTAAGCAGCGATAACGCGACCTTTTTTACCTTTATCTTTACCTGTAATCACCAGAACAGTATCGTCTTTTTTAACGTGCAGCTTGTTGTTGTGGGATTCCAGAACTTTTTTCACTTTTGGCATTTCGTACACCTCCTACGGGCACATTTTAAGGTGAATTTAGATCACTTCCGGAGCCAAGGAAACGATTTTCATAAAGTCCTTGTCACGAAGTTCGCGAGCAACTGGTCCGAAAATACGAGTACCGCGTGGGCTCTTGTCTTCTTTAACGACCACTGCTGCGTTCTCATCAAATCCGATGTAGGAACCGTCTTTACGGCGGATAGAACGTTTAGTACGAACGACAACCGCTCTTACTACATCACCCTTTTTGACAACGCCGCCTGGTGTTGCTTGTTTTACGGAACAAACGATCAGGTCACCAATTTGAGCTGTACGACGTCCCGTACCACCGAGCACACGGATACACATCAGTTCCTTCGCGCCGGAATTGTCAGCCACAGTCAAACGTGTAAATGGTTGAATCATTTATTTATCCTCCTTTCGGAAAAACTACACTACATTAGATTATAACAGCTTTTTCAACGATTTCGACCAGTCTCCAGTTTTTGTCTTTGGACAAAGGACGAGTTTCCATGATTTTAACAGTATCACCAATTTGTGCGGTGTTGTTTTCATCATGAGCTTTGAATTTTTTAGTCACTTTAATGCGTTTATGGTAGAGTTCATGCTTTTTGTAAGTTTCTACAGCAATCACAATCGTTTTATCCATTTTGTCGCTAACTACTTTACCGACTAATACTTTACGGGCATTACGTTCGCTCATTGTTGGCCTCCTTCCTAATTACAGGCGGATTTTCCACCCGGTCTAATATCTTAGCTAATCCCAAGTTCTCTTTCACGGATCACAGTTTTAGCACGAGCAATTTCCTTACGCACAGCGCCGATCCGAGTCGGGTTATCAAGCTGACCGGTAGCGAGTTGAAAACGAAGGTTAAAAAGTTCTTCTTTAAAACCAGAGATCTTTTGTTCGATTTCAGCAGTGGTTAGGTTGCGGAATTCACTAGCCTTCATTTGCTTCACCACCCAATTCTTCACGTTTCACAAACTTAGTTTTGATTGGCAGTTTGTGAGCGGCAAGACGCATTGCTTCACGAGCAATCTCTTCCGGTACACCAGCAAGTTCAAACATGATCTTACCTGGTTTCACTACTGCAACCCATTTTTCTACGTTACCTTTACCACTACCCATACGAACCTCAAGAGGCTTTTGAGTAATTGGTTTGTCAGGGAAAATTTTAATCCAAACCTTACCACCACGTTTGATGTAACGAGTCATCGCAATACGAGCAGCTTCGATTTGACGGTTAGTGATCCATGCAGGTTCAGTAGCTTGCAAACCGTACTCACCAAAATTCAGTGTAGTACCGCCTTTTGCACGACCCTTCATGTGGCCACGTTGTTGTTTACGATGTTTTACGCGTTTAGGTACCAACATGATTAGTTGCCTCCTTCCTGAGGAGCTTGTTTCTTAGCTGGAGGAAGAACTTCTCCACGATAGATCCATACTTTTACGCCAAGACGGCCATAAGTAGTATGAGCCTCTGCTGTACCGTAGTCGATGTCAGCACGAAGCGTATGCAGTGGAACAGTTCCTTCGCTGTACCCTTCGGAACGAGCGATTTCGGCACCGCCAAGACGTCCGCCTACTTGAGTTTTAATTCCTTTTGCTCCAGAACGCATAGTTCTTTGAATTGCTTGTTTCAACGCACGACGGAAAGAAACACGACGTTCCAATTGTTGTGCAATGCTTTCAGCAACCAGAATTGCATCCAGTTCAGGATTTTTAATTTCAGAGATATTGATGTGTACCTTTTTACCGCCTGCAATTTTAGTGATTTCATTACGCAGGTTTTCAACTTCGGAACCACCCTTACCGATAACCATACCTGGTTTCGCAGTGTGAATCGTTACGTTGACGCGGTTAGCTGCTCTCTCGATTTCAACACGGGATACAGCGGAGTCTTTCAATCTTTTCTTCAGATGCTCACGAATCTTAACGTCTTCCAGCAAAAGATCACCGAAATCTTTGCCTGCATACCATTTGGATTCCCAATCACGGATAATACCGATTCGGAGTCCGACGGGATTTACCTTTTGGCCCACACGTTTTCCCTCCTTATTTTTCAGATACCACCAGAGTAATATGACTGGTGCGTTTATTGATGCGGCTTGCGCGACCCATTGCACGCGGGCGGAACCGTTTCATTGTAGGACCTTGGTTTACGAAAACCTCGGATACTACCAATTTATTTACGTCCATAGAGTAGTTGTGATCTGCATTTGCGATCGCAGAATTCAACAATTTCTCAACGACTGGAGAAGCGGATTTCGGAGTGTGACGAAGAATTGCAATCGCCTCACCAACTTGCTTGCCACGAATCAAATCGATAACAAGTTTCACTTTGCGAGCGGAAATCCGCACGGATTTAGCATGTGCTTTTGCTTCCATTGAGTTACCTCCTCTCAAACACTACGCTGTGTTGATTATCTTCTTGTTTTCTTATCGTCATCCGTATGGCCTTTGTACGTACGCGTTGGAGCAAATTCGCCCAGTTTGTGTCCGACCATATCTTCCGTTACGTATACTGGCACATGTTTACGACCATCGTATACACCAAACGTATGTCCGATAAATTGCGGGAAAATTGTAGAGCGACGGGACCAAGTTTTGATCACGACTTTTTTGTCCGACTCGTTCAAAACCTCTACTTTTTTCAGCAAGTAACCATCAATGAATGGTCCTTTTTTGAGACTGCGACCCATTTATGAATCCTCCCTTCGTTAAAACGTTGTCGTTCCTTAAAATGTTAACGTGCGACTTAAGCGCACGTTTCATTACTTAGTACGACGACGAACGATGTATTTATCAGATGCTTTACCTTTTTTACGCGTTTTGTAACCAAGGGTTGGTTTGCCCCATGGAGACATTGGAGATTTACGTCCGATTGGAGCGCGACCTTCACCACCACCGTGTGGGTGATCGTTAGGGTTCATAACAACACCACGAACTTCAGGACGTTGTCCCAACCAACGACTACGGCCAGCTTTACCGATTTTCACGAGTTCGTGATCTTCGTTACCAACAGAACCGATTGTAGCGCGGCAAACTTTCAGAATGCGACGAACTTCACCAGAAGTCAAACGAATTGTTACATACTTTTCTTCTTTACCAAGAAGTTGGGCTTCCGTACCAGCAGCACGAACGAGTTGGCCACCTTTACCCGGTTTCAATTCGATATTGTGGATAACCGTACCTACTGGAATATTTTCCAATGGCAAGGAGTTACCGATTTTGATATCGGAATCCGGACCGGATACCACTTCGTCTCCTACTTTCAAACCTTTAGGAGCGATGATGTAACGTTTTTCACCATCCACATAGTGGATAAGCGCGATGTTGGACGTACGGTTCGGATCATATTCGATCGTAGCAACGCGGCCCGGTATTCCATCTTTGTTACGTTTGAAGTCAATAATACGGTATTTACGTTTGTGTCCGCCGCCTTGATGACGAACTGTAATTTTACCTTGGTTATTGCGTCCAGCTTGCTTGCTCAGAGGTGCCAGCAACGATTTCTCGGGCTGATTTGTTGTGATCTCCTCGAAAGTAGATACAGACATTGCACGTCTGGCCGGGGACGTTGGTTTATACTTTTTAATTGGCACTGAGTTTCCCTCCTTACTTTACAGTTTCAATTATACCGTTTCAAAAAACTCAAGCGGCTTACTGTCTTTGCTCAGCGTTACGAACGCTTTTTTCCACTCGCTCGTATAGCCGGAATGACGTCCGTAGCGTTTTGGTTTTGCAGGAACGCGAAGCGTATTTACGTTACTTACTTTCACGTTAAAGATCGCTTCGATTGCTTTTTTAATTTCGACTTTGTTAGAACGAATGTCAACCTCGAAAACGTATTTCAAGTCATTCATCATACCAGCCGTACGTTCGGTGATAACCGGACGTTTGATAATATCACGAGGATCCTTCATTACGCGAGCACCTCCTCTACCTTCTGAACTGCTTCCTTCGTAATGATCAGTTTGTCGTGTCCAAGCACATCAAGAACATTAATGCCGTCTGCGGCTACAAACTTCACACCAGGAATATTACGAGCGGACAGTGCAACATTATCATCATAGCTAGGAGCTACGATCAATGCTTTACGATCAGCTTTAAGGTTATTCAAAATGGCTGCGAATTCTTTCGTTTTAGGTCCGTTCAGTGTAAGAGCGTCCAATACGATGATTTCATTCTCAATCACTTTAGAAGACAATGCCGATTTGATCGCCAGACGACGAACTTTTTTAGGCAATTTGTAAGCGTAGCTGCGTGGAGTCGGACCAAATACAGTACCGCCACCAACCCATTGCGGTGCACGGATCGAACCTTGACGAGCGCGGCCAGTACCTTTTTGTTTCCAAGGTTTACGTCCGCCGCCGCGTACTTCAGAACGTCCTTTTACTTTGTGAGTACCTTGACGCAGGGAAGCCAATTGCATAACAACAGCATCATGAAGAACGTGTTTGTTCGGCTCGATACCGAATACTGCATCGTTCAATTCAATTTCGCCTACTTGGCTGCCGCTAATATTTAAAAGTGCTACTTTTGGCATTTCGTGTTCCTCCTTTCTTCGGTCGTTTATTTTTTCACCGTTTCTAATACTTTAACGAAGCTGTTTTTAGGTCCTGGAATGGAACCTTTTACGAGCAATACATTACGTTCTGTATCGACTTTAACAACTTCAAGACGTTGAATGGTTACCGTTTCATTCCCCATGTGTCCTGGCAGGTGTTTACCTTTAGGAACACGGTTAGCTTGAATGGAGCCCATGGAACCTGGACCTCTGTGGTAACGCGAGCCGTGCGCCATTGGTCCGCGGCTTTGTCCCCAGCGTTTGATAACGCCAGCAAAACCTTTACCTTTAGAAATACCTGTTACGTCAACGAATTCGCCTTCTGTGAAGACATCAGCCTTCAGTTCTTGGCCAACCTCGTACACAGCAAGGTCGATGCCACGAAGTTCACGAACGTAGCGCTTAGGTGCAGTATTTGCTTTTTTCGCATGTCCTGCTTCAGGTTTATTGGATCTTTTTTCTTTTTTATCAGAGAAACCGAGCTGAATCGCTTCGTATCCATCGTTTTCCTGATCTTTCTTTTGCAGAACAACACAAGGGCCCGCTTCGATAACCGTAACAGCAAGCACGTTACCTTCAGGGGTAAACACTTGAGTCATTCCGAGTTTTTTTCCTAAGATACCTTTCATGTTGACACCTCTTTTCTTTTCCTAATCACATATTACAATTTAATTTCGATATCTACACCGGACGGCAGGTCCAAGCGCATCAAGGCATCCACAGTTTGTGGAGTCGGGTTAACGATGTCGATCAAACGCTTGTGTGTGCGCATTTCGAATTGTTCCCGGGAATCCTTGTACTTGTGTACCGCACGGAGAATAGTAATAACTTGTTTCTCAGTTGGCAGCGGAATTGGTCCGGATACACCAGCGCCCGAACGTTTAGCTGTTTCAACAATTTTCTCAGCGGATTGATCAAGAATTCTGTGATCGTAAGCTTTCAAACGAATACGAATTTTTTGCTTTGCCATTTTAGTCCCTCCTTCTATCGCCCAATTTGGTATCGGACATACTCCGTGAAAATTTTCAGACAACCCTCCCATGGCAAAGGGGCCGGGTGTGTCAGTAACCTCTCACATCATCGCACAGTCACAAACAACATTAGTTATTATATCTAATAGTTCTGCCTATTGCAAGCAAAAACGAAAAAACAATGCATCTTATTTTCAAAAAGATACGATTGCGCTCGCAGCTCACCATTCATTCAAGAGAAAAGCCCCCGCACCAGGGCAGGGGCTCGTTTAGCTTCGTTCCAATACAATGTTACTCGTTCCAGTACAATGTTGCTATGTCCAAGGCTCGCAGCCTTATTATTTAGAAATTGTTGCTACAGCGCCGGCACCAACTGTACGACCGCCTTCACGAATAGAGAACTTAGTTCCTTCTTCAATCGCGATTGGGTTGATCAGTTGAACAGTAACCGTGATGTTATCGCCAGGCATTACCATTTCGGAACCTTCTGGCAAAGTGATGATACCAGTAACGTCAGTTGTACGGAAGTAGAACTGTGGACGGTATCCTGTGAAGAAAGGTTTGTGACGTCCACCCTCTTCTTTAGTCAAAACGTAGATTTGAGCAGAGAATTCTGTATGTGGGTTAACAGAACCTGGTTTAGCCAATACTTGGCCACGCTCGATTTGTGCACGATCTACACCGCGAAGCAGTGCGCCGATGTTGTCACCAGCTTGAGCGGAGTCAAGCAATTTACGGAACATTTCTACGCCTGTTACTACGGATTTACGGGATTCTTCTTGAATACCGATGATTTCGATTTCGTCGCCAACTTTAACAGTACCACGCTCTACACGGCCTGTAGCAACTGTACCACGACCAGTGATGGAGAATACGTCCTCGACAGGCATCAGGAAAGGCTTGTCAGTGTCGCGTTCTGGAGTTGGGATGTAAGTGTCGATTGTTTCGAACATTTCAACGATTTTCTTAGCCCAGTCACCTTCCGGGTTTTGCAGTGCTTCACGAGCGGAACCACGAGTGATTGGAGTGTCGTCGCCTGGGAAGTCATACTCGCTCAGCAAGTCGCGAACTTCCATTTCAACCAGTTCCAACAACTCTTCGTCTTCAACCATGTCGCATTTGTTCAGGAATACAACGATGTAAGGAACGCCTACTTGGCGGGACAGCAGGATGTGCTCGCGAGTTTGTGGCATTGGGCCGTCAGCTGCGGATACAACCAGAATCGCTCCGTCCATTTGAGCAGCACCAGTGATCATGTTTTTAACATAGTCGGCGTGACCTGGGCAGTCAACGTGTGCGTAGTGACGGTTAGGTGTTTCATATTCCACGTGTGCTGTGGAGATTGTGATACCGCGTTCGCGCTCTTCTGGAGCTTTATCGATTTGATCGAATGCTACAGCAGCACCACCGTAAGTTTTGGACAATACAGTTGTGATTGCAGCAGTCAAAGTAGTTTTACCATGATCGACGTGACCAATAGTACCGATATTAACGTGCGGTTTGTTACGTTCAAACTTAGCCTTTGCCATTTGAACAATTCCTCCTCAATAACTTGTTTTATTTTTAGGCTGTCGGCTTCCTCTTGGACGAACCTTGAGGTATACCGATCAGCTGATACATTGTATTACTCGCCGCCTTTAGTTTTGGCAACGATCTCTTCAGCAATGCTCTTCGGAACTTCTTCATAATGAGAAAGCTCCATGGAGAACACGCCGCGTCCTTGCGTACCTGAACGAAGTGTTGTCGAGTACCCAAACATCTCGGACAAAGGCACCTTCGCACGAATGATCTGAGCTCCACTGCGGGAGTCCATACCTTCAATCCGTCCGCGACGGGAGTTCAACATACCCATTACGTCACCCATGTATTCCTCAGGAACCGTTACTTCAACTTTCATAATCGGCTCAAGCAATACTGGTTTACATTTGTCTTTCGCTGCTTTCAGCGCCATTGAACCGGCAATTTTAAACGCCATTTCGTTGGAATCGACATCATGGTATGATCCATCCACGATTGTAGCTTTAACGTCAACAAGCGGGAAGCCTGCAATAACGCCGTTTTTCATTTGTTCCTCAATACCGGCAAGAGCAGGTGCAATGTACTCTCTAGGAACAGAGCCACCGACTACCTTACTTTCGAATTGGCTACCAGTACCTGGCTCGAGCGGTTCGAACTCAACCCATACGTGACCATATTGACCACGACCACCGGATTGACGAACGAATTTACCTTCGACACGTGCTGGAGCACGGAACGTTTCACGGTAAGCAACCTGTGGTTTACCCACATTGGTTTCCACCTTGAACTCACGACGCATACGGTCGATGATGATATCAAGGTGAAGCTCACCCATACCTGCCAAGATGGTCTGACCAGTTTCTTCGTTAGTATGAGCGCGAAGAGTTGGATCTTCTTCGGTCAATTTACCGAGCGCAACAGACATCTTATCTTGGTCAGCTTTAGTTTTAGGCTCAACCGCGATTTCGATAACCGGATCAGGGAAATTCATGGACTCGAGAATAACTGGATTCTTCTCATCACACAGTGTATCACCTGTACCTGTATCTTTCAAACCTACGGCTGCCGCGATATCACCGGAGTAAACTTCAGTGATTTCTTGACGGCTGTTCGCGTGCATTTGAAGAATACGTCCGATACGTTCGCGTTTGCCTTTTGTTGCATTCAATACGTATGAACCGGATTGAAGCACACCGGAATATACGCGGAAGAATGTCAACTTACCAACGTAAGGATCCGTCATAATTTTGAAGGCCAATGCGGAGAAAGGCTCTTCATCAGAAGAATGACGCTCAACTTCCGTACCGTCTTCCAAATGTCCTTGAATACTTGGCACGTCAGTAGGAGCCGGCAAGTAGTCGAGAACAGCATCCAGCATCAGCTGAACACCTTTGTTACGGTAAGAAGATCCACAGATAACTGGGAAGATTTTAACTTCTACAACACCTTTACGGAGAGCGGCTTTAATTTCGGCAACCGAAATTTCTTCGCCTTCCAGGTATTTCATTGTCAATTCTTCGTCCAGTTCAGCAACCTTCTCGATCAATTCATTACGGAGTTCTTCGACTTGATCTTTGAATTCCGCAGGAATTTCGATTTCTTCGATATCTTGACCAAGATCATCTTTGTACATATGAGCTTTTTGTTCAACGATATCGATGATACCAGTAAAATCATTTTCTGCACCGATTGGCAATTGAATCGCAACTGCGTTCGCTTGAAGGCGATCACGCATGTCGGAGACAACATTCAAGAAGTCGGCACCAATGATATCCATTTTGTTTACATATGCGATCCGTGGAACGCCGTAACGATCAGCCTGTCTCCATACGGTTTCGGACTGAGGCTCAACGCCTTCTTTCGCACTGAAAACACCAACTGCTCCGTCCAATACACGAAGGGAACGTTCAACTTCAACAGTGAAGTCAACGTGCCCCGGGGTGTCGATGATATTGACGCGGTGACCTTTCCAGGCAGCGGTCGTCGCAGCGGAAGTAATCGTGATTCCGCGCTCTTGTTCTTGTTCCATCCAGTCCATTGTCGCAGCGCCTTCGTGAACTTCACCGATTTTGTGCGTACGGCCTGTGTAGAACAAGATCCGCTCTGTTGTTGTGGTTTTACCCGCGTCAATATGAGCCATGATCCCGATATTACGTGTATTTTTCAAGGAGAACTCTCTTGCCATGAAATGGGTCTCCCTTCAAAATTGAAGTTATTTTTTGGGGCTGAATCCTACCAACGATAGTGAGCAAACGCTTTGTTCGCTTCAGCCATTTTGTGTGTGTCTTCACGTTTCTTCACGGAAGCGCCTGTGTTGTTGGAAGCATCAATAATCTCAGCCGCCAAACGCTCTTCCATAGTCTTCTCGCCGCGGTTGCGGGAGTAGTTTACGAGCCAACGTAATCCCAGGGACGTACGTCTTTCTGGTTTTACCTCGATTGGTACTTGGTAGTTGGCACCGCCGACACGGCGTGCTTTAACTTCCAGGACTGGCATGATATTCTTGATAGCTGCTTCAAAAACTTCCATCGGGTCATTCCCCGTACGTTCTTGGATAAGCTTGAACGCATTGTACAGAATGCTTTGAGCAACGCCTCGTTTTCCGTCGAGCATGATGCGGTTGATCAAGCGGGTAACCAACTTGCTGTTGTATACCGGATCGGGCAACACGTCTCTTTTGGTAACTGGACCTTTGCGTGGCATGGATATCCCCCTTTCTTACATGTTAAACCTGCATACGCGGTTTATATTCATTAGGATTTTTTAGCTTTAGGGCGTTTTGCGCCGTATTTGGAACGAGCTTGCATGCGGTTGTTTACGCCTGCAGTATCCAAAGCACCGCGAACGATATGGTAACGCACACCCGGAAGGTCTTTTACACGACCGCCACGAATCAGCACTACGCTGTGTTCTTGAAGGTTATGTCCAATACCTGGAATGTAAGCAGTCACCTCTACACGGTTCGTCAAACGAACACGAGCATATTTACGAAGTGCGGAGTTTGGTTTTTTCGGAGTCATAGTACCTACACGAGTGCACACTCCGCGTTTTTGCGGGGCACTGATGTCGGTAGCTTCACGTTTCAAGGCATTAAAACCTTTTTGCAAAGCCGGTGATTTCGATTTCTCGATTTTGGCTTGACGTCCTTTACGAACCAGTTGGTTAATAGTTGGCATGTTGGTTGCCACCCCCTTCCTCAATTTTTGCTGTTACTTTACAAACCTTTCTCTAAGCCCACAGACCCAGGCGGTTCATAAAAGAACAAATGAAAAGTCTTTGCCGCCAAGAATACAATTCCCTAGACAAAAACGTTCCTTACCCTATTTTTTTACGATAGCAGCCATTGCGGCCCCCACTTCAATCCCACATGCAACTCCGAGATTTTTCATTGTGTCTACGAGAGTCACTTTGACTCCTTGCTTGTTGCACAAAGCAATGATGTTGGAAGTGAGACGCTGATCTGCGTCTTCTGCCACATATACTTCAGAGGCGAAGCCCAATTCTACCATACGAATGGTTTGTTTGGTACCGATTTTGACATGAGCATCTTGTAGTCCCTGTTCATTAGACATATCTCATTCCTCCGAAAAGACCCAATAGCATATAGGCTGCTCACGCACCTTTGCTATATTAGCATTGACTATTAACAATGTCAAGACAATTATCAACTATAATTCACTTGACCAAAGCTAACACGTTTATTTTTAGAAAAAATACCGGAACACCACCTGCTGAAGCCTCTACGCAAGACTCCAGCAAGGATACGATGCTCCGGGCCATTAATACTTTTTATTAATCAGCGGAAATGGGCTCAAGCTCCTCAGATGAGGATTGTTCCTCTTCCGGCTGGGCAAATTTCACACTACGGTAACGGTTCATGCCTGTTCCCGCAGGAATCAGCTTACCGATAATTACATTCTCTTTCAGACCAAGCAACTGATCGACTTTGCCCTTAATGGCAGCATCGGTCAGGACACGAGTAGTTTCCTGGAAGGAAGCTGCAGATAGGAAGGAATCAGTTTCCAGAGACGCTTTGGTAATACCGAGCAGAACCGGTTTAGCTACTGCTGGCTCCTGTCCGCTGAGAATCGCTATCTTATTCGCATTTTCATACTCATGTACATCAACAAAGGAGCCTGGAAGCAGCGTCGTGTCACCCGCATCAATGATACGGATTTTACGCAGCATTTGACGAATCATAACTTCCACGTGCTTATCGTTGATTTCTACGCCCTGATTTCGGTATACACGTTGAACTTCCTGAAGGATATAGTTTTGTACCCCGCGAATACCTTTAATACGCAGCATTTCTTTAGGGTCGATCGAACCATCCGTCAGTTCGTCCCCGGCTTCAACAGTCATGCCTTCGCTTACACGCAGACGTGAACCATAAGTTACCGAGTAAGTTTTCGTTTCAGCTTCACCCTGAATGTCGATTTCACGACGGTCTTTGCCTTCACGTACTTCTTTAACTATACCGTCAATTTCACTGATGGTTGCCTGACCTTTAGGATTACGCGCTTCGAAAAGCTCCTGGATACGAGGCAAACCTTGTGTAATATCGTCTCCTGCTACGCCGCCTGTGTGGAACGTACGCATGGTGAGCTGTGTTCCCGGTTCACCGATGGATTGAGCCGCGATAATACCAACCGCTTCACCAATCTCAACATGTTTACCAGTAGCCAGATTACGACCGTAGCACTTTTTGCAGACGCCATGTTTGGCGCGGCAGCTTAGTACGGAACGAATTTGAATCTTCTCTACACCAGCTTTAACAATCGCTTCAGCTTTGTTGGAGTCAATCAGTTCGTTGCGTCTTGCCAAGATCTCTCCAGTCTCCGGATGACGTACTGTTTCGAAGCAATAACGACCTTCCAGACGATCGTACAGGTCCTCAATTACTTCTTTGCCGTCCTGGATACGGCTTACTGTAAAGCCCTTATCCGTTCCGCAGTCATCTTCGCGCACAATAACATCCTGCGCCACATCAACGAGACGACGAGTCAGGTAACCAGAGTCAGCTGTACGCAGGGCTGTATCCGCCAAACCTTTACGCGCTCCGTGTGTAGAGATGAAGTACTCGAGTACTGTCAGACCTTCACGGAAATTCGATTTGATTGGGAGCTCGATAATACGACCGGATGGATTCGCCATCAGTCCACGCATACCGCCGAGCTGGGTAATCTGTGATTTGTTACCACGCGCTTTGGAGTCAACCATCATCATGATGGAGTTATAGCGATCCATGGATTTCATCAAAATGTCTGTAATATCGTCTTTAGCCTTGGACCAAATATCAATAATCCGGTCATAGCGTTCCTCGTTCGTAATCAGACCACGACGGTACTGATTTGTTACGACTTGTGCTTTATCGTCAGACGCTTTAAGAATATCCTGTTTCTCTTGAGGCACAACTACGTCTGCCACAGCAACCGTCACACCTGCACGAGTAGAATACGTAAAGCCAAGCTGCTTGATCTTATCCAGAATTACAGCGGTTTCTGTCGTATGGTAAATCTCAAAGCAACGAGCGATGATATTACCAAGGTAATCCTTGCCCACCCCACCAGCTTGTGGAGCATTTTGGATGGCTTCAGTAAGATCTACACCCTTCTCGTAGACAAAGAACTCCTCCGCAGTACCATAAAGCAGGTTGGCACGAGTAGCGTCATTGATGTACGGGAAGCTTGCCGGGAAGATCTCATTAAAGATAATTTTACCCACTGTTGTAATCAACATCGCTTCCTGTTGCTTCTCTGTAAAGCTCGTTTTATTCAAAGCTTTAACCGGAATAGCTACACGAGCATGAAGACCCGCTGTACCGCGCTGGTAAGCCGAGATCGCCTCATTCGGGTTGCGAAGGATCATGTTACTTCCTTCTTCTTCCTTGTTATCCATGGTCAAATAGAACGAACCAAGGACCATATCCTGGGAAGGAGTAACAACCGGCTTGCCGTCTTTTGGATTCAAAATGTTGCCGGATGCCAGCATGAGCAGACGAGCTTCTGCTTGAGCTTCCGCAGACAACGGAACGTGAACCGCCATTTGGTCACCGTCAAAGTCGGCATTGTATGCCGTACATACGAGTGGGTGCAAACGAATCGCACGACCTTCAACCAAGATCGGTTCAAATGCTTGAATACCCAGTCTATGCAGCGTAGGGGCACGGTTTAGAAGAACCGGATGCTCCTTGATTACTTCTTCGAGCACATCCCATACTTCTGCGCTCACACGCTCTACTTTACGCTTCGCGCTCTTGATGTTGTGTGCCAGACCTTTATTCACAAGTTCTTTCATAACAAAAGGCTTGAACAGTTCCAGCGCCATTTCTTTCGGCAAACCGCATTGGTACATCTTCAAGTACGGACCTACTACGATAACGGAACGACCGGAGTAGTCAACACGTTTTCCGAGCAAGTTTTGACGGAAACGTCCTTGTTTACCTTTCAGCATGTGGCTGAGGGATTTCAAAGGACGATTACCCGGACCTGTAACAGGACGACCACGACGACCATTATCAATCAGAGCGTCAACAGCTTCCTGCAGCATCCGTTTTTCATTTTGCACGATAATATCTGGCGCACCCAGATCTAACAGGCGTTTCAGACGGTTATTACGGTTAATAACACGGCGATACAGATCATTCAGGTCGGAAGTAGCAAAACGTCCACCATCCAGCTGTACCATTGGACGAAGCTCAGGAGGAATAACAGGCAGTACGTCCATGATCATCCAATCCGGCTGGTTGCCAGAGTTACGGAACGCCTCAATAACTTCAAGACGCTTGATGGCACGGTTACGACGTTGTCCTTGAGCTGTACGCAGCTCTTCTTTCAGGAACTCCAGTTCTTTATCGATGTCCAAATCTTGAAGAAGCTTTTTAACCGCTTCGGCCCCCATACCTGCCTGGAATCCGTAGCCATATTTTTCACGGTAGCTGCGGTATTCTTTTTCGGACAGAAGCTGTTTTTTCTCCAGCGGCGTATCTCCTGGATCAGTTACAACATAAGATGCGAAGTAAATGATCTCTTCGAGAGATCTTGGAGACATATCAAGAGCAAGACCCATACGGCTTGGAATGCCTTTGAAGTACCAAATGTGCGATACAGGGGCAGCCAGCTCGATGTGTCCCATGCGTTCACGACGAACTTTAGCGCGGGTAACTTCTACACCACAACGGTCACAGACAACACCTTTATAGCGTACACGTTTGTACTTACCGCAATGACATTCCCAATCTTTCGTAGGTCCAAAAATTTTCTCGCAAAATAGTCCTTCTTTTTCCGGTTTAAGCGTACGATAGTTAATCGTCTCCGGTTTTTTGACTTCTCCGCGGGACCAAGAACGAATTTTTTCAGGGGAAGCAAGCCCGATTTTCATATATTCGAAATTGTTAACGTCCAACAAGGAGCAACCCTCCTTAACCAAATCCTGAGTTTTTAGGTTTGATACCGCCCGGCAGAACCGGGCGGTATCAAGAAGCCCATTCCATCCTAGAATGGATCAAGGCATATAACAAAGCTGATATGATTCAGTCGGCAACAGACTACTCTACGCCAACCTCAGAGCCTTCCAGATTCAAACTCAGCTTATCGCCAGTTGTATCATCTTCATCATCAAGCTCTCTCATTTCGATCTCTTGTTCGTCTTCGGACAGAATCTTCACGTCCATACCCAAGCTTTGCAGCTCTTTGATCAAGACCTTGAATGATTCAGGAACACCCGGTTCAGGAACATTTTCACCTTTGACGATGGATTCGTAGGTTTTAACACGTCCAACCACATCATCGGATTTCACAGTCAAAATTTCCTGAAGCGTGTACGCCGCGCCGTAGGCTTCCAACGCCCATACTTCCATCTCCCCGAAGCGCTGACCACCGAATTGAGCTTTACCACCCAATGGTTGTTGCGTAACGAGAGAGTAAGGACCCGTAGAGCGGGCATGGATTTTATCGTCAACCATGTGCGCAAGTTTAATCATGTGCATGACACCAACAGTAACTTCACGTTCAAAACGATCACCTGTACGGCCGTCATACAATACAGTCTTACCATTACGCTGCATGCCTGCTTCTTCCATGGTATCGAACACGTCATACTCCTTGGCACCATCGAATACTGGCGTAGCCACATGAATACCAAGACGCATTGCAGCCATACCCAGATGGACTTCGAGCACCTGTCCGATGTTCATCCGCGAAGGTACGCCCAGTGGGTTGAGAACGACCTGTACCGGTGTACCATCCGGCAGGAACGGCATATCTTCCTCAGGCAAAATACGGGCAACGACACCCTTGTTACCGTGACGTCCAGCCATTTTATCGCCTTCGGAGATTTTACGTTTTTGAGCAATGTATACACGTACCAGTTGGTTCACACCCGGTGGCAGCTCATCGCCATTTTCACGTGTAAACACTTTAACGTCTACAACAATTCCGTCTGTTCCGTGAGGAACTCTCAAGGAAGTATCGCGAACCTCGCGTGCCTTCTCGCCAAAGATTGCATGCAAGAGACGCTCTTCGGCTGTCAGCTCAGTCACACCCTTAGGTGTTACTTTACCAACAAGAATGTCACCTGCGGCAATTTCAGCACCAATGCGAATGATGCCGCGCTCATCCAGATTACGAAGCGCTTCTTCACCAACATTCGGAATATCACGAGTAATTTCTTCAGGTCCAAGCTTCGTATCGCGGGCCTCGGATTCGTATTCCTCGATATGGATCGAGGTGTATACATCCTCCTTAACCAGCTTCTCACTCAGCAGGATCGCATCCTCGTAGTTGTAACCTTCCCAAGTCATGAAGGCCACGACAACGTTACGTCCCAATGCCAGTTCGCCCATCTCTGTGGAAGGACCATCTGCAAGAATATCGCCAACTTTGACAATATCGCCTCTGTTAACAATCGGACGCTGATTGATGCATGTTCCTTGGTTAGAACGCATAAATTTGTGTAATTTATACTTAACAATGTCGCCTTTTACTTCAGCGCCATCTACAGTTTCAATACGACGCAGCCAAATTTCGTTAGCCGAAGAACGTTCGATTACCCCGTTGTACTTGGACACAACGCAAACACCGGAATCTTTTGCAGACTTATGTTCCATCCCTGTTCCAACCAAAGGAGCCTTTGGAATCAGAAGCGGAACAGCCTGCCGCTGCATGTTGGAACCCATCAATGCGCGGTTAGAGTCATCGTTCTCCAGGAACGGAATCAGTGCAGTTGCGACCGATACGACCTGTTTAGGTGATACGTCCATGTAATCAACACGGCTACTCGCCATTGGAATAATGTTATCAGACTGTTTGTTATAGCGGACAATGACGATTTCGTCCTTAAAGGTGTTTTCCTCAGTCAATTCCGCATTTGCCTGGGCTACGATGTAGTTATCTTCTTCATCAGCAGTCAGGTAATCAATCTGCTCTGTAACTTTTCCGGTTTTCGGATCTACCCAACGATAAGGAGCTTCAATAAATCCGTACTCGTTGATGCGCGCGAAGGTAGACAAGGAGTTAATCAAACCAATGTTCGGTCCCTCCGGCGTCTCGATAGGACACATACGGCCGTAGTGACTCGGATGGACGTCACGTACTTCCATGCCCGCGCGCTCACGTGTCAAACCACCAGGTCCGAGTGCGGACAAACGACGTTTGTGTGTCAATTCAGCAAGCGGGTTCGTCTGATCCATAAACTGAGACAACTGAGAGCTACCAAAGAACTCTTTAATCGAAGCGATTACCGGACGTATGTTAATCAGCGCCTGTGGCGTAATTACATTGGCATCCTGGATCGACATTCTTTCGCGAACCACGCGTTCCATACGGGACAAACCGATGCGGAACTGATTCTGGAGCAACTCACCTACAGAACGCAAACGACGGTTACCCAAGTGGTCAATATCGTCTGTGCTTCCGATTCCGTGAAGCAAGTTAATAAAATAGCTGATGGAGGAAATAATATCGGCAGGCGTAATATTTTTAACCGATTTATCAATATTTCCGTTAGCAATCAGTTTTACAACTTTACCATCTTCAATTGGTGAGAATACGTCAATCGTTTGAAGCGGAATATCATTGCTTTCCAGTACGCCACTAGCAACATGATACGTACGGTGTCCGACCGATTCTTCCAGCTGGGCCAAAATCTCGTCCAACAGACGGCGGTCAACCATTTGTCCTGCTTCAGCGATGATTTCACCAGTTGTCGTATCAATCAGGGTCTCAGCAAGCCGTTGATTGAACAGACGGTTTTTGATGTGAAGCTTTTTATTGATTTTGTAACGGCCTACGTTGGCCAGATCATAACGTTTTGGATCAAAGAAGCGTGCAACGAGCAAGCTCTTTGCATTATCCAGTGTAGGCGGCTCACCCGGACGAAGACGCTCATAAATTTCAATCAGCGCTTTCTCCGTAGAGTCGGTATTGTCTTTATCAAGCGTGTTACGGATATATTCGTCATTGCCGAGCAAATCCAAAATCTCAGCATCAGTGCCGAAGCCTAGCGCACGCAGCAACACCGTAACCGGAATTTTACGAGTACGGTCAATCCGGACATAGATAATATCCTTCGCATCCATCTCCAGCTCGAGCCAAGCCCCCCGGTTAGGAATTACCGTTGCGGTGTATGTTGTTTTCGCATTCTTGTCGACTTTTGTGCTGAAATAGACGCTGGGAGAGCGAACCAACTGGCTGACAATAACCCGTTCCGCACCGTTAATAATAAACGTACCCGTTTCAGTCATCAGCGGGAAGTCTCCCATGAATACTTCCTGCTCTTTCACTTCCCCGGTCTCTTTATTAATAAGCCGGACTTTTACCCGAAGCGGTGCTGCATACGTTACGTCGCGTTCCTTTGCGTCGTCAACGGTATATTTAGGTTCTCCGAGAGAGTAATCGATAAATTCCAAAATCAGGTTTCCTGTGAAATCCTGAATTGGAGAAATATCCCGAAACATCTCCCGTAATCCTTCCTCCAAAAACCAATCATAGGATTTTTGTTGGATTTCAATCAGGTTCGGAACCTCGAGTACCTCATTAATACGTGCATAACTGCGCCGAGTGCGTCGACCATATTGAACAAGATGTCCTGCCAACTTAAACTCACCCCTCATGTCTACTCACTTTAAAAATACATTGCGAACCTCTGTTTGTGACCTTATAATAAGACACATACAGAAGATTCAATCTTACAAATACAGAAAAGCCCTTACTCGAATGCATTCGAAAAAAGAGCGACGTATCTGCAGAATCCTCTTGCCGGAAGATCTTCATCACTTGTAGATTTGCCCAAAATGATTATATTATACGTAATAGGGAGACATACTATACCCTTCTACGCATAAATCTATTGACATTTCAACAAACTAAAGCCATGGAGGGCATCCTAATACTGACATTTTATAATGATATCACATACGAGGATTCAAGTCAATGGTCCTATTGCTTTTTTTCAAAACTTTTTTTCAGCTTTTAAAATTCGATAACCTTTATCCTTCGTAACTTCCTCCACACAACCGAAAAGACTCTCTATTTTAGCACTCGCCGAAGGAGCCCCCTGCTTTTTCTGAATGACTACCCACAAAGCTCCACCTTCATTTAAATGCTCATACGCCAGCTCGAAAATGGCATGTACCGTTTCTTTCCCTGCACGTATAGGCGGATTCGTCAAAATTACGTCAAAATGCTGATGCTTCACTTCCGCGAACAAATCACTCTGCTTAATGGTGACATTTTTAATCCCATTTCGTTCCGCATTTTCTTTTGCCAGTTGAACGGCTCGCTCATTAATATCAATCATTGTAACGTGGCCCTCTGGCACAAGCGTTGCTGCCGTCAACCCAATCGGTCCATACCCACATCCGACATCTAACACGGATGCCTGTGCGGGAAGCTGCATCGCTTCAATCAGCACACGGCTGCCGTAATCAATCCCTTGTTTTGAAAAAACACCTGAATCACTGGCGAAACGGTATGTCCGTCCCCTTAGCACTGTCTCCAGACTCCGTCGTTCATGCGCCGCCTCTGGCCGTTTAGAGTAATAATGATCCGCCATTCATGACCACCTCTTTCGGTTGTAGTACCATCATAGCCTTTGTCATCATGTTTCAGACATGCTGGCACTACCGTTTTACAGCAACAAACCCCTTGAAGATCACCTCAAGGGGTTTGTTTTAATTCATTGACTGCTAAATAGGAGTCAATTATTTTACTTCTACAGAAGCGCCTGCTTCTTCCAATTTTGCTTTAATGGATTCAGCTTCTTCTTTAGCGATTTTTTCTTTCAATGGTTTTGGAGCGTTGTCAACCAGTTCTTTTGCTTCTTTCAGGCCAAGACCTGTAATTTCGCGAACTGCTTTGATAACGTTGATTTTGGAAGCGCCAGCGCTTGCCAGAATTACGTCGAACTCGGATTGCTCAGCTTCTGCTGCGCCACCTGCTGCGCCACCTACTACAGCTACTGGAGCTGCTGCAGTTACGCCGAATTCTTCTTCGATTGCTTTAACGAGATCGTTCAGTTCCAATACGGACATACCTTTAATTGCTTCCAAGATTTGCTCTTTACTCATGGTTGAACCTCCATTTAAATTCGTATTTTTTGTTCTTAACTGCTATACAGCAGGTTTAATCCTTAACTTATGCGCTTTGCTCTTCTTTTTCCGCAACAGCTTTAACTGCAAGCGCGAAGTTGCGCATAGGAGCTTGAAGCACGCTGAGGAGCATAGAAAGGAGACCTTCGCGGGATGGCAGTTCTGCCAGCGCCTTGATTTCCTCAACACCGATAACGCGACCTTCTACAACTCCGCCTTTCAGTTCGAGCGCATTGTTTTTCTTAGCGAAATCATTCAAGATTTTAGCTGCAGACACAGCATCATCTTTGCCGAACGCGATTGCAGTAGGACCTGTCAATACTGCGTCCAGTTCAGTCAATTCTGCTGCCGCAGTTGCGCGACGAAGCAGCGTGTTTTTCAGCACTTGAAATTCGATTCCGGCTTCGCGAAGCTGCTTACGCAGCTCAGTTACTTGGGCAACATTCAGACCGCGATAGTCTGCAACTACAGTCGTTACGCTCTCGCGCAATTTTGCAGCTACAACTTCCACAGCTTCTTGTTTTGCTTGAATCACCTTTGCATTTGCCAAACTGTACACCTCCTGATCAATTTATCCGCTTTGTTCGAAACACCTGATCCGGCAATCTCCCAAAGCCGCTCTCTTGAGCATGAAAAAAGCCTCCGTAGAGTACGAAGGCTTGATAAATCCACATGGACGGGGCAAGCCCGTCACATGAAACGTTCTATCATAACACCTCGGTAGGAAATTAAGCCCGAAAGCACCTACTGTCTACGGTAAGCATATTCAACTTTAATGGTCAGTCACAAGGACTCACAACTTTTACAGAATAACAAATTTGATTGAATGTGTCAATCAAAATATTATCTGTAAACAGATGCGTTCACACGTGCACTTGGTCCCATAGTCGAAGAGATAGCGATGTTTTTCAGGTATACACCTTTAGCAGCCGCTGGCTTCGCACGGTTCAAGGCTTCAATCAAGGCTTTAAGGTTCTCGTTCAGTTGTTCAGCACTGAAGGAAGCTTTGCCGATTGGTGCGTGAATTTGACCTGCTTTGTCGAGACGGTATTCGATTTTACCGGCTTTAATTTCTTGAACAGCCTTGGCAACGTCGAAAGTAACTGTGCCTGCTTTAGGGTTAGGCATCAAACCTTTACCACCGAGCAAACGACCCAGTTTACCAACCTCACTCATCATATCAGGTGTCGCAACGCAGACGTCGAATTCGAACCAGCCTTGTTGGATTTTGTTGATCATATCTTGATCGCCAACAAAATCTGCGCCAGCCGCTTCCGCTTCTTTCACTTTGTCACCTTTTGCAAATACCAGAACGCGTTGTGTTTTACCTGTACCATGCGGCAGGACAACAACACCACGAACAGCCTGGTCTTGTTTACGGGAATCTACGCCCAGACGAACTGCTGCTTCAACGGTTTCGTCGAACTTAGCAGTTGCAGCCTTTTTCACCAGTTCAACGGCTTCCAAAGGCTCATAAGTTGCTTCGCTGTCAATCAGCTTAGCAGCTTCTAGGTACTTCTTACCATGTTTAGCCATTATGTTTTCCTCCTTATGTGGTATTAGCGGATATTCCTCCCACACTTGCCGGACAGTCAAACTGCCGACACACGTAGATTAATAAAATTAATCTACGATGGTGATACCCATGCTGCGAGCAGTACCTTCAACCATACGCATTGCCGATTCTACGGAAGCTGCGTTAAGGTCAGGCATTTTTTGCTCTGCAATTTGACGAACAGCAGCGCGATTTACAGTTGCAACTTTCGTTTTATTCGGTTCACCGGAACCTTTTTCGATTTTAGCAGCAACTTTCAACAGAACAGCAGCCGGTGGAGTTTTGGTGATGAACGTAAAAGAACGATCCTCAAATACCGAAATTTCAACCGGGATAATCAGGCCTGCTTGATCAGCAGTACGAGCATTGAACTCTTTACAGAATGCCATGATGTTGACACCTGCTTGACCCAAAGCTGGACCTACTGGAGGCGCTGGATTAGCTTTCCCTGCAGGAATCTGCAGTTTTACCATTTTAATTACCTTTTTTGCCATGGATGACACCTCCTTGACTCAATAGTGGTAGACGGACCTATTGATCCTCCCACAAGAAACCTGTAAGAAAAATCTATATTTTCTCCACTTGAGTATAATCCAACTCAAGCGGGGTTTCCCGTCCAAACATGTTGACGTGAACCTTAAGCTTGCTTTTCTCAACCAAAATTTCTTCCACGGAGCCCACAAAATTCGCAAAAGGACCAACTTTAATTCGCACGGATTCCTTAACATCGAATTCAATCTTCGGTTTCGGCTCTACCATGCCCATATGCTTCAGAATCTGTTCAACTTCTTCTGGAAGCAATGGCGTCGGTTTGGAACCCGAGCCTGTCGACCCTACAAATCCCGTAACACCTGGTGTGTTGCGAACAACATACCAAGAGTCGTCGGTTTGGACCATTTCGACTAAGACATAACCAGGATATACTTTACGCATAACGGTTTTTTTCTTACCGTCCTTGGTTACCAGTTCTTCTTCCATTGGAACAAGAACACGGAATATCTTGTCTTCCATGCCCATGGACTCAACGCGTTTTTCCAAATTGGCTTTGACTTTGTTCTCATACCCTGAATAGGTATGAACGACATACCATCTTTTTTCCATATCAAGCCACCTGGAACCCTTCCTAGATAATCGCTTCGATCACAGCGGAAATGCCGATATCGAGAACCCAAAAATAAATCGTGACGAACGCAATTGTCCCAACGACAATCAGCGTATAGTTGGTCAGTTCTTTACGATTGGGCCAGCGAACCTTCTTGAGTTCAGCCCAGCTTTCAGAGAAAAAGGAAAACAGAGACTTGAAACTGCTTTTCACGCCGACTACACCTCCACAAACTATCTGGTTTCCCGATGAGAAGTCTGTTCGTTACAGAACTTACAGAATTTCTTCATCTCCATGCGGTCGGGGTGATTACGCTTGTTTTTCGTCGTTGTGTAATTTCTTTGTTTGCAAGTTGTACAAGCCAAAGTAATAATTACCCGCATGATGTGCACCTCCCGAAGACATCCAACACCGGAAGTCTCATAATTGATCCTAAAAAAAACCGCGAATTTAGGCCTACCTAAAACACTTTATCACACGGGGTTTTCCATGTCAACGAATGTTTGCATACATTTCGCAGTCCAGACTGTGGTGCATTTTAACATCTGTTCATCCTTCGAAAATATTCCCTGAAAAACCGCTTCAAGATCCAAGCGACATCTATTATTCATATTTTTTAGTATAAATCATTTTGGGCACATATAAACCTGCGGATCTTGCCTTTAACGAATAAAAAAAAGACTCGGACTCGAGCCTTTCCTTGTCAGCCTCTACTATCAACTATCTCTTACTTCCAGATACTTTTCAAGTTTACGCTTGACCCGTTGCAGTGCATTATCAATCGATTTTACATGGCGGTCAAGATCCTCTGCAATCTCCTGATACGAACGTCCGTCCAGATACAGCATAAGTACCTTTCGTTCCAGCTCGCTCAAAATTTCCGACATCTTGTCCTCAAGCCCTACAAACTCTTCCTGATTGATAATTAATTCCTCAGGGTCGCTTACTTGTGTTCCGCAAATCACATCGAGCAACGTCCGGTCTGACTCTTCATCATAGATAGGCTTGTCCAGAGATACGTAAGAATTCAGAGGAATGTGCTTTTGTCGTGTAGCCGTCTTGATCGCCGTAATAATCTGTCGTGTAATGCATAACTCGGCAAAGGCCTTGAACGAAGAAAGCTTGTCTCCCTTAAAATCACGAATGGATTTGTAGAGACCAATCATGCCCTCCTGAATAATATCCTCGCGATCAGCGCCGATCAGGAAGTAGGATCTGGCCTTGGCCCGCACAAAGTTCCGGTACTTATTAATCAGGAACTCCAGCGCCTCCCCATCACCTTCATGGACTGCTCCGACAATGTCTTCATCATTTTTGTAATCAAACTTTGACAACATGATATCCTTGAGGTCCACACTCACTAACAATCCCTCCGGCTGCAACGCAAGGTACCCGTTACTCTCTCAAATATACGACAAGTATACGCGATGCAACCTGATACCGTCAACCACAACAGCCTAAAAAAGAAGAGCGCTAACAAAATTGTCAATGGTTTCAAAATGGAGAAGCGACCAATTACTGGATCATTCTCTTCTCCATCGTTCAAACAGCTTTCGAAGCTCCGGGCTCAGCTTGGCATCCAGTGAGTTACGGGACAATTTGGCGCTATCCTGCTGAATTCGCTTCTGTACTTCCCTTTCAGATTCCTCAATCTCAATGAGCAGTTCCCGTGCCGATACCCTGAGTGCTCCCTGGCCAAAGGCGACATGCTGCTCTACCTGATCACTTGTCGCTACGTAAATGCTTCTCCTTTTGCTGCTTAGCTCCCGTACCAATCGCTCGATGCACTCGTCGGCTGTCTCTTTTTCTCTCGTAAAATAAATCTGGACTTTACTCTGGGCAAAGGTTTTACCCAATCCTGGCACCCTGTAAGCATCAAATACGACGATGACTCTTCTGCCGGAATACGCCTGATGATCCGCGAGTCGTTCGAGAAGTCTGTCCCTCGCTTCCTGCATACCAGATTGTACCAGTGCGGAAAGTTCGGGCCAGGCTCCAATCATGTTGTAACCGTCCACAAGCAGAACATCCCGCGTGTCAGCCATATCGTTAGTCCCGTGCCTGTCGTCCGCGCAATACTTCGTACATAACGACACCTGCAGCTACAGAAGCATTCAGGGAATTGATTTGTCCCGCCATCGGCAGCTTGACGAGTACGTCGCATTTTTCACGAATCAAACGACCCATTCCTTTATTTTCGTTGCCAATGACAATGGCCACCGGCCCCGTGAATACTCCATTCCCAAAAACAGGGTCGGTCGCTGCCACATCCGTGCCAACCACCCATACACCTTCTTCTTTAAGGCGGTCAATGGTTTGTCCCAAATTGTTCACACGCGCCACCGGCACGTACTCAACAGCACCTGCCGATGTTTTGGACACCGTTACAGTTACGGCTGCTGAACGTCTTTTTGGCACAATAACGCCATGCGCTCCTGTACAATCTGCTGTACGAAGGATGGAGCCCAGATTATGCGGGTCTTCAATTTCATCCAGCAAAATCAAAAACGGCTCTTCCCCTTTATTACGGGCATTGGCGAGCAATTCTTCCACTTCAGCATAGGCAAAAGGCGCAGCCTGTGCAACCACTCCCTGATGCTGAATCCCCGGTACCATTTGATCCAGCTTACGCTTGTCCACCTGCTGAACAATGATCCCTGCTTTTTTGGCCTCAGCTGTAATCGGTAGTGTCAAATGCTTTTGAGCATTGTCTGCAATCCATATTTTATTTATCGTTCTGCCTGAACGTAATGCCTCCGTTACCGAATGCTTACCGGCAATCCATTCTTCTTCCATATCTAGCTTCCTCCCGGGAAACGACAGATGCTAAATCCATCCGATCCGTTCCCAATTATGATTTTTCTGTATTTTCCATTTGTGCAATACCGTACGTGATTAATTCTCTCAATCTGTCCAAGCGTCCATCGCTATAGAGAAAGCCGATTAGTGCCTCCAGCGCAGTCGCGTGACGGTACTCAAGTACATCTGCATTTTTGGGCAGGCTTCCTGACTTGGCATTTCTTCCTTGCCGGACAATGTCGGACTCTTCCTCCGTCAGCACCTTTTCCAGCAGTCCCAGCATACGGCTCTGCGCCTTCGCGGAGACTAGCCCTGTGGCTCGGCGATGCAGATGATTGGGACGCAGGTTGGGCTGTGCCAACAAATATTGACGGACGGCGACCTCATACACGGCATCGCCAATGTAAGCTAACGCAATGGGAGGCATCAGACGGGCCGGTTTGGACGCAGGATACGGGAACCAGTTTCCCGCGTCCTCCAAAGCCCCCGTATTCAGTGGCTTATCATTCATTTTCGCCGCCACCGCATACCCTGCGCCGTATCCTCAAGCACAATGCCTCTAGCAGCCAGCAGATCGCGAATTTCATCAGCTCTGCCCCAGTTTTTGGTTTTACGAGCTTCGACACGTTCTGCAATTAATTGCTCAATTTCATCATCCAGCAGTTCTTCTTTGGGTTCCGAATATATGCGAAGTACAGTGTTCATCGAATGGAATGTATGCAGCACGGCCTGCAATTCCGCCTGATTGACAACGTCACGCTGCAACAGATGGTTGGCTTCGCTGACCCATTCGAATACCGCAGTAATCGCATCAGGTGTATTGAAATCATCATCCATTTTTTCGCCAAACTGCTGCAAAATCCCGTCAAGCTTCGTTTGCAGCTCAGCCGATACTTCTTCATTACCTTTCAACGCATTGGCTAAACGATGCTTCACGTTGGCGACTGCATTGGCAATCCGTTCGACACTGTTCTCCGCCTGACTCATCGTCTCTTGGTTGTAGTTCAACGGATTGCGGTAATGTGTCGACAGCATAAAATAGCGTAAAGCCTCGGGCTTGTGACGAGCACGCAGATCTTTAACCAAAATACCGTTACCGAGCGATTTCGACATTTTTTCATTATCAATGCGAATATATCCGTTATGCATCCAGTAGCGGGCCAATGGCTTACCCGTAATCGCTTCGGATTGCGCGCATTCGCATTCATGATGCGGAAATTGCAAATCCTGTCCGCCTCCATGGATGTCCAGCGTATCCCCCAAATAATGGCGAGCCATAGCTGAGCATTCGATATGCCATCCCGGTCGTCCATCTCCCCAAGGGCTCGACCAATAAATTTCTCCCGGCTTTGCTGCCTTCCAGAGTACAAAATCCTCGGCATTTTCCTTACGCTCATCCACATGGATGCGAATTCCGAACTGAAGCTCCTCCAGATTTTGACCGGACAGTTGTCCGTAATCTTTGAACTTTTTGGTCCGATAGAACACATCGCCATCATTCTCATAGGCATAGCCTTTGTCTACCAGTTCCTTAATAAAATCAATAATCAGCTCCATGCTCTCTGTTACGCGCGGATTTATACTGGCAGCAGGAACATTCAATCCGGTCAGATCCTCATGATAGGCTGCAATAAATTTCTCGGCAACTGCCGGAACCTCCATATCAAGTTCCCGAGCTTTGCGGATCAGCTTATCATCGACATCTGTAAAATTCACTACATAGTTCACATCATAGCCCAAATACTCCAGGTAGCTGCGTACCACGTCAAACACAATTACAGGTCGTGCATTACCAATATGAATGTAATCATACACGGTAGGTCCGCATACATACATTTTAACCTTTCCAGGCTCCAGTGGCACAAAAGGCTCCCGGCTCCTCGTCATTGTATTATAAATTTGAAGCGGCATCGTTATGTTCCTCCCTCATGAAAATTATCCTTGTCATTTATTCTCTTGGGTCACCTGATGTTTCCGAGCAGATTGCTCATCCTTCAAATCAGACAATTCTGCACGTAATCGTTCTATTTCCAATTGAAGAGCCCGTATAGAATCGACGACCGGATCAGGCAGCTGATGACTAAGTCGGTCTGGACGTCTGCCATCCTGTCTGACCACTCGCCCCGGTATCCCCACTACCGTACTGTTAGGCGGAACCTCTTTAAGTACAACCGAGTTGGAGCCAATGTTGGACTGCGCCCCAATTGTAAAAGAGCCCAATATCTTGGCACCAGAGCCTATAACTACATTATTCCCAATAGTGGGATGGCGCTTCCCCTTCTCTTTTCCGGTCCCTCCAAGAGTGACCCCCTGATACAATACGACATCGTCGCCAATCTCACAGGTTTCGCCGATGACCACTCCCATGCCATGGTCAATGAACAGCCGATCTCCGATACGAGCGCCAGGATGGATTTCAATGCCTGTCATAAACCGCGATACCTGAGATATAACACGGGCTAAAGTACACCACTTTCGCAAATAAAACCAATGTGCGATTCGGTGTGCCCAAAGGGCATGAACGCCGGAATACGTAAAAATGACCTCCAGCTTACTCCGGGCGGCCGGATCATTATCCAAAACAGTCTGAATGTCGGATTTGATATGTCTGAACATGTCGCCCTCCTACCCCCTCCATATCCTTGCCGCATCTTCACAAAACTTCACGTTTCGCCAATTTTCGCATCCACCAGCAATCTTCGACATTTTTCAATCTATGACGAGTCTGAATCTGATAAAAATGAAAAAGCGCCTCCGCAGCCTAAGCTGCAGAGACGCATGAACGTGGTCCCACTCTGCTTCGGACATATCTACTGCCTAAAAGCAGAGAAGTCCGTCTTTAACGTCCGGTAACGGGAACGACTCGGCACGCCCTTGCCACAACCAGCGGTTGACGCTAATTAGAGTTCGGGCGCACGGCTCCCAGGTGCATTTCCTCCGCAGGTCATCTGGACGGCTTCCAGCCCGGGGTTTCCCCTCGGCCGTCCTCTCTGGCAGATGCCCTTATGCAGTGTACTTCTCCTGTTCGCAGCCTTTACACGTAAATATCAATCCGTATCAATGGAGTCATTATAGCGAAAAGACAACAAATTGACAAGAAATATCAGCCTTTAATTTGTGCCTTAAGACGGTCCAACACCTTGTCACGTCCAAGCAAATAGATGGTTTCGTTCAGATCCCGCCCATGAGTTTGACCTGTAAGAGCCACACGAATCGGCATGAACAGCTGTTTACCCTTAAAGCCAGTTTCCTTTTGAACTTCCTTGATCAGCTTGGCCATTTGCGGAGCAGTAAATTCCTCGCTCGTTTCAACTTTACCTGCAAAAGCTCTAAGTACCTCAGGAACCTGCTCTTCGGCCAGCACAGCCGCCGCTTCAGCATCCATCTCCAGGTGTGAACGGAAAAACAATTCAGACAACGCTACAATATCGGACGCAGAAGTCATCTGCTCTTGATATAAGCGAACGAGGGCCTTAGCCCAATCCTGCTGCTCCGCTGACAATTCAGTCGGCAACAGCCCCGCTGCCTGCAAATGAGGAATCGCCATGCTGGCAATCCGCTCAGGATCAGCCTTTTTAATATAGTGATTGTTCAGGTAAGCAAGCTTGTTCGTATCAAATACGGCCGGGCTTTTGGACAAACGATTGGGATCGAAAATCGAAATCAATTGTTCCCGATCATAGATCTCTTCTTCGCCTTCCGGGGACCAGCCCAGCAGTGCAATAAAGTTGAATATAGCTTCCGGCAGATAACCCAGCTTGTCATACTGCTCCATGAACTGAATAATGGACTCGTTACGTTTGCTGAGCTTTTTGTGGTCCTCGCCTACGATCAGCGTCATATGACCAAAGCGTGGAGGCTCCCAGCCGAGAGCTTCAAAAATCATCAACTGCCGCGGTGTATTGGAAACATGATCCTCGCCCCGCAGTACATGCGATATTTTCATCAAATAATCGTCAACCGCTACAGCGAAGTTATATGTCGGAATACCGTCTTTTTTGACGATAACAAAATCGCCGCTTTCCTTGGAATTGAACGTAATTTGACCTTTAACGATATCGTCAAACGTATACTCGCGGTCTTCCGGTACGCGAAAACGAATGCTTGGCACACGGCCCTCCGCCTCAAATGCCTGACACTGTTCTTCTGTTAAGTCACGGTGCTTTCCAGAATAGCGTGGTGTTTCCCCACGTGCCGTCTGCTCTTCACGCTCGCGTTCCAGTTCCTCCTCCGTGCAGTAGCAGCGGTAGGCCAAGCCACGATCCAGCAAATCCTGCCAGTATGTTTTGTATATGTCCAAGCGTTCGGTCTGGCGATAAGGTCCAAACTCGCCTCCCACGTCTACACTCTCATCCCAGTCCATACCCAACCATTTCAAATATTTAAGCTGGCTTTCTTCTCCGCCCTCAATATTGCGCTTCACATCTGTGTCTTCGATACGAATAATAAATTTCCCGCCTTGATTGCGGGCAAACAAATAGTTAAATAATGCCGTTCTGGCATTTCCAATATGCAAATGTCCTGTAGGGCTTGGTGCATAGCGTACACGAACTTCCGTGCTCATATAATCTCCTCCAAATTGAATTACTCAAGATGATAGCATTTATTTGATAAGACAAACAACCGATTGAGCCGCGATCCCTTCGCCCCGCCCGGTAAATCCGAGCTGCTCTGTCGTAGTCGCCTTGACGTTGACCTGGGATGGCTCCTCTGCTTCCAGCGCGCGGGCGATGACTTCATTCATTTGTGGAATATACGATGCCATCTTGGGCTTCTGCGCAATAATCGTAGAATCGATATTCCCCAAGCGATACCCCCGCTCTTTAGCCAGGCCCCAGACATGCTCCAGCAGCTTCAGGCTGTCGGCATCCTTAAATTCCGGGTCGTTATCCGGAAAATGCTTTCCGATGTCTCCCAAGCCAAGCGCGCCCAGGATGGCATCGCTAATGGCATGTAGCAGCACGTCTGCATCGGAATGACCCAGCAAACCTTTTTCATACGGAATATTCACGCCTCCGATGATGCATGGCCTTCCTTCCACCAGCTGGTGAACGTCAAATCCTTGTCCCACTCTGATCACTTGATATCCTCTCCCTCTGTCTTTACCCATAACGCCGCCATGTCCAAATCCTCAGGCGTAGTAATTTTGATGTTCTTGTAGCTGCCTTGAACGACAGTAACCGGAATGCCCAACCGCTCCACCAGTGTAGAATCGTCTGTCCCCAAAAATCCCGCTTGCTCGGCTTCCTCATAGGCACGGAGCAAATCGGAAAGACGAAAAGTCTGTGGCGTTTGAATACTCCACAGACTTCGGCGATCCGGCGTTGCTGTAATGACACCATCCCCGTTCACTTGCTTGACTGTATCCTTTACAGGTACTGCCGCTACAGAAGCACCGGTACGCTGGGCCGCCTCCAGACATGAACGTACAAGCTCAGGCTGGATCAATGGGCGCACACCATCATGCACCATCACCCAATCCGCATGCAAGTGGCGCAGGCCGCGATACACCGAGTGCTGGCGTTCACTGCCACCAGCCACTACCTGCACCTCTTTACCGATCTGGTATTGACGAATCCATTCCCGACAGCGCTCCACATCTTTAGCTCCCGTCACCATCACCATTTCATCCACTTCGGGCATAGCTGCAAATATTTCAAGTGTATGTATGAAGATGGGCTTGTCCCGCAAAAGCAGAAATTGCTTACTCTCCTGCGTCCCCATTCGGGAACCGCGCCCGGCCGCCACAATAACGACCCCTACCCGATTGTTCATTGAAGTAACTCCTGCCCTGATCGCACTTGTACGATCCGTATGATAACACATCTACTTCATCATACCGCGTTTATTGAGCTTTTTCCAATAATTTCGGTTTAGCAAAGATCATACGGCCCGCAGAGGTCTGAAGTACACTTGTGACCAGCACCTCCATCAGGGAACCGATATAGTCACGTCCGCCCTCCACAACAATCATCGTACCGTCATCCAGATAGGCCACACCCTGTCCATGCTCCTTGCCGTCTTTAATGATCTGTACCATAATTTCCTCACCGGGCAGTACGACAGGCTTGACTGCATTCGCCAAATCATTAATATTCAGCACCGATACACCTTGAAGCTCGCATACCTTATTCAGGTTAAAATCATTGGTTACTACTTTACCCTCCAGCACCTTTGCCAGCTTGACCAGCTTACTGTCGACCTCTGAAATTTCCTCAAAATCCCCTTCATAAATGAGCACATTCACATCCAGCTCTTTTTGGATTTTATTCAAAATATCCAGACCCCGACGTCCACGATTACGCTTAAGTAAATCAGATGAATCTGCAATATGCTGAAGCTCCTCCAACACAAATTCAGGAATCACAATCGTTCCCTCAATAAAACCTGTCTTGCAAATATCCGCAATACGCCCATCTATAATGACGCTGGTGTCCAAAATTTTATGTTCCTCCAGCTTGCGTTCTTCTACGCCTGTCCCCCGGCCAAAAAAGCCAGAGCTCCAAAAGGATGACAGCTCGTCCCGCTTTTCCAGACCGACCATCAAACCCACATATCCGCATACGATGGTAACGGCTGTCTGAATCAGTTGACCGGGTGCTCCCAACCATGATAAGAGCGGGTATACTGCCAAGGAAAGTATCAATCCCACCGCTAGTCCAATTACACCTGACAGCAACTCATTCATAGGTATCCGTACCAAGCCTTCAATACCCTGTTGTAGCCGATTCGCCACCGATGCCCCTGCGAATGAGCAACCAGCCATAAACAGCACCGCTCCCGCAATCATCCAAACGGCCATTCCCGGTAAAGTACCATCATTCAACCACTGCGGCATCCATGATACGATACCTCCTACCCGATAGTACAACGTATAGCCAAACCATGCTCCGCACAATCCTGTAAAAGTTAAAATAGCCTTTCTCCACATCGAGTCTCTATACCTCCTTTATTTGTTTTCATACATCCTGCTATTTATTGGATATACACTATTTTCCTTACCAGTATGATCCAATTTTCGCCCAACTAACCCTGTATTTTTATTTTTTTGTGCAACAAAAAAGCATTTATCTCCCTGAGATGATTCAAGGAAATAAATGCTCATTTGTTTCTTGCCTGATGCTAGCGTTGCGAATGACGGTATTGATCGTCCTGTTCTTCCTGATTGGAACGCTCCCGATCACGTCCACGTCTGCGTGAAAGCTTACGGATGTTCAGTTTCATCCCATATAGTGCGTACAGTACCAATGGAACAAAAATCAGCTTCGATAGCTGATCGGGAAATTTAACAGCCAGCACTACCGCTGCAATCACGACCCAAGGAGCAATCCAGATCGTTTTTTTCGGCAGGCCGACCTTTTTGAAATTAGGATATCTCATGGAGCTAACCATCAAATAAGAGACCAGCAACATGGCAATCGACATGTATAACAATGAAATATCGTTATGGAATAAGGACAAAGTGGCTAATACGCCCCCTGCTGCCGGAATCGGCAAGCCTGTAAAATAACCTGGCACACCGGGACGTACATTAAATCGAGCCAAACGTAACGCTCCGCACATCGGAAAAATGGCCGTAACTGTCCAAGCTAAAGCCGAATTAGCATCATGAAATGCAACCATGTACATAATAACTGCGGGAGCTACACCAAAAGATATCATATCTGATAAGGAGTCCAGTTCTTTACCGAATTCGCTCTGGGCATTCAGCGCCCGGGCCATTCTTCCGTCCAATCCGTCCAACAACATGGCGACAATGACCATAATAGCGGCAAGACTGTATTTTCCGTCTACGGCCAATAAAATGGCGATCATTCCGAGAAACAAGTTACCCAAGGTAAACATGTTCGGAATTGATTTGGTAATCATCTCTTCACCTCGATGTATGAATTGTTCCATTATAATCCTTTCACTGTATTACATTTACATTTGCCTGTCAATGAAAACTTGCTCCTGCAACCGTTTAAGACCTTCTTTAATGGTACGCGCACGAACCTCTCCTATACCATCCACTTCATCCAGCTCTTCAATCGTGGCTGTCATGACATGCGGAAAACGTCCAAACCGCTCTACCAGATTATGAATAATCACATTCGGCAGACGCGGTATCTTGTTCAGCACCCGATAGCCGCGTGCAGCAATATACTCCTCTGACGTCGCAGCCGAAGACGGATAACCAAGTAAACGTACAATATGATTCACATCCAGTAACTCGTCGTCCGTAGATCGCTTGAGCCCAAGTATAATTTCACGGATTTTCTCGTCGCTGTCGTCTTTAGCATAATCCTTGTACAACAACCAAGCTTCTTCCTCTATATTGCTGACAAGCTCCTCCATCTGCATGCTAATGAGTCGGCCTTCATTTCCAAGCTCGTTAATAAATCGTTTGATTTCCATTTTAATGCGCAGTACCATTTCAATCCGTTGGATGACATTAACGACCTCCGGCATGGTAACCAGCTCTTCGAATTCAGATGCTGTCAAATTCGTTGAGGCTTGCCCCAGCACGGATCTATATTTTTCCAGCGTCTGTATCGCCTGATTGGCTTTCGTTAAGATGACCCCGATTTCCTTGAGCGCATAGCGCAGCGTTCCCTGATACAACGTGATAATATTACGCCGCTGGGAAATGGACACAACTAGCTTGCCTGTCTGCTTTGCAACTCGTTCTGCTGTCCGGTGTCGAATTCCTGTTTCAATCGACGAAATAGAAGAGTCAGGAATCAATTGCGTATTTGCATATAAAATCCGTTTTAAATCTTCGCTCAATATGATTGCGCCGTCCATTTTAGCCAATTCATACAAATAGTTCGGCGAAAAATCACAGTTAATAGAGAAACCACCATCCACGACTTCCATTACTTCCGGGCTATAGCCAACGACCAGAAGAGCACCCGTCTTAGCACGTAAAACGTTTTCCAATCCGTCGCGAAAGGGAGTTCCCGGTGCCACAAGCCGCAGCAAATCGTTCATTTTATCCAGTTGGCTCGCTTCTTTCATTCTCATTGCCCCCTAATCTAATGCGGCTGCCAGTGCATCTGCCACCGTTGCTACTCCTATAATTTGTATCCCTTTCGGATGTGTCCAGCCCTTCAAGCTTTTCTCCGGCATGATCACCCGTTTGAAACCCAGCTTTTCCGCTTCCCGCACTCGCTGCTCTGCTCGGGATACAGCCCGCACCTCACCTGTCAGCCCCACTTCACCAAAAATTACATCGTACGGCTTGGTAGGGGCATCCCGAAAGCTGGAAGCAATGCTTACCGCTATAGCCAAATCCACTGCGGGCTCATCGAGCTTCACACCTCCGGCTACATTGAGATAGGCGTCCTGGTTTTGCAAAAACATGCCCATCCGCTTTTCCAGCACGGCGATAATTAAGCCCATCCGATGATGATCAATTCCTGTACCCATTCGGCGTGGAGAAGGGAAATGTGTGGATGCAATCAGTGCCTGCAGTTCAACCAGCACAGGTCGGGTTCCTTCCACACTGGCTACGACAGTGGAACCAGCCACCCCCAGTGGCCGTTCGGAAAGGAAAAGCTCCGAAGGATTCGCCACCTCACGCAAACCACTTTCAGCCATTTCAAAAATACCAATTTCATTCGTAGAACCGAAACGGTTCTTAACTGCACGCAGCAGCCGATAAGTATGATGACGTTCTCCTTCAAAATAAAGTACGCAATCGACCATATGCTCCAACAGACGTGGGCCTGCAATTGCCCCTTCCTTGGTCACATGTCCTACCAGTACCGTAGCAATACCTAGTCCCTTGGCAATTCGCATAAAGCGTGAGGTACACTCCCGCACCTGGGCAACACTCCCCGGTGCACTTGTCACCTCAGGCAAATATACGGTCTGAATAGAGTCGATCACCAAAAACTCGGGCTTCAAGCTGTCCACTGCTTCTTCAATCGTCTCCAAATTTGTCTCACATAATACGTATAAATTGGGAGACAAAGCGCCCAGACGGTCTGCACGCAGCTTCGTTTGACGAACCGACTCCTCACCAGACACGTACAGCACCTTTAAACCGGTTAAAGCGAGCTCATTAGATGTTTGAAGCATAAGCGTAGATTTGCCAATTCCCGGATCACCGCCTACCAGAACAAGGGACCCCGGCACTACGCCTCCGCCGAGTACACGATTCAATTCGCCAATTCCCGTCAAAATTCGTGCTTCTTTGCCACTCTCTACCTCAATTATGGGGAGCGGCTTATCTTTTGTGCTATGAGTAAGAAGGGAAGAACCCATTCCTTGAGTTTTTACAACGCTTTCCGTTTCTTCCACCATGGAATTCCATGCCTGGCATCCAGGACATTTTCCGTACCATTTGGGTGATTCATACCCGCATTCGGTACAGGAAAATTTAGTTTTCACTTTAGCCATACTTTGATCCCTGGCTCCTTATTGACGACGAATGATGTCAAATTTATCTTTTACAGCCCGGAAAGAGCTGTAACAATAAAAGTTTACCATTGAAGCTTGGCGGACGTAAAGCGATATCACAAACTTTTCCAAAGCATTTACCTAACCATTCCGCAGTGTTCTATACACAAAAAGGGTGCCTTCGCAATAGCTTTCCAGCCTGCGAGACACCCTTTTGTACTACTTTATTTAGTAAGACGTTTTAGGACTTCGCGGATACGTTATCCTTTTTCGTTACTGTCAATGCACCGTTCTCCTCATCAATGAGCAGAGCATCACCTTTAGTAATATTGCCACTCAACAGCTCCTCGGACAGACGATCCTCGATATGCTTCTGAATTGCACGACGCAATGGACGCGCACCGTAAGCTGGATCAAAGCCTTCCTTCGCAAGGAACGTCTTGGCTTTGTCTGTCAGGTCAAAGTCCACCTCGTACTCATTCAGACGCTTACGCAGCTCCTCAGACATGAGCGACACAATTTCGGCGATATGTTTTTCTTCGAGAGAATGGAAGACGATAATTTCATCAATCCGGTTCAAGAATTCAGGACGGAAGCTTTTCTTCAGTTCATCCATCACTTTACCCTTCATGTTATCGTAATCCGCTCCAGCATCCGCAACAGCCGTAAAGCCAAGCGTGGAGTTACGTTTGATCGCCTGTGCACCGACATTGGAGGTCAGGATGATGAGTGTGTTGCGGAAGTCAACAACACGGCCTTTGGAATCCGTCAGGCGTCCATCTTCCAGCACTTGCAGCAGAATATTGAATACTTCCGGGTGCGCTTTTTCGATTTCATCAAGCAACACAACAGAGTAAGGCTTACGACGCACCTTCTCAGTCAGTTGGCCACCTTCTTCATATCCAACATACCCTGGAGGCGCTCCTACCAGACGGGACGTGGAGTGCTTCTCCATATATTCAGACATATCGATACGGATAACCGCATTTTCATCTCCGAACATGGATTCAGCCAATGCACGTGCCAATTCTGTTTTACCAACTCCAGTTGGACCGAGGAAAATAAAGGAGCCGATCGGACGCTTCGGATCTTTCAGACCAGCGCGTGCCCGGCGAATGGCCCGGCTTACTGCCTTAACAGCTTCGTCCTGCCCAATCACCCGCTCATGCAACAGCTGTTCCATATTCAGCAAACGGTGTGTTTCTTCCTCTTTCAGCTTGCTGACTGGGACACCTGTCCAAATTGCAACGACCTGAGCGATATCCTCCGGTGTAACTTCGGAATCTGTGCGGCCCTGTTGTTCTTTCCATTGGTTTTTCGTAACATCCAGCTCTTCACGAATTTTTTGTTCTGTATCACGCAACGCTGCTGCCTTTTCAAACTCCTGGCTTTGTACCGCTGAATCCTTTTCCTTACGGATATCTTCCAGACGGTTTTCCAGCTGTTTGAGGTTGGGCGGTACGGTGTAGGAGTTCAGCCTTACCTTGGAGCCTGCTTCATCAATAAGGTCAATGGCCTTATCCGGCAGGAATCGGTCAGTGATATAACGATCCGACAATTTTACCGCCGCTTCAATAGCCTCATCCGTGATTTTTACACGGTGATGCGCTTCGTAACGGTCACGCAGACCATACAAAATTTGAATCGCTTCTTCCGGAGAAGGTTGGTCCACTGTAATCGGTTGGAAACGACGCTCCAAGGCAGCATCCTTCTCAATATATTTGCGATATTCATCCAGCGTTGTCGCACCGATGCATTGCAGCTCGCCACGCGCCAATGCAGGCTTCAGGATGTTGGAGGCATCAATTGCACCTTCCGCTCCACCAGCACCAATCAGCGTATGCAGCTCATCAATGAACAAAACGATGTTTCCGGCTTGACGAATCTCGTCCATAATTTTTTTCAAACGATCCTCAAATTCACCACGATACTTGGTGCCTGCTACCACAGAACCCATATCGAGTGTCATTACGCGTTTGTCGCGCAGCGTTTCAGGAATCTCATTTGCTATAATTTTTTGTGCCAATCCTTCGGCAATCGCCGTTTTACCTACACCAGGCTCACCAATCAGAACCGGATTGTTCTTAGTACGACGGCTGAGCACCTGAATGACGCGCTCGATTTCCTTGCTACGCCCAATAACAGGGTCCAGGTTGTTTTCCTTCGCAGATGCCGTCAAATCGCGTGCCAGACTATCCAGGGTTGGTGTGCTGACATTAGCCGGAGCACCGTGATGGCTGGAAACCGCCTCGCTGCTGCCGAGCAATTGAAGCACTTGCTGACGCGCTTTGTTCAGACTGATGCCCAGATTGTTCAGTACACGGGCCGCTACGCCTTCGCCTTCACGAATGAGGCCAAGCAAAATATGCTCTGTACCCACATAGGTATGACCCAGTTTACGTGCTTCATCCATCGACAGCTCGATGACCTTTTTGGCGCGTGGAGTATAGGCAATGTTCGTCGGTTGCTCTTGACCGCGTCCAATAAGCGTCTCCACTTCATCCTGGATTTTTTCCAGTCCCAGCCCTAAACCGATCAAGGCTTTGGCTGCTATTCCTTCACCTTCACGAATGAGGCCGAGCAAAATGTGCTCTGTCCCAATATTGTTATGTCCCAAACGAACAGCTTCTTCCTGGGCCAAAGCAAGCACTTTTTGTGCACGTTCCGTAAATCTTCCAAACATCATATATCCTGCACCTCCACAGTGTGTATTTCAGATAAAACTATATATTAAAGGGTTGTGCCTAATTTTTGCCGGATCAGCTTCGCCCGGTACATATCGCGCTCACCGGTGTTCATTTTATCACCAAAGCTTTTTTGCAGGAATCCGGGTTGTGTCATCACATTCAGCTCATTCATCGCTGCAATGGATGGACGCTCTAAAATCCCCAAATCTACGCCAAGACGTACATCGGACAGCCGCTGCGCAGCCTCCTTCGAATCCAGCACTGCTGCATATGACAAAATACCGAATGAACGCATCACCCGATCTGTAATTCGCAGCATGGACTCATTCATCAGCCGTTCTCTTGCAGAACGCTCGTGCTCTATAATTTGCAGCACCACGCCATGTAGATTTTCAATAATCTCCGCTTCGGTTTGTCCTAATGTAATCTGATTGGATATCTGAAACAAATTACCGACCGCTTCGCTGCCTTCACCATAAATACCGCGAACCGTAAGACCTACCTGTGAAACAGCAGACAATATACGATTGATTTGGTGAGTCATGACTAATGCGGGCAGATGCATCATCACCGAAGCTCTCATGCCTGTTCCGACATTCGTCGGACAACTGGTCAGAAAACCTCTCCGATCATCAAATGCATAATCAACATGCGCTTCAAATGCATCATCAATGACCATAGCTCGTTCCCAAGCTTCTCTAACCTGACATCCCGGATATAAGCACTGAATACGCAGATGATCCTCTTCGTTTATCATAACACTAACCGATTCATCATCACTAATCAACACAGCACCGTTACGGGATTCGTTCGCCAAATTAGGACTAATCAAATGCTTCTCAACCAGTACCTGCTTGTCGATCTCATCCAACTCGGATATTTTCAAGGTATGAAAAGTACCAAAACGACCCAAATCATCATACTGAAGGATATCCGTCAAGCGTTGAAGCACTTCTTCCGACTGCTGATTGGTAGCAAGCATGGGAAAAGGCAGATGTTGCAAGTTACGCGCAATTCTTACCCGACTGCTAATGACAATCTCCGAATCCGCAGCATCACCACGCATCCAATCACTTAGCGGCTTTTCCGTAAATCGGATATTGGGCATCACGCATCCCCTCCTACTCTTCACAAACTTTACTCTTCAGTCATTTCTTTTTCAAGCTTTCTGATTTGATCCCTAAGCTCGGCAGCTGCCTCGAATTCTTCCTGTACAATATGCTGTTGCATCTCTTTTTTCAAATCGTCAATTTGCCGTTTAACCTTCAATCGGCCTCCAGTCCGGACCGGAACTTTCCCCACATGACCTGTACTGCCATGCACACGCTTGAACAGAGGGTCCAGGCGACTGTCAAAATATTGATAGCACGACGGGCACCCAAAACGCCCCAGTTTACTAAACTGTGTATAGGTCATGCCACAATCCTTGCATTGCAGATTTTGTGGACCAGTGTGACCTGAAGAGTGGCTCTTGGTGCTGGAGTCAAAATCCAGCATCCCCGACAACAAGCTATGAATCGAAAAGCCATTAGGTGTTCCAGGGAGCATTTCCCCTTTTTCCTTCGCACATGTCTCACAAATATGAAACTCTGTCTTTTCGCCATTCACAATTTTGGTGAAATGCAAAGTTGCCGGCCGCATATTACATTCTTGGCACAGCATAAAAGCACCTCCTTCAACGTCTGGATTTTCACAAATCCCTACATCTGAATCGCAAATCTCTATTCAATGGTTACTGGCTACTGGCTATTTGGTCGCCAGCAACGAGATCAGCATAGCTTTAAGCAACCTTGCCCGCAACTGGTCACGGTAGGGAAGCTTCAGCAATAATGTATCCCTCGATAAAGCGGCCTTCATTAAACACGCTTCCCTTTTGCTTAAAAAATGAGCTTCCTCCAACTGATAAATCAGTCCCTCTGCCGCCGATTGGCTAATTTCCTCCCCAATGCTCTGATGAAGGTGTGTGTGAATCGCATGCTGTGCAGGCAACTGGATTCGCTGAATACGAATGTAGCCCCCACCACCACGCTTACTTTCCACCACATAACCTTTTTCCAGCGTAAAACGGGTACTAATTACATAATTGATCTGCGACGGCACGCAGGAAAAGCGGTCAGCCAAATCATTGCGCTGAATCTCCACTAAACCCTGGGGACTTTCCAGCAATATGTTCTTCAAATATTGTTCAATAATATCGGAAACATTGCGCATTTCATCATCCTCCACTAACGGAAACGCAAGTATTCAAGTACATTTCACGCTCCACAGAGTCCGCCGTATATTGAACTTAACCAAACGGTAAAGTCACGAATCTAAGCTGTATCAGGACCTCTCAGCCTACTGCATCTCTTAAAAACGTGCCGTTTAGTCTCTAGTGTGACCTATATTTGCGATTAATCATACACTTCTCTTATGTTGATAAGAGGCAGCTTCTAACTATCCACAAATGATTTCGATCTTCGTTAGCTTCTTGCTGTCAAAATACTCTATACGGCCAAACCATCAGCATAATTCCCTTCTAAATGGATCACACTAGGTTTGATTGACTTTGACTTTCTTTGACTATATTCACATTATAGCACACTTTTCATTTTTGCCAAGGGGTCAATACCATTTTTCGCAATCTAATTATGTTTTATACAATATAAGAAAAAAACTCTCCCCATTCTGGAAAGAGTCCTGAATAAGCATGTGCTTCCCGTGGCCAATACTACCAGGTTCTCGAATAAAATCTGGGCCGGGATTAGAAAAAATCCAACAAAAACGTCTGTTTTACTGGTATTACACGTTTCAGTGCAGACACAGACTCACCGCGTCCTTCAATACGCCCCCACTTATATAGATCATCAGCCCGTTGATAGCCAAGCATCAGGGTCGTCAGCGATTGAATGCCAAGACTCAAGTCAGCTGCTATGACGTTGTCGGAGGAGTTACCTGTATCCACGCTCTCTAAATATCCTCTTCCTTCCGCGTTTATCGTCAATGTCCATACTCCTTCATTCCATGGGGCATAACGATCTGACAGATTCAAGGTCAAGCGTGTTTCCTCTCCAATTGCCTCAAAAGGATATTTCTCTACAAAAGCAGCCGCATCCACAATCCGACCCATAAAATAAGGCACCGTTTCCTGTTGAATTCGCGGATCATCGAGTAAAAATGGCAGATTGTCATCTGCGGGAACGTAAATGAATTTACCTTGGGTTATCATGGAGTCATGATTTGCAAAATAAGTCCACAAAGCTCGGCGCGCCGTTTCATTCTCATATACCAATTCATCACAATTCAGCTGCTTATCTTCAATTTTGTATAGTGCATATCCCTGCGGGGTGCCTGCTTCAGAGTAATAAACTACGGTTCGACAGTTCTCATTTAGAATCCGCTCCTGCCACCATTCCTTATCCCGTACCAGCGTGCCATTATAACACGAAGCATACGCTTGATACACTTGGTTCAGTTCAGAAATATCTTTAATATCCCGCTTGACTATACCTTCTGTTTTAAGTTTAGCAGGAAATTTGTCAATCGGGATAACATACTTTTTGTACTCAGTATACGTTTCCCATCCAAATTTACGATAGAAGGCAAAGGAGAATGGATGCAGAAATGAAAGGCTTTGTCCCGCAGACTTCATCTCTTTAAGCGCATGCGTCAACAAACGTGAAACCATGCCCCCGCGACGCTTTTCCGGCCATGTTGCCACACCTGCGATACCACCCATCTTAAAAACCTGACCATGTATGTATACCTGCAAAGGCAGCAAGGTCAGCTTAGCATTCAAGTCAAGTCCGTCGAAGATGCCCCATGCTTGTTCTGGCTTAAACCTTTTCTTGGATTTCTCCAGATCCTCCGGAGACATTGTAAACTGAAAAGCATATTGGGATAATTCAATAGCAGCTTCAAATTCCTCACTTCGTAATTGTCTGATCTCCATAACCTCGCCACCTCGCTCGTATACTTATGTTTCCATAAAAAGATTGTGCACTTAGAGTGTCGCAAAGCCTTTTCTTTCTGTCAACCTTAGGAATCGATAGTGATCGTTAAAATACATAAAAGGGACCATGATCTCATTGAGATCATGGTCCCTTTTATCTGTTGCTTGGCAACGTCCTACTCTCCCAGGACCCTGCGGTCCAAGTACCATCGGCGCTGGAGGGCTTAACGGTCGTGTTCGGGATGGGTACGTGTGGAACCCCTCCGCTATCGCCAC
>NZ_MCBP01000021.1:0-59852 GCF_001705305.1 Paenibacillus kribbensis
ACGAGGTAGATAGGTTGGGGGTGGAAGTGCAGTAATGCATGGAGCTGACCAATACTAATCGGTCGAGGGCTTATCCTAAAGATAGAGCGCAATGGAGTTTCGGATCCAGTTTTCAGGGTGTAACACCTTGAAGGTATGTACAAGTGCATACGACAAGCGCATGGCTATTCATTCACACGATAGGTGATGAACCGAATAACCATCCAGAAGAATTTGCGAAGCAAATTCATGTTTGGTGGCGATAGCGGAGGGGTTCCACACGTACCCATCCCGAACACGACCGTTAAGCCCTCCAGCGCCGATGGTACTTGGACCGCAGGGTCCTGGGAGAGTAGGACGCCGCCAAGCAAGTTTTATGATTATTATTCCCTGATAGCTCAGTTGGTAGAGCACTCGACTGTTAATCGAGTTGTCACAGGTTCGAGTCCTGTTCGGGGAGCCATATGGAGAGGTGTCCGAGTTGGCCGAAGGAGCACGATTGGAAATCGTGTAGGCGCCAAAAGCGTCTCGAGGGTTCGAATCCCTCTCTCTCCGCCAGAATTATTTTGTTGCATGGCCCGTTGGTCAAGGGGTTAAGACACCTCCCTTTCACGGAGGTAACAGGGGTTCGAATCCCCTACGGGTCATAATATGGAGGCTTAGCTCAGCTGGGAGAGCATCTGCCTTACAAGCAGAGGGTCGGGGGTTCGATCCCCTCAGCCTCCACCATAAATAATTTAATAGAAATCCTTTTTACTGTCGCGGGGTGGAGCAGTTCGGTAGCTCGTCGGGCTCATAACCCGAAGGTCGCAGGTTCAAATCCTGCCCCCGCAACCAATTAACTTTATTATGGAACTGTGGTGTAGAGGCCTAACATGCCTGCCTGTCACGCAGGAGATCGCGGGTTCGAATCCCGTCAGTTCCGCCATTTTTATAAAGTTACATTACCCTGTTGGGAGCCATTAGCTCAGTTGGTAGAGCACCTGACTTTTAATCAGGGTGTCGAAGGTTCGAGTCCTTCATGGCTCACCATTTTTGAAATTATATGTTATAATATAATTGTATTGCGGACGTGGCTCAGCGGTAGAGCATCGCCTTGCCAAGGCGAGGGTCGCGGGTTCGATTCCCGTCGTCCGCTCCATATTTGCGCCCTTAGCTCAGCTGGATAGAGCGTTTGACTACGAATCAAAAGGCCGGGAGTTCGAATCTCTCAGGGCGCGCCATTAACTTCATAAGCCGGTGTGGCGGAATTGGCAGACGCGCGCGACTCAAAATCGTGAGGGAAACCGTGGAGGTTCGAGTCCTCTCACCGGCATGTATTTCGGGATGTAGCTCAGCTTGGTAGAGCACCTGGTTTGGGACCAGGGGGTCGCATGTTCAAATCGTGTCATCCCGATTCAAAGGGAAAGTCGCTGGAAGCAGCGGCTTTTTTATTGTATTTATTATCTTTTTGTATAATTCAGTAATCGCCAGGTCACACTAACACAAAAAGTGGGACGGAAGGGATTACTGTGAAGCGATTAAGTTGGAAAAAACAAATGAAACGGCGCTGGAAACAGGGAAGAAGAACGGTATGGGCCTGCACCATTTTTGGAGTAGCTTGTTTGCTGGCTGGGTTGGGTGTTCTGTTTTCAAGACATATGCAAGCTATGCTGTCACAGCCACTCGCTACTACCGCTATGGCAGAGGTTGATATGGAGGAATCCTCACACACAACACCGGCTGAAGATCGCTCCTCACAGATGCAGGTTTTGCAAAGCATACGTGCTTCCGGTATAAGCAGAAAAACTCACCTGTTAACCACCTATGTGTGTGGTACCGAAACACTTTCCTTGGGAACGCTAAGCTCACAGCAGCTGGAAAATTTACTGAAACAGCATCCCGACTGGAAGGGACGACTTAATACTAAGGGAGAGGTATGGCTGGAGCGGAGGGTGGAGGACCTGTCAGAATCGTGTAAAGAGCACGGCTACATGGGCTTGAGCGCTGACGGACAGCTCACTTTGTTTGAAGGGCCACCTAAAAAGGAGAAGGTTATACGGACTTTTTTCCAACTGGATGTGGACTCCATGGAAACGGCTTTGCCGGAGGGGGTGTATGAACAACTTCAACAGGGAATCCGTGTACAGGATATAAACGAGTATAACAGTGTAATCTCTACTTTTAGTGACTTTGCGGTGGAACGAACACAGAGGGTATTAAAACAGCAATATTGATTAGAAGCAAGAGACGTCAGGCTTTTACCGATCAGGTGATGCTTGTGGCGTCTCTTTTTATGTTTTCACTCAGAGTTAAATTTTTTTCCTCTATTAGATGCAAAGTTTTGTTATAATGAAATGAACGACACATATGTTCGCTTTGTATGGAATTTAGCGATAAATGTATTCAGGACAGAGTTGGCTGATGGTAAGTTAATGCCATGGTTTAGCGATAGGGGAGAGATTTTTTTGCGTTTTCTAGGAATTGATCCGGGTATTGCTATTGTGGGCTTCGGATTTGTGGACAAGATTGGGAGTAAGGTGGTTCCTGTGCAGTACGGCTGCATTCAGACAGAAGCCCATACACCGGAAGAAGATAGGCTGCTTCATGTGTATGAAGGCATGTTGCAATTGATTGATAAATATAAGCCTGATACGGTAGCGCTGGAGAAGCTTTTTTTTAATCGCAACGTTACGACTGCTATGTCTGTAAGTCAGGCGCGTGGTGTGCTGGTGCTGGCTGCAAAGCAACGTAATCTCCCTATAGGGGAATATACGCCGATGCAGGTAAAGCAGGCTATTGTAGGGTACGGCAAGGCGGAGAAGAAGCAGGTACAGGAGATGGTTAGAATGTTTCTAAAGCTTCAGGCTGTGCCGAAACCGGATGATGTAGCGGATGCTTTGGCGGTGGCTATTTGTCATGCGCATTCCTATGGGCTAAATTCAAAATTAAATGAGGTATTGCGAAAATGATAGATTTCTTGCGTGGTTCTGTGGCTCACTTGGAAAATGAATATGTCGTTTTGGATGTGCAGGGGGTGGGATATCGGGTGTTCTGTCCGAATCCTTACGCCTTCGTCAAAACGGAAGGACCGGTGGTTATTTACATTCATCATCATGTAAGGGAAGATGCTATTTTACTGTTCGGGTTTGCAACCCGTGAGGAACAGCAATTATTCCGTAAACTGATCGATGTATCTGGTATTGGACCACGTGTGGCACTTGGGATTTTGGGAGGCGGTACGCCTGCTCATGTGGTGACGGCGATTTATCAGGAAAATATCACATTTCTCACCAAGTTGCCGGGAATCGGTAAAAAGACTGCGCAACGCATGATTCTGGATTTGAAAGACAAGCTGGACGGGATTGGTTCGCTGGGGATAGTAACCGGATTGTTTGCAGAGCCTGTCGTGGAAGAGGGCGAGGGTTCGTATTGGGGCGAGGCACGTGAGGCGCTCAAGGCGCTCGGTTACACAGATGCAGAGTTGGATAAGGTATGGAGCAGAATGAAGAAGGATGCGAAACCTGATGAATCTGCCGATATTTTGATGAAACGGGCTTTGCAACTGTTGTTTGCCGGATAGGACGCTGATGTCCGTTGACAGAAGTCTGGTGAAAAGAGGAGCGATGGAAAATGGAAGATCGGATTATTTCCGCCAATTTGATGATGGAAGACCAGACGGCGGAGCTAAGCCTTCGCCCCCGTTATCTTAATGAATATATCGGGCAAAATCAGGTTAAGGAAAATTTGAAAATTTACATTGAAGCGGCCAAGATGCGTAAGGAAGCGCTGGATCATGTACTGTTGTACGGTCCACCTGGATTGGGTAAAACGACTCTCGCCAACATTATTGCGAATGAACTAGGGGTTAATTTGCGTACCACCTCAGGGCCTGCGATTGAAAGACCCGGAGACTTGGCAGCGCTGCTGACCAATCTTCAAGAAGGCGATGTTTTGTTCATCGATGAAATTCATCGCCTCCATCGTACGGTGGAAGAAGTCATGTACCCGGCGATGGAGGATTTTGCGCTGGACATTATGATTGGTAAAGGCCCGAGTGCGCGTTCAGTTCGCCTGGATTTGCCGCCCTTTACCCTTATAGGGGCTACTACACGCGCTGGGCTGCTTTCTGCGCCGTTGCGCGACCGGTTTGGTGTTATCAGTCGATTGGAGTTTTATACGACGGATGAGCTGGCCTACATCGTATCCAGAAACGCGGATATTATGGAAATTGAGATCGTTGGGGATGCAGCCGAAGAAATTGCATTGCGTTCACGGGGGACACCACGGATTGCGAATCGACTGTTAAAAAGGGTGCGTGATTTTGCCCAAGTTGCCGGAGACGGTATGATTCATTCAGAATTGGCCGCAGAGGCGCTGAAAAGACTTCAAATTGATCCTCTCGGACTGGATGAAATTGATCATAAAATGCTTAAGTCCATGATTCATTCATTTCGGGGCGGACCTGTGGGATTGGATACCATTGCTGCAACGATCGGTGAAGAGAGCCAGACGATTGAGGATGTATATGAGCCATATTTGCTACAAATTGGACTTTTACAAAGAACACCTCGGGGACGGACGGTGACTCCAGCGGCATATGCTCACCTTGGAATTCCCATGCCAACGGATCCACGGTGACTAGGAATGAAGGACTTTAAATTCAAGAGAACAGCGCAAAATACGGTTTAAAGAGAAATGTAATTGAGATTAATTTATAGCGTAGCTACGCAATTATGGTAAGTGCGATAGGGTAGTACGATATAGTTAAGCACGATATAGTTAAGTACGATATTGGCGGAATAGGTTCGTTAGGGGAAAAGACCATGTGAGTAAGAATTGTGCGTGTTCAAATTTCGGTTTATTCCGCCGATGTATTTAAAGGGACAGGCGATGGCCGAGATCCCGCCAAATCATGCTTTATGCATGCTAGGATAGCCAGATGGGGGGAGCCAGAAATGAATGGAAAAGCATTGAACCGAAAAACAATTTTCAGTGCATGGAAGGGCCGGGCCAAACGAGCAGCAGTGATTATGGTTTTAGCTACAGTTTGCATACCCTGGTCTTCGAGTGTTCACGCTGCTGCCGCCCAGGAAGATATTCGTGTAGTGATCTTTGCGGATCTAGGCAGTAAATATAAAGCAACAGTTCCAGCGGTAACCTTGAAATCACCAGAAGGTCTGAGTGTCGGACAGAACAGTGAAGGCAGTTTTCAGGCTTGGATGGGACTACCGGACAGCACCGCTCGTTTTAGTGTGGACAGCTATCGGGTGAAGGTACTTGAAGGAAATGAAGCAGCAGCGATTAAAGCGGCTCAAGTCCTGCAAAAAACGAATGATAAACCTACGGTTTTTATCGGTTCTAAAAACGGTAGCTCTGTCTATCAGGTGTACGCGGGAATGTATGCAAGTGAACAGTCCGCACAGGCTGCTGTACAACGGATTTCTACCGCAACCGGAGCGCAGGCTGAAGTTAAGGGGAATAAACACTGGTCTACAGGAAGCTATGGAAGCGAGCAGGAGGCAAATCTCGTTCGAGCTACAATTGCTGCCGCAGGCTTTGATGCTTTTACTGTGATTCAATCAAGAGGTCAGTATGCTGTGTGGGTTGGAGAAGAGAGTAACGACAGCAAGCTGTCGACTTTAAAAACAGAGCTGGAGAGCAAGCAGCCCAAACTTACGTTATCTAAAGTTAGTGCTACTCAAACTGGACTCATAATAAGACAAGAAGCAGGAGTAACGACAGGCTCGCAAGCGATGTCACATTATATGCTGAGTGGCTCTGATAACAGCAAGGTCATTGTCAACGGTGGTAATAATGGGATTCAAGTGGTTGAAAGATCACTGCGTACATATCGCGGCGACATGGAGATTAGCATGACATCAGGGCAACTGGCGCTTGTTAATGATGTACCGCTCGAGCAGTATTTGTATTCCGTGGTAGGAGCTGAGGTCTACTCCTCATGGCCGGCTGAAGCCCTCAAGGCTCAAGCGGTAGCGGCCCGCAGCTATGCCCTTGCCCAAGGCAATCGGTTTCAGATCGGCAATGTGGTGGATGGAACGTTAAGCCAGGCTTACAACGGCAAAGGATCGGAACACACGAATGTCAGTGAGGCTGTAGATGCCACGGCTGGTGAAGTCATTAAAAGCGGCGGCAAAGTGGTCGAAGCTGTATTTTCATCTAATGCGGGCGGTGTAACAGCAGATGCTTCCGAGGTATGGAACAGCGGTGGTGAAGCATTCGCCAGCGTAGACAGTTCGGGAGATACAACAGCGCAAAAAGGAGCACAGGAGTGGTATCATGTACTTCTCTCCAATGGCAAGACAGGTTATATACGTGAGGATAATGCCAAGGAGTTGGAGGGAGTCACAGAAGCAGGGTTAGACAAAATTACCGTTACTGCTGAAAATACCAATGTGCGCCCTATTCCCCAAATTCAATCAGCCGTTGCACCAGTAGCCAAGGCGCAACCGGGTGAAGAGATGATTGTTTTGGACAAGGTGCCTCAATCCGGAGACTATGCATGGGTGCGTGGACCTTTTACATCAGCGCAAATTGCTAAATCACTACAAGGGAAAGTAACAGGTACAGTACCGACCTCTATTAGTCATCTGGATGTTACCAAACGCGGTCCTTCAGGACGTGTGCTGGAGGTTGAAGCCAACGGGTCACCTTTGACTGTAAAATACCCCGATATGTATCGTTCAGCGATGGGGGGATTACCTAGCACTCTGTTTGATATTGCGAGTACCGGCAGTTATACTGTATTAGGCGCAGATGGGGCTACTTCTCATATAAGTGGTGCGCAAGGAACTCAAATTCTGTCAGCATCCGGGAGCAGCACTTCAAGCGGTAACGGGGTGATCGTCATGAATGAAGACCGTCATGCACGAGTCATTGACAAAACACAAAGCTTTATTTTTACAGGCAAAGGAAATGGTCATGGGTTGGGCTTGTCGCAATGGGGAGCCAACGGTTTGGCCGAGCAGGGGTATGATTACAAGAAAATTTTGCAACACTATTACAAAAATGTGGATATAGTTAAGGAATGACCAATATATGAACGTAAACGACTATGATTTTGAATTACCTGAAGCATTAATTGCTCAGACGCCTTTGCTGGAGCGGAGTGCTTCCAGATTGCTGACGTTGAACAAGAATAACGGTGAAGTGGAGCATCATACATTTTCGGATATTGTCCAGTATCTCAGTCCGGGGGATACGCTGGTATTGAACGATACGCGAGTGATTCCTGCACGTTTGTTCGGTATTAAGGAAGATACGGGGGCTAAGGCCGAGGTGCTGCTGCTTAAGCAACTGGAAGGGGACCGGTGGGAAGCATTGGTAAAACCCGGTAAGAAGCTAAAAAAGGGAGCTGTTATCGTTTTCGGTGATGAGCTGAAGGCAGTTATTGAGGAAGAAGGAGATATGGGGGGAAGGGTGCTTTCCTTTTTTTATGAAGGTATTTTTCAAGAGATCCTGGACCGCCTTGGGCAAATGCCGCTTCCGCCTTATATCAAGGAGCAACTGGATGATCGCGAGCGTTATCAGACGGTTTATGCTCGGCACGAAGGCTCTGCTGCGGCTCCAACGGCAGGACTGCATTTTACAGAACAATTGCTGGACCAAATTAGGGAGAAGGGTGTTTCCATTGCCTTTGTCACACTTCATGTTGGCTTAGGGACGTTCAGACCGATGTCCGTGGATACGATTGAAGAGCATGTCATGCACGAGGAATATTATTCATTGTCACAGGAAACGGCGGATGTACTCAATGAAACCAAGGCGCGCGGCGGAAGAGTTGTAGCAGTGGGGACAACCAGTTGCCGAACGCTGGAGACGGTGGGCAATACATTTGCGGATGGAGTATTGCAGGCTAGCAGTGGCTGGACACAGATTTTTATTTACCCAGGTTATGAATTCCGTGTGGTGGATGCAATGATTACGAATTTCCATTTGCCTAAATCCACCCTGGTTATGCTGGTCAGCGCACTGGCGGGCAGGGAGAATATTATGCATGCTTACCAGGAGGCGATTGACCGCGAATATCGGTTTTTTAGCTTCGGGGACGCAATGTTCATTTATTAATTAAGGATGGTAGAGAAAATATGGCACCAGCAATAAGATACGAACATATTAAGACCTGCAAGCAATCAGGAGCCCGTCTCGGGCGTGTGCATACACCTCACGGGGTTATTGAGACACCAACCTTTATGCCTGTGGGGACGCAAGCTACAGTCAAGACGATGAGTCCTGAGGAATTGAAGGAGATGGATGCTCAAATTATTTTGAGTAACACGTACCATCTGTTCCTTCGTCCCGGTCATGATATTATTCGTGAAGCGGGCGGACTGCACAAGTTTATGAATTGGGATCGTCCTATTTTAACAGACAGTGGCGGATTCCAGGTGTTTTCCTTAAGTGAAATGCGTAAGATTTCAGAGGAGGGCGTTCATTTTCGCTCTCATTTAAATGGAGATAAGAAGTTTCTTTCGCCGGAAGTGGCGATGGAAATTCAGAACTCACTTGGCTCGGATATTATGATGGCTTTCGATGAATGTCCACCGTTCCCGGCTGAGTATGAATACGTGAAAAAGTCACTGGAACGCACCAGCCGTTGGGCTGAGCGTTGTTTGGAAGCACATGCGCGTCCTCATGATCAAGGGCTGTTCGCCATTGTACAAGGGGGGATGCATGAAGATCTACGCAAGCAAAGTGCGGCAGATTTGACTTCCATGGATTTCCCGGGGTATGCTATTGGTGGACTGAGTGTGGGGGAACCAAAGCATTTGATGTATGAAGTGCTTGATTATACAGTTCCGCTGCTTCCTACCAACAAGCCACGTTATTTAATGGGCGTAGGTTCACCGGATGCCTTGATTGAAGGCTCTATCCGTGGTGTGGATATGTTCGATTGTGTACTTCCAACCCGGATTGCTCGCAACGGGACAACGATGACAAGTCAAGGTCGTCTTGTCGTTCGTAATGCCAATTTTGCAAGCGATTTTGGCCCGCTTGATCCGGCTTGTGATTGCTACACTTGTCGCAATTATTCACGCGCGTACTTGCGACATTTAATTAAAGCAGATGAAACCTTCGGGCTCCGACTGACAACGTATCATAACTTGCATTTCTTAATACAATTGATGCGTAATGTCAGACAAGCGATTATGGATGACAGACTGCTTGATTTCCGCGATGAATTTTTTGAGCAGTATGGTCTTCATGATAATGATAAAGGCTTTTAAGTTTTAGGGGAGAGTATATGAAAGGGGGATTTAACATGTTTCAATTTGCTACAGCTGCGACTGCACCCGGTGGAGCTGGGGGACTTTTTCAAATGATCTGGCCACTGGCTCTGATGTTTGTAATCTTCTATTTCTTGCTGATTCGTCCGAATCAGAAAAAACAAAAGCAGCGTCAATCGATGCTTCAAGCTTTGAAAAAGGGAGATAAAGTGATTACAATCGGAGGTCTTCACGGTACAATTGTGGAGATTACGGACGATGTGGTTGTTTTGCGTGTGAATGATGTGACGAAGCTGACCTTTGACCGCAGTGCAATCAGTAATGCGATTGCAAAAGATACAGCATCCGAGGAAGCTGTTTCTAAGTCGTAGAATGCTGTTGATCATCATGTAAAAACCGAGCCTTTGAGGAGGCTCGGTTTTTTTGTGTTGCTTTGTGACATGGGAAGCATGCATACATTTTTATTTTGATTATTTACTAAGGTTAATTCCGAACATCCCGCCTCCCGCGCCTATAACAAAGGCAATTCCTAAGTGCAGCAGGTCTTTAGCGTTCATGCCCGCATCCAGTGCCAGAAAACCGACCAGAAGAACGATAAGGCCATACAGGATGCCTGTAATGCCGCCTTGATACCAGCCTTTGTTGGTTGATCTTTTACCTGCGACGAACCCGCCGGATAGCATAGCGAATGCGTGAACGATGTACGTATACAGGGATAAGTCCTGTTCCTGCAGCTGTGTCAGCCACAACAGTAGTGAAAGAATCAATGCGCCAAGCAGCATCCATGCAAAAGCATAAAATAAGCCGGATAAAATGGGATGGGCCAGACGAAACGAACACCAGCGGCGAATGAGCTCCATTGATAATTCCTCCTGTACCAAGGTTTGAACTATTATCATTCTATGGTCAAGCCTTCAGGCTTAGTACCAAGTCGCAAGCAGTCTTTCTCTTTATTTCAATAATTTAGCCTTTTGTTTTTTGTATGAGTCAAGTGGGGAACGGTCAGAATACGTGTACAATGAACAATTAATGTCTTGTCGCAAAGTACTGGGGAGGAGGCGAACATATTGAGTCACGATATTTTTGCTCATATTTTTCGAACGCTGCTCATGTATTTTATCGTATATCTGGTGATGCGCTTGATGGGTAAAAGGGAGATCGGAAAATTGTCTGTATTCGATCTCGTCATATCCATTATGATTGCGGAAATTGCTGTATTCAGCCTGGAGGATATAAAACGTCCACTTTATGAAGGGTTGATTCCTTTAGGAGTACTGTTGATTTTGCAAATTGGGATTTCCTATTTCAGTCTTAAAAGCCGACGTCTGCGCCTGCTATTCGATGGCCGGCCCAGTGTATTGTACTCTAATGGACAACTAAACAAGGATGAAATGGCTAAGCAACGCTACAATTTAGATGATTTGTTGTTACAGCTTCGTGAACAAAATTTTGAAAGTCTGGACGAAGTTGAATGTGTTATTTTGGAAACCACAGGCAAGCTCACGGTGGTAGCTAAGGATGATAAAGACGAATATGCAGAGTTAGACAAAATGAGACAGGATTTAAGTCAAAGGAATTTGACGAATATTGAGCAAAAGGTGGAAAAAGTTCATCCTACTCCTCAAATCGGTGGGAAGTTTAGATATGAAGGTCTGCCTGTTCCATTAATTATGGATGGCAAGGTGCTGGACCGAAATTTGGAGCGGATGGATATGAACCGATTTTGGCTTAAAAATCAGATTCAAGCGAAGGGTCACAAAGATTTTAAAGATGTTTTCTTATGCACTGTGAATCATAGAGGTCATGTATATGTTACGCCACCGACCTTTGGGGAATCTTCGGATTAGATTTCTTTGGCTTTAAACCATCTTCTCAGAATGGGAATGCGGGTAAGGTTGTCCCAGTCAATCATTTTGATGGAGGTCATCAGGAAAAGGTACAGTATAATCCCCACCCCTGCGGCAAAAATAAATTGAAGCCACATTTGGTTGAACACTGCCAGATGTCTGTAAACATATAATACCGCAGCTGCCATAATGATCATCCCTGCCCCGGTTTTCCAGAAATCAAGCAAACGCACGCGAAAGCGAAGTAGTCTGCTGACACTGAAGCCATGCAGAAGGGTGACAATGGCATTGTTAATGCAAATGGCGATGACCGCTCCGTAGATACCATACTGAGGCTGAGAAGCAAGCCAGACGATAAGCACAATTTTGATAACGGCTCCGACAAAGGTGTTAAATAAAGCACTCCCGGGACGATCCAGGGCTTGAAGTGCCGCCTGAAGCGGAGCCTGGATGTACATAAACAGAGCAAAAGGAGCCATGAGTTTAAGCATGCCTGCAATATCGCCATTATTGTATAGTAACAGACACAAAGGCTCTGCCAGCACGTACATGATAACGGCGAATGGGGCTCCTGCAACCAAAGCGAGCCGAAGCGACTGATGCAAACGTTTGTGAATGGCCGTAATGTGTCCCTTGGCAGCTGCTTCAGATAAGGAAGGGACGAGTGAAACAGCCAGTGAACTGGTGAGAACACCTGGTAGTAATAATACAGGGATGACCATGCCCTGCATGGCCCCATATTGTGCAGTTGCGATACCAGTTGCAATGCCTGCTACGGCGAGGCTGCGCATACATAAAATGGATTCGAGCAAATAGGACAAGGAGCCGACGAGCCTCCCCGCCGTAACAGGAACGGATATAGACATAAGACGTGACAAAACGGACGATTCCTCAGGACGAGCGTCAGAGGGCAAAGATGTCTTCATTTGAGGGGGAGAACCATCCCTTCGCTGGTTCATTACGTATTGCCATAGCAGCACAATCATACCAATTAGCTCGCCCGCCAATGCACCGAGCATGGCTCCTGCAGCAGCGTAGGCAACACCGTAAGGAAGGAGCAAGTATGCAAACCAAATGACGCAAAAAATGCGCATGACAGTTTCGGCAATCGAGGAGCTGGCGGACGGAATCATATTTTGTTTTCCCTGAAAATAGCCCCTGTAGGCAGAGGATACAGCAACGATAACAATCATTGGACTCATGCTAATAAATGTATAATACACACGGTTGTCGGTCAGGATGTGGCTTGTGATCCAAGGTGCGAACACAAGACATAGTACCATAGCGAGCAGGCTGAGTGTAATGGTAAAGCGCAGGCTGGTGTGTAAAATACGCCTTGACATTTCGGGTTGTCCCGCAGTTTCAGCTTCGGCTACAAGTTTGGCTACCGCAAGTGGGATTCCCCCGGTAATAAGAGTCACCAGCACGATAAAAAAGGGATACCCCTGTTGGTATAAGCCGACTCCTTCGGGTCCGATAATACGCGGGAGCGCGATTCGCGGAATAAAGCCCAGTAGCCGATTGATGATTCCCGCTGCCAATAAAATAATTGCTCCATGGATGAATGTCTGCTTTTTCAATCGCAACTCCCTCTTCCCCCAAATGTAATTCTCCATCTATGCGTTACTTTAAAAGATATGCCAGACCTGTCCATGTTCATGACAAGCTTTTCGGATTAATAGCAGAGCAATCCAGGCAAGCAGAGGGAAGGTGGTGAATTCTGCTATTGACGAGCGAAATGAATGCATATATTGTTGATTTACGGCTATTTTCGACAAAAAGAAGGATTTTCCAAGATCAGGATAGAAATGTTATATAAAGCAGTCAATGATCCCGCTAATTGCTGATTTGCGGAAACGGAGTCGCTGGGAGGAGGAACGACCATCGTGGGTATGGAAGAGCTGGATGAGCAGGATTGGGATGACGCCATAGAGATGCTGTGTCAAAGCAAGGCAGACGAGTTGGTTCTCGTAGGCTATGAGCATGTCACAAGTAAGGACGTATGGAATTGTGTTAGCCATAAATATGAAAAGGAGGGTATTCCTCCGCTGCACAGGCTCGTTAACGATATACTTTCCCTTAAAGCGACGAGCTTTATGAACTATTTGACGATGTCCGCATTACGGGGCTCCACTTTCGAATAGAAGGGAGTCTTTTTTTGCGTTCAAATTGACTGCTTTTTGAGGGGTAGCTATAATAGGAATATTGAGAATGAAAGGGGAACATGGGACGGAATGAAAAGAATTCTAAGTTTCATCGTGGTCGTGCTCATAACAACTGGTGTTATGGTCGGGACAAGCCCGGGCCTACTGAACAGTTTAAAACTAGGCCTCGATTTAAAGGGAGGCTTTGAAATTTTATATGAAGCCCAGCCTTTGGAAGCAGGGCAGCGTGTAACCAGCCAGTCTCTCATACAAACAGCTCAAAGTCTGGAGAGACGGATTAACGCGCTCGGTACAACTGAGCCGGAAGTAACAACAGAGGGCAGCAACCGTATTCGCGTGCGGCTTGCTGGTGTCTCTAATGAAGCAGAAGTCCGCTCTATGCTGAAAAAGCCTGCCGAACTGACGTTCCGCAGTGCAACGGCAGCGGATGCTAAAAAGCCGGGTCAATACAGCAAAATTGAGCTCCGCGGTAATGATTTTGTGGAGAATGGTGCTGTTGTTGGCTATGACCAGCTGAACCAGCCTGAAATTAGCATCAAAGTGAAGGACAAAGCCAAATTTGCAGAGATCACAAAGCGACTTCTTAACAAAGAGTTAGCTATTTTCCTGGATGATGAATTACTATCTGCACCAACAGTACGTGGAGAATTGACGGATGGCAGTGCCTCGATTACAGGTAACTACACTCGTGATGAAGCGAACAAGCTGGCAGATACGATAAACCTGGGAGCTCTTCCGCTTAAACTGACGGAAAAATATTCTCAGAGCGTAGGTGCTACACTGGGTCAGCTGTCACTGGATCAGACGATCCGTGCTGGTTTGATCGGCTCGATCATTATTCTGGTATTTATGATTGCGATGTTCCGTGTACCGGGAATAATTGCTAGCTTCTGTCTCATCGTTCATACCTGGCTGGTGCTTGCGATCTTCTATTTGGGTGGCTTCGTGCTTACGCTTCCGGGTATTGCAGCCTTCGTGCTCGGGATCGGGATGGCGGTCGATGCCAATATCATCACGTATGAACGGATTAAAGAAGAAATCAAGTCAGGCAAAACGATTCGTTCTTCTGTCATCGCAGGCAGTAAGGCCTCGTTCCGTACTGTTATGGATGCCAATATTACGACAATTATAGCAGCAGCAGTCATGTTTGGCCTGGGAACAGGTTCCGTTCGAGGATTCGCTCTTGTACTCATCGTTGATATTGTCACCAGTATCTTGACAAATATCTTCTTCTCCCGCTTCTTGCTCAATCTGCTGGTTAAAGCGGATGTTGTGAAGAAGCCCAAGTATTTTGGTGTGAAGGAGAGTGATATCAGTGCGCTTTAATTGGGACTATAAGTATGTCAAGATGAGCAAGTGGTTTTATACCTTTTCGATTATTATCACATTGCTCGGTATTTTGAGCTTGTCGATATTCGGTTTGAATTACGGGGTTGATTTCCGTTCCGGTTCTAACGTGGATGTCAATTTGACCAAGGTAGTTACACAGGAACAGATTCAAACTTTGCTGGACAAGAAGGGAATCGGCAAAGAGGTTGATTATACACCGGGTAAAGAGCGCTTCGGCATTCGTTTTTCACAGGTATTGACGGACCAGCAAGTGAATGATTTTAAAACCTCTTTCAATAAAGAGCTTGATCCAAAGGCTTCATTTGAGGTCAATACGGTAGATACGGAAATGGCCCAAGAGCTGGAGCGAAATGCAATCTGGGCGATCTTGCTGGCCTCAGTGGCCATCGCTGTCTATATCTCGATCCGGTTTGAATGGCGTTTTGCCGTTGCAGCCATTGTTTCGTTGCTGCATGATGCGTTTCTCGTCATCAGTATTTTCTCCATTTTCCGCCTTGAGGTGGATTTGACCTTTATTACGGCAATTCTGACGATTGTCGGTTTCTCCATCAATGATACTGTCGTTATTTTTGACCGTATCCGGGAAAATCTGCGATTTGCGAAGAAGAAGTCCAGAGCCGACTTGGAGCAGGTAGTCGATCACAGTATTGCCCAGACAATGACGCGTTCACTCGCAACCGTGTTTACTGTGTTTATTGCCTCCGTGTGCTTGTTCATTTTTGGGGGCGAGTCGATTCGGATGTTCTCACTTGCGATGGTTATCGGCTTGCTGTTTGGTGCTTATTCTTCCATTTTCATTGCCAGCCCGCTGTGGGTAGCTTTGAAAGGGAAACAAAAAACGCCGACTGCTGGCGGTGGCACGGTCAAAACTGCAAAGTCTTAAGTTACGCAAATACCAGTAGTATAATTTTAAGAGAAAGCCGCGTCTACTTGGGCGCGGTTTTCTAAGGTTTGGAGATTTACCTTGAGCAGATGCCCGGGAGCAGCCCATGTATCGTTTGTTTTGAGGGATTCGATTAGATTTGGAATGGAGCTTTACTGGGAAATGGTCAGTTCAGGATTGAGGGGGAAACGTTGTGAATAGCGAACGCAGCCGATCATTAGAAACTGCAGCGTGGAGCGGGATTGTTGGTAATCTCGCACTAGCTGTTCTCAAGGGGATTGTCGGTTATACGGCAAACAGCAAAGCATTGTTGGGGGATGCACTGCACACGGCTGCGGATAGTGCTTTCCGTTTGCAGGACCTGTTTTCCAAAGGTGGTACAGGACACGGGGTGCTGGCACGGCTGCGAAATGGTGAAAAGGTTCGGGCTGTCATTTCTGTGGTGCTGTCTATTTTAGTGCTGATGAGTGGTCTCCAGCTAGCGATCTCGGCTGTCCGCTCATTGAGCAGCTCGGAACCACAGGCTCCCGATCTGTATGCATTAATTACTGCTTTTGTTACTTTGGTGCTGAGAGAGGCGTTATTTCAGTTTCAGTATCGCTACTCGATTAAGCATGGTCATAAAGCGGAAGCAGATCTGTACGCTAATCATGAACGATACTCGCTGTATGCTTCACTAATTGCATTGATCGGCATGATCGGTGCAATGACTGGTAAAGCGATGGAGTGGCCGGCATTGTTATATCTTGATCCTACCGCAGCTTTGCTGGTAGCTTGTATGGTATTGCGTAAGGGTTATCTGATGGTGGTGAATACCGCTTATCAGGCACCTGCGAGGCCCTTGCGGGAGGAAGACTCCCGAGGTTTTATGGAGACGATTCAACGGGTGTATGGTATTGTAACGATTGAACATTTCCATGCCCATGAAGCGGGCCATTTCATAACAGTGGACGTAACGATTAGTGTAAATCCTCGGATTACGGTGCAGGAAGCACAGCAAATTGCCGATCGGGCTAAAAATTTACTGCTGACCCGTTTTCCACAAGTGACCCATGTACAAATGCAGTTCATTCCCTATCAAGCCGGGTATCCTTACAAATCCAATCATGAACTGCCGGATAATGATGTGTCGTCCTTGCTGCAATAATGCAAGGCGACTATGAAAGAAAGGTGAATAGGATTGCTTCATTCGCAGTACAGATGGAAGACCCCGGAAATTAATCTGGCGGCGGCCCAACCGTTAACAGAAGAGCTGGGGATTTCACCATTGTTGTCCCGGCTTTTAGTGAACCGGGGCGTCACTACGGCCGGGGAAGCAAACCGCTTTTTGTACGGAAGTGTGGATGATATACACGACCCTTATTTGCTTCTTGGCATGAAAGAGGCCGTGCCGAGAATTCGCAAGGCTCTGGAGCGCGGCGAGCATATATTAATCTATGGCGATTATGATGCGGACGGAGTATCCAGTACATCATTGATGATTCAGCTTATGCGTTTCCTAAAGGCCTCTTATGATATTTATATTCCCCACCGTTCCAATGAGGGATACGGCCTGCACAACCATGCCCTGGATTGGGCACATCAGCAGGGAGTTACGCTGGTTATCACGGTAGATACCGGAATTAGTGCAGTAGAGCAAATTGATTATGCGACATCCTTGGGTATCGATGTTATTGTGACCGATCACCATGAGCCGCCTGCTGTGCTCCCCAAGGCGTATACCTTGATTAATCCGAAGCTGCCCGGTTGCCCATACCCATTTAAAGGCCTTGCAGGTGTGGGTGTTGCTCTTAAGCTAGCGCAGGCGCTGCTGGATGAGGTGCCTGAGGAATGGTTTGAAATCGCTGCTATTGGTACGGTAGCGGATCTGATGCCGTTACATGGTGAGAATCGGGCGGTGGTACGTAGAGGGATTCAATCGATGAAAAGCTCTGCGTTTCCTGGGATTCGGGCGTTGCTTGGTGTAGCAGGTGTGGATATGCCTACAGTGACTTCTGTCAACATCGCATTTGCCTTGGCACCGCGTATTAATGCCAGTGGACGTCTGGATCATGCGGGACGAGCAGTTTCCCTGCTGACGACAGAACGAGAGGAAGAAGCGGATCAACTAGCGCATGCGCTCGATCTGCTTAACCGGGAGCGTCAACAGGTGGTCGAACGAATTGTGGAGCAAGCTGAGCAGCAACTGGCAGCCAAGCTGAATGGAGGCAAGCTCCCCTCAGTTATTGTTTTGGCTGGTGAAGGCTGGAACGTGGGGGTCGTCGGCATTGTAGCGTCCAAGCTATTGGATCGCCATTATCGTCCAACCATTATTCTTGGGATAGATGCCGAGACAGGTATGTGTAAAGGTTCTGCTCGTTCTATTCCTGCATTGGATATCTACAGTGCTCTTACAGACAGCCATGAGCTGATGGAGCATTTTGGCGGTCATCCTTCGGCTGCGGGTATGACGCTGAGCCGTGACAATCTGGAATTGTTCGAGGAGCGGCTTAACCGCTATGCCGGTTCAATTTTGACACCGGAAGACCTTATTCCCGTAGCTGAAGCAGATATGGTCTGTCGTCTGGACGAGGTATCTTTACAGGCGGTTGAAGAACTGGAATTGTTGCAACCTTTTGGTATGGGGAACCCTTCTCCACGATTCGTATTACAAGGTCTTCAATTACGTGAGGCTCGTAAAATGGGACGTGAGAAAAATCATGTGAAGCTTCTGCTGGAGCAGAATGGACTATCGCTGGATGCAATTGCCTTCCAGCGTGGCGATTTGGCTGATTTTTTACTGCAACAAACCGAGCTGGACCTGTTGGGTGAGCTGTCCATTAATGAGTGGAACGGCAAACGTTCTCTCCAATTGATGATGCAGGATATTCGTGTGCAGGCCCCGCAAATCTTTGATTATCGCGGAGTATCGAACCCTATTGCCGAACTGGAACGAGGCTTGAACATTTTTCATCCGCGTGTAGAGGAGAGAAAAAGTGACGTTGCAGTATTGATACATCCTTCATCCAGACTTCGTCCAACGGGTTCTGTGAACGCTGAATTCGTATGGTTATACGATAAGGATGGGACTGTTACTCCCAGCAATGGTCAAAGGGATGCGCAGCAATCTGTGAAGTCACTGTTCGTGCTGGAGCCACCGGAAACGCCGGAGCAGCTACAGGCAGTATGGTCTACCTTTGAAAATGTAGAAAATGTATTTCTCCTGCATTCGGTCAGTGAACGTGCCGGTCGACTCGTAATTCCCGACAGGGAGCTGTTCAAGCGTATTTATGTTGTGCTTTCCCGCATGGGAACACAGCCTGTTGATGAAAAAGCAATGCTGCCTGCTCTTAGTCGGCAGTGTTCCTGTTCAGTACGTATGTTATCCAAAGTGCTGGACATCTTCGAGGAGCTTGAGTTTATGACGCGTACAGAAGGGCAATTTTGTTTTGTACCCAATCCGCCCAAGCGCGATTTAACGACTTCTCCGCGCTATCAGGAATTATATGATATGGCTGAAATGGAGCGTTATTTACTGGATTCGGATACAACCCAGATGACGAGTTGGATTATGTCACTTATGAAGGGCGCGTCTTGAGGTATAGTCTCAAGCTTATGTTGTACAATGGATATACTAATTTAGAAGTTTACAGTAGGAGGAACTAAGTTGGACTACAAAGAATATGTTCGAGTGATTCCCGATTTTCCACAACCAGGGATTAGTTTTAAGGACATTACGACCTTGATGAAAAATGGTGAACTGTATCGCAAGGCAATCAACGATATGAAGGAACTGGTATCGGATTTAAAAATTGATTTGATTGCGGGTCCCGAAGCACGCGGATTTGTCGTAGGTGCGCCTCTGGCCTACGCTCTTGGCGTTGGTTTTATTCCTATTCGTAAAAGTGGAAAGCTGCCTGGGGAAACCATTGAGGAAGCGTACGGTTTGGAATACGGCAAGGATACACTGGCTATGCATAAGGATGCTATTGAGCCGGGGCAAAATGTATTGATTGCGGATGACCTGCTTGCGACAGGTGGAACCATTGCTACATCTGTGAACTTGGTGCGTCAGCTTGGTGGAAATGTGGCAGGAGCTGCTTTTCTTATAGAGCTGTCTGAACTCAATGGTCGGGCGAAACTGCCTGACGTAGATGTGTTCACCCTGATTAAATATTAGGGCTTTGGAAATCCGGGGTTTTCCCGGGAAATATTTATGTATGGATCACCTAAATAGTCCGATGGAACATCTCTTTATCTAAAGAGTTGCTCCATCGGACTATTTTGTTTGTTTAATACATTTTGGTTAGAAATGTAATTTACATCAACTTTCAATTCATTTACGAAAATCGTTATAAATTTTATAAACAAAATGTCGATAAACAATTAAAAAAGGGCAGGGGTGGTCACCATTGCGCATGTTTAAATTTAAAAGTCTACAAGCACGAACATTTTCTACCTTGGTCCCTCTGGTACTTATAACCTTGATTTTAATTAGTTTTTTATCCTACTTTTTTGCCAAGCAAAAATTGGATGCGGAAATTAGCAAAAATGCTGCTCAATCTCTGGCGGGAGTTAAAGCGGATATTGCAGCTAATGTAGATCGCCATGCTTTACTCGTTTCGATGCTAACCAAGGGTACGGAACAACTGGTGACAGGGATGAAAATTGACGATTATGGACGACTGTTCGAACAAGAACTGGCATTAAATAGTGTGACTTATGGGTTGGGCGTTTTTTTCGCCAAAGATGCGTATGAATCAGGTGTGACATACCGGTGATTTTAATTTTAAATTATAAGATATGAATTTAAAAAAACGCCGCCCACGCAGGTACGAACCAACACACTTGGATGTTAGACAAGTGCGTGATGGACCCGTATCTCATAGAGTCGGCGTTTTCATGTAAAGGAACAGGTATTAATCCGGTGTTTTTTCCGTTAAAGGCTCCTGTGTTTTATCGTTGGACCAGCCGAGCACGTCAATCAGCTTGAAGAACAGGCTGAGGACGATGCCGATGATTGTTGCCAGCGCCATACCTTTCAGGGTAACCGCGCCCCAAGTGAATGTCGTACCGCTGATTCCGACAACCAGTACGATGGTGGCGAGCAGCATATTGGTCGGCTTGGCGAAATCCACCTTTTGCTCGACAAAGATTCTCAGACCGGAGGCAGCGATGACACCGAACAACAGCAAGGATACGCCACCCATGACTGGAGCCGGGATGTTGGAAACAATTGCTGAGAAGGTGCCTGAGAAGGAGAGCAGGATGGCAATGACTGCGGCTCCGCCAATGACCCATACGGAGTACACCTTCGTTAATGCCATGACACCGATGTTTTCACCATAGGTTGTATTGGGCGTAGAGCCGACAAAGCCGGAAATCACAGTGGAAATACCGTTACCCAGCAGTGAACGATGCAGGCCGGGATCTTTGGACAACTCGCGTCCGACAATGTTGCTGGTTACGAGCAAATGACCAATATGCTCCACGATGACGACTAGTGCGACAGGAAGAATTGTCAGCATAGCCGAGGTATTAAATACTGGAGTGGTAATGACAGGATGTCCAAACAAGGGAGCATCCGCAATGGCCTGTGTATTGACCATACCCATAAAATAAGCAAGCCCATAGCCCACCACAATACCGATCAAGATATGAATGATTTTGGCAAATCCGCGGAATAATACCGCACCCAGAATAGTGACTCCGAGTGTAACAAGGGAAAGGGTAATGGTTTTGGGATCTGGAGACCAGGCTTTAGTAGGGTCCGAATTGATAATGCCTGCCATGCCTGCTGCAACCGGAACCAGCTCCAGTCCGATCAGAGCTACAATGGAGCCCATGACTGCGGGTGGAAATACCACGTCCAGCCAACGGGTTCCGGCATATTTGATCACCAGTGCGACAAGGCAAAAAATAACACCTGTTGCGATGAAAGCACCGAGGGCCATAGCGTAACCGTTAACGCCGGGATTGCTTTTAAGCACAAGACTAACGGGAGCGATAAAAGCGAAGCTGGAGCCGAGATAGGCGGGAATTTTGCCACGGCAGATCCATATGTACAGCAGTGTACCAATACCGTTCATCAGCAAAATCATGCCGGGATCGACACCGAAAATATTCGGCACCAGCACGGTGCTGCCAAACATGGCAAACAAATGCTGTACGCTGAGCAGGAACCCGGGTCCTGCCGGAAGCTTTTCATTAACTTGAATTTCGCGTTGCAACGCAGTTCACTCCTTAGTTCTTTCAATTATTCTTATATACATTAATTACTTTTCGTAATTTTTTCAATACAATTCGTTTCATTTCGTCAACAATCCTGATTTGCTGGTCTATTTGTGACGGAATAACACGACAATATCCAACCTGTAATAGTTGACGTGTGACGTAGTAACCGTCATAATTATAGGAAATCACTTTTAAAAGGGAACCTTTGCGCGACATTGATCGGCGGGTTCCATTTTGCATAGAAAGGACACGGAATAGAGCAGAATGGGGATAGAGCAATTACTTAAAAAGGCCGGGGCCTATACCAGAGAAGCAGATCTTATCCGCATCAGGGACGCCTATGATTTTGCCGAGCAGGCCCATTCGGGGCAGACGCGCAAGTCCGGTGAACCTTATATTCTGCATCCGCTTGCGGTTGCTGATATCGTCGTTAATATGCAGATGGATACCATCTCCATTATCGCCGCTCTTTTACATGACGTTGTGGAGGATACGACGGTGTCTTTGGCGCAGATTCGCGAGCATTTTGGCGATACATGTGCGATGCTTGTCGATGGTTTGACGAAACTGGAACGTATCCAGTTCCGTTCCAAGGAAGAACAGCAGAACGAAAATTATCGAAAAATGTTTATTGCTATGGCACAGGATATTCGTGTCATTGTTATTAAGCTGGCGGATCGTCTGCACAATATGCGCACCTTGAAATATCAGTCGGAGGAAAGCCAGCGCCGAATTGCTTATGAAACGCTGGAGATTTTCTGCCCGATTGCGAACCGCTTAGGTATTTCAGCGATTAAATGGGAAATGGAAGATATTGCTCTTCGTTATCTGAATCCTCAGCAGTATTATCGCATCGCCAATTTGATGCATAAGAAACGGGCAGAGCGGGAGCAGTTTATTGATAATGTTATTGTACGCATCGGGGAAAAACTGGAAGAGATGGGCATTCAGGCTGATCTTTCTGGGCGTCCCAAGCACATTTACAGTGTGTTTAAAAAAATGACAACGAAAAACAAGCAATTCAATGAAATATATGATTTGCTGGCGATTCGAATTATTGTGGATAACATTAAGGACTGTTATGCCACTCTGGGGATCATCCATACGTTGTGGAAGCCTATGCCGGGACGGTTTAAGGATTATATTGCCATGCCTAAGGCCAATATGTATCAGTCCCTTCATACAACAGTCGTGGGCCCCAACGGTGAACCTACCGAGGTGCAAATTCGCACGGTGGATATGCATCGCACCGCTGAATTCGGGATTGCCGCCCATTGGGCTTATAAAGAAGGCAACGGAGCAAACAACACGAACTTTGAGGATAAAATCACCTTTTTTCGGGAAATTCTGGAGTTGCAAAATGAGGCGAAGGACGCGTCGGAATTTGTGGAATCGCTCAAAATGGACTTTTTCTCCGATCTTGTGTTTGTGTTTACTCCAAAAGGAGAGGTTATTGAATTGCCAGCCGGGTCGGTTCCGCTGGATTTTGCTTTCCGTATTCATACCGAAGTTGGTAACCGGACGATTGGCTCCAAGGTTAACGGAAGAATTGTGCCATTGGACTATCGGCTTAAAACCGGCGATATCGTCGAAATTATGACGTCCAAGCATTCTTATGGACCTAGTCAGGACTGGCTCAAAATTGCCCAGTCCTCTCACGCGCGCAGTAAAATCAAGCAATGGTTTAAGAAAGAAAAGCGTGAGGAGAATATTGAAAAAGGCCGTGAGAATCTGGAGCGTGAGCTCAAAAAACGTGATATAGAGCCTTCGGTATGGATGAGTGACGATAAGCTTCAGGAAGCTGCAGCAAAGTTTTCTTTCAACGATATAGAGGATATGCTGTCTGCGATTGGCTTTGGCGGTATAACCGCAGCTCAGGTCTGTACACGTTTGACGGAGAAGCTGCGCAAGGAGCAGGAAGAGGCACGGCTGATCGAGCTGACCACCGAGGTCAAGGAATACAAACCGCAGGGCGAACGCAAAAAAACACCGACCAACGGCGTCAGCGTCAGAGGAGTCGACAATTTGCTCGTTCGTTTTGCACGATGTTGCAATCCCGTGCCGGGAGACGACATTATCGGTTATGTAACACGTGGCCGTGGCGTATCGGTTCACCGGACAGATTGTCCTAATATTCCTGCGGGTACGGGGGAAGATCAGGCTCGTGTGATCGAGGTTGAGTGGGAGGAAGCAGCAGAGGTCAATTATAGCGTCGATATTGAGATTACAGGACATGACCGCAACGGTCTGCTGAACGAGGTGCTTCAGGCTATATCCGAGAACAAAACCAGCTTCTCGGCCGTTACAGGCCGTACCGACAAAAACAAAATGGCGATGATTCACATTACGATTCTCATACGCAATACGGATCATTTGCATTCTGTTGTCGAACGGATTAAACGGGTGAAAGATGTATATACCGTGCATCGGATTATGCAATAACCTTTTAAGCGTTACAGTAGGTTAAATGGCTTATACAGCGTATGTTTTGGGTACAAGCCCCGTAGGCTCCCAAACGGGCCGTGCTGCGGCTGTAAGCGCCTTTTAAAGGGGAAGGTTAAAGGAGACAGCGGATAGGGATGAAGATCATTATTCAGCGCTGCAAAGACGCACAGGTAACGGTTAATCAAAAGGTGGTCGGCAAGATCGGAGCCGGATTAATGCTGCTGGTCGGTATAGGTCAGGGAGATACGGCGGCGGATGCCGTTTATTTGGCGGATAAAACAGCGGGATTACGTATATTTGATGATGCTGAAGGTAAAATGAACGACAGTGTGCTGGATGTCGGTGGGTCCATTTTGTCGGTCTCTCAGTTTACATTGTATGGTGACTGCCGTAAGGGGAGAAGGCCTAACTTTATGGAAGCGGCCAAGCCTGAGGAAGCAGAGAAGCTTTATGATTTTTTCAACAGCCAGCTTCGAGCCAAAGGCTTGGAGGTCGAGACGGGCATTTTTGGGGCCATGATGGATGTATCATTGACCAACTGGGGCCCGGTGACGTTGATTCTGGATAGCGAGCGTTCGTAGCTATATTCGTGGGGGTGGCGCTGATACTGGGGTAGCATAAAATATCCGTTCAGGGGGACGATAATGTCATCCTAACTGGTATGAGCCAGATGGACAGTCTTAGGGTGACAGGAGAGACGAAGCGATGCGTCAAACCCCAAAAATGGACGGTTATCGAAGCGCTACACTGCTTTTCCCCGGTAGTATTCAGGAGGCGATCAGCCTTACCCGAGATGCTGATACGTTATTGCAGCATGTTGCAGCAGCCATGAACAAGCCGGGACGCGGTTCTTTGCCGCGCAGGTAAGACTTAATATTTGTCACGCCAGTGAAGAAGCCGAAAGGCTCCTTTTTCTTATTGGCTGCTGCGAATTATTATAAAACCAGATCATGAGCCAGATATTATTGGCTTGAAGCAAGTTACACCATTGTACGTGAGTTGTTCAAGGCAATGCATTTAAAGCCAAGAGAACGTTATCAGATTGTAAATTGTCAATTGTCGATACTTGAGGAATATAGTCTGCTATAGAGTGGTTGTAATACAATTGTAATATTCGAAACATCATTTCTTAATATTCGTTGTTTATAATAACGGCATGACCCCCTTTTGATATATCTTTTGAACCTGCGGACCGTTTCCACAGGTTTTTTTCTTTTTATAGGACCTATTTGTTTGATTCTAGAGGGAATGTCTTGACTTTGTCGAAGCAGTTCATTAAAATCATAAAATAATGAAAAATGATTTGATGACGGGACCAAGTACTCCGAACCCACAAGCGCAGAGAGGAATTTCCAGGCTGTAAAAATTCCCTTGATGAGCGGACGAATGACCTCCCCGAGAACAGGCGGCGAACAATTGAGGAGCACCTGCCGAAAGTGCACGGGTAACTGTGCCAAACAGCGGACCATCCTGCATAATAGCCGTACTGCGCGTTACGGGCGTTATACGTATGAGCGGAGTCAGTGTAAGGCTGACGGGCACTGAGCGTTTTTTACGCGCTGGCTGTCCGGGAAACTCCGGAATGTGGGTGGTACCACGGGTGATTTGTAAACGACAATCCCTCGTCCCTGTTAATTTTAACAGGGCGGGGGATTTTTTTGTTTTTATTAAGAGGGGGGATACGTTAATGGCCTTTCAGAAGCCGACAGGAACGCAGGATTTGCTGCCGGGCAATGTAGAAAGATGGCAGGTTGTCGAGGAAAAAGCCCGTGAAATTAGCCGCCGCTTTAATTACCGCGAGATCCGTACACCGATGTTCGAACAAACGAATTTGTTCGTTCGGGGTGTGGGTGAAACGACGGACGTGGTGGAAAAGGAAATGTATACTTTTGAGGATAAAGGCAAACGCAGCATGACGCTGCGTCCGGAGGGGACAGCAGGGGTTGTCCGCTCTTATGTGGAGAATAAGCTGTACGGTGAGCCGGATGTGACCAAGCTGTATTATATTGGCCCGATGTTCCGATATGAGCGTCCACAGGCTGGACGTCAGCGTCAATTTCACCAATTTGGCATTGAGGCATTTGGAGCGGTTGATCCAGCTCTGGATGCAGAAGTTATCGCTTTCGGTTATCAGTTCTGCCGTGAGCTGGGCTTGAAAGGGGTAAAGGTGGAGATTAACTCTGTCGGCAATGCCGCTAGCCGTGCAGCCTATCGCCAACATTTGGTTGATTTCCTGTTGCCTATTAAGGATACGTTGACCAAGGAGAGTCAAGCGCGGATTGACCGCAATCCGCTGCGGGTGCTGGATAGCAAAGATGACCAGGACAAATTTGGCGGTGCGCCTTCTATTTTGGATAGCCTGGATGAGGAATCGCGCACACACTTTGAGAAAGTAAAGCAAAATTTGGATGCCATGGGCGTGGAATATACAGTCAACCCGCGTCTGGTGCGGGGGCTGGATTATTATACGCTGACAGCGTTTGAATTCAAGGCCGAAGGTATTGGTGCCATTGACACGATCGGCGGAGGCGGGCGTTACAACGGATTGGTCGGAGAGCTGGGTGGACCGGATCAGCCGGGTATCGGCTTCGGTATCGGCCTGGAGCGCATTCAGCTGATCTTGGAGCATCAGGGTATCCAACTGAATGAAGCCAAGCCTCTAGACGTCTATATGGTGGCATTGGGTGAAGCGGCAGAAACGGAAGTGACCAAACAGCTGTTTAAGCTGCGCCAAGCCGGATTTTCCGCGGAGCGAGATTATCTGGGTCGTAAAATGAAGGCACAGATGAAATCAGCAGATCGCTTTAAAGCGAGATATACTGCGATTCTGGGTGAGGATGAGCTGGCTCAGGGTGAGATTGCACTGAAAAACATGGAAACCGGTGAGCAGCGTACCGTTAAGCTGGATCAGCTGGTGGAAGAACTGGGCTAAAGAACATGATGTAACATCGGTCGGGGGCAGCTTCCTTCGATGGATTCACATAGCATGAACCACTAAAACATTAACAGGAGTGTGTATGATGAAAAGGAGTCATCAATGCGGCGCATTAACCCATGCGCATATCGGAGAAACAGTTACATTGAACGGCTGGGTACAAACCCGTCGTGACTTGGGAGGCGTATTGTTTATTGACCTGCGCGACCGCAGCGGGATTGTACAAATCGTGTTTAACCCGGCATATTCCGGTGACGCACTGCAAATTGCGGATCGCGTTCGTAGTGAATATGTGCTTGAGGTTACCGGTACCGTTGTCAAGCGTGATGCGGAAACGATCAACCCGAACCTGCCTACAGGTGAAATTGAAGTGCGTATCACTGAAATCGAGGTATTGAATGCGGCCAAGACACCTCCGTTCTTCATTGAAGATGGTGTAGAAGTAGACGAGTCGTTACGTTTAAAATACCGTTACCTGGATCTGCGTCGTCCAGAGATGCATCAGACCTTGAAACTTCGCTCCAAAGCGGCTAAGGTGTTCCGTGACTTCCTGGACGGTGAAGATTTCATCGAGGTGGAGACACCGATTTTGACGAAAAGCTCCCCGGAGGGTGCTCGTGACTATTTGGTGCCAAGCCGTGTGCATGAAGGCGAGTTTTTTGCTTTGCCGCAATCACCGCAAATTTACAAGCAATTGCTGATGGTAGGCGGCCTGGAGCGCTACTACCAAATTGCACGTTGCTTCCGTGATGAAGACTTGCGTGCTGACCGCCAGCCTGAATTTACACAGGTCGACATTGAGACCTCCTTCATGGAACGGGATGACTTGCTGCCTATGATGGAGCGTCTTATGGTCAAACTGTTCAAAGAGACGATCGGTGTAGAGCTGGAAACCCCATTCCAACGGATTACACATGCAGAAGCGATGGACAAATACGGCTCTGACAAGCCAGACCTGCGTTTTGGCCTTGAGTTGATTAATGTGAATGATATCGTGGCAAGCAGTGGTGTAAAAGTGTTCGCTTCCGTGATTGAAAAGGGCGGCGAGGTAAAAGTCCTCAATGCCAAAGGATGTGGCACATGGAGTCGTAAGGACATTGATGACCTGGGCCCTTATGCTGCACGTTACGGAGCTAAAGGCTTGGCTTGGATTCAGGTGAAGGAAGGCGAATTCAAGGGGCCTATCGTGAAATTCTTTACACCGGAAGAAATCGAAGCACTGAAAGAGCGCACGGGAGCTGAAGAAGGCGATCTGTTGCTCTTCTCTGCGGATAACAAAAAAGTCGTTGCTGATGTATTGGGCGCGCTTCGTCTGAAAATTGGCCGCCACTTGGGACTGATCGACGATAACACATTCAAATTTGCATGGGTTGTGGACTTCCCGCTTCTCGGCTATGACGAAGAACAAAAACGCTATGTAGCAGAACACCATCCGTTCACACGTCCAAATGATGAAGACCTTGCCATCCTGGATACAGACCCAGGTCGGGTTCGTGCCCAGGCGTATGATATCGTGCTGAACGGCTATGAAGTAGGCGGCGGCTCGATGCGGATTCACAAACGTGATGTTCAGGAGAAAATGTTCAACGCTCTCCGTTTGTCGCCAGAAGAAGTCAAAGATAAATTCGGCTACCTGTTGGATGCGTTCGAATATGGCGCGCCTCCACATGGCGGTATTGCCTTCGGTTTTGACCGTCTTGTGATGCTGCTCACAGGTCGTACAAACCTGCGTGAAACCATTGCATTCCCAAAAACAGCCAGTGCAACAGACCTGCTTATGGATGCACCATCCGAAGTGGATCAATCTCAATTGGAGCAGCTTCATATCCGTCTTGCTCCGAAGCCTGTTGCGCCTAAAGCCTAAGACAAACGTTTGGCTTAACAAGTGCCATGAACCCGTTATCCTTTTTTGGATAATGGGTTCGTGGTTTGTATGCTAGTGTTTAAGCCTAAAGTTAAAATCAATAAGGGAGGATATACCACATGCTGCATCAATTTTCACGAACGGAGCTGGCAATTGGCTCTGAGGGTCTGGAAGCTATGAAGAATAGTACGGTAGCCGTGCTGGGTATTGGCGGTGTCGGCTCGATTGCAGTGGAAGCACTGGCCCGGACGGGTGTCGGACGTATTATTTTGATTGATAAAGATGTCGTAGACATCACCAACATTAACCGTCAGATTCACGCGCTGACAACAACGGTAGGTCAAAAAAAGGCTGATCTGATGGTAGAGCGCGTGAAGCTGATTAACCCTGAATGTGAAGCTATTGCGTTGAACATGTTTTACACCGAAGAAACATATGAAGAGTTGTTTAAATACGATCTGGATTACGTGTTGGATGCCTCGGATACCATTATTTACAAAATTCATTTGATCAAGGAATGTCTGAAACGCGGGATTCCGATGATCTCCAGCATGGGTGCTGCCAACAAAATGGACCCAAGCCGTTTTAAGGTGGTGGATATTTCCCAGACAAGAATGGACCCGATTGCCCGTGTCATTCGCACCAAGCTGCGTAAGGAAGGCATTACCAAAGGCGTCAAGGTTGTATTCTCCGATGAGGAGCCGATGAAGCCGCGTGAAGACATTACGAAAAAAATCGTACCTGCGAACGCACCTGAAATCCGAAAAGCGAAGCAGCCCCCTGCGAGCAACGCTTTTGTGCCTCCGGTAGCAGGCTTGATCATGGTCAGTGTAGCCGTCAAGGATTTGCTGGAGCGCGCTGGCGTGTAGCCCCGAAGATAGCATGGCTGTATACTTTTAGATTTTGTATCAGTATGAATCTATTTGAAGACCTGTAGTTCTGTGCATCACATCCATGGTGTCACAGCTGACTGCAGCTCTTTTTGTTTTGAAAAAATGCAGCTTGCTGCAACCAGATTGGACAACTTGCTGGAGGGTTTTGGTATGAAGGGTGGACTATGGTCCAGAAGTCTCGGTTTCAAACCCGAGCATCATTGGAAAAAGGAATTGGCCGCTGGCGCCATTTCTTATTTTTCCGTTGTATATATTGTGATGGTCAATGCGACCATCTTGGCAGATGCTGGGATTCCCCTGCAAGGGGCGATGCTCGGGACACTGCTCACGTCCATGATCGGCTGTCTGCTGATGGCTTTTGGGGGGAAATCCCCCATGGTCGTTGTACCAGGGATGGGGATCAATGCCTTTTTCACTTATACGCTCGTACATTCGATGAAGCTGAGCTGGCAGGAAGCGTTGATGGTGGTGACCATCACCGGAATTTTATTCGCCATTGTAGCATTTACATCTTTGTACAAGCTGATTAGCCAGGCAATTCCTCATAATTTACAGCATGGAATAACGGTAGGAATCGGCTTGTTTTTAACCTTCATTGGATTACAAAAAAGCGGTATCGTGATTGCTCATCAAACGACCTTTGTGGCCATCGGTCATTTTAATGACCCTAAGGTGATCACGGCTTGTGCAACGTTGCTGCTCGCTATTGTGTTGTTTGTCCGTAACGTTCAGGGGGGGCTGCTGATCAGTATTTTAGCGGGAACAGGGCTTGCCTACGTGATGGGAGCCGTAGAGCCGACAAGCACAGTGCGAACCTCTGAAACCGTGCGGCAGTATGGGCAATTGTTTGGAGAGCTTTCCTTTTCAGGTATTGTATCGGTAGCTTTTTGGATCGCTGTTTTTCTCCTGCTGCTTATTGTACTATTTGAGAATATTGGTATGATTACTGCGCAGACCAACATGATTGGAAGACCGGACACCTTTAAGAATAGCTTGCGTGTGTTGGCGGTAACCAATATTTTTGCTGGTATTTTGGGCAGCAGTCCGGCGGTAGCTGCGGCGGAATCGACAGCTGGTATTGCGGCAGGCGGACGTTCGGGAGTGACACCGCTAGTAACTGCTATATTATTCGGGGCCACGTTCTTCTGTATTCCACTGCTGGCTTACATTCCTGATAGCGCCATTGCCCCTGTGTTAATCATTATTGGCGGACTCATGGTGCAAAATGTGCGTGAAATGGATTTTAGTGATTTTACCGAGGCGTTTCCTGCATTTCTGATCATGGTGATGATGCCCTTTACTTACAGCATTGTAGACGGGATGGCATTTGGTTTTATTGCATACCCCGTAGCCAAGCTGGCAGCAGGACGAGGCAAGGAAGTGCCCGTCGCATTGTATATCATTTCTGTACTATTTGTGGCTAACTTTGTGCTTCATTCTCTGGTGTAGTAAACTCGAAGATAGAATGCACTGTTCATACCCGCGCAGAGCGCGGGTGTTGTTGTTTGGACAAGAATGGTCAGAATGGAAGCGGGGTTGATGGTTTATGGAAAATGAGCATCATGTACAGCAAGATGAACAACAGGGCTGGAAGAAGGAAAAAACGGGTAAAAGACCCGATAAGGCTGGCATGAGCCGGTTTATCAAATTAATTGCGAGTGCGCATCCGCCCAAGGCTATTCTCACCATTGCCATGATTCTGACCCTGATTCAGACGATTGCCGGTTTAATTGTACCGCTGATGACCAAGGGACTAATCGATGGTTTGACCTTTTCTTCACTGAACCGTATGGTCATTTTTGGTTTGCTTGGTGCGTTTGTGCTTCAAGCTGTGGCTTCGGCGGTTTCTATTTATATGCTGAACTATGCCGGACACAAAATTGTGGCTAATTTGCGCAAACGCTTATGGCATAAAATTTTGTCTCTCCCCATCCCGTACTTTGATCGGAATCGGTCAGGAGATACGATGAGTCGTGTCACCAATGATACGAGCCTGATTATGAACCTCATTACGGAGTATCTTGTCAACCTGATTTCTAATGTGATTGCAATTATTGGCGGTATTGCGTTGTTATTTTATCTGGATTGGGTTATGACACTCATTATTATGACTATTGTTCCGCTAACAGCTCTTATTCTGTTCCCGGTAGGACGGAAAATGTACAGCATCTCCAAAAAGCAGCAGGATGAAATGGCAGATCTGACCTCGGTGCTGAGTCAGGTTATCGGTGAAATCAGGCTGGTGAAGGCTTACGGAACAGAAAGCCGAGAAGCAAAGGCTGGAGAGGATCGTATCTACCGGATGTTCCGCTTCGGTCTACAGGAATCCCGTATTTTGGCTCTTGTAGGGCCAATCTCTACCTTCCTGCTGACCGCAGTGCTGGTTATTATTTTGGGTGTAGGTGGTGTACGAGTGGCATCAGGCGTGCTAACTGCCGGGGATTTAGTGGCTTTTATTTTGCTGCTGTTTCAAGTGATTACACCTATGGCACAATTTACAACCTTGTATTCTCGTTTGCAAAAGGTGGTTGGAGCTACTGAACGGATTCAGACGATTTTGGATCATGAAGAGGAGCCGCTTGAATTGAAGCAGGAAGCAGCAAAAGAGAGCAGGGATATTGTACTGCGTGATGTTGCTTTTTCCTATACCGAAGGTGAAGAGATTCTTCATAATGCGAGTTTGGTCATTCCAGCTAACCGCACGACAGCGTTCGTAGGTCCGAGTGGAAGTGGCAAATCGACTCTGTTTTCATTGCTGGAGCGCTTTTATGTGCCAGATACCGGGGAAATCTGTTATGGAGATGAGCCGATATCGTCATATACGCTATCCTCCTGGCGTTCCAAAATCGGTTATGTGTCGCAGGAAAGCTCCATGATGACTGGAACGGTCAGAGATAATATCACGTATGGCCTGGGACGGGAAGCTGATTTGGAAGAGGTAAGACAGGCAGCCAAGATGGCATATGCGGACACGTTTATTATGGATTTGCCTCAAGGCTATGATACTGAGGTAGGGGAACGGGGGATGAAGCTGTCCGGCGGGCAGCGCCAACGGATTGCCATTGCGCGTGCGCTTCTTCGCAGCCCGGACATTCTCATGCTGGATGAGGCTACCTCCAGTTTGGACAGTTCCTCCGAGCATGAGGTACAGAAGGCGCTGGCGAACTTGATGGAAGGACGAACGACGATTGTCATCGCTCACCGTTTGTCAACGGTCGTTCACTCCGATCAGATTATCGTGTTGGACAAGGGCAAGGTGACGGGTGCAGGAACCCATGCCGAGTTAATAGAGTCCCATCAGGTTTACCGCGAGCTGGCTCAAAAGCAGTTTGTGGAGATGGGGGAGAGGAGTATGGAGCATTAGTGGCCGCTTCGCGTGTGATTTGATCCTCCGATCGCTGTTGCCTCTGAATTCCTCTGATTGTAATGAGAACAAGGGGGGAATTCAGAGGCAAAGGCGAACGCTCCGCTTCTCCGGATTCAAATCACCCGCTTCGCTGATGCCGCAAAGGTCCATACTTGGGTAGAGAGCAGGGGAGATTAAGAACCTGAGATCAAGAACATAAGAGCAGAAACAAAGAAATAATCGTGAATGAAGCTGTGTAGAAGTGAGCTTTGGGTTTTTAGAGGATTAGTGTGATTCATCCAAAATTGGTTTTTCCAAAATCTTGACGAAAAGGTTTTATAAAGATATTCAACAAGGAATCAGGGAGTTTTTTGAAGCTGTATGACATACAACATATAGAGTTGGCTAAAATGATGCTAGACTAAAAAATGGACACTGAGAAGCGAGATAAAATCAATTCAATTAGCAACTGTAGCCAAGGTACGTGTTTTGATCGAGCTGTTCACAATGGCTATACTTGAAGTACCCATAGACGTTTCGACCGATAGAGCGCGTTTTGTTTTTTTTGTATTGTTAAAAAGGGTTTTCGTAAGAGGACTTATAGAAAGGAATGGGGTCAAGAATGAGCAAACCGAGAGTATTGGTAGTTGATGATGAAAACGCTATCAGAAAATTGATTAAAACGGTTCTTGAAGGCGATGGAATGGTTGTGCTTCAGGCTGAAAACGGTATGGAAGCCATGCGGATGATTAGCGAGGAGCCATTCGATCTCGTCCTCCTGGACATTATGATGGAAAATATTGATGGCTATGATGTGCTTGGTCAAACGCGGAATATGGGCATCCATACGCCAATCATTTTTTTGAGCGGGAAAAAAGAAGACACAGATCAGATCATTGGACTTGGACTTGGGGCAGATGCCTATATTACCAAGCCATTTAGTCCTCCAGTGCTTTGTGCTCAGGTAAAGAACCAGATTAAAAGATATCGCCAGCTTCAGGAATCAACACAACAAGCCTCACGCATTGCGTTGGGACCATTTCTATTCAATCATCATACCTATACGTTTCAAAAAAATAATCAGGAAATCGCGTTGTCATCAAAAGAGTTACAACTTATGAAATTTTTTATGGAGCATCCCAATCAGGTCTTCTCGAAAGAACAGCTATATCAAAACATCTGGAAAGATACGGTTGTCGATAATAATACGATTATGGTCTATATCAGACACCTGCGGACCAAAATTGAAGAAAATCCCACTAAACCGAAATATATCAAAACCGTCTGGGGAATCGGGTATCGTTTTTCCGTTGAAAAATAGATTAACTATACACTATCCAATTGTATACGTTCTCTTGAAAGCACGCCGATGAACCCGGGGGGCTTTTTTTCTACGGCTAATTATTTTTCTGGCCATCCTTAATCTAGCAATAAAAGGGATACATAACTTTGGAGGGTGCACCACACCGTAGTTTTTTTTCTTTGAAAACGCTGACATATTTTTGTCACATGGTTCTTAAAAACATTTAAGGATTAGTCAGAATACTTTAAGATTTGCTTTTTACAATTTAGTTATCTCGAATCATCCAATGAGTGAAAACGTTTTACAACAAAGTCTTGTGAAAGCCTGGGCTAGCGTTTGATTCGAGGATAAAACGCAGATTGATCATCTAGGAGGCGATCAAGTGGTCACTAATAATCTACAAGAAGCCGCAGAGCTTAAGCTACAGCCACGAACAGAGTCCAAATGGAGAAAGGTGTTGAATTACAAGATTGGAGGGGTCATTCCTGTAGGCCTTTATATCCCGTTTATGGCTGTTGTCTACTTGCTGATGAACTCCGGAAAGCTCGGTAGTGATATGCCTGGGGCTGTATCTGTCATGGTATTGTATGGTTTTATTCTGGCGGAGATTGGAAAGCGCATTCCTATTCTGAAGGATATCGGCGGCGCAGCAATTATGGCAACGTTTGTTCCTTCTTACATGGTGTATGCTCATCTTCTCCCGCAGTCAGCAATTGATTCCGTTACTGACTTTATGGATAATACCAATTTCCTGTATGTGTACATCGCAATTGTTATCGCTGGTAGTATCCTTGGTATGAACCGGGAACTCATGATAAAAGCGGTCATTAGATTGGCTGTCCCTTTGACGATCGGATCCATTCTCGGAACAGGCGTCGGTTTGCTTACAGGTGTGGCTTTGGGAATCCCTGCGTATGATACCTTGTTTTACATTCTTGTTCCTATCATGGCGGGAGGCGTTGGTGAAGGTGCGATTCCACTCTCTATCGGCTACAGCCAAATTTTAGGTTCGACCCAGGGTGAACAATTTGCCATGGTTATTCCTGCGGTCATGTTGGGCAGCTTGTGTGCTATTATCCTGTCCGGCTTGTTAAAAAAACTGGGGGATAAAAAACCGGAACTTACCGGTAACGGCACGCTGCTCAAAACAGGGGATAGCGATGTTTTGGGACTTGCAGAGGATAAAAACAAAAAACCGCTTGATCTTTACCAAATGGCTGCCGGAGCCATTTTAGCCATCGGATTCTTCATGTTAGGTACCTTAGCCGCTGAGTTTGTTGGTCTGCCTGGTCCGATCGTCATGCTCTTTGCAGCATTCCTGGCAAAATATTTTGGTTGGTTGCCAAAATTCCTTGAAGATGGAGCGCAACAGATGCAACGTTTCTTTGTTATCGCCGTAACGTACCCGCTCCTGCTTGCGGTAGGTGTTGCTAAAACACCGTGGGAGGCATTGATTTCTGTAATTAGCCCTGCTTATTTCATCACCATTTTTGTAACTGTATTAACCGTGGTTGCGAGTGGATATTTTGCTGGTAAGTGGATGAAAATGTATCCGGTTGAAGCTGCGATTATCACTTCTACTCGATGCAGCCAAGGTGGAACAGGGGATGTCGCAATTCTTTCTGCAGCCGATAGAATGGTACTCATGCCATTTGCCCAGGTATCCACACGTCTCGGTGGTGCAGCAACAGTAACACTTGCTATTTTCCTGCTGCGATACCTTACACACTAAGGTAGTGAAATCTTAAAAAAAATTAATAATTTGACAGGATACTTTAAGATCTTGTCATTACAATGAAGTTGTCTTGAGACACCATTTAGTAGACGAACATGAATAACTGATATACTCGGAAGCGAATTAGCCCTGGCACCAGGGCTAGGGACTGATAGGCTACTAGCACGATGGAGATGACAAAACAGGATGAGATTTCAACGAGAGATACCGTTTCATTATCGAAGCCATTTTTCATTCATCACTATGCTAGCGCTTCCGATTTCTTTTCTAGTTCTGCTGTGGATGGCCTACGGCTCGTATATGGACGGAGAACGTACCGTAATTGAACAGCAGCAGCAGCAATTGCTAACGATTGCCAAGTTAAACAGCACGTCTATTGAATCCTTTTTCGATGAACAAATGCACACGCTGCAAATATTGGCAGGCAACCGGCAGATATCGCTCGCCATAGCCAATAAGAATGAAGCTGTGATTGACGAAAGCCTATCTGCTTATTATACCGCCAAAAAAGATAGCATCTATCGGATTAGCCAGGTGAACCTGGAAGGGAGAGTGGTACACACTTTTCCCAAGCGCAATCGTACGGATGCGATTAAAGCCTATGAATTAATCAAGGATGATATTCAAAGGGTGCTGCGAGAAAAAAAACCGTTCATCGCAAGTGCCAAGCTGGAGAGGCAAGGCAATTATATTGTTCATCTGTTTCAGCCTGTTTATCTTGATGGGAAATTTCAAGGTGCGCTCATCAGTGTGGTAAATCTAAACGCTGTGTATGAGGAGCTGTTGAAGCCGATTCGCGTGGGGACCAAGGGTTATATCCATGTCAAGGATCAGCAAGGTTACTATCTCATGCACCCGAGCGAAGAAAATATCGGGTTATCGCTATCAGCGATTAAGGCCAAATACCCGGGGCTTGATTACCGCGACCTGGAAAAACTGTTCAAAATGCAGCTTACCCAGGAACAAGGCTCAGCTTTCTACCATTCGTACTGGTGGGGTGATGAATCCTATACCAAGACGAAAAAGATCGAGGCATTTTCCCGAGTTCATCTTGGTGACTCGTTTTGGGTGGTTGCCGCCGCCATGAACTACGATGATGTGAGAGAACCGATTGCACAAAATCGGATTAAAACCATTGAGATTTTTTCAATGATCGTCCTGACGTTGGCTTGTGCCGTTTATATCATCATGAGGACGAAGAAAAATAAAGAGGCATTGGAGTACGAGACGAGGTATTTGCGGGAACTGAATAACAAGAACGAGCTGTTGAGAAAAAAGGATCTGCAATTGCAGCACTCGCAGAAGCTACAGTTGATCGGCACGCTATCAGGGGAAATTGCCCATGATTTTAATAATTTTCTAACGCCCATCAGAGGCTATGCAGAAATCATGCTTAGCAGTATAGAACCTACTGAAGAAATTTATGATTACGTCAGTGAGATTTATGATGCTTCCGAGAAAGCAAGATTGATAATCGAGGAAATCCTGCTATTGAGCCGGCTGGAGAGTGGAAAGGTCAAGAAAAACGCTCCGGTCAAAGTTGAAGAGCAGGTCGAAGAGACACTGGGACTCATAAAATCCTTCCTCTCACCCAAAGTGAATGCTGTGTTCAAAAAACGGGTAGATTCAGCTGTTATTTTTGCAAATAAAGTACAGATTCATCAAGTCATTATGAACTTGTGCAACAATGCTTATCAAGCAATGAAAACAGCCGGCGGCGAACTAAAAATCATATTGGATGCCATTCCCTTGCAAGAGGTAAAAAAAATCCGCGAGAACGTCTTGGAAGTCAGCGATTACGTTTCTTTATCTGTCTCGGATACGGGTAGAGGGATGAGTGACGACACCTTGCAGAAAATCTTTGATCCTTTCTTCACAACCAAACCGGCAGGAGAGGGTACGGGGCTTGGATTGTATATCGTCCAAAGCATTCTCGAAAAACATCAAGGATTTATTACCGTGGATTCGGAGCTGGGCAGGGGTAGTACGTTTACGGTGTATCTGCCGAAAACGGAGTTTGTAGCAAAAGAGACAGAGATCAATATGAACCCTGTGTTTACTGAACAAAAGCGCATTCTTTTGGTCGATGATAAACAGCGCGTATTGAAAGCGATGAGAAAAGGACTGGAATCGTATGGTTTCCACGTTGAGACAGAATCAGACAGTGTGGAAGCATTGCAGCGGTTCGAAAAGTCTCCAAACCATTACGATCTGGTCATTACGGATCAGGCAATGCCTTATCTGACGGGTACGGAATTGGCTGAACGTATCAAGGTAATCAACCCAAGTATGAAGATCATCCTGATTACCGGTTATGTCGAGGATCACGTGGTGGCATACAAGGAGAGATTGATCATTGATGAATACATGTGCAAGCCTGTAGCAGGTTCAGATATGGCACAAATGATTTATAAGGTTCTGCAATCCTGAAGATGGAGAGTATCTACCATCCAATTGGCAAAAGAGGTGTAGACATTGATTATTCAGCAAGTAGGCATGGCCGGTACACTGGAATCAAGCGATATTACGATTTCCATCGAACCGAACGGGACAAAAGGTATTGAAATCGAGTTGAAAAGTACCGTAGAGAACCAGTTCGGGAACCAGATTCGCAAAGTGATTCTCGAAACATTACAAGGAATGGGCATTGAACATGCATATGTCCGCGCGAATGATAAAGGCGCACTGGATTGCGCCATTAAGGCTAGAGTAATGACAGCCGTAAGCAGAGTGGTTGAGGGCGACTGCCGACCATGGGAGGCGGAATAGATGCAGAAACTGAGAAGGACTATGTTGTATGTTCCAGGGAATAACCCAGGGATGATCCGGGACGCCCATATCTATGGGGCAGATTCGATTATGATCGACCTTGAGGATTCCGTTTCCCTATACGAAAAAGATGCAGCACGTTTGCTGGTTTACCAGGCTTTGAAAACCTTTGATTTCGGGGGCATCGAGGTGCTGGTCAGGGTAAACCCGCTCAATACGCCGTATGGCAGAGATGATTTTGAAGCGATTGTACGAGCGAAGCCAACTGCCATTCGATTGCCGAAAACGGAGACCGCCAATGACGTGATCGAGGCGGATGAATTGATTACCGAAATTGAACAAAAGATCGGCATGGAGCATGGGACAATCAAGCTTTTTGCAGCGGTTGAGAGTGGCAAGGGCGCATTGAATGCGGCGCAAATTGCGGTTGCCAGCAAGCGGCTTATCGGCATCGCCATTGGAGCGGAGGATTTTGTCACAGACCTGAAGACAACGCGCTCGCCAGAAGGCATTGAGCTATTGACAGCACGAAGCCTTATATTATTTGCAGCAAGAGCTGCTGGCATTGCTGCTGTCGATACAGTCTACTCGGATGTAAATAATGAAGAAGGCTTTGCGAGTGAGGTGAAACTGATCAAACAGCTAGGCTTTGATGGCAAATCCATTATTAACCCACGTCAGATCGAGATTGTAAACCGCATTTATACGCCAACAGAAGCAGAGATCCAAAAATCAAAGCGGATCATTGAGGCCAGTCTCGAAGCGGAGGCAAAAGGCTCAGGTGTGATCAGTCTCGACGGTAAAATGATTGACCGTCCGATTGTAGAACGTGCACGTAGAATACTTGACCTGGCGGAAGCGGCAAAAATAAACGTAGAGTAAGGTGAATGTTATGCTAAACGGTGCTGGGAGAGAAATTCCTCTAGCTATTGAGGGACTTGATGCGATATCTCCCTTTGATCGCAAATCGACTTACGGGCAATTTAAAAATACAGAGCGGTTAAAAGACCGCCAGCAAAATTCTGCCAAAAACAAAATCATTGATTCGGTGGAGAAAGCCATTGAAGCTACAGGCTTGCGTAATGGGATGACGATCTCGTTCCACCACCATTTCCGCAACGGGGACTTTATCTTGAATATGGTTATGGATAAAATTGCCAAAATGGGTATTCGTGATCTTGTCCTGGCAGCCAGCTCCTTGACGGATATTCATGCGCCGTTGGTAGAGCATGTGCGAAACGGTGTCATCCGCAGAATCGAGACCAGTGGCCTTAGAGGCGAGCTGGCTCAGGCATATTCCTACGGATGGTTTGATATTCCGGTGACGATTAACTCTCACGGTGGTCGCGCAAGAGCGATTGCATCAGGGGAATGCCCGATTGACGTAGCCTTTTTGGGCGCTCCTTCCTGCGATGCATACGGCAATGCAAACGGAACCTCCAGCGTAAACGAAGCTCCATCGGCATGCGGCTCCCTGGGTTATGCCATGGTAGATGCACAGTATGCGCGCCATGTTGTGATGATCACTGACAATTTGGTCTCCTATCCGAACACTCCATTCGCCATTCCTGAAACCCAGGTGGATTATGTGGTCGTCGTGGATCGCATCGGTGATCAGAAGGGGATTGTCTCAGGGGCTACCCGTTACACGAAGAATCCGAAGGAGCTGTTAATTGCCAAAAACGCGGCAGATGTGATTGAAGCATCCGGATATTTCGTGGATGGATTCTCATTGCAAACCGGCTCCGGGGGTGCTGCGCTTGCAACGACCAGATTTCTGCGGGAAAAAATGCTTGCCGCCAATATCAAGGCAAGCTTTGCGCTGGGTGGTATTACCCAACAAATCGTTGACCTGCATGAAGAAGGATTGATTGAAAAGCTATTGGACGTGCAGAGCTTTGACCTGCGTGCCGTAGAATCGCTTAGAAAGAACAAATTCCACCAACAAATTTGTGCGGAATATTACGCAAGCCCTGAAAATATAGGCTGCGCTGCTCACCAACTGGATGTTGTTGTGCTGAGTGCGCTGGAGATTGATCTGAATTTTAATGTGAACGTAATTACCGGGTCCGATGGGGTCATCCGTGGAGCTTCCGGCGGACACTGCGATACTGCCGCAGGCGCTGCAGTATCCATCATCGTCGCTCCGCTGATTCGTGGAAGAATGCCTGCCATTCTTGATCGTGTAAATACCATTATCACACCAGGTCATACGGTTGACGTACTGGTTACCGATCAGGGCATCGCTGTGAACCCTCTCCGCCAAGATCTCCTGGCTAGCTTCAAAGCCGCCAAGCTCCCTGTCTTCACGATCGAAGAGCTGCAAGAGAAGGCTACGCGGATTGTCGGCAAGCCAGAGCCGATTCAATGGGAAGATAAAATTGTGGGTGTTGTCAAATATCGTGATGGTTCCGTAATGGATGTAATTCGTCAAGTGAAACAAGGACGCTAAAATTATAAACCAAGAGGAGGAAGTATTGAGCAGCTGCTCAGTACAAACAAACTTATGAGTATAAAAGAAGCCGCTTTACAGGCACACCGCGTAAGAAACGGTAAGCTGGAGATTGCAGGGACAGTACCGGTCGTAAGTAAAGAGGATTTAGCGATAGCCTATACACCTGGCGTTGCTGAGCCATGCAAGGAAATCGCCAAAGATAAGAGCAAAGCCTATGAATACACGATTAAAGGGAGCACCGTGGCGATTCTGACGAATGGGACAGCCGTGCTGGGTCTGGGGGATATTGGCCCTGAGGCAGGGCTGCCTGTCATTGAGGGCAAGGCCTTGTTGCTCAAAGAATTTGGTGGGGTGAATGCGTACCCTATCTGTATCGACAGCACTGATCCAGACGAGTTTGTGCGTACGGTTGAAGTGATCGCCCCAGGTTTTGGAGGCATTCATCTTGAAGACATCAAGGCGCCAGAATGCTTCTATATTGAAGACAAATTAAAAGAAAAACTGAACATTCCGGTTTATCATGATGATCAGCATGGAACGGCAGTTGCTGTGCTTGCAGGGTTATGTAATGCCTTGAAACTTGTGGACAAAAAAATGGAGGATGTGCGCATCCTCATCAATGGAGCAGGAGCTTCAGGTATTGCCACCGCCAAGCTATTGCTTGCTGCAGGAGCGAAGCGTATGGTTCTCTGCGATATGAATGGTGCCTTGGTCGAAGGCGACACCTCTCTCAATGAACCTCAGCAGCAAATCGCCAAGCTGACGAATCGTGATAAAGAAACAGGCAGCCTTGCAGAAGTCATCAAAGGCAAGGACATCTTTATCGGCTTATCGGTTGCAGATGTGATGACAAAAGAAATGGTGCAAACCATGAGCAATGAAAGCATCATTTTTGCCCTTGCCAATCCGATTCCAGAAATTTTGCCAGAGGAAGCACACCAAGGCGGAGCAAGAATTGTTGCGACCGGCAGATCGGATTTTCACAACCAAATCAATAACCTGCTGGCATTCCCTGGTATTTTCAGAGGCGCGTTTGATGCCAAAGCCACGGACATCACGATGGAAATGAAATTAGCGGCAGCCAAAAGCATCGCAGATCTGGTAACAGACGAGGAGCTTGATGATACCTATATCGTTCCAGATGCGATTGACAAAAGAGTAAGTGCAGCAGTTAGTAAAGCAGTAAAAATCGTCGCAGAACAAAGCGGTGTTGTAAGAAAATAAAGACATTGTCTTTTCAGAACAAATAAACAGGATGCGCATCCTACCCTTTCGCTTGCAGAGTGTGGGATGCGTCATTCTGCTTATTCTGACTTCCATGCAGAAAAACGGTGATCATTATGGCTATGTGGATGGAACATTTGCGTGAAGAGATTTTAAATCCAAGCTCTGAAGACGCTCAAAGAAAGCTTCGCGATTTCCTCAAGCGCCAAGGTCTTGGAATAGACCATCAAATTGAATATACGATGGAAATTGTAGATGGCAGCGACATTGCCGCTACGGGTTCCTTTTCAGGCAGTGTACTGAAGTGCATTGCTGTGGATGAAGCTTATAAAGACCAGGGGCTATCGGCACAAATCGTTAGCCATTTAGTAAATGAAGAATACAGGCGGGGAAGGGCTCACCTGTTTATTTATACAAAACCAGCAAATAAACAAATTTTCAAGGATCTCGGTTTTTATCCAATCGTGGAGGACTCATCCAAGGCTGTCTTGTTGGAAAACCGATGGGATGGTGTGCGACAGTACCAGCAAGAGCTTTTGCAGGAAGCGGGCGATCTCGTGCCTTCGGCTGCGATTGTCATGAACTGTAATCCATTCACACTTGGACATCTGCACTTAATCGAGCATGCAGCGGCGGTTTGGGAAAAGGTACATCTTTTTGTAGTCTGGGAGGACCGATCCATTTTTCCATCAGATGTCAGATACAGACTAGTGGAAGAAGGCGTGAGACATTTGGACAATGTGGTCTTGCACAAAGGCAAAGACTATATCATCTCGGGCGCAACGTTTCCTTCTTACTTCCTCAAAAATGATGAAGAGGCAGCAAGTACGCATATATCACTAGATTTAAAAATATTTAGCCAGTATATAGCTCCATTGCTAAATATTCAAAAACGGTATATCGGTCAGGAGCCAAGCTGTGACTTGACCCGCAGGTACAACACGATCATGAAAAAATTACTGCCTTCCGTTGGAATCGACGTAGAGGAAATACCGCGACTGCTATGGGAAGGGGACGCAATCAGCGCCTCTGCAGTCCGCCAATATATCCGTCTGGGTCAAATGGATAAAGTGAAGCAGCTTGTACCGGACACGACCTATCAGTTTTTATTGTCAGTGGAAGCTGAAGAAATCACCAGGCGTATCAGGGAGATGTCATAACATGGATTCGTATGAGGTTACCCTTGAAGAAATGCTACAGGCACGCGAAAACCGGGCAGATAGACAAAGACAACTAATCAGCAGGTACGCGGTACCTCTGATCAGCATGACGATCAATATCCCGGGACCACAGAAGTCCTCTCTAACTAGTAAATACGTTTTTCAAGAAGGCTATCGTATCTTGATGAGTCAGCTGGCGGTGAACCAAATGACACCGCTGCACAGTGAAGCGTATGATCTGCTGACAGGCCCGGAAGCATATGTTGCTGTTCAGGCAGACGCGCGAATATTGAAAAAGCTGGTCATTACGATTGAAGATGGGCATCCACTAGGAAGATTACTGGATCTGGATGTGATTGGACCCAATGGAAGAGCAATCTCCAGAGATGAACTTGGCTTGGGCAAGCGAACATGTCTCATATGCGAGCAGGCTGCGCATGTCTGTGGACGGAGTAGAGCACACGCACTTCCCGAATTACTGGAAGCTATCAAAGCACTGGTGGACAGTTATACGCGAAAGCATCAAGTAGTCAAACGAGCATGATCGTTCATCATCATTACAAAATCCAGGGAGGAAGGTTGTTAGTATGTATGATCGCAACAAGCCTATTAAGTGAAAGCCTTGGTCAACAAGCTGTCCTTGCGCTGCTAACAGAGGTCTCCGCCAGCCCAAAGCCGGGACTGGTAGATCGGTTTAATCGTGGTGCCCATAAGGATATGGACTTCTTTACGTTTATGTCTAGTGCGGCCGCACTTTCCGGCTATTTTGAAAGATGTACAAAGGCGGGAGGTTCCTTTCATGGAGAGGATCTTCGTATACTATTTGCGAATCTGCGTCCCTTGGGACAGGAAGCAGAAAAGGCTATGTTTGCCGCAACAGGCGGGGTGAACACACATAAAGGTCTTATTTTTTCGCTAGGAATTATTTGTGCTGCTGCTGCGTATTGTTGTACGACACGAGCAGCTGCTGGCAAGCTGGATGAACAAATCATTTGTGAGACCATTGCTCAGATGACCAAAGGTTTATGTGCGAGTGAGCTTGCATCCCTGAAAAAATCAACAGGCTTAACGGTCGGCGAGCGGTTGTATAAAGAGTGGGGCATGACGGGTATACGTGGTGAGGTGGAAGCAGGCTTTCCCACTGTGCGAGAGTATGCTCTGCCCGTCTACCGTGAGTTGAAATCATCGCAACGATACCATGTGAATGATATCTGTGTTCAAACCCTGTTGCAACTGATGGTTGTCAACGAAGATACGAATGTCATTGGCAGACACGATAAGGAGATGCTAACCTATGTCCAGCAATATGCCAAGCAGGTACTAGAGGCGGGGGGGATCTTGTCAGAGAGAGGTGTCGCCATGATTCATCAAATGAACGATGATTTTGTGCAAAAAAATGTTAGTCCTGGTGGCTCCGCTGATTTACTGGCAGTCACAATCATGTTGGAAAATTTATGTCTAACGCCACCTGCAATATAACGGCAATGCGGTTTATTTATAGCCGTCCCATTTTAATGAAAAAGGGCTGTTCCCAAAGTGATATGTTCCCCTTACAACAGACAGGTTCATTCGTAAAACCTGCTGTTGTAAGGGGGATTTTTTTATGAAAACAGGCGTACCAGGAAATAAGGTTGGATTTTTTTGGATATATATGTTATGATTACTTTCCTTTTTTGTGTCGGAGCAAGTGAAGAGATGCAGAAATCGAGACTTGGTATTCTTAGGAGGTAACTGAAATGGAGAATGAGTTTCAAAGTGCCTATCAAGAAGAACAGCACAGGCTGTCGCTTGCTATGGAGGAAATTGATCGGAGATTGGAGCGGCTTCGTAATATACCGGTATACACCGGGCATGATTTTACGGAGCAAGTACTGGAATCCGCGCGGGAGGAAAAGCGTCAGGATTTGGCCAAAAGCGCGCAGGAGCCTTACTTTGGACGTATGGACTTTGACGAGCGTGGCAGAGGGCATCGTAAGCCGCTGTATATCGGTAAGGTCGGTGTGGAGCGTGAAGAAACGTCAGCGTATCCACTCGTAATTGATTGGCGTGCGCCGATTGCCAGCTTGTTTTATTCGTTTACAGGTGGTGAAGAAACCGCGTCCTACGAAGCTCCCGAGGGAACTATTGAGGGCTTGGTGTATCTGAAGCGCAACGTTGTCATCCGTAAAAGAATCCTGGAACGGGTAGCCGATACGTACAATCGCGAAAGCGACGGGCCCGCTGTTTCCGATGAATTTCTCGTGTATCGTTTGGGAGAGAACAAGGATAACCGTCTACGGGATATCGTCTCTACCATTCAGGCCGAGCAGGATCAGATCATCCGTGCGGCTAAAAATACAGCCCTCGTTATTCAAGGGGTAGCGGGAAGTGGCAAAACGACGGTAGCGCTGCATCGTCTCGCATTTTTGCTTTATCAGTATAAGGATCAAGTGTCGGCGGACAAGATGGTCATTTTCGCACCGAACCATATGTTTCTCGATTATATTTCAGATGTACTTCCAGAGCTGGGGGTCGGAAATATTCAGCAAAGTACATTTGCGGACTGGGCGCTCCAGTTGCTGGGATTGGATTTACCTCTGGCGGACCCTGCCGAAACGTTATCTTATTGGTTTGAGAGTGGCAGCCTGAGAAGGGAGTCTATGGTTGAAGCGCCGGGACGATTCAAAGGTTCGGTTCATTTTATGAAGCTGCTTCAGGCTTTTGTGGAACGACTGGAGCCTATCTCGGTACCTGAGGGCGACTTTTCTCCATGGGATGGGGCGGTGCTGCCGCGAACTGAGATTTTGAATTGGTTCAATGAGGAATACAAGCCCTATCCACTCGCGAAGCGGAAGGAACGAGTGCTTGCAAGAGTCCATCGCTGGATTGAAATGGAGCTGAAAAAGTCGCCTTCGGCGGCTGCGCTCAAGGAACGCAAGAAGAAAGCAGGGACCCGGGAAAAGGCATATGCTAAAAAATGGCCTCAATACGACGCGCTGACGCTTTACAAGCAGCTTTTTCAGGCTGCCAAAGGATTGCCCGCAGAGACAGCCGCGGAGATGAAGGCTTCTTTGCCGGCAACAATTTTCAAGACCACACAATCGGACCTGCGAAAACAGGTGATCCGTGAAGAGGATTTGACTGCCTTGGTCTATCTTCATGTACTGATTCATGAGGTAGAGTCGTCGCAGCGTTTTGACCATGTGGTCATTGATGAAGCGCAGGACTTTTCGCCTTTTCATATCGCATTGCTGGATTTGTTCGTAAAAGGACATTCCTTTACAATACTTGGCGATTTGTCGCAAGGGATTCATGAATATCGTGGTGTACATGCGTGGGAGGAAATGAGTTCTCTTTTTGCGCCGGAACATACGGGGTATTTTGCACTTACGCGGAGCTATAGATCAACCCTGGAAATTATAGAATTTGCAAATACGATTTTGGAGCAGGGAGTTCGCGGCGGCATTACGGCAGTTCCGGTATTTCGTAGTGGCGATCCGGTGCGTACCGTGTCTTATGACAGATCGGGGCGTGAACAGCATTTGCTTACCGCTCTCAAAGAGCTTTCCTCCAAGGAGTATCGCACCGTATCTGTGCTGACACGTACCTTAAAAGAGGCTGTAGAGCTGTATGAGGTTTTCATCAGTGCAGGACTGGATGTACATCTGATTGACGGCGGTAAAAAGCAATATGAAGGCGGCTTGTCCGTTCTGCCTGTGTATCTCTCCAAAGGCTTGGAATTCGACGCAGTCATTGTAGCGGATGCCGACCATGAGCATTATGGAGAGCTGGCATGGGATGCCAAGCTGTTGTATGTGGGATGTACCCGTGCGCTCCATGAGCTATGGCTCATGTATGACGGTGCGCTTCCCAGCTATGTGCAGAAGCAGCCGGAGTAAGCGGAAAACACAGTAGAAAATCGTTTGCATCAGTATTCAAGCTACTGTTCATCGTTGTGGTGGATACGATGGAAGTATACCAGTCTGAGAACAGCCACGGAGTTCATCTTTCGTCCAAGGCTGTTCTTTCTTATTGTGCGCGGCAGACTTGCAGGTATACAGCTGTGCCATGACCATGCTATCTGCAACTTGTTAGCGGTTATGGTAGAATAGAGGCGGTTCAACCCGTTTCAATACAATTGATGATTTGAATTTTAAGGAAGTGAATGAAATGGACTTATTTTCATATTCCGAGGAGTCGACGCCAAGCAATCGATTGCTTGCAGATCGCCTGCGTCCAACCTCGCTGGATGAATATATTGGACAGGAGCACGTCGTCGGCCCGGGCAAGCTGCTGCGAAGAGCTATAGAGGCAGATCAGGTTTCTTCTATACTGCTGTACGGACCGCCGGGATGCGGTAAAACAACGTTGGCGCATATTATCTCGCAGCATACGCAAGGCGATTTCGTCCGTCTGAATGCAGTAGAAGCATCTGTGAAGGACGTAAGGGAAGTCATTGACCGTGCGCAAACAAATAAATCGATGTATGGCAAAAAAACCATTTTGTTTCTCGACGAGGTACACCGTTTTAACAGCTCACGTCAGGATGCACTGCTGCCTGCGGTGGAAAAGGGTACGATCGTGTTTATTGGCGCCACGACCGAAAATCCCTTTCACTACGTGAACGGCGCCTTGATGAGCCGTTCTACGTTGTTTCAGCTTGAAGCGCTGACCCAGGAGCATTCGCTGGCTGCTATGCGCCGCGCCTTGGGCGATGCGGACAAGGGGCTTGGCTATATGCAGCTTCAGGTGGACGAAGCTGCGCTGAACCACATCGCGTCCATGGCGAACGGCGATATCCGCCGCGCCTTGAACGCGATGGAGCTGGCGGCGCTCACGACGCCTCCGCTGGGAGACGGCACGGTTCACGTGACGCTGGAAGTCGCGGAGGAATCCATCCGCCGCCCGATTGTCAAGGCAGACGAGTCCACGCAGTATGACGTGCTGTCTGCCTTTCACAAAAGCATTCGCGGCTCCAGCGACGCGGCGCTGTTTTGGTTCCTGTATGCCGTGGAGAAGCTCGGCATGGACCCGATGACCTTTATTCGCCGCCTCATCGCGGCGAGCAGCGAGGATATTGGCCTGGCGAACCCGCAGGCGATGGTGCAGGCGGTAAGTGCGCTTGAAGCCTATCGCAATAACGGCTGGCCCGAAGCCAGGCTGAACATTGCACAAGCCATTTTGTTCGCTGTGGAAAGCCCAAAATCGAATGCCGTATATACGGCGATTTCACGGGCCATGTCGGCGATGGACGATATCAAATCGGCCGAGGTGCCGCTGCATTTGCGAGACACACATTACAAAGGCTCGGAAAAGCTCGGACATGTTGGGTATCAATACCCGCATAACTTTCCAAATCATTATGTAAAACAGCAATACTTGCCTGATTCGATAGCAGACCAGACCTTTTACCAGGCTACTGAGCAGGGGAATGAGTCAAAAATCAGACAAAACCAGCGGTGGCGTGAATCACAGTCATAGAATGTATGCTGCAGACAGACGAGCGGCGTGTGTGGGTTAGATATGATTACACCGTGATCCTGCATGAGCGAAAAAGGGGATAAAAAAATGAAAGACATGCTATTCGTCGCGGCAGGTGGAGCGCTCGGGACCTCTGCCCGCTACGGCGTGCAATCACTACTGCCTGCAGCCGGGGCGGATTTTCCACTTGGCGTGATGCTAATCAATTGGATCGGCTGCCTGTTCCTGGGCTGGTTCTTTACGGTCACCCTGCGGTCCTGGCGGATCAAGCCCCGCCTGCGACTGGCCATCGGGACGGGCTTTACAGGCGGCTTCACTACGTTTTCCACCTTTGCAGTCGATGCTGTACGCCTCTCGGTTCACGATCGTATGCTGACGGCTGTGTTGTACCTGCTGCTTAGCGTAGGTGGCGGTCTGTTTTTGACGTGGGCTGGTATTCGCCTGGGCACAAATATGACGGAAGCTGCCCCCAAGGAGGAATGCTAATGATCTGGTGGGCGGCGGCAGGCGGGGTTGCAGGTACATTGGCGCGGTACGGGCTTGGCATGTGGGCTGGAAAGCGGTTTGGAACCGCGTTTCCGTGGGGAACGTGGATCATTAATATCAGCGGTTCCTTGCTGCTGGGTTGGTTGTATGGCGAATTTACGCAGCAACATCTGTCTCTTGCACTCTGGATGCTGCTAGGAACAGGCTTTTGTGGCGGTTATACCACCTTTTCAACATTCGGCTATGAATCGCTTCAATTGATGGAGCGTGGAGAATACCGACGGATGGCTGCGTATGTACTGGCTTCAGTGGTCGTAGGAGTTGTTGCCGCAGCTATTGGTTATAGACTTAGTTAAATACTTATAATTCTCCACATGCAGACTACATAAGAAAAAAAGCCTCCGAATCCAGACCATGGTATTTTCAGCCGAGGTTGGTTTCGAAAGCTTTTTTATGAGGTGTTTCACCAAATGTGGATTTAGCGCAGCGCTTATGAAGCTATTTTTTATCCCGTTCTTTATATAGCTCAGGCAAAAGGGATTGCAGTTCCGGTCTTGGATCAGGATCGGACAGCTTCATTTCCTCCAGCGTCTGAACGGCAATTCGCAAAACGGTATAATCTCTATACCAACGGTTATCCGAAGGAACAACATACCAGGGAGCTTGCTTGGTTGCGCTCAGTTCCAGCACGTCCTCATAGTATTGGGTATATTGCTTCCAAAATTTGCGTTCCTGCAAATCACTTGGATCAAGCTTCCAGTTTTTGTGGGGCTTCTCGATCCGGTCGATCAGCTTTTCCAACTGAAACTGCTTGGAAATATGTAAAAAGATTTTAACCACCTTCACACCGCTATCCAGCAGCAGCTGTTCAAAGTGTTTGATATGCTTCATATTCCGTTTGGCCAGTTTATCGGATACCTGTCCGTGAACACGTGTAATCAGTACGTCCTCATAATAAGAACGGTTGAATGCTGCAATATATCCACGCCCCGGGGTTACACTGTGGGCACGCCACAGGAAATCATGGCTTAATTCCTCAGCCGTAGGTGATTTAAAACTATGGACCGTCACCCCCGCTGGATTCAGATTCGAGAATACATGCCTGATCACGCCATCTTTACCGCTGCAATCCATACCCTGAAACACAAACAAAACGGCTTGTTTCTTCTCCGTAAATAATTTACTTTGCAATTCTGCGAAACGTTCCTTCAATTGATCTGTTTCCTGCTGAATTTCTTCTTTATTTTTGATATCCTGCGTATCTTTGGGGTCCCAATCTTTTAAAGAAACTTTTTTACCCGGTGTCAGCATTCCTAATGAATTAGACATAAAGGCACGCTCCTTTTCAATTGAAGTATGATATCTTGTCTACATCATATACCCAAATGAGATTGTGATCAAAAATTCCTTATGTATCTTTGCTTTTCTTGGTCTAAACGGCTACCTTTTCGACTTTCTGGTCACGCTTTTGGTCACAGAATTTCTCTTCAATTTCTAGTGGATCAGATACTTCTTTTTTACTTAGTAGATGTATCCCAATGGACAGCATCAACGAAACGGAGGTATGTCTAAGATCGTGAAATCGAATAGATGGTAGTTCTAGTTCTTCTATCTTTCTTTTCATCAGCCTTGTAATTGTGTTTGGGAAAACTTGCTTTCCAATATTTGTGCAACAGACTAAATCATTGTCCACATACATTTCTCCAGCTAATTCTTTTTCCATAAAGACTCTTTCATATTGCTTCTGCAACACTTCAATTACTTCGTCTGGATATATCAATCGAACGAACACTTGAGGTAGTCTTGGCTCCTTCCTTTCTAACGTCCGCAATGGAGTAATACAATCCAGTTTTTCATCAAGCTTTACTGATACTTACGATTTTGCTTATCAAAATATTACTAGTGCTAGTGGTTTTAAATCTGCTTTTGTTAGACTAGTTAATAATTATGCTCAATATTACCAAACTTATGGTGCTATCGTACCCTATAATGTTAGAATATTCATAAACGACTCTAAATAACTGAAAAATTATAAAAAGTAAAAGAGGAGGTAAAGAATAGGATATGTTAAATAAAATTATGTTCTTTACCTTTTCACTTATTGTTTCCTTAGTTTCCTGTTATAGTCTTGTGCAATTTTGGCTTTGGGATGCTGCCAAAAACGAAAGTGATTATAGTGAAATAGAGAATGGTTTAGCTATTTTTGCTGTTGGACTCATATTTTCCTTTATATTGTTAGTATTTCATATAGTGTTCCATATAAATGTTTTTATAAAGTATATACACCAAAGTGAAAAACCTTTAATTGTTAAAAATATATTTTTTAGCGGAAATAAACTAGGGGTTTTAGTGTGTTGTATACTTTTGGGAATTCTTATATTAGGTTACATTTTGTTAAGAGATATCCCGCTCAATATTTTGATTGTATTTAGTCTAACCTACATTTGTTATAGTGTGTGGGTATTACAAATTAGAGAAGAAAAAGAATGAGTTTTAAATAAAATTTTCGCTCCTGAATACTATTTAGTATTTAGGAGTTTTTTATTTTAATCTAGCACTCTCCTGTTCCTGTAAACTTTATATATTAAATTACAGCGTTATTACGTATTATCTTTAATTGCATTTAACGTAAAATTGCGTTCAATCGGGGTACGACAAATAAGCCTAGATAATTGTCTAGGCTCTTTACTGTGTCTATGTACGCAATAATTTTTAATATGCTGTAGATTTATTCTTCACTTTTCTCGAACTGCATCAATACGGATATGTCGTTTATTTCTAGGGCTTGAGCAATTCTTGTCAACATTGCTAAATTAACTTCTTCACGTTCATTCCTACATAGTTCGGATATTGCAGCTTGTCGTACATTTGCTTTTTTCGATAATTCCATCTGAGTGACACCTTTTTCCTTCATAACTTCCCTCAGTTTTAGTGTTAGCTTCATAAAATTATAATCCTCCAGAAAAAAAGATTTATATTAAACGCTTGTGCGTGTATTATTTAGTCATAGCATTAAACGCCTATACGTATATTGTTATTGGATTTTATAGTACTTTCTTTGGCATTAATATCACTATTTTATCAATTTCTCAAGGAGGAAGATACCCAGTGACCAAAAAAGCTAACAAGCAAGCCATCATCGACATTGTACGACTGAATCAAGTGTGGGAATCAGAAGAAGGAGCCGCTGAAAAAGAGCTACATTATTACCACATTACTGACGTACTTAATCGTAAATGGCAGACTATTGGCCTGAATGTCTCAGACGCTATCCAAGTATTTGAGCAAGGTAATGACGGCAACTGGACTCGTATTATCGAGCCAGCACCGTACAATCCTGACCTGTCCACCAATGACCTAATCAATATGCTCAATATCAGCCCTGCAGCTTGGCGTATTCGCAATAATATGCAAATAATCCTTAACACAGTTGAGCGCCGCAATGAATATGTAAGTCGTATTGTCAATGTGAATCGTGAAAGTAGATTTCTTTTACTCCATCAAATGAAGGATGAATATTTACAGCACGATCAACTTACAGATGAAGAGTTTATGCAATTGTATGCTGTCAATCCTGTGGAAGCATTGTCCATATATTTCTTACAGTCCATTAATATTATCTCGTATTGGGAATGGAAAGCGGCTGGAGGTACTGCTGAGAAGGCTATACAGTACAAATGTGAGGAAGCATTGTTGCCGTTTATTCAGGCTATCGAACGTGCTGAGGATGAAGCGAGAGGGATTGTTTCAGGCTTCTAATGTGTCACGTGACACAACTATTTTCCAAAAGGAGAAGATACATATATGTCCACAACTAATAGCCAAGCGATGGTCAGTTTGACCACCACTGAAACTCCATTTTACCACGACCTGACAATTGAAAAGCTCTGCTACTTCCTTGATATCTCACCTAAAGCTGAAATTCTAATTGGATCAATGAAGTTCATGCTCAACTCTGTCGAACGCTTAAACGAATTCCTGCAACGCTCCACATTTGCCAAGCATCCTTTGTCCTTGCTCACTAAAATGCGTAAAGAGCATATTGATGCACATGGTTACACCGTCAAAGCAACATTCGTTTACGACTATTATATGGACAAACGTTCAGCACTTGAACGCCTGTTCCAAGAACCAGCACATGACTGGAAGATAGAACGATTCAATACAGAGTATCCAGAACGTATTTATGACACTTATCTTGAGCAAGGAAAGTATTCACATATGACACAAGTTGCTTTGTTCGCTTAGGTGAATGAGTCGGTAATACATCGCAATCAAATGGCTTTTATTTGTTTAACAGTGAATTACCGACTTCATGTAAAATTACCATTTCATCGTAATATCGTATCGTAACAGGCTCCACTTTAATGGAATCAACACTATAACGTTGACAATACATTTAATCAAATCGAATAAGGAGCGATAACCTATGTATAAATGTGGGCGACTCATTAAAGGAAAGCTATTCCTGCAAACTTGGGATGGTCAATTAATTAGTCTCAAAACATTAGCTCAGTCTGACAGAAAGACTATGTAACATGGATATAGATTCGCTGTATAGACGATTGGTGAAAGAGGCAGAGGGGAAGGATACAGGGCAGGAGAAAAGGCTTGAGATTAGAAAGGAACTTACTATAATTCGGCGTATGAAAAAGGAAGCTGAAACAAGAAGAAATGTACATATAGGTTGGGGGGATGCCAAATTGTCACCCCTTGAATATATAACTATGCACCTAGAAATAGGCGTTTTTTTGTTACTCTAAATACTATCGTTATAATAATAGCATATGGGAAATTGTGCCTATGTGTTGTATGATATCATTAAAAAGAATTACAAGATTGGAGTAAACATGAAATATTTTTTTATTGTTAACAGCTTTTATATTGCTTTCAGGTTGCCAAACAAATACAGACGTTAAGAATACGGCTACAAAAGCCATTCCTGATAAATCCGTTGCTCAAGAGAAGGTGCAGTCATCAATTAAAGCAGCAGAAGAAAGAGACGAAGCTAAATGGAATTTTTATTATAATTCCCGATTCGGATTCTCTATAAAATATCCTTTGGGATGGACAGCAGGTGAAGAGTCAGATAACGGCGATGGAAAGGCACTGTATGTGGGAAATCCAGATGTTGATATTATAATGTACGCGCATTACTACAATGAAGATCTATCACCATATAACTATCCTGACTCGCTTAGATTACAGAGGCTGAAACTAGACAGTGGTATAGAAGCAGACATGCTAATCGGGTATGAAAATGAGAGGTATGTTATGGATGTGTTTGCTATATCCAGTGAAGATATAGAGTATCACTACAAGGTTAATGTTAGTAAGGAGTTCTTCAATAAAAATGAAGATGTTTTGTTAAAAGTAGCTAAAAGTATCAATTTTCCAAAGTAATCTATGGTTAATGTAAAACGATGATCTTATCACAAGAGAGGTTTCAATGGATAACAAGTACATGATTACTATAAAAAAATGGTCTGACGATATTGATGGCACATATTTTGTAGCAAAGGTTCCTGAACTTAAGGGATGTATGTCAGATGGGACTACAGTCAAAGAAGCATTGATCAATGCTAGGGAAGCAATATCTGGTTATTTAGAAGTTTTGATCGAGTCGGGCGACACTATTCCTAGACCACGAAATGATAAGGAAATTGTTCAGTTATTAGGCGAGTATACAAAAGAAGAAATTGCAGAGTGTTATCAGGCAGTAGACAAGTTACGTAGCATTATAGATCAATTAAATAAAATGTAAGTTTCCCAAAATGGAGAGTTGTTATAGTGGGAAAAATAATTATTGAACCCAACATAGGGATTGGAACGATTAAGCTTGGTATGAGTAAAGCTGAAGTTGAAAATTGCCTTCAAGCATACACTAATAAATTCGATAAGTCGCTTCATGATGATGATTATTTTCACTATGCTTTCAAGGCTGAATATGACTCAGATGGTAGAGTTAATTTTATCGAAGCTGCTTCACATATCAAGGATGATTTTCACTGTCTGCTTAATGGAATTGATGTATTCAATACCAAAGTAGAAGAATTGATTAAGATAGTTGATGAATTGTCACCTTATGATAGACAACACCCGGAATTAGGCTGGATGTATTCCTTTCCGCAATTAGGATTGAAATTTTGGAGATCCAGTATTTTTAATGAAAAAGATACATTAGAGGATTGGTTCAAGGAGATGCCTCTTGAAAACCAAGAGGAAGAGTTGCGTTTTCAATTTTTTGAGACGGTGAGTATCTCTTGTTAATTGATCCTTTGACACATTCGTAAAATTGATTAGATGTAAGGCGTGGGCAACCACGTCTTTTTTGTTTTCTATTTGTAGTATAATGAATACTATAAGGTATCAAAGAAGGAGCAGTATTATATATGAATCTAAACCAGTTACACACAATGACCTACACACTAAACAGCGGTATTAAAGGAACTGTTAACCTATCCAGCAAACAAATACAGGACTGGATAGAATCTTATCGTGTAGGAAGTAAATATGTAACCACAGTAGGTAAAGAGCATTTCGGATTGAATCCTGAGCTTGTAGCAGATTTCAAGGTACATAATGAATATTCTGAGCAGAGGGAACATGTAGCAGCTATTCAACCTACAGTAGCAAGTAAGGCCAGTGAACAGTTAGCAGATGCATACAGCCAGCACAAGGTATTAATTCAGGTAGAATGTAAATGTGGAGCTTCCTATATAGAGGAGTCAGCATACAAGAGGAGTAAATGGGGCTGTAAAGAATGCGGCGATATTGTGTTTTTGGATAGCAAGAAGGGTATGGTTGATACAATAAAGGGAAAAGCGTGGTATATGACCAATATGTATTTTGTTGAGAGATGAATTGGCTTTCCTCAAGATGAAGAAACCCTTGATATGACTAGGTTTAACGCAGAGTTAAACCGTTGTACGGTGCGTAAAACTGTTGGACACAGCGTCCAACTTTGGTGACACTTGGTGACATGAATTCCTGATCGTCAAATTTGACGGTTAGCTACATCTGACTGCTGAAAGACGAAATTCCGTCCCTTATATATCTTACCAAAATTGAGTCCTAAGTTAACTTAGTGCTAAGTCAAATAATTTTACTCACCCAATTCATTAGCTATATCCTCTTGTGTTTTAACCAAACCAAAATTATTTTGGTTTGCCTCTTTCTCTTTGGATGAGAAATTATTTCCTACCCTCTTATCATGTTGATTGTCCAATTATTAAATAATTAATCAATTTCAGTATTAGGCTACTAAGTTAAGCTTAGAAGGCTCAAAGGTGAAATGGCTTTGAGTACCACTATGGTACGGAGCATATCGGAACAACATATCGGTTAAACCGAGTTACAAACAAGTTATAACCTTCTGTCTTTGGGACATCTTGTCTTAGAGATGGCATACATATATGAATTGAGTAAGCCTATTAGAGTGAAAATTGATGGAAATATGTCATCTACTCCGCTATTACGATTGACGATTCGATTAAGGTGTTTTTAAAAACATAGATAAATAAAGGATTTTTCGAATTTGAGTTTTTCACAATTTGATTTAAAAAAGCTTAAAAATCCCTTGATATATCAATCTTTTTTGGACATTTTCCTCTTATTTTTACGATACACATTACAATGTAAAGTAATTCTTCACAAATCCCTTTATTTATCTACATTTTCACCATTTTTTCGATTGAGCTTCGATACGGGTGTCGATACAGATTATCCTCCCTCATATGGTTGATAAGGTGCTAATGTTAACCCTATCGCTATTTACTAAGGTTCCATGAACAAAATTTGCGTAGTCATGAGATCGAGGAATACAGAAATCCCGACTCTAGACTATTTGACTGTAAGTAGCCGAATGTATATGATTTCAATATATGGATATATAAATCGATTAGAAGAGAAGGGGTTACTGTGAGAGTAAAACCAAGAACTTGGGGTGTGGCTTTTCTTGTTTTTAGTGCTATTACGTTCGCTGTAGTAATTACTAATAGTGTTTTTGCTAGCAGCGATACTTCTGGAGAATTGGAAAGCGTTACAAAAGCAACAATTCCTGCTAACGTATTAGAAGAACTCTATCATCCCGATAAGATTTCTACTAAAGATGGATTGTTTGTAAAAACAAAAACACTTCAGGTTGAAAATCGCTTCAGTCAAAATGAAGTGGTCTATGACGTTTCAGAGGCTACTGATAAAACTAAAGTGATTGTTGCATATGACGCTACTTATATTAAGGAAGAAGGTATTGAGTAGTTAATATGGAAAGGGGCAGTTTAAAAGAATCTTTTTCTATATAATTTGATAGCTAAATTTCTGCTGTAGCACATCCATCTCCACACTCAAGTTATATGAGCGAACGATTCAAGCACATGAACAATTTGGAGATTACGCGACGTCGCGTAAATTGCCGATAGGGAAAGTATTCGAAATGTTGTCTCTACCTGAATCTGTTGGCTCTATTGATACCCATTGCAAAATTTTGCGGAATGGGGGGGATGGTTAAAATCAATTGACCACTTAACTTCTACAAATATCCCCCTAGCACTTCTACTCCGCGACTCAGCCTAAATTTGACTCGATGCCATCCCATATCGTGAAGGTTGCTTATATGCTATACATCCAATCTAAGGTGAACCAATAGATAAATCACAATGAAATATGAGCATAACTATTTAATCTAGTAACTTTGTATACCTTAAATTGTATTCTGATTTTCTACAATAAACTATACATATGCAAAATGACGATACCCTTAATCACGAAATCATCGCAAATTATCCGAAAAGGTATCTTAAGTAAATATCTGAAAAGTATATGACTTTATTCCGAAAAATGGTAAGATTATGAACAATAAAACAAAGATATTCTACTACTTATTTCTCAATTACATAATTTATTTAACTATGCATTATATGACAAGTTTATGATGAAGGGTGGATATGACATGAAGCATACACCTACGATACGGGCAGAATTAGACAGATACTTAAAACAAGAAGGTTTGAGTCTAATACAATTTGGGCATATTGCAGGCATGAATAGGGGGATAGTAAGTAGCATAGTGTCAGGAAATAAATCTATGTCTGTTAATCAGCTTGATCTAATCACCGAGGCCATGGGATTGGAAGAAGGGTATTTTTACGATCTGTTTATAGAAAACTACATCATAGACACTCCCCCGAATATGAGACGGATCGAGCCATTTTTGTATCGCTGTGCGGATTTGAACAAGCTGGATGCGATCCGTCGAGTGGTGGGAGCCATCATGGACAATCTACTCTATTCACCCAAACTATTTGATATTGCAGAAACCCTATTCGCACAGGGACGATATGATGCGGCTCTGCTGCTCTATGAGAACGTAGCAGAAGTCGAGAAATACCAACATTCCGAACGCCTGGCTCTTTGCCAGTATCGTATATTCACGATTCAGGTTGGAGACGACCAAAACCGAAATGTCAGGGCAGCAGCGATATTTGAAGCTTTTGTAGAGCGTCTGGATGAAGTAGAGCAGCTTGACGCATTGAAGGATTTGGTTAACGTGTACAGGTCTTTGCGTAAATGGGACAAGGTTGATGAAATGGCAAGAAAGATGAGAGATAAAGCAAAAATCCAATATACTTTGAAACACCGACAGAACAGCAGAGAACTCAATGAGGTTGCTAAGAAGCTGAGTCGTCCCATGTTTGTATACATTACCTATGCCGACCTGTTGTGTGCAAGTGTCTGTGAAGCCCAAGGCGATTATCAGCAAGCTCTACATTATACATATGCCTACGCCAATTTAGATTGGGTCAAAGAGACGGACGAAGATGCTAAACATTGGATCAGCTTGTTTGAACATTGGGCGCAAGCTAACGTTATTGTGAACAAGCTTTTATCTGGAGATATAAAGGCCTTAAATGATTATGTAGAATATATTGATGCATCGTCAGATACAACTGACCAAGATAGGGTTACCCAACTGTTGAACATTATGATGACGGCAAACCGATACCAGATAGACGTACATGATATACTAAAACGCTTTGAAACGGAGATTGATTCTATTACCCAACAGGAACCATCTGCTGATATGTATACTCATCAAGTAGTACCAGAACAATC
>NZ_MCBP01000022.1:0-39647 GCF_001705305.1 Paenibacillus kribbensis
CCCTCTCAGGTCGGCTACGCATCGTCGCCTTGGTAGGCCTTTACCCCACCAACTAGCTAATGCGCCGCAGGCCCATCCACAAGTGACAGATTGCTCCGTCTTTCTTCCTTCTCCCATGCAGGAAAAGGATGTATCGGGTATTAGCTACCGTTTCCGGTAGTTATCCCTGTCTTGTGGGCAGGTTACCTACGTGTTACTCACCCGTCCGCCGCTAGATTATTTAGAAGCAAGCTTCTAAATAATCCCGCTCGACTTGCATGTATTAGGCACGCCGCCAGCGTTCGTCCTGAGCCAGGATCAAACTCTCCATTAAAGACCAACCGAGGTTGGTTATAGAAAGAGCGATTAGCTCATGTTGAATCTGACGAGATAATATTATCTCTTTCGCTCCAGTTCCGTTCAGCTTTAAGCATGTCCGAAACCTTCACCATTTACTCACTCGTTGTTCAGTTTTCAAAGATCAAACTCGCATAATAATCTCACTTTTTTTCTTGCTTTGTTTCACCACCGCGTCTCAGCGGCGACTTGATTAATATAACACATATTCGGGATTTAAGTCAACACTTTTTTAAAATCTTTTTTTAATTTCATTCAAGTGTTGTTCTCACAAAAAAATTCCCGGGCTTCAAGAGCCGAGAATTAATGTATCACATAATCGAATTTGCCGTCAACTATATTTTAAAATTAATGGCTTTCCATATATAGGTTTTCATACAGCCTGTCCGAATAACATCATTTTCAATCCCAATAGAAGTGCAATCCCAGGCAAGCCTAATATCGTTACTGTCCCCATTGTCACCGGATTAATCGGAATATACACTTGCGTGATCCACCCTGAATAATTGATAATATACAGCGCGATTGCCGCTAAAGCCATATGCGCCCCGAACACCGCCAGCCAACCGATACCCAGATTTTTTTTAAGAATCAGATATGCCAGTACCACGACACAGGCAATCAGAACAAGCCAGACCGCCCCTCTCATTCTGCTCTCCGTTTATGTTCACGATCCGGATCATGAACATACCCCGGTTCATCTGCAGGTAGGTGAAAACGATGTAAGCCTTGCTGCTTGGCACTTTTTAAGTGGATTTGATATTTACGCTCCGCGGCTTCCAGAACAAAAATGGCATAATCGATCTCATCCTTACCGGTAGCTTCATGAAACATACGATGTGCTCTTAGCCATTCCGCATGCGAAGTTCTAATCTGGGCAAACAATTCCTGCCGATACTCTGCTTCTGATTTGTTGTGTTCCTGCCGACGAAAATTTCGCTTCACCCGTTCCCACATCCATTCATCCTCCTCACAAGCTGAATTGTGTTTACAGTCTGCAAGACTTCCTTATTCATACTTATTGAGCAGAGGACAAACTTAGAACCGGGAACGATTCATACTCACGTTATCGTTGCAAGTAAAAAGGAGCCAAATCGGCTCCCCCAAGCGTGTTCAGAATGTTCATAGGACATTCAGCACTCATATCTATAACGTATAAAAATACACCTGCTAATTGAGCTCTCTGCGGCCTTCCAGCGCTTTAGACAAGGTGACCTCATCGGCATACTCCAAATCTCCACCTACCGGCAATCCGTGAGCAATACGAGTTACCCTGATCTCAAAAGGACGCACCAGCCGCGAAATGTACATGGCCGTGGCCTCCCCTTCAATGTTCGGATTCGTCGCCAAAATCAGCTCCTTGACGCGTTCATCACTGAGCCTAGTCAGTAATTCCTTGAGCTTGATATCTTCAGGACCAATTCCCTCCATAGGAGAAATCGCGCCGTGAAGCACATGGTAAAAACCATCAAATTCTTTGGTACGCTCCATGGCTACCAAATCCTTGGAATCCTGAACAACACAAATGACGGAAGCATCCCTCGTCTTATCCTGACAAATCCGACAAGGGTCGGTGTCCGTAATATTGCCGCAGACTGAACAGAAGTGAAGATTACGTTTCACATTGACCAGCGCTTTGGCAAAATCAATCACATCATCTTCCTTCATCTTCAGTACGTGAAAAGCCAACCGGGCAGCCGTTTTTGGCCCCACTCCCGGCAGGCGTGTAAAAGCATCAATTAGCTTTGCGATCGGCTCCGGATAATACAATGGTGTGTTTCTCCTTTTTGCGGCAGACTAGAACAGACCCGGAATTTTCATACCGCCTGTAAATTTGCCCATATCATTATTAGCCAGTTCGTCTGCTTTGGACAAAGCATCATTGACCGCAGTCAGCACCAGATCTTGCAGCATTTCCACATCATCAGGATCTACAGCCTCTGGTTTGATCGTGATGGACAACACTTTTTTATGCCCATTTACCTCTACAGTCACAACACCGCCGCCGGAAGTACCCTCGATTACTTTTTCGCCAAGCTCCTCTTGGGCTTTCAGCATTTGTTCCTGCATTTTTTTCACTTGCTTCATCATTTGGTTCATATTATTCATTTCAATCATCTCCTTTAATGAAGTATAACTTTGATTTAATCTTTAATAACTACCAGATCTTCCCCGAAAAGCTGAATTGCTTCATCAATCCAGGGTTCTTTGGACTTTCCCGGCGCATCTTGCTCCGGCTCCAGTTGGAATTCTTCGGCAGGCTGGTCGGAAACTCCTTCAATCGCAGCACTCCAATCCTTTTGCATCATCGTCACCAGACGATATGGATGGCCCAACTGTTCATGCAGAACCTTCTCAATAACCTGCTTATTCGCAGGCTTTTCGGTAGTTTCACGATGAATATTGTTTTTAAAGGCTACCAGCACGCTGTCCTCTAACACAGAAACCGGCTCACCGTCCATAAACCATGCATGAACTGTGACCTTTGCCTCTTTGACTCCCTGCAAAATCTGACTCCACTTACGCCCCGTTGCTGCAAATGCTTCGTTCGACTTCTCGGCGATATAACGATCCAGCTGAGGGGGGAGCTTGGCTGGAGCAGAAATTCGTGGAGCAGGAGCACGACCACCGGAAGCCTGACGCCCACCCGATGAGGCCTCCTGTCCCGCCCCGACGGCCAATCCACCTTGCAACGCGCGTTCCAGCTTCTTCTCCAGCTCAGCAAGCTGACGCTTCAACGCTGCTACATCTCCCTGATCAGCGGCAACAGCGCCAGATCGCTGAGCTGTCGGCTGAGCAATAGCTCCCGTTTCCCCGGGAATGCTGCACAGCTTCAACAGAGCTACCTCAAACAAAGTTTGCGGCTGAACAGCATATTTCATCTCACTCTGATAACGATTAAGGGTGTCGATCATCGCAAAGAGTTGCTCTTTGGTAAAGGCATCTGCTACTTCCCTGAACTGCTCCGAATCCAGGACTCGCTCTGTCATTTTAGTGGCCTGTGGCACCATCTTGATCATAAGCAAATCCCGGAAATAGTACAGGAGATTCTCCATGCACTTATCCGCGCTTTTACCTTCCTGCATAAAGTTCTCGATCATTTGAAGCACCGTGCCCACGTCTTCTTTCAACAACGCCAACGCAAGCTTGCCGAATTGTTCGGACGCAATGCCTCCCGTCATATCCAGCACCTGCTGATAGGTAACCGGGCCGTCTGTAAACGAGGATATCTGATCCAAAACGCTAACCGCATCCCGCATCCCGCCATCTGAAAGACGCGCAATGTACTGCAGCGCATCCGCATCTGCCTGTATGTTCTCCTGTCGACATATCAGGTCAAGGCGTTCTGTCTGCTCTTCCAGCGATACTCGACGGAAGTCAAAACGCTGACAGCGTGAAATAATTGTCGCCGGAATCCGATGTGGCTCTGTCGTGGCCAATATGAACATGACGTGTGGCGGCGGCTCTTCCAGCGTCTTCAGCAGCGCATTGAACGCTTCCGTCGTCAGCATGTGCACCTCATCAATGATATAAACCTTGTGCCGCACTTCTGTCGGCGCATATTTGACTTTATCGCGCAAATCACGAATCTCTTCAACGCCCCGGTTGGAGGCTGCATCAATTTCCTGTACATCCATAACTGCCCCGGCCGTGATCCGTTTGCAGGCTTCGCATTCGTTGCAAGGTTCCGGCGCAGGTCCATGCTCACAGTTGATTGCCTTGGCCAAAATTTTGGCCGCACTTGTCTTCCCCGTTCCTCGCGGACCACTGAACAGGTAAGCATGGGACGTGCGATTTTCACGAATGGCGTTCTGCAATGTCTGGATAATATGCTGTTGTCCTACCATGTCTTTGAAGGCCTGAGGCCGCCAAGCACGGTACAACGCTATATGTTCCAATGCGCGTTACCCTCTTTCCCATTCACTTTCATGACCATTTACAGTCACTTCATTATACTATACTCCCGTCCGAATCTAAACCGGACACCTTCCAATTATAAACACAAAAAAACATCTTCGCATGGACTGCCAAGATGTTCTGATTCCAGATATAAACCGTGCACCTGTTATTGATCGTTGTGATCCGAGCGGCAACCCTGAACAACAACTCGGGCTAGGCAACCCTCCGGCACAAGAGTGGGCTTGCTTATGGCTGCTTCCTTCCGGACCTGACCAGGTTCACAAGTACTCATTGCGGAGGACCCAACCGTCAACATTGTGCGCAGGGACCAGCCTCACATCAACAACACCTCTAACAGGAATTCAACCTCGCTATAGCGGATTGCGAGTTACAGGGCACCGCTACCTCCCCATCTAGCACGGTGAAAATAAGTATATCTCATGGCTGTACAAAAAGCAAATAGCAAATACCGGCAAAAAGAGCCTTCCGCAATTGCAGAAGGCTCTAGTAACTTTATAACTTGTGGCAACTCATTAGATGCCGTATTTCTTTTTGAAACGATCCACGCGTCCACCAGCATCAATAAACTTCTGCTTACCTGTGAAGAACGGGTGGCAAGCGGAGCAAATCTCCACACGCAGAGATTCTTTCACAGAGCCGGTTTCAAACGTATTCCCGCAAGCGCAAGTAACACTAGTTACGTTAAACTTCGGTTGAATAGCTTGTTGCATTAACTTTCACCTCTTTCCGCCCTGAACGTCCTATCGGTCCAGAGTTGTATGAACACATGTTCAAATTATAGCACTTGAATATAAGTGTTTCAATACCTGTTTTGAGCACCCTGACGTAAAACAGGTATATTTCGGGTTGCTATTGAGCATTTTTAGCTCTGGCAAATTTGGGGCGTGCCTGTCCCGGTGGCGGTACATGAGTATAAGACCCGATAACGACATCAGGCAGCTCTTCCCGGTAAATCTCAAGCATTTGCTTCATGCCAAGTATGTCTCCTTGAGCAGGTGGAATCAACTCCAAATAGCTCTCAGGATCAATATTCAGATTACGCATCTGAATCAGCTTGAGCTTAGTACGTTTGGCGAACTCGATCATCGCCTCAATTTCTTCCTCCCGGTCAGTTACACCAGGGAATATCAGATAGTTGATCGACGTATATACACCCTGCTCGGAGGCATATCGGAGTGATTTTTCTACATTGGCTAACGTATAGCCCCTAGGCTTGTAATAAGCATTGTAATGATCGTCCAGCGCACTAATGGTGCTGACCCGCATCAGATCAAGGCCTGCATCTACGATGCCCCGGATATGATCGTTCAAGCCCGCATTCGTATTAATATTGATATATCCCATATCGGTAACGGAACGCACTTCTTTGATTGCATCAATAATCAGTTTGGCTTGAGTGGAAGGCTCACCTTCGCAGCCTTGTCCAAAACTGATAATGGACTCCGGTGTTTTCAAGTGTTCCAGCATGACCTCTACAATTTCTTCGACACGGGGGCGGAAATTCATTCTTGTTTGCGGAGACACAAAGCCGCTGTCATCCGGCTGTTCAGATATACAGCCGAAGCAACCGGCATTACAAGAATAAGATACTGGAACCCCTCCTTCCCAGCGATTCAGGAATGTATTCGAGGAAGTAAGACATTCGTAGCCTAACGCACAGTTGGACAAATGTTGGTACAGTCGGTTTTCCGGATATTGCTCCGTCATCCGCTGAACCCCCAGCTTGACCTGATGACGGTCACAGTTTTCAGGATTCCATTTGGACGGACTGTCACTCTGCTCTGCGGTTACATAAAATGCTCCATCTTTCCAGACTACGGCAGAATAACCGAACAAGGGGAGTTTATATTCTTTATCAGTTTTCACATACCCCGGCAGACACAAACGCGTAAAACCTTGCGGCAACAATGCCCCTACCGCCTGCATATCTCCAGGAAGAGAAACCATTTCCCCAGTTTCAGGGTTCATACCGACCGGGCGGGTGTTGGGCAAACCTACCAGTGTAGCTCCTTCCGGTAGCGGAATAAGCTCATCCTCCATGATTTCGACAATCATGTCTGCACTGCGGGCAAGCCCATACAAAGAAGCATGATCATATACATTGCCTTTTTCGTCGGCATACACCAAATACATTATGGAACTCCTTTCGCTCCGTCAAATAACACACCATTAACAGAATGTACCGTAACGGCCACGATCTTGCGGAACAGATAAAATACATGAATTGGGTTTAGTTGGTCGAGGCCGGGACCGACGCTGCGGTAGAACGCGTGGTTCTCCGTTGTTGACCGCCCGAGTTGCTTGGCGATCCACCAGAAGGTGTCGTCAAATCAAACGAAGCCAAAAATTCGGCGTTATTTTTGCTGTTGCGCAGCTTTTTGAGGAAGCCTTCCACAAAATCATGGCTTTCCGTCATATTTTTACGAATAGCCCAAATGGTATCCAGTTCTTCCTTGTTCAACAGCACTTCCTCGCGACGTGTGCCGGAACGGCGAATATCAATGGCAGGGAAGATACGACGTTCTGCCAATTTGCGGTCCAAATGAAGCTCCATGTTGCCAGTACCCTTGAACTCTTCATAGATGATATCATCCATGCGTGATCCTGTATCAATCAACGCTGTAGCAAGGATTGTCAGACTGCCGCCTTCCTCCACGTTCCGTGCTGCGCCAAAAAAGCGCTTTGGACGATGAAACGCCGCCGGATCAATACCCCCGCTCAAAGTACGACCGGATGGAGGAATAACGAGATTGTACGCACGAGCCAAACGTGTAATACTGTCCAACAGGATAACAACATCCTTTTTATGCTCCACAAGGCGCAGCGCACGCTCCAATACCAGTTCTGCCACTTTGATGTGATTTTCAGGAAGCTCATCAAATGTAGAAGCCACTACTTCACCTTTAACAGAACGCTGCATATCGGTCACTTCTTCGGGGCGTTCATCAATCAACAAGACAAAAAGCTCAATCTCGGGATTGTTGGTAGAAATACTATTGGCAATTTCTTTGAGGAGAAGCGTCTTCCCAGCTTTGGGAGGTGCTACAATGAGTCCACGCTGTCCAAGACCGACAGGGGCCAGTACATCCATAATTCTTGTAGACAAATGGTTGGGGGAAGTTTCAAGGACTAATTTGGTTTGCGGATAAAGTGGAGTCAGTGCAGGAAAATGTAGCCTCTCAGCAGCTTGCTCAGGACTTCTTCCATTGACTGCGTTAACTTGAAGCAATCCAAAATATCGTTCATTTTCTTTTGGCGTTCGGCATTTACCGGATACAAGATCGCCTGTTCTTAAGTCAAACTTGCGGATTTGTGAAGCAGAGATGTAAATATCTTCGGTACTCGGGAGATAGTTGATCGGCCTCAGAAAGCCATAACCTTCAGGAAGTATTTCCAGAACCCCCTGCATAAACATCAATCCGCTCTTCTCAGCTTGCGCTCGCAGGATGGCAAAAATTAATTCTTTCTTCTTGAGCGTTCCGTAGTACGGGATCTGGTATTGCTTGGCCAGCTTGTACAGGTCGGTCAGCTTCATTTCTTCCAGATCGGAAATTTGCAGATCCATATAATAACCACCTATTCAATTATTAAGTCCATTCATACATCTAAATGATAGACAATGATATCATAAACACCACTAACATAATTTTAACCAAAACAAATAAAGTTATGCAGCCGTCTGCCTGAATTATACCGAATTATTCCGGTTTTCCGATAAAAGATTGTTACGTATGAACCACAATCTTGTAACAAGCAGCAGCTGCACAGAGCTTACCCATTCTATTGTTCATCCATTTCGGAGTTCAAATTATTCTGTCTGACGCCATACGTCCGCGCCCAAATGACGCAGATTGGAGACAAGGTGATCATAACCACGGTCAATATATTCGACACCTGTCACTTCGGTTACACCTTCACTCACCGTAAGTCCAGCGATGACAAGTGCTGCTCCGGCTCGCAGATCAGCCGCTTTGACTTTTGCCGCATTCAAACGGCCACCCTCAATAATGGCTGAACGACCCTCTACGCGGATCTTGGCCCCCATTCGCACCAGCTCAGGGACGTGCTTAAAACGATTGCTGTACACAAAATCGCTCAATACACTAACACCCTGCGCCTGGGTAAGCAAGCTGGTCATAGGAGATTGCAAATCCGTGGCGAATCCGGGGTAAACTAAGGCTTTAACGTCGACATGTTCATAACGAGGCGTACCGAGTACACGAATACTTTCGTCATATTCCTCGATACCGATACCCATCTCTTGCATTTTTGCAGTAAGGGCCTCCATATGCTTGGGAATTACGTTGTCGATTAATACATTGCCACGGGTAGCCGCAGCAGCAATCATATATGTGCCCGCTTGTATGCGGTCAGGTATGATAGAGTGACGGCAGCCATGTAGCTCGGACACGCCTTCAATACGGATCGTTTCCGTGCCAGCGCCCTTAATAATGGCCCCCATGGAGTTTAACAGAGTTGCTACATCTATAATCTCAGGCTCTTTAGCCGCATTTTCGATAATTGTGGCGCCTTTGGCACGTGCGGCCGCCAGCATGATGTTAATCGTAGCCCCTACGCTGCTGACATCCAAGTAAATTTTGTTACCACGCAGCTCTTTGGCATGCAAATGAATAGCACCGTGCTCATTCGTCACCGTAGCACCCAGCGCTTCAAAACCTTTGATATGCTGATCAATGGGCCGGGGTTCAAAATTACACCCTCCTGGCAAACCGATAATCGCTTCCTTGAATCTGCCCAGCATAGCTCCCATCATATAGTAGGAAGCTCGTAATTTCTTAACCGGTCCATTCGGCATGGGAATGGATTTAATAGAGGACGGATCAATTTTCATCTGGCTGCCCTCCCAGGCAACCGTTGCGCCAAGTTCCTCTAATATTTCGGAATACACCGCCACATCGCTGAGCAGCGGCAAATTGTCCAAAATGACTTCCGACTCTGCCAGAATGGCGGCGGGAATCAAGGCGATGGCACTGTTTTTGGCACCGCTGATGGAAACTGTACCTTGAAGCGGTCGTCCACCGGTGATCATCAATTTTTCCATAAGCTTGAGGGTCCCCCTACGTGTTTTGCAGTCGGTCAAATTATAAACTAAAACAACGAAACTTCAACTTTTTAGTGGTGAAAATGGAAAGACACCGGCTAAGCGGTGTGCTTTCCATATCAAACTATTCAACTATACAAAATTAAATATTTTGTGCAGCAGAACTACATCTGCAACCCAAAAATGGATCTAGTTCGTGCAAAGGCACGACCAATTCACTCATTATTACGCTTTGTTGTTGGAGCCGAACTCACGAATTTTACCGATAACCGTTTGTTTGATCGCTTCACGACCTGGAGCGATGAATGTACGTGGATCGTAAGCATCTGGTTTTGCAGCAAGCACTTCACGAACCACTTTCGCAAATGCAATTTGGTTTTCAGTGTTTACGTTGATTTTGGAAGTGCCCAGGGAAATGGATTTTTTAATGTCATGTGTAGGGATACCTGTTCCGCCATGAAGAACGAGCGGCAGTTTCACAGCATTGCGGATTTCTTCCATTTCTTTAAAGCCCAGGTTTGGCTCGCCTTTGTATGGTCCATGAACGGAACCCAGTGCAGGAGCCAGTGTATCGATACCTGTTTCGTTAACGATACGTACACAATCGTCCAGCTTAGCGTACATTACGTCACCTACAACATCATCTTCTTGACCGCCAACCATTCCAACTTCAGCTTCAACGGAAACGCCTTTGGAATGTGCATATTCAACAACTTTCTTCGTTGTTTCGATATTTTTTTCAATTGGGCTATGGGAATCGTCAATCATAACAGATGTGAAACCAGCGTCGATAGCCTCTTTACATTTTTCAAAGCTGGAACCATGGTCCAAGTGAATTGCAACTGGAACCGTAATTTTCATATCATGAATAAGTCCTTCAACCATTTTAACAACAGTGTAAAATCCGCCCATGTGGCGAGCTGCGCCTTCAGAAACGCCCAGGATTACAGGAGATTTTTCTTCTTCAGCAGCGCCCAGAATAGCTTGAGTCCACTCCAGGTTGTTAATGTTGTATTGACCTACTGCATATTTTCCTTCGAGTGCTTTGTTCAACATGTCTTTCATAGATACCAATGGCATGGTTACAGTCCTCCTAAAGGTGTTTGGGTTTGTCTATCTTTTTAGCCGACATCACATACGGGCTTATTATACCACAACCCATGTTAAATACTAAACAAGCTTTTGCATATCAACACATACAAAAATCACGCTCAGGACGCCGTTTTATCATAGAATTGTATAAGGAGAGGATTTACTTTCAGTATTTCCCATAAACACAAACAAAAAACCCTGTTGGGCTAACAGAGTTCTCAACCAAAGTGACTGATCTAGTCACCCCTGAGTTGTTTGTTCACAGCAATTCGCATTTCGTCAATATCAAAAGGCTTGGTAAAATGCATAAGCGCACCTAGCTCCGTCGCCTCTTTAATCATGTCCAGTTCACCATACGCTGTCATCATAATAACCTTGATATCGGGATTCATGGCCTTTAAATGCTTCAAGATTTCGAGTCCGTCCATACCCGGAATTTTCATATCCAGCAGAACCAGATCAGGCGGTTCCTTTTCAACAATTTCAAGTGCAATTTTTCCGTTCGCTGCCTGAAAGGTCTCATAACCCTCACTTCCGAACACTTCCATCAGTAAAATTCGTATTCCATTCTGGTCATCGACGATTAATACTTTTTTCTTTTCCAATGTTTTAACCTCCTAAGATCTTAAAACGTGGATCATGCAGCTATTGCCATAACAGCGTCCGATGACGTACAATATCCGTCCCATACCTAAAACTATATTCGATCCTGCAAAAAGAAAATCCTTCTCTTATACATAATTGTGGAACTTTCTTTCATAAACAGGAATCATGGGGTAAAAAAAAGACCTCCTGAGGAGGTCTTTTAAGCCGTTGCTACATTAACCTTGAAGCTGCAATGCTGCTTTTACAAATTCACGGAACAAAGGCTGTGGACGGTTCGGACGGGAAGTAAATTCCGGATGGAATTGTACGGCCAGGAACCATGGATGCTCTGGAAGCTCAACAATTTCCACCAAGCGTCCGTCCGGTGAAGTTCCAGAAATACGAAGACCTGCTTTTTCAATAACTTCACGATATTCATTATTGAATTCGTACCGGTGACGGTGTCTTTCGTATACCAGCTCGTCGTTGTAGCAAGCCGCAGCAAGGGAACCTTCCACCAGTTTGCACGGATACAAGCCAAGACGCATCGTACCGCCCAAATCTTCAATGTCTTTTTGGTCAGGCAGCAGGTCGATAACAGGGTAATCTGTAGCCGGGTTGATTTCCGAACTGTTGGCTCCTTCAAGACCAGCCAGGGAACGGGCAACCTCAATGACAGATACCTGCATACCCAAACAAATGCCGAAAAACGGAATTTTGTTCTCACGCGCATAACGGATCGTGCTGATTTTACCTTCAATCCCGCGATCGCCGAAGCCACCCGGTACGAGAATGCCGCCAATGCCGCCCAGCATGTCCGCTACGTTCTCGTCTGTCACTTCTTCAGCGTTCACCCAGCGGATTTTCACGTCCGCATTGGCATCGAATCCGGCATGGGAAAGGGATTCAACCACACTTAAATACGCATCATGCAATGCGACGTATTTACCAACAATGGCAATCTCAACTGTTTTATCCAGCTTGCTGATTCGATCAACCAGCCCTTCCCACTCCGTCATATCCGGTGCAGGGGTTGTCAGCTTCAGGTGGTTAACGACGATTTCGTCCAAACCTTCTTCACGCAGGTTCAACGGAACCTCGTAGAGGGTCGAAGCATCGCGACATTCTACCACAGCGTTCGCATCGATATCGCAGAACAGCGCAATTTTGGCCTTCATATCGGAGGACAGTTCATGCTCTGTACGGCAAACAATGACATTTGGCTGAATGCCGATGCTGCGCAGTTCTTTTACGCTGTGCTGAGTTGGTTTGGTTTTAACCTCACCAGCAGCTTTGATATAAGGAATGAGCGTTACGTGAATGTACATTACATTTTCGCGCCCAACCTCACTTTTAAGCTGACGAATAGCTTCCAAAAACGGCAAGCTTTCAATATCACCCACAGTACCGCCAATTTCTGTAATAATGACGTCCGAACCCGCTTCGCGGCCTGCACGGTACACGCGCTCCTTGATTTCGTTCGTAATGTGAGGGATAACCTGTACTGTACCGCCCAAATATTCTCCGCGACGCTCTTTGCTGATTACGCTGGAATATACCTTGCCTGTTGTGACATTGCTGTTCTTGGACAGATTAATATCAATAAAGCGTTCATAGTGTCCCAAGTCGAGATCCGTTTCCGCACCATCATCCGTTACAAACACTTCACCGTGCTGGTAAGGGCTCATGGTACCCGGATCAACATTCAGATAAGGATCGAATTTTTGGATCGTTACCTTTAGTCCCCTGTTCTTCAAAAGCCTTCCCAGTGAAGCTGCCGTAATCCCTTTGCCCAAGGAAGACACAACCCCGCCTGTCACAAAAATATACTTTGTCACTGTTCAAAACCCTCCTAGATAAAATGCAAAATTCAGGCGACATTATGATGTTATCGTAACCCGTTTACACGGATTATCATCCATGAAGAAGGCAGCGGATTTATTTTCCACACCGCCGCCCTTAGCCCTCTTTCATGAGTGAAAACACCCCTATAAAAAACAAAAAAGCACTCCCGTAGTACGGGGCACTTTTATACAAAAAAGCAAACATATAAGTGAATCAATCATAAGCCCAAGCAATAGTTTACCCCGTGTCCAATCCCCTGTCAAGGAAGTTATCTGTGTTAATTTACCCATTGCACAAGATTGGAATGAATCCACCTGAAAGCTTCAAATCAGGAGGGATTTCAAGAAAACGGTCACGAAAAAAGGGAGAACACATCTCCCCTTACAATTTGTTCCTAACGAAGCGAATCGTCGTCATCATCCAACGAATCCTCGTCATTTTCATCTTCTGTATCGTCCTCATCACCGAGGTCTTCGTCGTCTATGACTACGTCTTCATCACTATCGTCATCTTCACCGTCGAACAGCTCATCTTCGCCGTCCTCGTCTTCACTATCTGCATCGAAGTCGTCATCAGAGTTGTAGGGTTCTTCTTCCTCATGATAGTCGTCTTCGTCGTCATCGTCTTCGTCGTTAATAATACGAGGGCGCTTGGCGCCTGTCAGAGCATCTTCGGATTTATCCACCGGATACCAACGTTTCAAGCCCCACAGATTCGTACCGACACAGGCAAAACGCCCGTCAATGTTGATTTCAGTATATAGCTGAGCGATAACGTCATTAATTTCCTCGTTGGACAAGCCACGCAGTTTGGCGACTTCATTCATCAGGTCACGGTAATAATATGGAGTATTGGCCGCTTTCAAAACCATAAATGCCAAATCCACCATCGGGGTCTCGTGGACTTTCTCCGGGTCAATCTTTAAGTTGAGTGGGGTACTCACCTAGGGACACTTCCTCTCACACGTAATTCACAAGAACATGTTTCAGTGCATATACGATACATGCAATACTAACATATCCATTATCAAAACTAAGTAAAACCTATTTGGAAGCAAATTGCAAGTTAAACATGGGTATCGACACAATTTCCAAAAAAACCCCTATACACAAGACGGTACATGTAAAAAGACGGAGTCTCCCCCGTCTTCGACTGTACCCGCTTCGGGAGATGCCCCCAAAGTTGTTGCACAAGAGCTTATGCTCTCCATGTATCGTATGTGTCCTCTATCACTTTGACACGACAAGCAGGCCTATTTCCATAAAAAAGGGGCAGGTTTCCCATGCAGTCGCTTACGCTTGCTCATACAATACCTCAGCATGGCTCATCGGAGGGGGACCGTCTCAAATGGACTATCCGGGTTTTTTGCAGCGTTTGCATGAGGGTATTTCGGAGCCGTCCGGCAGTGGACGGCACAAACAGATCATTACGTTCGATAAGCCTCATCAATACCGGGAATGCCTCTCCTATCTCAGGAAGCTGAAACCTGAGCTTGCGGGATTAAGGCAAGTACAACCGGCCCGACTGATCCGCGCTCTAATCGCCCCGTTTCCAGCGGGAGACAGGCTGGGCAAATATCACAACGGCGTTACCGTTGAAGAAGATACGCGCATGAAGATTCACGCAGAAACAGCCCATATACCGAAAGCAGAGAAAAACCTCCCCATGCCTTGGGGAGTCAAGCAGGTCCGTGCATACAAGGCTTGGCCTTCCTCCACAGGCAATCGGATCAGAATCGGGGTGATCGATACAGGAGCAGATTTTCAACATCCTGATCTTCGTCATTCTCTTGGCAGAGGCATTAATTTGCTTAACCGGACGATGTTACCCTATGACGATAACGGTCACGGTACTCATATTGCCGGCACTATCGCTGCATCCAACTATGATGGAGGTATGGTCGGCGTAGCACCAAGGGCTTTGATTCATCCAGTAAAAGCGTTTGACTATAACGGAGCCGCCTACGTCTCCGACATTATTCTCGGTATCGACTGGTGTGTGCTAAATCGTGTCGATATCATCAATATGAGCTTTGGCATGAAGTCACGCAGCAAGGCACTGCTTGATATGGTGAACAAAGCCTATCATAACGGGATCGTGATCGTAGCTTCTTCGGGCAATGAGGGCAAGCGCCGCAGTATTGACTATCCTGCCCGCTATTCCCAGACCATCTCGGTCGGAGCTACCGACAAATACAGACGCATCGCACCTTTCAGCAATCGGGGACAATTTGTAGACGTGTACGCCCCTGGCGAGAAAATCATCTCCTCCTGGATATACGGCAGGCATCACGAAATGAGCGGCACCTCTATGGCTACTTCCCATGTAACCGGGAGCATTGCACTTCTCCTTTCCCTGAGACCGGAACTGGGACCTGCAGAAATCAAAGCACTGCTCAAGCGAACCGCTACACCGTTGCGCCTTCGCAAAAGCACTGGCCGTAGTTCTATCTCCACCAAGCTTGGCGAAGTGGACGCCTTCCGATTAATGCAGGAGGGCACGAAGTAAATGATAAAGTTGGACAATTTCTGAAACCACATGATCAGCTAAACCTTTAACGTTGCGCCCGGCTCCAGAGAGTAGATAGCTTTTACAGACCCTTCATGTCCGGTCCAGCCTTCTCTGATTAGCTCATCACATACAAGATCGGTCTGCGACTTCGGCGCATGAACGAGCACAACCTGCTTGCTGGGAAATCGCTTCAACATATGCCTCACATCCACCACTCCCTGATGCACCTTGTAAATCAAATGCCGAACGATGCAGCGGTCCTTTTGATCCGTCTTCTGATTCGTGCAATCCAGCAGATGTTTGCCAAAAGATCCCCTTGAAGCATGCCCAGTCAATATAACTCCATTATTGTTGATTTTTCTGCTGTTCGTACCACCACCCTTACTCGGATGATCAGACAGGTACTGATAGTACCAGCGTGCGCGTGGTGAGTCCATCATGCCGTCTCCGGTTACGATAATAGCCGCAGTGTTCTGCTCCAGCAGTCTCATTCGTTCTTCATTATTACGGGGCACAAAGACCCTGTCATTATTCAGCACCTGTTCTATTCGCGCAGGAGCTTCCGGACGCAGCCATTCTCTCCAGCCGCTTAAACGCTGTAAGCCCTGCCATATGTCCGCCTCTACAATTAGGGTCTGTCCGGGGAACTGCTCTCTGGCCCAAACAGTTAGCTCCTGCCCCCGGCCAAAGGCTGGCACAGGCAGTAGCACATGCCCCTCAGATGCTAATATCTGCTCCAGTTCAGCCCGCAGCCGCTCCAGCTTCACAGACTGCGGGTCCTTATCCATGCCATAGGCATTATCCATTATGGAGATATCCGCCAGGTGGATATCCGGCATCCTTACAGGGTTGTCAGGTGCACTCTTCCCCGTGTTCATGCTCGGCGCATCCGCAGCGAGCAGCTCAGATTCTCGGCTGTAATCTCCCGAAAAAAACAAACGCTTTCCTTCCAATTCTACTCCAAACCACACTGCACCAGCCAAATGCCCACTGCGCCCCCACATGATTTGCACACCCGGACAAGCCTCCCGCCATACACCTGATGGCACATCATCCTCCAGAAAGCGGTATGTAATAGCTTTTATATCCCGTTCATCGTAAGGAAGTTGTCCGCCTCTCGATGTTACATAAGAATGCCAGGAGCAAAAATAGGAACCCAACTGCTCTGCAGTAGCTCTGGTCGTCCAAACCTCTCCACGATACCCATACTTATAGAGTAAGGGCAGCGCCATCGAATGATCTTCATGCGCATGGGACAGCAATACAGCGGATAGTCTCTGTGCCTCCCGAGGCGGGAATACCGGGTATTGTCCGATCCCTTCCTTTTTCACACCACAATCCAGCATAATACGGTGCTGTTCTCCTTCAAAAACATAGCAGGAGCGGCCATGTTCACCAGCTCCGCCCCAAATTCGAAGCTTGGTCATTATCATTTCCACTTTCTCTGCGAGTTTAGAATCTCCATCACCATCAGCAGCAGGGTAGTCAATCCGACTGATATGACTGCCATCGCCATGCCGAGCGACACCTGTCCCTGTTCAAATTGGGCAAAGATGTAGGTCGCAGAGGTCTGAACGGATGGCGGCAGAATCAGTAATGAACCCACCAGTTCGCGCGAGGCGATGGTGAAGGTCATCATCCACCCCGCCAGCATCCCCGGCAAAATCAGCGGCAACACAATCCGGCGGAATACATAAAATGGACATCCACCAAACACCTGACCTGCGTGAAAGAGAGCTGTGTCTACCTGCGTAAAGGCGCTTTTGACATATTGGACGGTATAAGGCACAAACAAGATCACATACGTCAGAATAACCATGCCGTAAGTGTTGTACAACGGAATAGGCATCCATGGCGAGTTCCACCATAAAATAAGACCGACGACCATCACAATCCCTGGAACTGTGTTCGGCAACAGACTGAAGGCATCCACCGTCCGCTGGAGCACAGTACGTGATTGGCCCACGACAAGCGCAAACCATGTGCCCAGCAGGACGGCAATCGTCGACGCGCCCAAAGACAGAAATACGCTGTTCAGCAATGCCTCCATACTTTCCGAGCCCCAGGACAGCAACTCCCTGTAATAATCGAGCGTAAAGTTGTCCCAGGCCAGTCCGATTCCCCGTAGCTTCATAGTAGAAGCGGCGATAATGGAGAAATAAGGGATGCCAATAGACGCAACAAGCAATAATAGAATAAAAGCAATACTTAGCCCTGTCGCTGGGCTCGACACACGAAGACGGGAAGGACGAGAACCCTTGCCCCCAACCAGTCTATACGTGTATTTTCGGTTGATTACCGATTGCACATACCAGACCAGCAGACAGGCCGTTAAAAGCACCGAAGCCAGTGACGTCGCCTTGCCGAAGTCAATCGGCCAGCTGGAAATATATTTGTGGATTTCCGATGTCATGACCTCATATCCGATACGCCGTCCAAAGGTGACGGGGGTACCAAACTCCGCAATCGTTTTGACGAAAATAAGCAATGCACCCATTCCGTAAGACGAAAGCAGCAGGGGTAAAATGATCCGGCGGAACCTGTACCAAAAACTGCCGCCCATCACAGCACCCGCTTCTTCCAGGCTGCCGCCGATTCTCACCAGCGCACTGCGCAGCAGCAGGTACAGAAACGGAAATAGATGCAGACTCATGATCATCACCATGCCGCCAAAGCTGAAAAAGGGCGGCATGAAGACATGAAGCTCTGGAAGCAGCTGCACCAGATACCCGTTCTTTTGCATAAACAAAATCCAGCCCATGGACCCGATATAGGGCGGGGTCATAAACGGAATCAGCAGCACTACGTCCAACCAGCGCCATCTTGCAAGACGAGTGCTGGACATAATCCACGCCAACGGAAGTGCAAGCACAGTTGTTCCAGCAATAACACAGATGCCCAGCCAAATGGAGCTGAATAGAACACTCGCAAATCGGGATTCAGCCAACGTCCGAAAAGGTGCCATCCATTGAAATGTCCCATCCACATACACACTTTGGATAAAAATTTGCAGCAACGGCATTACGATCAGGAGAGCAAGCACGATCAGAGCGAGCGTCAGACACCATGCCCGGATCTGTTTGACGGATAAAACTCCCATCCGCTTACTTGAACATTTGCGTGAACTTCTCCGTCACGTCGGCCCCGTTGTCGCCCATCCATTCCCAATTGGTGTCCAGCAAGGGGATTTCATCCAGATTGGCGCGCTTGTCGGCTTTGACATCCGTGCGGCCCGGAAGCAGAGAAGCATCCGCTACCAGCTTCTGTGCTTCGTCTGACAGCAGATAGTCAATGAATGCCTTGGCATTCTGCTCATGCTGCGTTGATTTGAGAATGGCCGCCGGGCGGGGACTGATTACTGTTCCTTCCTTTGGATAAACAATGTCAATCGGCTCGCCTTTGGCCTTGGCTTTGTAGGTCATGTAATCGACCGCAGCTGCAACCATGCTTTTGGCTCCGGTAATGACCGGGTCCAGCGCTTCCTGATTCGCGCCTGCCATGGCAACACCGTTAGTTTTGTACTGCTCAAACAACATCCAGCCCCCATCGCCCTTGGCGCTCAGATAGCCTGTCATAAAATCCAGCGCCGAGCCGGAGAGCGACGGATCCGGAATGTTAACTTGGTCCTTATACTCTGGCTTTGCCAGATCAGCCCATGATGTCGGCGGCGTCTTCACCAGGTTCGTGTTGTACGCGATACCTAACGCCGAGGCACTGGTACTGAAATAATTGCCTTCCTTGTCAGACCAGTCGGGATTCAGTTTATCCGCATTGTGGGCCTCAGGGTAGGGCAGCGTGAGTCCATCTTTTTTCAAGCCTTGCACGGACGGAAGAGATGCCAGCACCACCACATCTGCTACCGGATTCGTCTTCTCTGCTTCCATCCTAGCCAGAATTTTACCGGTCGTTCCCTGGAATAGCTCGACCTTAACTCCGCTTTTCGCCTCATATCCTGCTACCAGCTTTTTCGCCAGCCCATCCGGGCCTGCGCTGTAGACGACCAGCTTCTGATCACTGGATGCCGCCCCGGCTTGTCCGGCTGTCCCTGTCGCTTGCGCTCCCTTGGAGGGTGTCGCCGCTCCACAGCCTGCCACAGCCATTCCGAAGGTTAATGTCAAGGCGAGCATTGCGCCTTTTTTCCATCCTGTACGAAAAACATGTCTGTTCATCATCTTGTGTATACCCCTTTTCCTATGGTTCGAGTTGATGGACGTAGTGCGGTGATACCCAAATTTGCTTTCGTTCCCCTATGGACAAGCGGGTAGAATGATAAGCGCTCCATTGCTCCCCATTCTCAGCCAGCATACGAATCTCGTATCGATCTCCCACATAGCTGACATGCTGAACCTCTACTGTAAAAGCAAGCTGTTCCTCTTGATCCTGTTCCCAGCGGACATGCTCAGGGCGGAAGAGCATCCGTTCCGGCTCCAGCCAGTTCGATTTACCGATAAACCTCGCCACCTCTGGATGAGATGGACGACCATAGATGTCCTCCGGCGTTCCCGTCTGTAATATATGCCCGTTTTTCATGACGACCACCTCATCAGACATCGACATCGCCTCGACTTGATCATGGGTGACGTACAAGGCGGTCAGACCCAGATCGCGCACCAGCGACAGCATTTCAATGCGCATTTCTTCCCGCAATACCGCATCCAATGCACTGAGCGGCTCATCGAACAGTACGAGCCGGGGCCGATTGGCAACGGCGCGGGCAAAAGCGACCCGCTGCTGCTGACCACCAGACAGCTGATGAGGATACCGATCCTCCATTCCAGACAGTCTGACCTTGTCGAGTGCCTCCAAGACAGCTGTTCGCAGCTCGTTGCCGCGCCCGCGACCGGATCGTTTCGCCTGTTTGCCTGCACGCAGGCCGAAGGCCACATTTTCAAACACCGTCATATGCGGCCACAGCGCGAAGTCCTGAAACACCATGCCGAAATGACGAAGATGTGCAGGCACATCCTTTTTACGTTCAGCCGAAAACAGAATTTCCTCCCCCAACGAGACCGTGCCGCTATCTGGCGTCTCCAGCCCGGCGATCATGCGCAAAAGCGTTGTTTTCCCGCAGCCGGACGGACCGAGCAGTGTTGTGAATTTTCCCCGCCGCACCAGCAGATTCGTCTCGTGCAAAGCAGTCATATGACCGAAGGTTTTACTCAACCCGTGAATATATAGATCCTGATTCATCGCATTACCCGCCTGTTCTTCTGACTGACCCCAGTGTAAAGCTTGAATTCACCGCCTGTGTTATTGGAAAGTTAAAACAAAATTAATTATTTCAATGAATTGTGTTAATACTCATAGATTTAATCTATATAGAGGGGATTGATACCGTGGCACCAGAGGCAAGCATAAGTTTCCAACCAATCAGAAAGTGGGGCATCCCAAGTGAATTTGAGTCTTCTGAAGCTGCACATTGTAGAGTTGCTGGACAAGCACCATAAAATTACTACCGTGGCCGAGCTTCTCGGTCTGAAACAACCAACCGTTACCTTTCATATGAAAAATCTGGAGCGCGAATTCGGTGTAAAGCTGTTTGACACAAGGATGGGCAAGATCATCCTGACGGATGCCGGTCATGCGCTACTCCACTATGCCGCCAAGATCAACGCACTCGCTGCCGAGGCGGAGAGGGTCGTCTCCGAATTCGACACACTCCAGCGGGGTAGCATTCGAATTGGAGCAAGCTACGTCCCTGCTACCTATGTGCTTCCTGCTGTGTTGCACCGTTTTGCCCGTGAGCATCCGGGGATCAACATCTCCTTGTCAGTGAAAACTGCTCCGGTGATCAAGGACATGCTCGCTCGCCACGATATTGACCTGGGTGTCATCTCGGCAGAGCCATTTCAAACGCCAACACTGGTGCCGGAGCCCTTGAGCGAGGATGAATTGGTACTCATCTGCGCACCCGGCCACCCGCTCGCAAGCGAAGTCGGGCTAACGCCCGAGCGCATCGCTTCTTCCTCCTTCGTGCTGCACGGCAAAGATTCCAGCACACGGCACATGACCGACAAATGGCTGGAGCATGGCGGACGTCGTCTCCCCTCCTATTTGGAGCTGGATTCGCTTGAAGCGATCAAACAGGCGGTCATGCTGGGAGAACACGTCTCCTTCGTCTCCCGCATTGCCGTACAGTCGGAGGTTGAACGTGGACTGCTGGTGATCCGGCCCATTCCGGGTCACCGTGTTGAAAGGTACATCTATATGGTCAGCAACCAAGATCGCCACCGTTCGGCGCTGATTCGCCGCTTCGCTGAATATTTGTCATCGAACCAAGATTAAATCTTACCTGTCATATAGAAATTATGTTATTTTTTTACCGGAGTCCCCCCTTGCCTTGACATACGACTGACAATGAGCCCGTAAAGTGTAGCGTGTACCTATTATTCGTACGAAGAGGAGAGGATAGCATGAAAACGGGTCTTCGTTTTACAAAAGTATTGTCGGTCTTAACCCTGAGCGCAGCATTGCTCGTAACGGGATGGAAGGGAGCCGAGCCTGTACAGGCCGCCGCTAATGCCACTCCAAGCTATGAGGTAAAGCTGCTGCTGGATACGGCTCAGGTTCTCAACGCAGATGGCTCTTTGAAAAGCAGCATAGTAAATGAATTCCAAATCAACGATGAGGCACAAAGATTGAGCGTAGAGTATTTCGATACCGATCAGCTTCAATTGAACAGCGAGGGCTGGAACGTCCGATTTCGCAAAAAAGAGGATAAAAAGAATTATGAACTAACCTACAAGAAGCGGTACACAGTTACGAACGGAGATATCGACGCGGCTCTCACCCAAGCCAATAAAGAAGGTTTTAGCGCATCCGACGATAACTATGATGCTGAGGTGGATTGGGGTTATAGCAAACAGACACTGAGCTTTTCCAATGATAAAAAAACGAACGCTTCCAAAGGATTAACTCTTCCTTCCCCGGATCAGGCGTTAAAGCAACTATTGGACAATCTTCCAGGCAAGCTGCAAAACTGGAAATCCAGCAACTGGGGCAAGAAAATCCTGACAGACTCCAGAGTACACGGTCCGGTACAGGTCAGCAAATATGGAGGCAGCTTCCAAGGACTGGATACCGACGTTGAAGTCTGGCCTATCCGTAGCGCGAACGGGTCCGGTACAGATACCATCATCGAAATTTCTTTTAAAACCTCGGACTACAGCACTGCCGCCAGCAACCGCACCAAGCTAATCAACTTGCTGCAATCCAAGGGATGGCTGGTTCCTGCCGATTCCCTGAAAACGAATCTGGTGCTGGAACGGTACTAAGCCAAGCTGCTTTCATGTAAAAAGGAACCGCACATGCCACCCTGTTCAGGATGGTACGGACGGTTCCTTTTATCGTTATACATATGGCCGCAAGGCCCATAGCATAATAGCCTTGCTTACATACGTTCCGGTGCAGACACGCCCACCAGCTTCAGTACGTTGGCAATGGTGGTGCGCACCGCGCCAAACAGCGCCAAGCGAGCTTGCGTCTGAGCAGCATCCTCGGTGATGACACGCTCTGCCTTATAGTAGCTGTGGAATAAAGACGCCAGCTCGTAGACATAACGAATCATACGGTGCGGCGCAAAGTTCGCAGCTGCTACAGATACTTCCTCCGGCAGCTCACCGATTTTGCGCAACAGGTCATATTCATGCTCGGCCGTCAGCTTGGACAAGTCTACCTCTGCCAGTGGCAATACAGCAATGCCCTGCTCCTCGGCCTGACGATATACGCTGCACGCACGTGCGTGAGCATACTGCACGTAGAATACCGGATTTTCATTGGAGGTGGAAATCGCCAAATCCATGTCAAAATCCAGATGTGAATCCATGCTGCGCATCGTGAAGAAGTAACGAATCGCATCCACGCCCACTTCTTCCATCAGGTCCTCCATCGTTACGGCCTTGCCGGTACGCTTGGACATCTTCACCTTTTCTCCGTTTTGGAACAGGCTGACCATTTGGGCAATCAGCACTTTAAGCTTATCCGGGTCATTCCCCAGCGCTTCCATAGCTGCCTTCATCCGTGGAATGTAGCCATGGTGATCCGCGCCCCAGATGTTGATGATCGTGTCATAACCACGAGCATATTTGTCGCTGTGGTAAGCGATATCCGGAGTCAGGTATGTGTAGGTGCCGTCATTTTTGATCAATACGCGGTCTTTATCGTCGCCGTATTTGGTCGTATTCAGCCACGTAGCACCGTCCTTCTCGTAGATTTCATCACGGTCACGAAGTTCGTTCAGCGATTTGAGCACTTCGCCGTTGTCGTACAGTGATGTTTCACTGAACCAGGAGTCAAACGGTACACGGAATCGTTCCAGATCGCGCTTGATCTTGTTCAGTTCCTTTTCCAGACCATATTCACGGAAATAAGCAGCGCGGTCCCCGGGTTCCATGGACAACAGAGCATCGCCCTTTTCGGCTACCAGCTCTTTGGCAAACCCGATGATATCCTCACCATGGTAACCGTCCTCCGGCATCTCAGCAGGCTGTCCCAGCTCCTGCAAATAACGCGCTTCAATGGAACGGCTCATGTTGTAAATCTGGTTGCCCGCATCATTAATGTAGTATTCACGAGTGACCTGATATCCGGCATAATCAAGCACGTTGCAAAGAGCATCCCCAACTGCTGCGCCACGCGCATGGCCCAGGTGGAGGCTGCCTGTCGGGTTCGCGCTGACAAATTCGATTTGGACCTTTTTGCCTGCACCTGCCTGCACACGTCCGTAATCTGCTCCCTGCTCTTGTACTTGTTGAATAATTGTATACAGGTAGCTCTTGTTCAGGCGAAAGTTGATAAAGCCAGGTCCGGCAATTTCTGCACTCTCAATAGAAGCGGCAGCCAAATCCATATTTGCGATCAGCTCTTCAGCGATTTGGCGTGGATTTTTTTTCGCAATACGAGTAAGCTGCATTGCAGCATTAGTAGCCAAATCACCATGTGACTTGTCCTTTGGCACCTCCAGCGTAATCGTCGGCAGCTCTTCGCGTCTTACGATTCCGGCAGCCAGTATCGCGGCCTCGATTGCCGAGGTCACCTTTTGATTAATAAGTTCCAGTGGATTGCTTGTCATGATTGTTGCTCCTCCTGTATATGCAAACTGATGGCAAAATGCCCCGAGAAATCCTCAAATACGTACAAATCATAGGTCCAGCTCACATATCCGGTAAATCCATCCATCCGAATATCAAGCTTCTGCGTATGCGCAGACATGTTCAGGTTCAAATAAGGTGATCGGTAAAATCCCGGCAATCTGCGCCCCAGCGCAAATGACTGCTCCGACTGCACCTCGCCGTGACGGATCAGTTTAAGTTCATCAGGTCCGATTTTGACCGTGTTCCGTATCGTTCCCCCCTGAGGGCTCTCTGCCGGCTCATCGTACCTTATATATAGATGCTTCCCACGCACGATGGCTTCTCCGGGAAGCTCCTGAACCACATCTTCCCCATCATGATGACTATGGAGACGGATTTGGACCTTCGCATTGTGTGGCATGTGTTCAAACTCCATTCTATCGCTATCCTACTGTACTACTATATCCAGTTCCCGTTTGCAATTCAAATGAGATTTTACAAAAAGATGCTTCCCTATTATAAGAAAAACGTCTATCGACGTACTTTCACGGAAGCCAGACCGCGTTTAGCGGGAGTTTTTCTTAAAAAAATCAGCTACCGCAGGTTGTCCTCATCGGATGCCCGGCTAAAACTTTCGATAAATCGAGAAGCCAGGGATGACATGTATTTATCCTTGAGCCACACAGCGGCTACACGAGTATGCAATTCTTCGCACATAATTTCCTTCACGATTAACTGATTGTTGCTGCCCAGTGACAACGTAGACTGCGAAATCATGCCGATACCCAGCCCTTCATTAGCCCAGTGAAGCGTGGTGCGAGCATCATCGTTTTTGCAAAAGAAGTTCGGCTCAAAGCCATGCTTCATGCAGGTATCGTGGATCAATTGCTCAAAGCGGCGGTATACAATTAACGGCCTGTTCTTCAACTCTGACAATGTGATGGTCTTCTGGTCAGGGTTCCAGTCGTGGTCTTCTGTCATTACTGCGACCATCGGCTCGGAGGCTGCATATCTGCAGCCCAGATCGGTGGTGTTGAACGGTGTTCTGACAATACCAACCTCTACAATTCCCTTGTTCAAGAGGTCGAGGATCATGAACGTATTTCCCTCATGAATTTCAAATTTTACACCCGCATAGTTTCTATGGAATTCGGAAAGCCTGTCTTTCATCAGGGCTGCCCCGGAGGAAGAAACGGTTCCAATCGTAAGAGTGCCCTTCATGCCCATGGCAACATCATTAATTTCTCTTGTCGTAGCCTCTGTCAGTTCCAAAATCTGCCTGGCCCTGTTCTGCAAAATGATGCCCGCCTCCGTCAGGTGAAGGCTTCGTGGACCTCGATGCACGAGTTTCACACCAAGCTCCTCCTCCAGCTGCATGAGCTGCTGACTTAAGGGAGGCTGGGCTATTTTCAGCTTTTTCGCTGCTGCCGTAATTTGTCCGGCCTCTGCAATCGCCAGAAAATACTTGAGATGTCTCAATTCCATCATGGACCTCCGGTACTGATATATGTAATACATATACCTCTAATATATATTAAATATTATTCATATGGGTCGGGATATGACATAATCAATTCAGTTATCGCGTTGGGTCAACAGGCTTTATATATTATTTAGGTTAGGTGATGGTTTATTTGCTGAAATTCGCTGTTTTTTTGAAGCCTTATAAAAAGGAAAGCATCCTTGGGCCCCTGTTCAAGCTCATTGAGGCCATCTTGGAACTATTGCTGCCTACCATGGTTGCTCTCATGATTAATCACGGCGTTGGCAAAGAAGATACCCATTATGTGTGGCAGATGGGTCTTTTGATGTTGCTTATGACTGTATTGGGCTTCGGCAGTTCAATGGTGTGTCAGTTTTATGCAGCCCGGGCCTCTCAAGGTTTTGGTACGACGCTGCGCAATACGATGTTCCAGCACATTTCTTCGCTTTCTTATGCGGATCTCGATAAGTTTGGTACTCCTTCGCTCATTAACCGGATCACAAACGATGTTAATCAGCTCCAGACGGCAGTGGCGATGCTGATTCGTCTGGTTATTCGCGCTCCCTTTATTTGTATCGGAGCTATCATTATGTCGATGATTCTGGACTTCCGTCTGGCTTTGGTGCTGTTGGCGGCTACGCCGATCCTGGCTTTGATTTTATATCTGGTCATTACGAAGGCTTCGCCGCTCTACCGCATATATCAGAAAAAACTGGATAAAATCGCTTTGCTGCTAAGCGAAAATCTTACCGGGGTACGGGTCATACGGGCTTTTGCCAAAAGAGGAACTGAACGAGTAAAGTTCAATACAGCCTCCGATGATCTGACCCAGACGGCCATTCGTGTCGGTCGTATTTCCGCTTTGCTTAGTCCGACCACCTTGCTGGTGGTTAACGGAGCCATTATTGCAATCCTGTGGATCGGGGGCATCCATATCCAATACGGCTCTCTTTCACAAGGGGAGATTATAGCCTTTATTAATTATATCACGCAGATTTTACTGGCTCTGATTGTAGTGACCAATTTAATTATTTTGTTCACCAAGGCCGCCACCTCAGCAGCACGGATTCAGGAGGTGCTGGATACGCAGGCTTCAATCTCCGATGCTGTCACATCTGGAGGTCAGCCAGCTCCAGTGTCCGCTCAACACAGAGATGAAGCAGACAGTCACGTATCCCCACAAGACACCGTACCAGCTATCTCCTTTGATCATGTTTCCTTTGGCTACAATCCAACGGGACAAATGGCGCTTAGCGATGTAGACGTGAACATCTATCCAGGTGAAACGGTCGGCATTATTGGAGGAACAGGCTCGGGGAAATCGACATTTGTGAACCTTATTCCCCGATTCTATGATGTGGTGGAAGGCAGAATACAGGTCGATGGAGTCGATGTCCGGGATTACAAGCTTAAGCAGCTGCGGCAAAAGATCGGGATTGTCCCGCAGAAGGCGCTGCTGTTCACCGGCACCATAGCAGAAAATATCCGCTGGGGCAATGAACATGCCACCGATGAGGAAGTGGCACGGGCGGCCGCCATCGCTCAAGCAGATGAGTTCATTTCCAGCTTACCTGAAAAATACGATGCCCCGATTACCCGAGGTGGTCTTAATCTGTCGGGAGGGCAAAAGCAGCGGCTTACCATTGCAAGAGCTATTGTCGGGAATCCGCAAATCCTCATTTTGGATGATTCCTCAAGCGCACTTGATTTTGCAACTGACGCCGCCCTGCGTAAATCGCTACGGGACCATAGCACCCATATGACGGTTCTGCTGGTCTCGCAACGAGTAAGCAGCGTGCAGCATGCCGATAAAATTATTGTATTTGATGAAGGACGGATTGCCGGTATCGGCACACATGATCAGTTGATGAGCAGCTCGGATGTATATAAGGAAATTAATCGTTCCCAGCTCTCAACGCAGGAGGTAGACCAATGAGCGGCAAGGAAACGTGGAAAAGACTGTTAACCTATGTGAATCAATATAAGAATACAGCATCTGGGGTCGTCGTCTGTGCGATTATCAGTGTGCTTGCCAGTCTGGTTGGGCCCTATATGATTGGTCGGGCCATCGACCATATGATGGGTCAGGGAGCAGTGGATTTTAGAGGAGTCGCACAAATTCTAGCCGGATTAGGCATTGTATATGCCGTAGGCAGTCTGTTTAGCTGGCTGCTCACGTATTTGACGAACCGGATTGCTTTTCAGACGGTAAATGATATGCGGCGGGAGTTATTTGATCATTTTAATATTCTTCCGTTAAGCTTCCATGACAATCACCCTCAAGGAGACAGCATTAGCCGATTTGTAAACGATATGGATGCTGTGTCAGATGGATTGTTACAAGGCTTCTCTACCTTGATTACCGGAATTGTTACCATTATAGGCTCCATTGTGCTCATGCTGTATATCAGTCCCATGATGACGCTGGTGGTACTGGTGTCTGCCCCCGTCACATATGGCGTGGCCAGATTCATTACCACAAGATCTCAACGCATGTTTCGCGAACAGGCCAAAATTTTAGGAAGTCTGAACGGTTACGTGGAGGAAATGATCGGCGGACAGCGGGTGGTGACCGCCTTTCATTATGAAAACCGCACGTTCGAGGAGTTTTCCGCCAAAAACGAACAATTGTATCAAGCCGGGGTAAAATCACAATTCTATGGATCATTATCGAACCCCTCCACCCGATTGGTAAACAACATGACTTTTTCGGTTACCGCGATGATTGGATGTATATCCATCATTTTGGGTGTGATCTCGGTAGGCGGATTGTCGAGCTTTCTGATTTATACGAATTTGTTCGCCAAGCCCTTTAATGAAATTACGGGTGTGCTTACCCAGTTCCAATCAGCTACAGCTTCCGCTCAGCGCATATTTGCCATTCTGGATTCGCAGCCAGAGCAGCCGGAAAAATCAAATGCAGCGCAGCTGGAGCGCAGCAAAGGTACGATTATTTTCGACCATGTAAAATTCTCCTATAACCCGGAACGTACCCTGATTACGGACTTTAGTCTGGAGGTTAAGCCGGGGACCCGGGTCGCGATTGTCGGTCAGACCGGGGCAGGCAAAACGACACTCGTCAACCTGCTTATGCGGTTTTATGATGTGGACAGCGGCTCCATATCCATCGACGGGGTGAATATCAACGATATGTCCCGGGACAGCCTGCGGACGAACTTTGGCATGGTGCTTCAGGATACATGGCTGTTCAGCGGCACCATTCGAGACAATATTGCTTACGGAAAGCCGGAAGCCACAGAAGAAGAAGTCATCGCAGCTGCAACGGCTGCCAATGCGCATAGCTTCATTAAACGGCTGCCTCATGGCTACGACACCGTTATCAGCGGCTCAGGCGACAGCCTGTCCCAAGGGCAAAAGCAGCTGCTCACTATTGCACGGGTAATCCTGGTTGACCCGCCTATGCTTATACTGGATGAAGCGACCAGCAGCATAGACACCCTGACAGAGGCGCGTATCCAAAAAGCATTTATGAAAATGATCGCCGGACGAACCAGCTTTGTGATTGCCCACCGTCTATCGACCATTCGTGAAGCAGATCTGATTTTATACATGAAAAACGGTGATGTCGTCGAAAGTGGAACCCATGAGGAGCTGCTTGCAAGCGGTGGCCATTATGCCTCGCTCTATAATAGCCAGTTCGCTACGGCCTAGCAGACTGACCAGATATGGTCGCATCATCAGGGCCAACGTTTTTTTAAGTCGGTTGCTTTTCAAGCAATCGGCTTTTTTTATTTTTCTTTGAAAAATACCCTCTCATATTATATAATAAAAATACGAACAAATGTTTCGGTTTTATTCTTGAGGTTTTGTGTATAGCCAACACCTATGCATTCGGTTTTAGTTTGGAGGCTGGATATGGATATTAATGAATTTCAACAGTGGGTAAAGCAATATTACCAGGAGAAAAGCTGGTCGGATTTAGACATATTCGTCCGAATTGGTTTCTTGGCAGAAGAAACCGGGGAGGTAGCGAGAGCTATTCGCGCCCTGGAGATCGGCAGAGACCGGCCTGATGAGATCGATGGTTCATTCGAGGAAAACAAGGAACATTTAACTGAAGAACTTGGAGATGTACTGGGTAATCTCATCGTGATCGCCAACAAGTATGACATCACCTTGGAGGACATTTTTCGGATACACCAGCAAAAGCTTGCAAAGAGATATTCATAAGGGGGAATCTTACATGAAAAGTATTGCTGTTTTCTGCGGTTCCAGTGATGGAGCATCTACAATTTATCGGGATCACGCTGTTGCGCTGGGCCAGGAGCTCGCCGAGCAGGGGATAAGCCTAGTTTATGGAGGAGCAAGCGTCGGCTTAATGGGTGCCGTGGCAGACGCGGCACTTCATGCAGGAGGTCGCGTCATCGGTGTACTCCCTCACTTTCTGCAAAGCCGTGAAATTGCGCATAAAAGCCTGACTGATTTAATCATTGTTGATTCCATGCACGAACGAAAATCTAAAATGGCAGAGATTGCGGACGGGTTCATTGCCTTACCAGGCGGCCCAGGAACGTTGGAAGAATATTTTGAAATTTTTACATGGGCACAATTAGGCTTGCATGAAAAGCCGTGTGGTCTTTTAAACATCAACCATTATTACGATCCTCTTATTTCCATGTTTGATCGTATGGCTGAAGAACAATTCATGCAGGAAAAATATCGTCCGATGGTAATTACGGATACGACTCCGCAAGGAATTCTGAAGCAATTTTCCAACTATACTCCACCTACCGTCAAGACATATCTTACGAGCAAGCGGGTCTGACATCAGGAATGATGCATACAGTCAACAGACCTGCGGTTCAATAAGAGCGGTTCAATAAGAAAGGAAACACCACCGGCGACATCATTTAGGAGGTGTTCCTGCTAAATCGGGGAGAATTACAGGTTACTATGTTTTTATTCTCCCCAATCGTCAGTGTTCACTTTTACACTTCATTTAATTATATAGTCATCCAATTAACGTTGTCCCGCCTACCAAGCACGATAGACTTCAAATACCTACCTTCGTAGCGGTTGGCTGGTCAATGGGCTCACTTTCCTGAAAATCACGTCGATACCACCAGCCGATCAGGACAGCAATGGTGGTCATCACCGCAGCCAGCAAGTACACCTGTACCATGCCAAAACGGTCAGCGTACCAACCCAGGAACAACAAGGACAGGCCAAAAGCGAGATTTGTAAGCACATCAATCCCTGCCATCACCTTGGGAAGCTGGTCTGTCGGCGCGCTGGTTTGCAGCAAGGTGCGGCGAATAATTCCAGCCATTTGAACGGGTATACCGGATATTGCAAAAAGAACCAGTGCAGCGACCGGGATCGTATTGAGCGCAAACACAACGGTAATCAGTACATATACCATTAACGCCCCCAGCATATACAGAAAGCTGTTCTTTTGCAACCGTTTCACCAAACCAACGACGAGAAGCCCGCCTAAAATCATGCCCGAAAAAAAGGAGGCATTCATAAAGCCCCACCAGCTCTCATCTTGATGCAGCACTTGTGTTACATATGCCAGGATGAACACGCCAACCCACGAGGTTCCTCCAATGGTATCCACACTATCCACGATCATCAGAGAACGGATGCGGCGGTTATGCCAAATGATCTTCCACCCTTCTCCAAGCTCCTTCCAGTATGCCCCCTTCTTCTTCTCTTTGGCCAACCCAGCTTCATTCGAAGAAGGATCAGACGATTCAGAACGTACTTCCTCTTGAGCCAGCGGATCACGGATGAAGGACGTGACGATAGCGGCCACGAGATAGCAACACGATGCGACCACCAGCGTATTCAACGAGCCTAGCCAGACAATGACAATACCGCTTAATGCCCAGCCTGCGCATTTAACTACTTGATCACTGACCGACACCATACCGTTCGCGCGCATGAGTCCTTCACCCGTAGCCAAACGAGGAACCAGCGCATTACGAGCAGGATTGGTCCATCCATCCAGAAAAGACATGCCGAATACCATAATAAAAATAAAGAAAAAAGACTTCTGCCCAGGCGTATTCCACAGGTACAACAATAACAGCGTGAAAATCACAAACTGCCCTAGCTGAGAAAACAACAGAACCCGATTCAACCGGAAGCGACTGAGAATAATCGGTGCCACCAGCCCGCTAAGAACCTGCGAAGACAAACGAAACAAAGGGATCAAAATAGTCGTCATTAATGAATCACTTGAAGTAAACACCAATACCACGATACTCAGCAGATAAATAATATCCGCCACATTGGAAACCGTCTGGGATCCCCATAGATAATAAAAAGAGCGTTTGATCAAAAAATTTTCCCCCTCTTTGGTACATTGCCGAGTTATGTATTCCCATACCAAACCTCCCCCTGTTGATATTACAATTCTGTCAAATGTCTGGTTTTTTGTATATTCTACACACACCCTTAAATTTCCTTCTTTTATCTTTAAAGGAAATTCGGTGTCCAGTAAGGCTTTCATGCCTATTTTCAATTTTATCCACAACAAAAAAAGCGTCTGTAGCGCTCTTTTTTACCCAAAAACAGGCGATAAAGAACACTGCGACGCTTCTTAACCTATCAGTTACATTTATTTTATGTCATAACACGCTTCTACTTGGATCAGGATTTTGCAAAATTGTTGGATGTATATCCAGCTCGCTTTGCTCCCTACTTCGTTAAATCCTCCACAAACTTAGGCAAAACAAACGCCGCCTTATGCAAACGTGGACTATAATACCGAGTATCCATCTCTGGAATTTGCGTCTCGTCTACTTCGAGCGGATCATACTTCTTGCTGCCCAGCGTGAATGTCCATAGACCGCTCGGATAGGTCGGAATGTTCGCTCCGTATACACGTACAATCGGGAAAATCTCCTTCACATCCTTGTTGACCTTCTGAATCAAATCAGCCTTGAACCAAGGGTTGTCCGTCTGCGCCACGAAAATGCCATCTTCCTTCAACGCTTCAAAAATGCCTTGATAAAATCCACGCTCGAACAGCGGGGCTGCCGGACCGACCGGCTCTGTCGAATCGACCATGATCACATCGTATTCATTTTTATGTTCAATAATGTGCATGTATCCGTCATTGACCAGCACTTCCACGTTAGGCTCATTCAGCTTCCCGGCGATTTCAGGCAAATATTTCTTGGAATATTCGATCACCTTGCCGTCAATCTCAACCAGCACAGCCTTTTCCACCTCAGGGTGCTTGATAACCTCACGAATGACGCCACCATCGCCGCCGCCCACAACCAGAACCTTTTTCGGATTCGGATGGGTATTCAGAGCGGGATGTGCTACCATTTCATGATAAACGAATTCATCCTTCACAGTGGTCATCACCATACCATCCAGTACGAGCATATTGCCGAATTCCTCTGTCTTGATCATCGCCAGATCCTGATACTCCGTTTTCTCAGAGACATACGTTTGTTTGATTTTTGCTGTAATGCCGAAAGAGGGAGTTTGCTTCTCCGTAAACCACAAGTCCATCATTTCAACCTTCTTTCTGATCAAAGTATGTGTCCGGCAATCCTTGTATCGCCCAGGTCGCGCTTTTACATCCCGGTCGCGCCAGCATAAACGTTGGCTTTCCTTATATATGCAACACGCAAACGCCGAGTTTGCTATATTTATTGTACCAAACACGCTGTGCTTTCACACTTTTTGCACTATAAAAGATACCTGGATAGACTGCAAAGGCATTTTCAGGCTCAAGCATGTTTAAAATACATACGTATACGCATCTGATGAATAGACGCTTTCGGATTGACCATACTGAGAACATCAACCATGGAAGGAGGTGGCAAGATGGCCGCTACAACCGGGCAATTTCCCAAACGCAAGCCACTCTGGCTTCGATGGTTTCGGGGACTGCTGTCACTCACCATTCTGACGGTCATCGCCGCCTGTGTTTTGCTCGCCTATTTATATACCACCAGTCTCCCGCTCGCGGATACGGACCGGAATTCGCGTCTGCTCGATAGCCAGGGCCAAGTCATTGCCACCTTCTCTGCCGGAGGCAAGGAATCCATTCCTGTCCAGCTGGATCAAATTTCACCCGATCTGATTGCAGCTACGCTGGCTGTGGAGGACCGGAAGTTTTACGATCATTTCGGCTTTGATTTTAAAGGCTTGGGCAGGGCCGTGCTTGTCAATCTGACCCATTGGGATATGTCGCAAGGAGCCAGCACGCTGACACAGCAGCTAGCACGCAATCTGTACCTGTCTCATGAGAAAACGTGGACACGCAAGGCCAAGGAAGCCATTTATACCGCACAGCTTGAAATGAAGTACACCAAGAGCGAGCTGCTGCAAATGTATTTGAACGAAATCTATTATGGTCACGGTGCCTACGGCATTGAAGCCGCTTCGCAGATGTATTTCGGCAAATCCGCAAAAGATCTGGATTTGGCTGAAAGCGCCCTGCTGGCAGGTATTCCGAAGGGACCGACGTATTATTCGCCGTATAATCATATGAAAAACGCAAAGGATCGGCAAAAAATTGTGCTGGATTCCATGGCGCTCACCGGCAAAATTACGCCGGCCCAAGCTACCAGGGCCTATGAGGAAATGCTCGCCCTGCGGCCCGAGAGCCAGCGCCGGACGGTAGAAGCCGCTCCCTGGTTCCGCGATTATATCCGCCAGCTTGCAACGAATCAGCTGGGAATCAGTGAAAGTGTGCTGGAGCATGGCGGCCTGAGCATTTATACCACATTGGACATGCATATGCAGCAGGCCGCCGAGGCGGCTGTAAATGAGGGCATGAAGGACAGCAACGGACTGGAAACAGCGTTGATCTCCATGGACCCGCGCAACGGACATGTTAAGGCCATGGTTGGCGGGACCAACTATGTCGGCAATCAATATAATCATGCACTGGCCACGACCCGGCAGCCCGGCTCATCCTTTAAGCCGATTATGTATCTGAGCGCACTGGATTCCGGCGAATTGACGAGTACGTCCAAATTCGAAAGCCGACCAACGTTGTTTCACTACGACAACAACCGCAAAACCTACAAGCCCAAGAATTTTGGCGACAAATATTTGGGCGAAATCGATCTGCGGCGGGCAATTGCAGCATCCGATAATATTTATGCTGTAAGCACCATTTTGAAGGTCGGAACAGATAAAGTCATGGACCTCGCCCGCAAAATGGGCATTACGAGCGAGCTGAAGCCCGTGCCTTCCCTCGCGCTGGGCGTATCGCCCGTCAGCCCGTTCGAGATGGCCTCGGCCTTCTCGGTCATCGGCAGCGGCGGGCAAAAAGTCGCTCCGGTGGCGGTGCTGCGCATCACCGATGCGGCCGGGCGGTCGCTCTACGAAGCACCGCAGGCCGCACCTGAGCAGGTGGTGAAGCCCGCCTCCGCCTACGTCCTCACACGCCTGATGGAAGGCGTGTTCGAGGAAGGCGGCACCGGCAACCGGGTCGCGAAGCTGATCAAACGCCCGGTTGCCGGCAAGAGCGGCACGACCAACACCGATGCGTGGATGGTCGGCTTCACGCCCGAGCTGTCCACCGCCGTCTGGGTCGGCTATGACAAGGGCAAGGCCATCAGCACGCAGGATGCCCGGCGGGCGGCACCGATTTTCGCGCAATATACGGAAAAAGCGCTGGAGAATGTGCCGCCCAAAATCTTCCCCATACCAGACGGCGTCGTCAGCGCCTATATTGATCCGGCCAGCGGCAAGCTGGCTGCGCCAGACAGTCCGGACAAGCGGCTGGAAGTATTCGTCAGCGGCACGGAGCCAAAGGAGACCTTGTCTGGACAGAATAACCCACCGGCAGCGACACAGACTGACCAAGCGGAGCAGCAGGCAGAAAAGAAATCATGGTGGAGCAATTTCAAGCGATGGTGGATGGAGTAACAGCCAAAAAAGACTGAAGGAACGCTATGAGCGCTTCTCTCAGTCTTTTTGCTTTATTTTATTTCTCACGTGTCCTATATATCGGTTGCCACTTCCCCGCAATTCCCCGGTTCAGCACGCTTTCCCCAAAGGTGCGCTTACCAAAAGCAGCTAAACGCCTCAATCCGGTTGGTGTCTATACCAAAAAATGTCCAGAAGAAACCATTCCACCGGAATCCCGATACGGATGTTCTGCCTACAAAGACAGGATACATCCAGAAACGTTCGCCATTCCTCAGCCATATAAACGTATTTCGGAACAAGCAACCGGAGATGGCTAAAGGATCAATAGCAAAGGCTGTGGCCAGTGGCTTCGGTGGGGTAAATTGCGGCGGCGGAGCAGTCGGGGCCTGAGCTTGAAGTCCCGGTCCCGGAGTGCCCATCGGTCCTGACGGCGGCGAGAACGGACCCGGCCCAGGCGGTGGGCCAGAGGGTGTTTGCGGCTGTGGCGCAAGGCCCCCTCCCCCTGGGAATGGTCCAATCGGTGACGGAAACGACCCCTGTGTACCAGGAAATTGTGGAAGCGAAGGACCTGATGGTGTAAGTGGACCCGGAGTGCCCGGTTGTGAAGGCATCTGCGGCAGTAAAGACATGCGTTTCACTCCTTGTGTTCTAGGCTGATGTATCCTATGCAGGACATTAGCCCGTGGACTGGGCGAATCCCCATACCGTCAACGCATTCCGCTATTTCATCTCTTTTCATCAGAAATTCTTATATCCTGACCCGATTAATTTCCTGTCCGGACATGCCGCAGCTCGATTTCATGCACTATTTTCATCTCAACTCGTTTTCTCAGCTCATGATACTGATCCAACATCCGATGCCTGTAGCCCAACTGTTCGGTCATCCAGCCCATCATAGAATCATCGCGATGCTCGGTAGACCAGCTAAACAAATCGCTATATAGCTGACCAAAGGATTCCTCATTGCTGCGAGCGAACCGAATAGGCCGGGCTGTATATCCCAGCTTTAATTCCAGCATTTCATACAGTACATCCAAACGGTACTCCAATGCCTGCATACCTACTTTAGATACATTACAGCTTTGTAGGTCCCGAATAAGCTCTCTAAAGGTTAATCCTACATGCTGCATAGCCAAATAAGACCACACACAACTGCCTGTAGCCGTTCCGTGAGCCTCCCAAAGCGGATTCCACAAAATAGATTGGATTGTATCTTTTTGTCCTTCTCCAAACAATGCAATACCAGCAATAATTCCCGCATTACAGTCTACAGAAGCATGCTGCTCCCCCCAATGTACCAATCGCGGGACGATATCTGCCTGAGTGCATTTAAAGCTCAATAAAGGTAAAAATTCATTAAACAAGCTCTGGTCCACCGCTTTTTCCAATTCGGCCGCCAATTGTTCACGATACGATTCACATGGAAGATGCACCAATCCCATACAGGCATCCACAGACGCAACTCCATATTGCCCGTTCACCCAAGCGACGAGATCAGCCGTAGCCTCCGCATAACCCAAATACCCTAACACATGCAGCACACCGTCAGGTATATGCTCCGGAGATGTCTGATTCCGCACGTAACGCTCGTACATATCCTGCGCCAACGCATCATCCCCGCACCTCATGATCGGCTGAAGCAGTAGCCCCCTGATATAATGATAGGGATCGTCTACAAAAAGTCGGTATAGCTCCCAAGCATCCTCGCTTGTCCCATATTGGGCAACCACATCCGTATAGGCGGAAATGATGCTGGCATCCAGCTTCTTGCCTGAACCGAGCATTTCTACAAGCCTTGTCGTCGTGTCCATCATTCTGTTGTCCCCCTTTCACATCTATGTATGTCCTCATAAAGTGCTTCATTTATTGTGAATACTTTCATTCAAAAAGAGGGAAAATGGTAGCATCTACTATCCAGTTCAAGGGAGTTAACCTTATGCAAAATTCTCACCCAAAAATTACAACATTTTTTATGTTCTCCGGTCAAGCAGAAGAGGCCATGCAATTTTATACCTCTGTGTTTAAGCCGTCGGACATCATTAGCGTACTTCATCAGAAAAATGGAGCCGTGTTACATGCTGTATTCACCCTTAAAGGACAAACCTTCATGGCTATTGACCAAAATCACCAGAACAAGCACCCTTTTACCCCAGCTCTATCGCTATTCGTCACCTGTGATTCGGAAGAAGAAATTCACCGAGTGTTTGATCAGCTATCGCAGGAAGGCCGAGTTCTAATGCCCCTTGAGACCTCGCCCGTAAGCCAACAATTCGGGTGGGTTGAGGACAAGTACGGAGTTTCATGGCAATTAAATCTGCCAAAAGGATAACCTATCTAATTTATTATAGGCTCTATGCAAAATAACCCGACTAAGATCACTCTGATCTCAACCGGGTTATTTGTTATCAAAAATACGCATTTAAGTGTTTCCGACTCTGGCATTGCTTACCTACGTGAAAAAGAAGTAGACCGCCCCGAACCAAGGTAACGGTCTATTGTTCGACCCTACTGCCGACTGCTCTTTAAGCAGTGGTTGTATACTGGAGTCGTGTTCGAGCACGACTCCTTTACTATTCTTACCTCAGTATAGCTCATTTTATTACGTAAATACAGCTTTTCTCTTCAAATATTTTACTGATTGCGCCGCTCTTTTACTTGTCAGGTACATATTCTATTAAGTCCGAAAGCTTGCAATCAAATGCATTCCGATTTCTTTTCTAACTATCTAGTGGACTTCGAGAAATTTATACAAAAAACAATAGACTATTTCCCATCTTTTTTTGGTAATATTACATTTAATAGGTGCTAGTAAAAGGATGTGTGTTTATTGTCTAATGAGTTAATCAATCACAACCCTATTCAAAACATTTACAGTGCAGATTGTGAAAAATGTTTTGGTCTATGCTGTGTAGCTTTACCTTATGCAAAATCTGCTGATTTTGCTTTTAACAAGGATGGAGGGACTCCTTGTCAGAACCTGAATGCCGATTATCGTTGTGATATTCATAAGAATCTAAGAAATAGCGGCTTGCGAGGCTGTACTGTATATGATTGCTTTGGGGCAGGTCAAAAAATCTCTCAAGTAATGTACAACGGAAAAAGTTGGCGAGACGACCCAACAATAGCCGAGGACATGTTCAATATATTTCCCATCATGCAACAGCTTCACGAAATGCTTTATTACTTAAATGAGGCCCTTAGCTTAGAAGAAACTCACCCCATCCATACAGACTTGCAAGAAGCTATAGCGAAAACCGAGCAACTTACGGATCAAGATCCAAAATCCCTTATAGATCTTCATGTACCAACCCATAGGGCGCTAGTTAATGATTTACTTTTACAAACAAGTGAGTTAGTGCGTGAAAAATTCAAGAAAAACATGGAACACAATAAATATAGTAAAAAAATTAGGAGCAGAGACCTCATAGGTGCTAATTTAAGAGCCGCTAATCTTAGAGGTGCCAATTTAAGAGGAGTTTTACTTATTGCTGCTGACCTGCGAGAAGCTGATCTGAGAAAGACCGACCTGATCGGTGCAGATTTTAGAGACGCTGATTTAAGTGGGGCTAATCTGGAAGGAAGTATTTTTCTTACACAAGCGCAATTAAATTCGGCCAAAGGCAATCATAAAACCAAATTGCCCCCTTCTTTAAGTATTCCAAACCATTGGTTAGAGTAGGTTTAAGACGCGATTTCCTTGATGATCATGTTTGGCATGTTCATTCTGGCATTGCTTACCTACGTGAAAAAGAAAACCAGCTAATACTTTGTCAAGATAAGATTGTGGAAATCAAAGAATTTGGTATACTGTTTTTATAGCATACCAAATAAACTTCCTAATTGGAAGTTTATAGTATATTTAATTAAA
>NZ_MCBP01000023.1:0-39526 GCF_001705305.1 Paenibacillus kribbensis
CCAATAGACCCTTCCATTTCGAACTTGATTCTTTTACGATATCATAACCTATTATAATAGGAAGAAACCCGGTTTTTTTTGAAGGACACTCTCTTGGTTTGTCACTGCATTTCATTATGCAGGGGGCAAAAAAGGGGCATTGAATCATCTGTACGGGATATTATAGAACCGAAATAAACTTAGAACGATGATTAAAGGTGTTGTCCCAAAATCGACCTCATATTTTTCCAACGAAGCGGTGGACAGCCCGACAGCATTTGCCGCTTCATCGACTGTAATGCCTCTCAGCATTCTGGCAAAATATAAGGTTTGGTTGTTTGTTCTTTTACGCTTATAAGTATCTGACATGGATTACACTCCTTATATACTTGTCTTTACTGACAATTGAATTTCCTGTATACTCGCTGTGAATCATTATCATTGGGACTCATTTGGCATCCCTGCCAGGATAGCCGACCCACATTAAGCGCCTCTCTTTGGGAGGCGTTTTTTTCACATCCTTTCCGTTATTACGTTTTTTTGGTTCTCTTAACCCTTTATATCAACATCACATCATTGCGTAAAGGGGAAAAATGTCGATCTATGTCGAATCAGTTTGCGTCATCCTAGGGTAGATTGCTATTGACTTTTGAGTTTATATATGTTAATAAAACCCGACCATTGGCCGGGTTTAGTCATTTTAGTATTTTTTTTAAGGCTCTGTGCTTTGGACCGGATATGGGGCATGTATAATCTGTGTCTTTAAATCTTACTATCGTGCCAAAACTTTGCTCTAAGAATCCGGCTATCTTGGATACATTTATTAGGTGGCCTGGAGTGGCCGGGAAAAGATAGGGAAATGCCTCTTTGCAATGTCGCATGGTAAGAGCAACCACGTAAAATCCGCCAGCATGATGGAAACGCGGAACGTGATAATTTTTCTTTGGGTCCCACATATCCATATAATAAACATCTTTAGCAGGATAAAGCCCCGCTTTAGAATTACACACGCCCATAATAAATCGCTGATCATCTGGACGTTTATTCGCGGCTTCTATGAGATCAGACAGAACCGTAGAATTAAGCTTATTAACGCCGGTATACATGGTTCCGTTGAAAAAAGCCTTGCCGCCATAGTCGCCCGTTTCCGCTTTGGAGACATTTTTAAGATTAACCAAGTTCCCAGTATCCAAGCTGCAAAAGTCGGGGAATCCATCGACGAATTCCCCGTGTGTTGTAGGAGCAGTGAAATTCCCATCTGCTGTAATGAAAAAGGGTATTTCATAGTTGGATTTCGGGTCCCATCTTTCGATACATACTAAATCACTTTCAAAAAATGAAAACCTATCCCCTATTTTTCCATCCGCCATAATCTCAGGTGCAAAAATCTCTCTGTTGTCCATGGTCTTATATTCATTTCTTCTTTAGTTCCTGTGGAAGCGGTAACGCTCCTACAAGTGTTTTTTCTTTTTTAGATGCTTTTTCGGCGTCTCTCACCAAACGATTAGCTACAAAGCGTGCGATCTCTTTTTTCATCCTCTCTCACCTCCCTTACGTGGTAAAAGCAAAACAGCCTGAGCAGCGAAAGCAAGAGCGATTACAGGGGATTGAAACACAAAATTGGTGAGTACAACAGCTAACGAAATCCATTTTAGATACGGCTCTAGCTTTGAAGGGTTAAGGTCCTCAGATTTGCGGGGGGCTACACAAAGGACAATTACTGCCGATATGGCTGTAAGCAGTAGCGCGCCATCGTGCCCCAAATGTATCAGAGGTATACTCGCAAATATTGCTGCCGAAAATATAGCGCATGCCGTCAGAGAGCGGAAATGAAACCCGCCCGAAAACCTTCTAAGAACGACAAAAGAGCAAAAAGCTAATAGGGCATTTATAACATCCCCTAATATCCACCCAAAAAACACAGTAAGTATCAGCCCAGAATACCAATTAAGCTTAATGCCTATTGCGTAGGTTAACACCTCAGCACTTCCTGGTCCGTCTGGATCAGCTCTTTTTATGCTTGTCGCGATACGCCGCGAGAGCTTTTCTAGCATCTTCTGCATCACTCCTTCTGGAAAAGAAATACGAAATTGAAAAAGTGAATATGGACACCAATAATAAAACCAGTGGATTCTGATAATACAGAAGTATTACTCCCAAACATATCGTTACCGTCGATAACACAGAGCTGGTTATAACCATTTTATTTTCTTTAGTTTTGTAGTCTTCCTTCCACAAAAAGTCATGCGGTGGCGCTACGATAAAGCTGAACCCAGTACCACGCAACTTTAAGTATCCAGCAAAAAGGTAAGTAATAAGGATAGACGTTACTTGTAACAGAAAAACTTGAAGTGAGGTATTTTCCTTTAATACACTTGTTTGCATTAGGTTTAAGAAGCTATACGCATAAAAAACAGCCATTTGCAAAGTGGCGTATGCACTTAACCCAACTCCTAAAATAAAAGCAGACAAGTGCAATTTTATTTTAAGCCCAAGCCTAAAAAAGCTCACAAACAAAATGTACTGCAAAATCAAATCTATACGAGGCAAATCTAAAACAATCCGCATTATGAAAGATACAAGTGATATAAAGACTGCAAATAATATAATTCTATATTTGTAATCTTTAATCGGGAGCATATATAATGCCAAAGGTAGTACAAGTACAGCAAGAGCATCAAATGCACCAATACCAATATAAGATAAATATGTTAACACCTTACACCACCCTGTAGTTAATATATCCTTATTATAAGGCGGTGAAAGATGTTATCAAGTGATTTTATAAAGAAAACTAGATATTTGCTGATATAATATCCTCCAGCTTAATCCAACTAAAATCATCCTCGTCGCGAGACAGCTTCACTTCACGTCTAGCAGTGTTGATTACTGTTACTACACCAGTCATAACCTCATCATCAAATGGGCTAAATACTGTCACTGTGACAGGCTGGCGTGAATTGTAGGACTCTATAAGCGCCTGTTCAATCAACTGGACTTCCTGATCGTCGAGTTCCGGCTTACCACGACGCTGACGGTCTTTCATGAGCTTCAGATAAGCCTCCTTGTGCTCTGGAATAATAATCCGCGAGCTTTCCCAAAAGCCATTACCCTCAAGTTTCTTTCCCATGTTGTAACCTCCTGTTATGTTATGTACCGATTATATTACGAACAAGTGTTCTATACAATAAATATTATTGCCAGCACACAAAAAAAAGAACAGTGAGGTATTCAACCCTCCTGCTCTTTTGCTTTTTCGGTCATCCTATTCACGATCACGCTAACTGTGCATTTCTCTTTTTCCGCCTTCTCCTGGAGCCACTCCAACAGTTCAGGCTCAAAATAGATAGCCTCTCTGATCTTCTTATCCTTTTTAGGTGGTCTTCCCGCCATAAAATCACGCTCCTATTTACGCCTATTTTACAGCATTTAAAATATTTTAGCAACACTCAAAAAAACTATTTACAAAGCATTTTAAATGCTGTAAAATAGTAAATGTAAGGGGGGTGAGCAAAGCAATGAAAGATTGGGTAAACCTTGTTACGGCAATCATACAACTATTCACAGCATTGGCTGTACTCAAAGTACACAACGCCAGCCGTAAGAAGACAAAGAAAAAAGGAACCAAAAAACGACGCGACCCACGCAGACGTTAAGGATTCCTTAGTAGAGGGCGGCTTATACAGCGCCTTCTACACCCAATCTTAACATACGAGGTTCACATATACAATCTGCTGGCGAGCTTAACGGGAGGTGCGAGGCCTGATTTCTGATTGCGTTAGATAATTCGGGGACGGACATGTGGTAAAATTAGATGATAATTTTAGAAGGAGAGGACTATAGATGGGATACAATATCGGAATTGGCGAAGCGACATTACTTGTGGACAAAAATGATGGGAACATATCTGTTCAAATCGAAGCGGTGGAGGTTTCTGGAGCACCAGTTTGGAAACTTCCAGAAAACGACCCGTGGCCTGACTTAGTTGGGAAGGGGAATTTCACGTATCCAAGCTATTCAGGGTTTGAAAGGTTTTCTAGTGAGACTGGTCTGAAAGATGTGTTTTTCAATCTTGTACTACGCTTTGAAGGCTCACCGGTCACAACTTTAATCAAAGAGGATCATCTGGGGATAATCCGGCGAGCGAAGGAGCAGTGGATTGCGGATCACCCTGAAAATATTGCGGGATGGCGCAAGAACGAGGACGATATTCTGGCCAAGTTGATTTGGTATGAATTTTGGTTTGAATGGGCTCTGAATAACTGTAAGATTCCTGCAATTCAATGTAGTTAGTATCCGCCTGAGATATATTTCAATCCAATTTTCTAAAAGGAGGTAACCGTATGGCAACGTTGAGTATGGTGGTTAGTGTAGCTGCGCTCCTCGTATCGGTATACGTGGCTGTAAAGGTATGGAGGGACAAAGCATGAGTAATGATACATTTGATGACCTGCTTAAGTCCATATTGGATCAACATCGCAAACATGGTCTAATGACCATAAACCGTACAACGTTTGATGTGTTTAAGGTGATTGGGAAATTGTTCAAATAAGGAGGGATATAAATGCATCTTATCGGGAATATGGATGGGGACCAAGGTAAACCCATCAGGCCGACAATACTAACGCAGTCGATGAAAGATTCAACGGTCATGTGGGCACAACTTCAAGGGGAATCGGGCAAAACAGAGGTCGCGTTTTTAGCGACAGAACTCAGGAAACTGTATGATGATTACCAGAGATTGAAAAGCAACGGACCTATGGACTTCTCTCTTACAGAGTTTGATGAACAGTCCATCCACGAGGTTCTTAAAAGCGGTGAATCCGTGGTATCCATGTCCCCAGGATTACTAATAAATTTAATATTTGCACATGACGCATATGATAGTTTGCAGCCTCCCGGATATTGGAGAGAATAAACTAACAAAAAAAGCTCTGACGACCAATTAGGGTTAGCAGAGCTTTTTACATCATTTCACTATAAATTCCACTTTTGTTCCGTCCGCGTAGTCGTCCAATTTGTGGCCTACCCATGAGCCAGCTCCACGATTGTCTTTGGGTGATATGTACTTTATGTCTGCACCCTCTCCGCCTTCCGCACACATAGCCATAGGCCATTCATCGCGATCCTTGCCCTTCTTAGTGGGCACGCCTTTTAGGGACAGGTCGCGGTTATGATCGGCTCCTGCTCGGTCGATGGTGCATACACTGGACTCTCCTGCGGCTATGGCCTCTTTAATGTGCTGTGCTGTTTCCGGGTACCTTGCTGACGGGAATTCTAACTGAACTGTTCCTCCTGGATTGCTCGATGTTGGTATATTTGACGTTTCAACAGGTTTCGGAGCAGGCAAAGGCGAGCTTTGTCCGTGTTCGCTGAACCACCACAATACCCCCGCTACTAAAATGATTGCTGCTATTGCATTAATAATTTTACCTCTCATCATTCATCCCCCTAAAACGTAAAAACACCCCCACCAGCTTAGCCAGTAGGGTGTCACCGATGCTTTCGGATTGCACAACAGTGCTTCCGTATGTGTTGTTATCAGTATAATTGGTTTGGGTGATTCTGTAAATCATCGCGTCAAAAACACCGTTACAGTCAAAGCAACAATAGCTACGATTGTTGCAATGAAGCCCCACATGTTTGTTGTTACAAGTGACTGACTATGTTTCACACTGCTCGCAACTTCGGTTTTAATTAGCCGAATCTCTTCTTCGACTGAATCAATTTTCTTTTCTGTTCTGTCGGCATTTTCTTTGATCGCGTTCAAAATACGTTCTTCTCGCTCTTTCGCTTCTTGTTTCCAACGACGATCTTGTTCAAGTATTTCTTCACGATAACGTTGTTCTCGCTCCTGGGCGTCTTTATGATAACGGGCCTCGCGTTCTCTTGAGTCACGTTCTATACGTTCAAGCAACAATTTTGTCGAGTCGTCCATGTTATCACCAACCTCTGTATGGTTTTCCTTTGCTGAAGCCGTTTCATATTGCCCCCTAAAAACCCGTTGCAACAATCCTTCCATAGACGAACTACTGCCCCCCTGAGGAGTATGAACATTTATTTTTACATCTTGATTATTAAAAGACGACTGGGCACTGTATTTACCAGCAGAGACAAAGGATGCATTGCCTTTATTTTTTTGAGTTCCTATAGGAACACCGTTGAATAAACTGCTTGGGTCTTTAGAAGCGATTGAACTATTCATCGCTTCTTGCTAGAGCGGATTCCGCTCTCCCCTTAAGATAATTATAAAATTCATCTTTAAAAACCTCTTCCTCTTCAAATAAGGATGTTTGTGTTAAGTTAAGCATAAACTCTACAATATATGCAATACCCGTAGGATCAGCATTTAAATCAAAATATGTTCTATCAGCACGAAACATTCTAATAATGTCCGATTTAGCCCCCATCATTTCACATCTAACTATGTTAAGCGGGGATCTGTTGAATGCCTCAATTGAGGTTCGATAATCAAATTGAAACCTCTGATTTAATGAAATGTAATAGGATTTATTTTTTGTTAAGTAGTCAGACACATCATCCAAGTCTTTACTTATTACTAATTCTATTGCTCTTCCTGCTGGAGCCTCAAAGATGAGATTTATCACATCTGCCAAACTTTCGTAATTACTATGCTCCCTATTTAAAACGTTCTCAATTGTATTCCATAAAAATAATTTCGCGTTACTGTCATCAGCAATAGCATCGTCTATGTATTTAAGACCATTTTTTATGATATCCGCATGTTCTAGTTGTTGTTCCTCCATTGTTTCTACCTCCTAATTATTGCCGTTTCTTGAATTATAACAGATCATTTGAAAAAATCTATAATCTATTGTCTATCAGCCTGCACTAACTGATTAACACACCTGCAATTAGCTCTATATCAATATAGGTGGATTATAAGCCCTCTTAACAACCATAAAACAAAAAAAGCCCTACCAGCCGAAGCCAGCAGGGTATTTGTTCATTCTCAAGCAGCCTTATCGTCTTTTGTACTGCCTGGTCGATCCTTGAACGCTAATTCAAACAACCCCGTTGCCGATAAGCCAGCCAATCCGCCAGCCCACAATCGCAGTACCAAATCTAAATCGGTAAACGGCGAAGCGGTCCAACCAATCAGCAGGCCGATCACTACACCCACAGCAGGCACCACATTAACAGGCACGTTCACAGTCTTCTTCACCAATTGTACCAATGAAATAACCACTACTGCCAAAACAGACGCAAAAGCCAATACTTGATTCATAATTTCCATGATAAATCCCCCTATTATTGTTTCGGCAAGCCTGCGGAAGAACGCAGATAATTAGCCAGATTGTTGAAATGTTGCATTTGCTCCTTATCTCCTGCTTGTTTAGCCTTAAACCAAGCAGGAGACAACCAGCGGAAGATTATCTCTTGCGCGTTGGATTTAAACAGCTTCACAGATCCGTCAAGAGTTAAGCCCTTTTCATTCAGACCAGCTGCAGCACGAAGATTGTTGGCAAGGTTATGAAAATGAGTCTTGCCCACATCGTCCTGTACCTTCTGGCTGGCAAACCAAGCTGGAGAAACGTAATTATCTATAAGCGCCTGGACAACGAATACAGGCAACGGCGTAAAGTCCTGCGCAGCAGGAGCCGCAGAAACGCCTTTAAGCTCTGTTTCCACGTCCTGCACCAAATCCTTGAGTGTCTTGCTGATCGTCACTAGAGCTTGGTCTACGTCCCTCTTACGGGCAGGATCAAGCTGCTTATGGCTTGGTATGTGTGTGCGTGGGTTAATGCCCCATTTGTTGCAGCAGTAGGCCAGATACCATACAAAGCGTTTGTAAGCTTCCAACGTATTGATCTTTCCACCAAAGCACAGTTCCACTCCTAATGCGATATCGTTCGCATCATCGCCAAAGCGGTCGTTATCCGTGGTGACGTTGTACAGGACATGCCAAGCTTTTTCTGCTGGATCGGTTCCGGTGCCTGTTGGGATAATCTCAAGTATCTTTTTGTCGTCGATAAAGACCTGTGCAGATGCGGACCGGTCTTTGAGATTTTGAAAATAGGTGTAATGATTGTCCGCTGACGCTCCTGGATTACCCGTGTCATGTGCAACTAAAAAGACCGGCGCACCCGATGTTAATCGAGTACCCGGTCTTACGTTATGGCGCTTATTTATGTAGCGCCGTTCAATCGTGTATTTGTTTTGATTAAACACTCATTTTCCTCCTCTTTCCTTTTCCTGTTCCCCATCCGACATGTTCGGATTTTTCGGAGCCTGGGAACGAGACTCGAAGATTTTCACAGCGTTCCTTAATACATCCGGCATAGGTACACCCATACGGCCTACATTTTCAATAATAGACAGCAGTTCGTTCGCCAAGTAGAAGAAAATAACCGCGTTTTGGAAATAGTTGAGATTGCCTAACGCTACATCAATGAAGTGTGCAACCACAACAATTAGGAAAATCGCCACCTTGCGGGCAGTGCCGTAGTAGCCCTTTCTGCTTTTCAATTCTCCGTTAATCCAAGCCGCCGCCCAACCAGTCAACCAGTCTGCAATTACAAAAATAAACAGCAAGTGTATCATGATGTTCCAACCTCCGAACAGGTAGCCAGCAACCGCCCCAAACCCCGCCGCCGCCCCTTTTATAATTTGTGTTAATCGTTCGTCCATCGTTCTCCCCCGTCTCTCTATTCAGGAAACTTTTCCTGACCTAAAATAAGCCCTCTACCACTCCGAGGGCATAAAAAAACACGCCATAAGCGGCGTGCCTGATAAAGCTATTTAAAGTTTTTGTTAAAGAAATCAGTAGCAAGTTGAGTAGAGAATTCATGTGTGACCCCTTGTGGAGAAAGTAGGTTCACATTTTTCTCGACTCCCAATTCTTTGTAATGTTCTTTTATCTTAGCATAAGAGACTTGAGCGTCTGCGATATGGAAATGGTCCATCTTTCCGTTAACATATAACGCACTACGCGGTGCAATGAGATTACCGACATCCCACATTTCCCCTACATTAAGGATACCGCTAATGTTGTTACAGATATCGTGCGTACCGTCTGCGAACGTTTTTGCGTAGGTGCCAAGATAACCCTGTACATACGCCGCGCTTACCCGGTCATCTAGCGCTGCTACTAACATACTTAAAGCCCCGCCAGTGGACACGCCCGCCGTCCCAATTCGTTGTTTATCTACGTGAGGGATACCGTGCACAGCTGCGCTCAGGTACAGGGCATCCGTTGTGATATCTCCGTACCAACTACCGCCACGTAAACGTGATACTGCATCTAGCACTAGGTGATCGGCCATATCTGCCAGTTTGCCCATGCCTCTATTTTCCATGACGAATACTAAATACCCGCTTTTAGCAAGTTCAACAGCCCCTGCATGTTGATATGATTCAGGTTTGCTGATTAACTCTTCCATTTCTCCGTGTCCCGAAAATGTCAATATTGTCGGATACTTTTGAGTTTCCTTGAACCCTAATGGGTAAACTACTTCCCCTGGTATTTTCTGACCATCGAAGCTATAAAAAGTAAAATCAACAACATCTAAACCCTGAATCTTCCTTGAAACACCATACGTAAGATCCACCTTTGAAGTCAGCGGCAGTTGATCCTTATTTAAGTGCACACCATAAGCGGAAATTAACCCGCTCTTGAACACTTGCTCTTTAGCATCTTTTTCAGTCGCAAAAGAAATACTGGTAGTGAAAATACAAACAATTACAAAAAACAATAGAGCAATTTTTTTATGCATTCTTCTAACAACCTTCCCGAGTATTTGATGTTAATACCTTACAATTACTTGGGAAGTAAAGTCAATAAATTTGGGAATTTTATACTCCAATACGCAACATAAGATACCCGCTTGAACGTATTACGCCAGCATGACTCGTAGGATCTATTGCGAGATTACAACCGTTTGACCCTGTATTTATCGTAATAGTGTTCGTTACGCGCCCATTAGCGTCATTTCCCAGCACGGTTTTGCTTAAGGATATGCCTACCACCTTGGCGGTTGAGCCCTCAACCCAATAAGCTCCCCGCACCTCTTCCGTATCTGTGTTAAAAGCGGTGGCTGACACGGGATTAAAAATAAGGTCCCCTTTACTTACGTACGCTGCCTGTGTAATCCCGCTTTTACGTATGGGGGATACGAAAGTGTACGTTTTTGCCGCTTGGATCGGAAGCACTGAGCCTGTCGCCGAAAAACCGAGAGACTCGAAATTGACGTATTGCACGTTATTGGTCCCGTCGAGACTCGGAGTAGCTTCGTGGTAATGGCCCTGCGTCGGGCTATCGTCGTAAACGTTATTATTCGAAACTGTGGCTTGTAGGAAGTTGGAGACGTTAACGCCGCCGCGCTCCGAAATCCCCCAACGGTAGCCTGTACCGAGCACCATATTTGAGATTATCTTTGCTTTACAATAGAGGCTGTTCGCAACAGCCGAATCCATTTCGAGTTGGATACCATACAGTTGCGCATCCGTACGCGAATTCGAGTCGGCCATGATAATTTGGTTTGCACTAATTAAGATGTCTTTAAAACTATCTGCCCTTATAATCTTAGCATCTGCATAACCTCCTCCTTGGCAGGCGAAGCGTACAGTATTATTACAAAGCGCTGCACTAATGCCGTTACTCACTCGGATTCCTGAAATGTAATGAGTACTGGTTGAATCTCTAATGTCCATATCAACGGTATTCTCTGAAACTAATACATTTTTGAAATTAGCAAATGTGCTCGGCATCGTAGAGCTGCCAACAAAAATTGCCGCACGCATTTTACCCGTTACGATATTGCTGGAAATAGATATGTTTTCAAATTTGTTTGTCGGATCACCGACAAGGTAGATCCCTGCGCTATTTATGTTGTTGAGTTCTATTTTATTGTCTTCAATATCAGCTGTAGCAATCGAGGCATCTTCATCATTTCCGATTGCTATCTGACCTTTACTGGTGCTGGCGCAAACAATTACATTATCTATTACACTCAAGTCACTTACAGTTGATTTCCCATGCCCAAGCTGCAATATCAGTTCAGATATGGAAACGATACTATTGCCCTGAATAGTCACATTGCTCGGATTTGTATCATCCAGCAGCAGGCCCCAAATGCCTAGACCTTTTGCTCGGTCGATTTGGATAGTTGCACTCCCATAGGTATCTTGCAAGTTATTGCACATGCAATCACGAATGGTGATATTCCTCGAACCGCAAACATCCACAAAATGCTGATCATGATTTAACGATTGGACACGTTCAATTAACACATTATCTGCATGCCCTAACGCAATTAGATCCCCGTATGTTCTAGGAGTTGCAGTAACAGCGCCATCAGTAATCGTGAAGTTTCGTAGCGTAATGTTACCCGCCGCTGTGTATTCTCCCTTTGTGTCATATCCTTTATTGACTAACAAAACTCCGTCTTGAATACGTTCGCTTTCTAGCCGTTTAAGGATAGTCACTCCCATGCCAGAACCTTCTATTGTGACTCCTGCTGGAATGATTATGCAAGCTTTGGTATGTGTGCTTTTAGCGAGACTCAAAAGAAATGTGCCTGCGCCTAGGATAAGTTTTCCGCCTCCGACACTCTCCAGATAATTGAGTGCATTTTGAATGGCCTGTGTTTGATCTGTGTTGTTTCCGGTGGCTCCAAACATATCTGACGTCACCACAAATTTAGTCGCCTTATCCAAATTTCCTTTTGTTGAGCCAGCAAAACTATCGATTTTCTCCCAGTTGTCATTCATCATCGTCTTAATGTCAAAAAAATCATTCCAGTCTGCCACAGGGTCCTTCATATATAAGCTCAAATTAGGTGTATTACTAGCCAATTGGCACACCTCCCGCAAAATTATTTAATGGAGTACTGTTTATTGCATTGATCGTCATCACATGGTGTATTTCGCGAATAACCAAATACCGAAACTGATATCTCACCTCTAAATGCGCCGGCTTTATTTCCTCTATTGCGTCCTTTAGGTCCTGTAAGTTCGGCGGCACGCCTAAAGTACCGATAAATTTAATGTCAAACCGATATTCAGCCGGATATACAATTACATCTACTTTGCCTCGATCATAGCTGCCGGCCACATTTTTTATCATGCTTGCTGACACTTTCCCGCTGCCTCGCATTTTAGAGATAACCACACTACGGCGTTGCTCTATCGGTTTAGATGGGAGCGGGGTTATTTTCAAATCACGTTCCCAATAAGCAATTCCCCAAGTGGCCGTTTCTGGATGGAATTGCTTAAATGTATCTACTATCGCGGCATTAACCTTGTTTAATTCGATATCTTCCGTGTCCATTATCTGCACAAACTCTTCAATCTCTTGGTAATAGTCAGGAAGATAGGACATAAGTTTCTTAGACATGTACATCCACCGTCCCAAGTACAGCTACGCTATCCAGCGGAACTTGTATATTGCCAGTCAGCCCGTTAATAGTCAGGTCAAAGTAATCTACGACTTGTGGGACATCCAAAATAAGGTTTGCTATTCTTGTAATCCGTACTAAAAAGTCCGTGTCTGAGAAAGCCAAGCCTTCAAGATATTTCGCAATGCTAACCTTTAATTGTTCTGTTACATTTGCAACAGTTGCATCCCTTGCTAGTTCAACTCGCGCACTTACGTTAATAGCAACCTCAGTCGCTCCGACAACTGTGACAACCGGGCCAATGGGCGCAGCGCCTTCGCCCTGTCCGTCCTGTGTAGGATCGATATAGTTTTGCGCGGCCTGCACTACAGCTGCAGACGGAGCACGTTTGTTATTATCTAACACGACTACCTTTACGGTGCCGGGTCCATTCCACAGAGCAAAAGCTTTAGCGTCTCCAACTCCAGTTACTTCACGCGCCCAGTTTACGTATTGGTTCTTATTTGCGCTTGTAATAGGCTTGGATATTCTGTCTTGATACCGATCATATAGAGTCTCTCCTGTTTCTGTGTCCTCTCCTGATACCAACAGATCGACCAGTTCCGCTCGGGCCAACCCATCAACAAAATCAATAGGTAAGAGCGACCCTGAAAATTGGTTGCCTATGACACCAGCCGTTTCACATTCCACCACAAACTGTCCAACGCCCAGTCTACTGAGCACGACATAGTTTAGATCCTCGATACTGTAGCGGCTGCCAATAGGCACATCCATCAACACGCCCTGGTTGTTGTAAAACTTGCCTCTCCATTGCGCTTTAGTCGCTGCCTTGCGAGTTATACCGGACCATGCCACGGCCAAGTCCAAATATTCCTCATTGTCCGCGTTCGGAAAAACCAGACTTATATTTGTATCCAGTTCAACATACATTTGAGCCAGTTCATTTGCTGCAGGTGCCAGGGCATCATAAATAACGCTCCCTTCCCGCTTATCCATGGTATCTGGTATACGGGCCAGCAGACGTTCTAATATGACCTCTTCTGTTTGATTCTCATACAATGCCGCCCACCCCCGTTTCATTCCTGAAATTACCTTGTGTAGTCACGACTTCGAACTCTGCCAGTACATTTGAACCGTTAAAGGTGAATTGAAAATCCCTCACATCCGTTATCCGGTCGTCTGCCAGTAACGCTTCACGGACCAACCGTTTTAATTCTGTCTGCACAAATAACCGGCTCTGCCCTTGCAGCCGGTCTATCTCAGCTCCGTAATCATCGGAGTATATGAGATTTTCATAACGTAACGTTTGAAGTATCTTGTACACCACTTGCCGCATAGCCTCCAGACCGTCTACAATGCCGCGTGCGCGTCCGTTTTCAAAGTCCAAGGCGTATGTCTTGGTGGGCATTTCTTCTTCCTCAATTTCCTCATCAACAATGCTTCCGCCCTCTGGTATCATAACTTATCCATGACGGCGAATTGTTGACCGCCTTTCATTCTTTGCAAAATCACTGCATCCCCGACTTTCAATCCTTCTCGAATCACCAAAACATCGGGCAACGCCGTTTGAGTCGTCTTTGTAGCGGTTTCCGTTGGAGTCTCATCTTTGTATACATGGCTGTGCGTAAGACTAACCACATATCGCTTTACACGCTCCGTAACAAGCAACAAATCCGCATCCAGTACAAGCCGCTGATCCACTGTGATTTCAAGTGGATCTACACCCGTCACCTGTCCGACCATGCTCTCGCTTGGTTTGGATGCTTCCATGCTGCCTAACGCTATTTTTTGTAGCTGCTTTATCATTAGATCACCTTCAGTTCTAGGCTCATCGTGTGCTCAAGCCCTGAAAATTTATGTGTACATGAATCTACCAAGTAAACCTGACTCACCTTCAAATCATCAATAAACACAGGCACATAGCATCCAGCACGGATACTCAAGTCTCCCATAGCATCTATGCTTAAGCTTTTGCTTTCCCTGTTGTGTAAGGTGAGCAAATTTTGCGCCTTTTGCTTAATCTGTGCCGCGTTCATCTTCTCGTCTACTTTGTCATAGAGTTGAAGCTTGCCCCACTTTTTAATATTGTTGCCATCCTGGTAAACGTAAGCATCCCGCTTGCCGCTTTCTTTATTATCCTGCACCAGCTTTACATAGTTGTATGTCTCGCTGTCTATGGACCGTTTAAGCGCGTATCCGGTCATTAGACTGCCATTGCCCACCGACACCGATACAAGCATGTCAGCAGCCCGTTTAAGGGCCAAAGCGCCGAAGTCATCGTAAAATACATAGATGGTCCCGGTAGACATGAGTGTTTGGTCGATTGCCTTGTAAATGATGTCCAGGAGCTTTTGATTATCCTCGACCATAGCAGGTATTTTGTATCCCGTGTCGGCTATCATTCCGGTTTTCAGCTTAAAGTCCTCTGCAATCCGCTTGATTACTGCCCCAGCTGTTAGGTTTTTTAAAACATATGTGTCGTTTGCATTCAAGTAGCGGATTTGGTCATACGCAGTTATCTTCATGTCGGATTTCTCCGACTGCTCCACCGAAAACACATAGCCGTAGAATATCTTGTACTTGCCTTTGGTAATCCTGACGATATCCCCGTTCTGGACCTTGAATTTTTTGTTCTGGTAGATGCCATCCTTAACAAGTGTGATATCTACACTGCCCGGGCTCCCGGTGCGTTCGGTCTTCCATGTGAGTTCAGAGACCGACCCGGCCGCATTCTCTTTGCCGGCCATCGCCTCACCGGACACCTGCCACACGTTGCCATCCCGGTTGTCTATAAAAATATCCATACCATCACCCCGGCAGTCTGATTACTTGCCCGACCTTTAATCGCTTGGCCTGAGCATTCGTAATCTTATTGAGTGTTTGAATCTCTTTGTAACGGGACCCATCACCCAGGTTCTTCTTTGCGATGATCCAAAGCGTGTCGCCTGCTTTCACCTTAACCGATTTAGGTTTAGCCTTTTCGCTAGGTCGTTTGGCCTTAGTCTTTGTAGTAGTCGTCTTTTTTGCGCCTGCCTTGGTCGTGGTTTGCTTAACCTTGGCTTGCACAGCATTGTAAAAAACGTACTTTTTGAATGATATTGTGTACTCGATATCCGATGTACCCGCTACTGGCTTCCATTCGAATTCCTCTATTGTGACCGGCATGTTGATGGCTATTTCCTGCGGGCTCTTTTGTGCTCCAGGCTCGAAACTTATCGCAGAATAAATAAAGCGGATGGGCCGCTTGGTGTCCATCCACTTATTTAATAGCTCAATATATTCAGGAATAGGCCTTAACTCATCCGTGTTCACAAAAGGGTATGCCTGACCAGGAAAGAAGCTATCGAAGGATATCTCTGTCAACTTGCGAGACTGTATGGCGTTTATTTCGCCACCGTCCACAATTTTGTATGTGGAGCCGTCACCAGCTTCCTTAATGCTCATTTCAGGCGGATTGACCGGGATGCGAAATGCTTCTTCGCCGTTGTTGTAACTTAGTAGTATGGCGTGTTCCATTAGGTGTACACCCCCTGTGCTGTAGAGACAAACTGTTCTTCCAGGTGGTCGCCGATTTTCTTTATGATCGTATCCACATCAGCCCCGTTGTTGATGTCACCTGTCTTGACCTGTACAGTAGGCGTAAGCGTGACGAAGTTTTGTATGGACTTCATTTCTGCGATATCACGCATTACCTTGAGGTCTTCGCTTGAGATATCTACCTTGTCTTCGATCTTTCCAACTTTGCCTACTTTACCAACCTTGCCAACATCGTTGTTTGGTTTCTTGGCAGCGTCAGCTGCGGCATTCCATTTGGTGAAATCGAAAGGTTTGCCTGCCCCCGGGGCAGCAGCGGCTTTTTGTTTGCGCCGATCCATATCACGCTTGCGGATATAATTCATGGTATCATCTTGACGTTTTTTCGCTTTAGCAGCAGCCATAGATTCCATTGCAGCGATTTTAGCAGCACTTTTTACTCTAAAATCGTCGGCCGCTCTTTGAGAATCTGCAGAAATGGAGACTCGATTAACAAGACCAATATCCATCATTTTTGTACTATTCAAAGCCTTGATCATATCATTTACTTTATCAATCACACCGTTTGCCATATCTTGCATCGTTTGCATTACGCTAGCCTTAGCGTTCAAAAACGCCTGAGCGATCCCAACGCCAACCCTCGCAAAAAAGATCGGGACTTGATCAAAAAAGTTCAATACTTCATTCCACTTCAAGAGCATTGCCGCCGCCACCATGTCGTTGGTTTGGTACACCTGATACATCCATGTCACTATAGCGACCAACACGGTCAGTATGGCGATGAAGACATTTGCTTTCATTGTAGCGTTTAGGGTCGCCCATGCCGCAGAGAGTCCGCGAGTAGCTAACGTTTGGGCAAAAATCACAGCCGTGCTGCTCCCTGTGGCGAAAGCGATGATTCCTTGCGTAACGGCTACGGCCTTCATTGCGATGTTCCAAGCGATAAACGCCGCTGCTACTCCTTTAACAATAGGGGCGATATTCTGCCAATTACCTGAGATGAATCCGTATACTTGAGAAACGGCATTGAAAGCTTTAATCGCATTCCGCACTACCCAGTCTAATCCTTGGCTTAAATTAGCAAAAAACGAATCAAATTTACCTTGCTTGAATGCGTTATTGAGCATTTGGATCATTGGTAGCAACGATTTGGTAGCAGCTCCACCAGCATCTGCAAACATGGATCTGACGTTGTTTTTCATTATCTCCAGTTGCTTAGCGGGACTAGCCAACATGGTATCAAACGCCTTTTGACCCATTTTCTGAGATTCTAACAGTTTGTCAAAACCTTTTATGAAACCGTCGATATCGCCTTTTTTGGCAAAATCAACAATACCAGATGCCCGGATATCTGATTTCCCCATGTTGAAACGTTCGGCCAAAGACACAATATCCCCCGAGAGAGCTTCCTTAAGGGCAAATGCGGCTCCTTCCATGCCATTACCGGCACTATCGAAAGCATTCAATCGCTGAGCAAGGTTATTCAGTTTATCCAGTTGGTCAACGTTTTGCGTAGCCGAGAAAAACGATAAACTTGCTTGAAGGGATTCATTCACATCCTGCCCGGCTGTCAGCGCGTTTTTCTTGAATCGTTCAAACATGGCTTTACCCACGTCCTCCTGACCTGTACGAGCAACAAACATATCTTGCATTTTCTGTTGTTCCATCGCACCACCCACAGTAGCGCCAAACAATTCTTTAAGGCCTTGAAGCGACAAATACGCAGCAGCCATACCTTTCAGGTTAGCTAGTAAGCCGGAGGACGCTCCTTCCCCTCTTCTCAGGCTTCCGTTTATCTGTTCCTGTAATTGGGCTATTTTGCGCTCTAATTCCGCTATCCGCTGCAATGCGTTCTGGAGTTCTGCCGCGTTAGCTCCGCTTGTAGTCCGCAATTGACGAACTACTCTTATTAGCCTTAGTACAAGCATTTGCAGGTTGCCGAACATAGCTTGTAATGATGCGGGCAATTCCAATTGTATTCGAGCGTGGATAACTCTAAGCTGACTCTGAATACGTTGCCTAATTAGCCGTACTTGGTTCATCAAAATTGCCTCATTAGCGATTTCGATATCAAACCGCATATGTGCATTTGTGGCAGTTCTTAACCTTTCCATTTGTCTAGTTGTGGCTTGCACAGCGTTATTGACTGCGTTTAGACGTTGCGAGAAATTATCGAAAAGTTGAAGGCTTGCCGAAACTGTAGCCATCGTTCCTCCTTTTCCAAAGAAAAAGGCTGTTCATACGTATAAAACATACGCGGTGAACAGCCTTACTTTATAAATTAACTTGACGTACTCCATTATTCTGTAATAGAGGATCTAATTTATTTTTTATCTGCATAGCTGAAAAATGATTCGATCCACTGTCAAAAAGCAGAGACGATAGATTACCTTCTGAATTGATGTAATTCAGAATAAAGTAATAGTTATATGTCTTCTTCTCTTTGTTTTTAGCTCTGGCTCCTACAACTAACCCAATGGGGCCAAATAGCAATCCTCCTGCGATACCCTTTACAGCACTGCTGCTAACAATATTGGCTATTTCCACGTCCGTCTTCACTTCGGCTGCCGTTATCTGGTTAATCGCAACATTGAATTCTGCTCCACCCGCTTTTACCAGAATCCTATCCTGCTTAAGCAAAATGGTACACGCTGTTTTTTCAGCAATCGGTAACCCTTCAACATGAAACATTTTACTTAGAGCAATCGCATTCTCTTCGTTCATTATTTGTTTTTTTTCCTTTGCAGAATTGACCGACTGCCATATAGCAATCGTTATCCCTACAATCAGAGCAAGCCCAATAATAGACCACATTTTAGCAGACCTCACTTTATTCAGATGTGTAATGTTACCAAATATAGTATATGAAATCGCGCAATGAGTCTATTAGTTTTTCTTTTCCTTCTCGATTCGATAAGAAATCATAGCAAAAATCGCCGCCTTCTCCCGCTGGCTCATTGCCATCAATTCATGCGGTAAGATATGAAGCTCATGGAGGGCATAATACGCGTAGTTCGCGTCAGAATCGCCCTCCTCGATTAGTTTTTTACGTCTTGGATGAGATCGTTAATATCGCGGTCGAACCCACTCAGTGTTTGGATGCGGTCCGTTAATGTTGAGTATTCTCCGGCGAGCAGCATTTTTTGAATAAGCGAATCCGCACCTCTTACTCCATAGGAATTTTGTAAGCCAGCGTCTTTAAGGTTAGGATACACTACCCCGGCGACAACCAGTTTTGATACGAAAAGGTCGGAATCTGTTTCGCTTTGATAGACGCCTTTCACTCTAACCTTTTTTGTTGATTCTTTACGGATAATAGAAGTTTCTTCCTCGGAAACACTTCGGATTTTCCATTTCAGCGGTTTGCCATCTGCATCCTTGAAACGTTCCGACAAAGCAATTTCCTCGGTGATTTCAGCTGCTACATTTTCCGCATAAAACAATGTCAAGTCACTCATTATTCATATCCCCTTAATTTAGATTATTTTAGTTACCACCCAATACAGGTTTAGAGAAGCTGTCTTGCAATCCGACCCCGGAAAAAGTAAAGTCCAAATCTTCGTCCAACAATTGAGATTCAGTATCCAACTTAGCAATAATAATGCTGCTAATATTGACATTCTTGAGCGTTACGGTTTGTTTACCGATCGAGGAAGTGGGGTCCTCATTAACTGCAACAAGATCGAAGTAGGTATCCTTACCTGTGGTCACGTAATCCAGCATCATTTGTCTGAACAACGAGGTCACATAGTAAAAAGTCATTGAACCTGTACCCTTCCAGCCATTTGCTTTATTCTGGTCCCCCAGGTAGCCTAACACTTTTACTTCTGTCATGTTTTTTTCGATTTTCGCTTCGAACTTCTTGCAATAGGCCATTTCCTCTACATTACCGTTTATGGTGGCGTATAATCGACCTTGCTGTCCTGAAATAGTATCTTTTGCTTGCAACCATTGCGTCATATTATCTCGCCCTCACTAACTGATAGATTTTTTCAATGCTATCCACTGGCTTGACGTAATATTCAGCGTAAATAGCGTCTTTGTCTGTACCAGGTACGATCGTTACATCCGTCTGAGGATTAAACTCCTCAATAGCACTGATTTGTTGATTAAGCTCGAACAAATTGATAGCTTCTTTTTTAACGAGATTACGCCCGTCAACGTTGTTATCAACCTTGCCGGTATAGGAGTTTTCAAAGACTCGTTGCAAATCTGTCTTAATTCCATCCAATGTACGAACGACACGATTTTTGCGAAAATCTTTATTCTTTTTAGGTGTAAAGCTACGGAATGTATTAATGTCCTCTTGTACCTTTGCTTTTCCGTTTGTGTAAATGAAGAAAAACTGACCACTTTGAACCGCTGCAATTGCTTCACGATTGGTGAACCTAACATCCACATCTACTGCATCATCGTAGTCAGTGTAAGTGAGGGATTCATTTACATTTGCGGCTGCTGTCGCGGCTGCAACCCAAGCGACTGCTTTAACCTTGTCAATCACTGTGCCATCCGAAAGAATAACGCCGTTCGTGACGTTTATTACTCCTTCGCTGTCAGCCGCGCTGTAGTTTGGTAGTACCACCTGTACATTTTTACCCTCGTCATTACGCAGGCGATTAACGTAGGTGGTATACAAAGGCTTCAGCGTTGCGTCATCGTAAGGAATTCCAACGGTGTTAAAATCCTGAGTCTCAATAGTCGCCATATAATCCGAGTGGTCTGCGTTGGTTGTTGTGCCGTCAGCCCCGCTAGTCAGCGGCGCTCCAGCCGTAGCAGCCAGTGTTTTATCAGTAGCGGCTGCTTTGAAGGTCACCCATTCATTAGCTACCAGCCCGTCAATATTGGTCACTTTCTGCAAATTGACTTCCCGGCCCTCGACCAAAGTCCGAACGTTGAAGCTAGACGGCGTGTCAATATCAGCTTGAATAACGATAGAAATATCATTACCTCTCACACCGCCATACTTCGCCGTAGCGACAAGATTGCCGCTTGTGACTGTAGCCTGTGTCCCTTCGTTCAGGCGGTAAACTAGCAGCGTTTTGGCACGTTTAAGAGCCTCCTTAACCAACAAGAGGCTCGTGTGTGTGATATCGTATCCCAACGCTTTTGCGATATCGTCACCAGCATCAATAGTAATGATCTGCTTTGCTGGCCCCCAGCTTAATAGCAACGGCAAGGTGACGATACCGCGATCACTTAGCGTTCCTAATGGCTTAGGCTCAGATACGACATTGGTATATACGCCAGGTAGATCCTTGTTCTGTGTAACCCATGTGCCGGCCATTATTTGACCTCCTTCTTTAACCATTCAGTGAGAACCCGTCTGGCCTCGCTGATGGTGTAATTCTGTCCATCCTCAAGCAGGACGTTCAGCGTATCTTTTTCGATCTGCGTAAACTGTTCGGACCCTTGAAATTGCTCTTTCGCAAACTCCGGTTCTACAGTCTTGGCAGGCGTTTCTTTTTTCGTAACAATTTCATCAGCCACGTATACCAGCCTCCTGTTTTAAAGTCCTCATTTTTGTTTCTGGTCCCTTTGGACGCATTAAATGGACATTGACGTCAATAAAGAAATGCAGCACATCATCGACGATTTGGTGTTTCATTCCCACCGCCCTGTACATGCTACCTTCCCATTGGGTGTATTCCAATTCCTCGTAGAGCCGATCTGCTACTGCTTCACATTCACGGCGTTTCTCCGGGTTCTTGGGATTCGGGAAATAGTGAATGTCATAGTTGCCCACCCTCATATAACGCCGCCCGAATTCCCGGTCTTGTGAACCGTTTATGAGCAACACAAAAAAGCACGGTTCATGAAAACCCTGCTCAATTCGTTCGTCGTACACCGTAACACCCGTTTGAAAGGTGCTCAGGTGCTTCAATATTCCGTTTTTAACATCTTCCATTACATCACCTCAGGTGGTCTTCCATAAATCGTTTCAGTTTATGGTCCATGAGCGCGGGCAATTCTCGCTCCAACTCCCTTTCGGAAATGGTAAGCATGAACCGCCCCTCCACCCATCCAGTGTGCAGCCTTGTGCGGTGACCATACTCCACATAAGGCGCATATTCGATAGGATTAAACAGTTCAATGCTGTATCCACCGGCTACACGCTCCACAGGGCCGAGCTGCCAGTTACGCCGGAGCATTCCTGTATCTACCGGAGTGCGGGCCACTGTCTTAGCCAGGAGCCTGCTGGCAAGCTCTCGTATGCAGTCCTCGACGAATCGCGGATAATCGGCTTGCATTTTTCGAAGGCTCTTGCCCAACTGCTCGAGCTCCGAAAAATCAAATTCAGCAAAGCCGCTCATGCCTCGCCTACCTCTTTCATTTTAATTTCCTGATGAGTCGCATAAATGAAAGGCTTGCCAGAACGCGTAAACTGATAATTCATGCCTTCCTGTGTGACGAAAATACGACTTCCGGCAGGCACAACAACATCCGGCGAGATAAACAGTTTCGCGTCATATTCGATATTGTTGTTCGTATCCGTTTGGACCGAGCTTGGTAAGGATGCTTGAGACAATGCACACGGCTGGTTGTCAATTATAACGCCACCCTTGGGGCGTTCTACGCCTGTTACCGGGTCTTTGTAGGTTGTCTGACCTTCCACCCGGCAAACGCCTGTATAGGTCATTTCAAGAAGCATACGTTCCACTGCTGGATTGCCTAGTTGCATATCTACCACCTCAATCTGCGGAATGCATTAAGCTGCGTTGCGTACGACTTGATAAACGCCGTACCCTCCACGCCCTGCTTGGCATCCGCAAAGAATGTGAATTGCACGTCACCACGCTTGATACTCTGGACGTTCTTCTCACCCTCGCCAGCCGTTGCAGGCGCTACGAACTGGTTGAGGTAATAGTCCTTGGCGATGAGCAACACCGTGTTTTCCAATTGCTCCGGTATGTCGGATATGTTGCAGTAGTTCTTAATGCCATCAATCGTAAAGTCGAGGGCAAAAGACAGCTGCACATCCTTATCTGTTTCCGTGACTGGTAGCCCCAGCAGTACCTTAAGCTTGGTGAGTAAGGCTTCAAAACGGATCGGGTCCATATCGCTCACCAGCCTATTCGGTTTTATTTACGCTGTCCGCTTTCTTCGCTGCTGCAACATCTTCAAGCACGCCTTTTTCAACCAGCTTGGCGCCATGCTTTTCATCAAGTTCGATTTCACCGGAATGTACAATAACCCCGGCCTGTATAACCGGGGACAGCACGTTATATTTTTTGTTTGCCATTATATAAGATCCTCCTATTAAACCGACAGGCGGTAGATTTGGGATGGTTTTTGTACAGCTACGAAAGCAGATTCACCAACGTATACCTCTTCGGATGGTGGTGGTCCTTCCTTGATGATAGGCAACACGTAAATGCCTGGTTCGAAATTCTTTTCAATCGTCGGGCCTTGCACAGTAATGATCGGTTTTTCCCCCAACAGAGCCACGGTGCGAGCTTCCAACAATCTTGTAGGCGCGGCACCTTCCAAAGAGACAACATCATCATTCACACGGATTGTAATTGCAGTAGAATCAGCAATTTGGTTGATGATAGATTGTACTTGTTCCCGTGTAGCCAACATAGAGCTATTCACGCCAAACAATGCCCCTCTAACTTGGTTGTTGAGAACCAAATCGAGCAGAACATCACCAGAGATATCAATGTAACGTGGCACTTGTCCTGCATTTGCGTCTTTATATGCCTTGATCGCTGCTCTCAGATCATCAAGAGGAGTAGATGTCGCCCGGTCTGACCATACAACAGTAGGTGTCACTTTAGCAGTTAAACCGAAGTTGACATTGATTACAATGTTGTTCTGGTTATATACAATGACTCCATTATAAAGAGCTTGTGCTCTCAACCACTCCTCTGTATCATTCACACCTTCAATCAAACTGTCAGTTTGGTTATAAATTTTTTGGATAGCTCGTTCTCTTTCGGCAGCCACACGTGGATTCGTAAACTTGAGTTGTTCACGTTCATCCAAACGGAAACCGTGTTGAATCTTTGCGACCTCTTGAGTAAGTGTTTTCAACCCTTTCTTATCCCGCAAAGGAGCGCCGGAGTTCCAACCCGTGATAGATGCGCTCGGTGCATAGGTTTGCGTAAATACGTCATAGTCAAAAGTCAAATCGTATGTTGTATCTGTTTCACTAACTGCCTTAAGCAAATATTGCCGCGGCAGCACTCGATTTTCGACATACCCCAAAAATTCCGGCTGTTTAAATTGATCTAATGAAAGAATACCCATTTATATATTCCCCTTCCCTATTCCCTGTTTTAGTAGTAACGGTAACGTCCGCCTGCTGCTGTTTTAAATGCTGCTGTAACGCCTGTGAGTTTGCTTTCCACAACCAACGCCTCTGCCCAAGCACCTACGATTACGTTCTGTGTAGTCGCATCGCCTGTGAACACGTCGTGGCTAGTAAGGTATACCTTGCCTGTATCTGCGTCAGCAAACGGCTTCGCCAGTCCGTTGGCTTGGATGCTGACTGCCGTACCGGCTGGAATACGCGTATTGACAGCAAACTTAGTGCCGTCCAGAGTAACGCCGCCAATCTTCTCAATAGATCCTTTTACGGTATACAAAATTTCAACCTGCGATAAATACTCTTTAACTCGTGGATTCAAGTTCATTATTGTTCACTACCTTTCCCGTTTCTTTGCTCAGCAATTGACTTGCCTGCGTCATAACCTTTCAATGGCGCTGGTGGATTGCCAGCCCCTGCGCCTTCTGCTGGTGAAACTCCCTTGAATGTAGGAACCGGTGGCGTTTGGTCTTTTGATACAAACAAAAAAGACTTGCTTTCACGCAGGTCAGTTAATTGGTCATCCAAGCCGCCTTTTACAGCACCGTTGTCGTCCAGTTCGATTTTTGTTTTGTCCAGCAGCCCGGCTACAATGTCCGTGTCATGTGCTTGACCGTTCAACGCCAACTTGAGCGCCGTGTTCAAACTCATGTCTTTCAGCTTGGCTTCATACTGATCTTTGGTAGCTTTATTTTCCCCCTGAAGCTTTTCAATCTGCAATTTTAAATCTTCTGACGCTCCAGCAGACTTCTTCAAATCCTCCAGTTGACCACCTACGCTGTCCCTGTCCTTCTCAGCCTGTTTCTTTGCCTCGTTAACCTCATCAAAGCGAACTTTAGGAACAAACCCCTTCAACTCCTCTGCCGATGCTGTAGCCGCCTTTATAGCCAGTTCCTCGGTCAATCCCAATGCGACAAATTGCTCTTTATTCATTACATACCGCTCCTTCATCTTCGTTTTTTAACCTGGTCTCGGCCAGTGATGTCTTGTGTTTTACGCCCACAATACCAAACGGCGGTGTTTTTACTCGCTAGTGACTTGCCTGATATAATCGTTCACCCGCACGTCTGTTGGCGCCGTGAAATCCAACTCAATCGGCTTATCGTCTAATCCGTCCACCGTCTCTCGCTGCTGCGTAGTCTTCGGCATATTCCCACCCCAATTCGCTTACTATCGCCATAAGCACCAAGTAATCAAAGCGTTCGTTTTTGGCTGTCTCCGAAAGTTCATCAAAAGCAGGATCTGCCTGCAATTGTGCGTCAACCTCGGCAGTCACACGCCGTAGCACCTTATCAAACTCCGAAAGGCTGCGCTTGTCCGGCGCTGACAGTGTACTTGTACCACCATCGTGACCAGCGACCACCATAGCCCCTATAGCTGCATACAGCGCCATGGAACGAGCGTCTTTAACCGACAGCCTGTTACCCCTTGGATGGTTATGGGCCAGTACCAGACTGCCAGCAGGAGAGTTGAGGAGCATGTCCTGTACTTTAGGTGTAAATGGCACCTTGTCCTTGCCGCCCGTCACCCTCGCCAGCTCCTTGCCATCAAAGTCCGTGAACGACAAATAGCCCTTACCAGTCTTGGAGCCCTCCCGTACCAGTTCCCGGCTAATGTCTGCTATTTTGTCAGCAGAATCTTCGGAAACCTTTGGAATGTCCATGTGATAAGAAGCTTTAGGATTGTATGTCCTGTTTGGTATGTCTTCCAGCACAGGTACAGCCGTTTTAACAGCGCTGTTGTCTCGTTCGACTGGCTTTATTGGCTCAGTTACACGGTCAGTAGTAGGAACGTTTTCCTTGGCCCACTGCTCATAGGTCATGTCACCCGGTACGGCCTGATTCTTGCCGTCCTCATCCCGAGCTACGCGTTCTTGAACATTGTCCTCATAATGAGGAATCGTGGTAGAGCGGCAATAAGCATGTAACGGTGGATAGTTGACTCCTACCTCAGCCTCGCTAATAGCAAATACCTCTCCATCCATGTGCCGGCAGATACTTGATGTGCGCTTGTCTAACGTAGCCGTGAACTTGTACTGTTCGACGCCCAACTCTTTGTAGGCATCCATGCGGGATTGTCCGGCAAAGTAGGCTGATTCGGTTTGGATGATCCTAGCTGCAGCCGATCGGGAAACACCCATACGGTCAGATAAGGCGTTAATCATCTTATCCGGCGTATCACCGCGTATCATGCCCTGTGTGAGCACAGTTTGAAGCTCATGCACCAGCTTATAACGGTCTTTCCAGATACGGGCACTGAAATTAGATCCATCTGCGGCCCAAGGCTTCGATATGATCGCCTCAATCTGCCGTTTGTCCAGTTTGGAGAATGTAGTGCTTAACCCTGTACCCTTATGCAACTCAAATACAGAATGAAAGTAACCATCCTTGTATATGTCGCCCATAAGCTCTTTAGCGCCTGTCTGACGTTTTCCAGTCAATACCTCGACATGTTGGCGCATCTGCAATTGCAAGGCTTCTAGGCGGGTCATACGGACTCTTATGGACGCATTCTCTAATTCCTTCATCCAACGCTGATCGACTGCATTCTCACGGCCTGCTTTGATATAATCTTCGACCGTCCACTTGAACTCCTTGAGTTCTCCCGCCTTAAGCACTTGTCGCGCCTCAGCCAGCCCTATTTCGTTATTCTTGGCGAACCGCTGATAGAATGTGTCTATATCCCGTTGGATGGATGCGTTAGCCTTGGCGTACTCGATCTCCATCTTGCGGACGTAAGCATCGCCCTTGCTTAGCTGTGCCTCATTCAAAGCATCCATACGGCCCGACCAGTATTCCTCGGACTTCATTGTGCATCATCCTGTTTCGGGTTTGTCTCAGGAAGCTTGCCGCCAGTGCCGCCATATGACTGGTCTGCTGGAATAGTGACTGCTTCGTCACGTTCTTTTTTAATCCTATCCTGTTCTTTTTGTACATCCTTCACAAATGGATGATTGGCAAGATTGGTTTCATCGGATAGTATACCTACACTATTCTTTACATTCTCGACAGCCTCGGTTTCATTAATCATCACATCACGATTAAGAATGAAATCCACGTCATACGTAGAATAGTCAACTTTCGTCGTGTTATATAAATGCCGATCTACAAACCAAAGAAGCTGCTCGAGGGACGCTTGGAATTCCGTTTCAATCGTATTTGCGTCCAGATCCAAATCCTGATAGAGCTGCCGAAGGGCTATGCCTGATGGGTTATTCCCAAACTTGTCTGTCTGCGTGTCCACACCTCGACCAAACTCATAAATGGATTTACGAAGTTCTGATATATGGTTGCTAAGGGCTGTTGTGTCGATGTCAATGTTAAGTGTTTCAATGCCCCCGTCCCCCTCTGTCCTCACCATGCGCAGTTGAGCTAGGTTTCGACGTGCATCCTCCAGTTTCCCGCCCCCATAATTCTTCAAGACGATAATACTGTTTGGCATGTCCTCTATGTTGTCCGCATTCTCCGACATCCGCAAATCATAATCATCAACCAAAGTCTTGATCATTTCTAGAAGTGGTTGCTCTTCGTCGTTGTACTTGAATGCAACAAAAGGCGGACGTTCCCAGTTCAATGACATTTCAGTTCCATTTACTGTTGCAGTGAAGTGATCTCCAACTTCACCTATTGGCTTGAAATCATGTGACACAAGTTTGTCCTGAGTGAATCGCAAAACCCCTTTTGAATTCCAAAACTCAATTATCGTAATGGTCTTCTTGGTTTTAACTTCATAGTAAATGACATCGAAGAATCGAATTACAGCATCCAATTCTGTATGCGCAGAATCTTTCCACAACGGGACGATTTCCTCGCTTGGTATGCTCTCAAAAGCAAGTTCGCCAGTCTCGGTATAATAAACTTGCAGCCAAGCTATACCCTTATTGATAGCGTTCTTGCCCACGTTTTTAAGTGTTCGTTGAAAGTCTTTACCGAAGTATTCTCCAAGGCGTTCCTTGTATTCTTCTGGTCCGTCTGTTTGAAGGCTGAAAGGCTTGGAAAGCAAATATCCCGTCTTCTGGTCCACAAGCTTTCGGACAAATCCATGTATAAGCTTATTGTTAGCAAGGTTATGAACTTCCTGTTTTACCCCGCCTTCACCAATAACAGTACGCTTCTTTTCCAGAATCTTTGTTTTATTTTCATAGTAAGCCTGACCCAGCAACATAAGTTGCCTTTTCAAAGAGCCTTTGAATGTAGTGACTTCCTGCATGGCTATTTCCATATCAGTCATCGGAGAGTTTTCTTCAAGCATGCGAATGATGTCTTGTGTAGTGCTCAACTTGTAACCTCCTTCCCACATTAATCAAATGAAATACCTGGCTGTCTCATATCGTCCTCAAAGGCGTACCGCGTAGCATCAATGGTGTGGTTGTCCTTATCGTCCAGCCGCGTCCGTGGATTGCCATCTGCGTCCGTCTGATAGTCGATATTTTCGAATTCTCTTGCGATGTTTGGCGTGCGAACTGGATCAATGACGATTTCATCCAGGTCATCAAGCCACTTTTCGCCATATTCCACCGAACCCGGACCCTTCTTAGCACCCTTGAAACGGCAATGAAGCTGCATTTTTAATTCGTCTACCGATTTTGGCTCTGCGCTGTCCGCAATTGTAAGTTGGGTATCATATTTTTTCTTTTTTATCCCCTCACCCAAAGCTCGGTTAGAAATTTTAACTCCGTATATTTCATCCAGAGCGTATATTTTTCGACGAGTCTTATCGTAGTGCCAGCGAACGAACGCCACTGGGTCAACACCATAACCCCAGTCATTGCCCTGGCGGATATTATCAAAGCTTTTGACCTCTTCATCCGTAATTGTGCGGAATGTAAGATTATCGAACGGCACAACACCGCTCCCTATCGCTTTGCCTAGATACTCCCATTCATAACGCCGTTGGTTCTTCTCCTTTGCGCTCTCAGCCTCTTTTATGAAGGCTTTGGAGATAAACGGGTTGTCCAAATAAGTAGAGTGATGAACGTGTGTATGATCCGGTTGGAATACAGACTCATATTTCTTGTTGACCCATGACTGCTTGCGTTTTGGTGGGTTATAACTGTAAAAAAACTTATAAAAAAGACCATCTCCCAATTCTCCACGCAATAAGGAGTTGGTGATGGTTGTAACCTCTTCTTCCGTCTTGAATTCTGCTAATTCCTCTATCCATCCAATGGCAAATGGGAAATTAGCATCTTTAAGGGATTTAAGCCTCTCGGGATTCTGTGCACCCCTAAAGGCCATATAATTGCCACGTGGCAGATATGTTATCCGCATAGGGGACTTATTGATCTTGAAAAACTGCGACGCACCTTGTTCGGTTATGGCCCATTTCATCTGCTCGAAAATGGATAATTCAATGGTGTTGTCGATGTAACGTATGCCAATCGCATTAACAGGATAACGCATAAGCAACTGCACGATGATGTGTGCTATATCTGACGATTTACCTGAACCACGACCACCTTTTTCTACGATATTGAGGATGTCCGGATCATTCGCGGCTCGCCATGTCGCATGAAACGCCTTCGGGATGAATTCAGATAGTTTTCTAGCCATCATCTTTACCCTGTATATCGTCAACAAAAACAGGCGCTATAACGGCGTTAACATCCAGTTTATCAACCCACAATCCATAACGTTTCCCAAGCAGTTCAGCAGCCTTATTGCGCTCTTTCACTGGCGTTTCAAGGCCTAATTGATCCTTTACCTCACCACGGATAACCTGTGTCAGAAACTCCAGCACTTCATCCTGACTAGCGATACGGACCAATTCCTTGCTTTCCATTCTTTCTTTTATATACTCCTTAATGTTAGGGTTTGTTAGCAGTTTGCTAGCATTAACCCTTGCAGTCGCATCCTTTTTGCATTTCGGATAAGCCATTTTGTAGCTCTCTGTTCCGTTTTGTGTTTCGATGTAATAGTCAGCAAATGCTTTATGCCTCTCATTCATTTGCCATCACCACCATAAATTGAAGCAACTCAATAGCGCTTTTGAACTCATAGGTGTCCGGCACCATGCATTCTTTTTCTTCGCCCGTCTTCTTGTTTTTCTTTTTGCCTTCAATCCAGAATGTCAACTTGTACCTAGAGTACACGCCTTTAAACTCTTTCGAGTACCGTTGTTCTTGTATGAGCGACACATCGTGCCCTTTCTGCCCAAGTTTCAACAGTAGCAGCTTTATGTTTTTGCTAACATTCATATCACCCACCCTCTTTCTGTTTGGTTGTATCTATATGCTATTGCGGGGAATCAGGAGGTTTACCGTCGATGATCTTTACAACGCTATCACCAGTCATAGATTCTTTCATAGCAAAGGTTACCATCTCCCCACCTATCTCCATACTCACCACACCCATTTCTGGATCTGTCGTAATGGAGCCGCCTTCTCTACCGAGTTTCTCCAACCATTCCTGATACTCGTTTGGCAATCCTAACGCCTCCCTTATCTGGTCATTCTCCATAGTCTAAAGCGATCTATAAGGCGTTCATGCCACTTTGATTCGCGCCCATTCGGTTCTATATATCCGTCCACCGCGACAAAAGCAATGTTGCTGTGACAAAACGAACGGATCTCTTTCAGATGCGGCGTGTGAACCGTAAATACCTTATCTCTTCCGGGCTTCTTGTACCAGGATAGGAATACCTCTACATTCTCCGATTCGTCAATAGGGAAATAATATTCAAATATCTCACCATTAACTAAATGGATAGACAACGTTATCTCTTCCGTGGTCTCGATTTGCAGTCCGTTCATATTTCCTCCCCGCGACAAATAGACCCGTGTATCCTACTTAGCTGCCACCTCTCAGCTATTTTCAGATGTATATTACGGGTCTCTATTGTGCCTCATTAAACATTCGCTCATATGCCTGCTCATATTTGGTCACAACGGATTCTAGCCCTTCTATAGCCTTCTTCCTACGCCGTTCATTCTTCCATTGCCATATGCTTAGCGATATGCCTGTGAGAACCAAGACGATCAATAGTATTTGAATGATTGTTTCTGGCAGCACTACAATGACATAGTTATGACCCAAGGTTTCTCCTCCCTAAAGCAGCAACATCCACCTTTACATCAAACAACGCCTCATTGCCAATATAAAGCGTTCCTATCTGTATTTCCCTCGACCGTTTATCGCTACCGCGCAAACCTTTATACTGTGCAATCTCCTGTGGTGTACCCTCTATGGTTCCGTCTGTATAGAGTTTCATGGGTTTACCTCCTCATCCTTCGTTTCATCCACCAAAAAGGCGCTACGACAACTGCCAAAGGCCAAAAAATCAAATAGGTAATTGCTAAGTAAATAATCATGAATCCATATATCCATACTTTGTGATACCATGGCAACCTATTTACTGATTCCTGTGTTATCATCGCATTCACCCTTTCAGTAGATAAAAAAAGCCGCCCGAAGGCGACTCATCATTTTATAGGCGTAATAATAATTCAAACTGGCCGTCTTCATCCCTTAGGAGCAACACAACCTCTTGTCCATCAATAATTTCTTTTATGAACTGTTCGCCAATCGGGTGCTTCTTCCCCCAATTCGCAAATACTAGGTATTCGCCCTCGACAAAAACCGTTAAGTTATGGAACGCACTAGCATCAACACCATCTAAATTGTGTCTCATCTTGTTGCCAGAAACTATGGTTTCATGCTCAAACATCTTTTTTAACTTTTCAACATTTGTCATTTTATCCCTCCTTGTCTGAATATCATTTCGACATTCATAGAGGATTACCCTTTACCTTGGCAGTTTATATAAGACACACAGCGGAATTGAACCGCTATAATCCTGTATGTGTCAAATAAGGTCAGGTGCATATTGAACCCGACCTTTTACATTTAAACGGTATGTGTTCCTTCTACCCCTCGGGCTTCACGTTCTAGTGTTCGTTTCCTAAGCCACAGAAGCGCTTCTTCCAGTTTTGTGATTGCAACTGCATTATCTTGGCATCGGTAGTCACTGTTTTGGAATCCTTCAAGACGGGCAAGAACCATACCAATTAAATCTTCATTAGTTACTCCGTTTACTCCAGCTTCTTTGATCGGCCCTTCTTGGAAATGAACACTGCCAAGGACATTACCGCCATGATCATGAACCTCAAAATAGTGCGGTGCATTGAATTGATAATCCTTTTCGTGATGCACAGTAGTATATTTTTCAGTAAGCAGTCCATTTGTTAGCTTTACTAATTCCATATCCATCCTCCTTTGAACGCAAAAAAGCGGCGGTTTCCCGTCGCTCTCTCACTTATATTAGTTTCGATGTGGACAAGGGACTTTCACCCTTGCACGGTAAATTTCACAGTATCTCGTTTACGCACGATATTGCTGGAGCCTCAGCGCCCTTTTACCAAGAACCATTAGCTACACCGTTACATTGCGTCTATCTTCCGCCACCACATCATTGGATAATCCTCTCCAAAACTATAAGATCACAACCGTTTATAGGTTATCCCTATATATAGGTGGCATTCGTAAGACAAAAAAACCGCCGACCGGTAAAAAAAGGGTAGCGGTTTTTTTGTAACTTATATCTCAACTTCCCAAAAGCCATCGTCGCCCTTGTCCTCTTGAACCAATTCCAGATTTTCTGGCGATACTATTAATAATAACGCTTCTCCAATATCCACGCTCACTCCGAACCTGGGGCTTTCTTCACCAATAACCTCTTTCCACTCAAGTTCACTCGTTATGTAGCCTATGCGTCCAATGTATGATCCATGCCCTTTTTTAATGCTCACCTTTTTCCCTATAATCGCATCTTCGTGTCTCATTTTCTTGTTCCTCCTTTGTTCTTCTTGTCTTCATTATATACTAGTACCACTATAAATACAAGCTTTTTTTGTACTGGTATCAGTATAAATTTTGTGCTATTCTGAAAAGTAAGGAGGGGATTCTCTTGGAGCGAAAATCGAAGGCATCTACTCGGGCTAAGGATAAGTATAATTCAGCCAATTATGATCAGGTTAAAATATGGGTGAAAAAGGGGGAGAGAGAAAGGCTTGATGCTATAGCCGAAAAAGCAGGCTTGAGCCGAAACGCTTATATCCTCGAATCCATAGAAGAAAAAATAGATCGCGATAAACAAAAGGAGCAGTGAGGCACATGTCCTCCTGCTCCTTTTGTTTACATTAGAAACAAATTACTGGATAAGTCCTGTGATATCTTTTTCTGCGCCCGCTCAACATAATTTTCTACCGATCCTTTGCTAATCCCTAACAGGTTGGCGATGTATCCATAAGATAAGCATTCGCCGTGTGCCATCACATAGCACTCACGCTCTCTGTCGCTTAATCTGCGGAGCGCTTCTTCAATCTGGAACCTTTGTCCCTCTGAGATATTAGAAGGGCTCCCGGCCGTATTCTGTTGCATGTACGCTTGCATGCGTAGCGGGTCCATTAGCTTTTCTCTCTGGTATGCAGCTCGCCGTTCAATCCCACGCTTGTTCCCTGGTCTTCTTCCAGTACTAAGCCACTCGATCACGTACTCACAATCGCTCACCATGCCTGAGATAACCTTTTTGTCACTTTCATCAGCGTTCTCGTAAGCTCGCTTTGCTATGTTGCGTGATTTTCGGTAATTCATCGGCGTGGCCTCTCCTAGATCAATGAGCCTCATTGGCTGTGTTCCCTCTTTAGCGATCATAGATTTCACACCCCTTTTGCATGTTTATTCATTATTTTAGGTATTAACCCGTGTTTTTGATCACTCTAATGCATAATCACCGCAGATAATCGAATAAATCCGCCTGTCCGGAACCCGCAAATTCGCTTGAATCCTGTATGAGTCCATCCTCCAGCCACTTACGCGGTGCCTGCTGCTGGTAATGAGGCCAGATAGGTTCGCCTTCGATGGATCTGCTGGGATTGGTCTTCTCGGCCTTCTGCGTCCAGACCCAACATGTTTTCGCTGTCACTTTATCATTGTTATCTGCCATATTTAATCCTCACCTCGCTTGCCGGCACCGTCTCTATAAGGAAATACCGATCTATACTTACTACACCTACATATAACAGTAATGCGCATAATATAGAGGTATAAGCGTAGGTCATCAGCGTTTCCCCCAATAGGTGGATGACATGCAAAGTATGATAAACATAATAGTCACCCATAGAATGTTTCTGTCCATGAACTCCCATATAGTCATAGCTTGTCTCCTTCATCCTGCAGGAGAGCATGATACGCTTTGGTCATTTCGTCCAGCTTCTTCAATGTTGCTTCATACTCTCCACGGCTTACACAATTTGTTTGAAGCCCTTCATATGCTAGATTGACGGTCTTTAATTCACCTTCAAGACGAACACATTCTTCTGCAAGAGCATAGGTGTCTGTATCTGCCTTTTCTCGAATTTTACGAATTAATTCAAAACGCTTGGATTGCTTCAACTTGTCTATCTCAGCTTTAGCTTCAAATAACTCAGTTTCAAGTATCTGATTCACACCGTACATACGTAATATCTCTGCATCCTTTAGTTGTATAAGGGATTCAGCCTGCTTCAAGTCATCTTGCAATCCTTTAGCAACCTCTTCCCAACGCTTACGCCCTCTCAACTCTATGTCATATTGTTGGAGCCAGTAAGGAAGGGCTTGACGTGACTCGTAAATAAATTCAATCGGCGATACACCTTCGCCACATAGTTTCATATCCTCTTGCCAGTTACGTTGTTTATCTGTCATTGTTGTTCCTCCCCAATAACCTCAAGTTCTTCATTGCGGATAAGGAACAGTCCCGTTTCTCCGAATGCAATCAGTACTCCTTGCTCGTTTTTCTCTTTAACTTCGAACACTTCTCCAATCAGACGGTTTATGTCACTTTCATCTTTTCTTGGCTTGCTATCAATAACTCGTATTTTCACGACTATATATCCTCCCTTAGTGGGTGAAGGTGTTACCTACACCCTGTAAAGTATTTTTAAACTTCCAAGCCAGTCCCACGACATTTATTTATATAGAGAGAGCAACTATAATGGGTACGTTGGTTACTCCAACATGCCCTCTCCCTCTATAACGTAGTGTTCAGCTCAACTATAGGGGAGAGGTTCCATCCACTCTCCCAGATCATTCCGTGCAGCAGAACGATATGATATAACCCTGTATAGGCTTAATCCTGACTGGATAATGTCATATAAGCAGCTTCTGCCCTCTGGCGAGGTTTGGCTCTCACCAATTCAGCGACTTGGAATGCAGACCAAGTTTCGCTTTCAGGCAATTCCTCCAATCCTGGATGTAATCTTCTTTCCAAGTGATTAAAATACTTTTTGGCATTCACCCTTATCGCAGCTACCTGTACCTCCAGAGAGGCGATAGGGTCGTTGCAGTAGTCCGGCACGTGTTCCCATGCTTCTTGCTCGTCCTTGCACACGGGGATGTACCAGTTTCTCCGGCCACTTTCGTTTAATAGTACATATCCCTCATTCGGACTTTTTCGCATGACCACCGTGTACCCCATAAACTCCGCCAGTGCCTTATTAAGCTGCTGGTCTGTCATATCCTTTACCGACATATCTATCATCCTTCCAACGCTCAACCAGGAGCGTATTGTATTGGTGGGTTACTCCCCACCTAATGCCGTGGTGATATGGTTAAACGCCGATAATAGAGCCTGTTCATCCTTACCGTTAGCAAATGCTAAGTTCTTCTGTATGGCTGTCTTGGCTTCTTTCAGCGCATTCCACAAAACCACAATCATTTCTCCCGTTGCATAATCAGACAAATACGTCACGTTACACTCGCAACCGTTATTACCGCATAAGTGGCAAGGTATGACCGCCTTGTCTGCGATTTCTTTCAGCGAGGATATGGCATCATCTTTTTCTACAAGTTCCTTGCGGTAAGCTATCGCTTCCTTCCTGCATTCGATCGATTCCTGATTAGCATATTCTAGTTTCTCTTTCAGCTCATTCCGCTCGCATCTGGCTTCATCACCTTCAATGGATATTCTCAGCACACTGTCTCTAATGGTTTGGAGTTTCTTTTCTAGGCGGGCTATTGTCCGGTCCCTCTCTGCCTCCAACATCTTAAAAGCATCCCAGTGTGTAACAGATTCTGCTTCTAACTCCTTTACCTGCTGTTGGAGTGAGTCTACCAGGGCAAGTAAATCACCTAATACCGATTCTACTCTCATTGTTGCTATGCCAAGTTCAGGATGCCGCATCCACAGGCCATCACCATCTAATATCAATTCTTTTCCGTCCAGTAGCTTATATGTCCGTTCACTCATCTTTACCGCCTCCTAATGCCTGACGGGCTTCTTCTAGCTTATAGGTCAGGCGGCGTATAACTGCGTCACTCTCTGCAAGCTGCTTTTTGGTAGCCAATAGGTCAGCTTCCAATAGAGCGGTAGCCATGCCGTTTTCTTCTGCCTCGTTATACAGCCTCTCTAACTCGTTCATCACGAACGTCGGACAGCACAATCTCTTTTCATACAACTTCTGCCGCACTTCTTTAACGCTGTTCATATCAGTTCACCCTTTAAATCCCGGGGGATATAATCAATCCACTCGTCCCCTGTAAACCACACCGCCGGAGTATAACGCCATGCGAAGCCAGAAATGTCGATATGTTCACCGTCTTTCCCTATCATCTCGATTACCTCTGATTCAGGTACGCCTATCTGCTCCAAAATAGCAATATTTTCATTGTTCGCGTCGGCACACGCGTAGTACAAATTTTCACCATCGCCATCTGTTTCAACGATTTCGATTTTATTAAGCAGTTCAAGTTTGTTCATTCCATTCACTCTCCTTATATAGGGGTATAGGGTAAGAGGCTGTTAAGCCTCATCCCTTCTTATAAAGCTCCTCTTTTGCAATCCTCGGCTGTGTTCCGTTCTTTTTTGAAAGGTAATACTCATACCGCTCATAGTGATATCTTTTTACTGGAAACGAATATGCAACGCCTCTGTACAGGTGCCATTTCGCTAAAAGCCAATATATAATTTTCACCGGGTGTTATCTCTCCTTTGGTATAGGGGATACTGCCCCCTAGAATATTAGATTAGGCTGAACCACTGCTGTCCGGCGCTTTGCTATCTCTACGTACTGGCTGCCCATTTCTATGATTGTGCATTCTCGGTTGTTTTCGAGCGCAACCTTCTCCGTGGTGCCACTGCCGCCGAACGGATCAAACACATGACCGCCAACCGGAGCCCCAGCCAGTATGCACGGCTCAATGAGCTTTTCCGGGAAGGTAGCAAAATGTGCTTCGGGAAATGGCTGAGTTGCCACAGTCCAAACGCTGCGCTTATTCCGCATGCCACTGTATTCAACAGGCTCACGATCCGGTCTGTGCTGCTGCGGTTGTCCTGGTGGCGGCGACTCCTTAACCTTCCGTGCGAATGAATTGGATGTACGGCCCGTCCGATGAATTGTTCCATGAGATCCCGGCTCTGTATCCCAGCCCGCAGGAACCCTGAAATTGCCTCGAACTGTACGTTTACCCCCGTCCTGATTGTCGAAAGTCTTACCCCCTGTATAAGCACCGCCCCTAAACCCATTTGCCCATTCATCTTGCACGCCCGGTTCTTTAATTGCTTCTTTGTCGTAATAGTATTTTTCCGACTTGGCCAGAAGGAACATATACTCGTGGGCCTTGGTTGGACGATCTCCCACACTCTCCGGCATGGGATTAGGCTTGGCCCATATGTTGTCCATTCGCAAGTACCATCCGTCCGCCTGTAGTGCAAATGCTACGCGCCACGGTATGCCAATCAGGTCCTTTGGCTTCAGTGCTGCAGGCTGGCTACGTTTTGGACGATGCTCGTTCAGCCCTTCATCCCGTTTAACACCAGAACTGGCGTAGCTATCCCCGAAATTAAGCCAAAGCGTGCCATCGTCTCTCAGCAAACGCCACACTTCTCGGAACACAAGGACCATATGAGCTACAAACATTTCCGGCGTTGGCTCCAGACCAAGGCATCCTGTCCAAGGTGGTACAGCAATAGGCTGTAAACCCGGCATAGGTGTATATGTCACCTCGGGCCAGTCAGATTCGGGCAGGCCGTAGTCCCTTAATCCCCAATATGGCGGGGATGTAACCGAAGTATGAAAACTGCCTGCCTTGAGTGTTGGCATAATATACAGACAGTTGCCGTGTAGTATCATGTGTCTCTCCCCCTTATGGAGGGTTGCCCCTCCTAAATCCCTTTAACTGCCCGCGATGAGTTGTTGCTCTGCTATACCACATCGCTTGTTGGTATCAATTTTTAACCGATTTGTCCTGCCCCACTGTTCTGCCATTGCCGCCGCAATCCCGGTATACGTCCGGCTGCGTTCGCGGCCCCGGTTAGGTCCCGGTGGCATCTTGTGAATACGTGCTTCCCGGCCCTCTACAATATCTGTAGGTTGCAGCAGAGGCAGATTCTTGATCCATAGGCATGTCGCCTTTGTTTCGCCATGTCCATACTGCCATGGTTGTATTATTTGGTCCGGCTTGCGTATCCGGCTGCTGATTATGCTTATGGGATTTTCCAATGCGATACGCTCGACAGGTAAATCCATAAGGTACTGCACGAACTCCAGCGCTGCTGCCTGCTCAGGAAGCTTGTCCTTAAACCAACGTGCGCCAGACACCGCCAGATGCGTGCGTGGTGGGTGGCATATTGCCAGATCAAACTGTTCCCAGTAACTGCGCGGTAAGTCCATTACATCCCCCTGTACATGTGGCCCGGGGGCCTCAGATTCCGTTATATCGAAGCTCACCGCCTCATGGCCTGCTGCTATAAATGCATCCCGTACCACGCCAGAAAATTCACATATGATTGCTATTTTCACCTGTTGAACCTCCTTTTTGTCCCCTATGGGGCTAGACTGTGCGGTTCTTTCTGAACCACGCCCGACCTTCATCCGTATTTAAAAATGCTTCTGCCTTTTTGGTATGATCTATCCGCCGTACCAGTCCTTTTTCTTTCAAACTCGCTACAGAACAAAATCCTTGAAAACGACCATCTTGGCTATGAACCTCATAGGCTCCATTTCCGAACTTAAAACCTGTCGCCCAACAAACGATTTTCAATTGCTCACCCATGTATTTGTCCTCTCTGCCCTTGGGGGCTATATATTTAATCCTCTGGAAGCAGCTTGTTAAATGCTCTACGGTATAATTCCGATATCATTACCTCTCTCTTTTTGCCGCCTTGGTTGATGTACACCTTCTTTTTATTTCTTTGCTCTTTCAGCTTCACGGGGAACCCAGTACGGGCATTCGGTCGATACACATTGCCTTCTATATCTATTTGGTATGGGTAGTAACCTGGGATGTATTTAAGTGTTTTGTTTTCCATTTCTAACACTCCTTTATACGTTGTTATGTGAATTATTAAATCACTTACCCGTCACTCCAGC
>NZ_MCBP01000024.1:0-23964 GCF_001705305.1 Paenibacillus kribbensis
TTCCACACGTACCCATCCCGAACACGACCGTTAAGCCCTCCAGCGCCGATGGTACTTGGACCGCAGGGTCCTGGGAGAGTAGGACGTTGCCAAGCAACAGATAAAGAGGACCATGATCTCAATAAGATCATGGTCCTTTTTTGTATACGGCCAAACAATCCATAGAATTGAATTGCTCCTATGCTGCTTTCTCAAGTTATAGATATCCATTTAAGAATATCCTGATTTATTGGAAATGCTTATTTATAAGGGATGTCCTTCGTAGGAGTACACTTGTTTGTACAGGGAAATACTAAGGGTTAGGACCGTTGATGGAGGCTTGACACCCCTATACCGCTTTGCTAAGATGGCAATAATATATTTTCAGAGAGCCTTGATTTGTCCATGTTGGACAGACAACAAGACCAATACAGACTAAACATTTGAAGGAGGATCATCTTGGTGTGGGAAGATAAATTCGGTAAGGAAGGCCTTACTTTTGACGATGTTTTGCTGGTACCTCGTAAGTCGGAGGTTCTGCCTAAAGAAGTTAGCGTGGCGACTCGTTTGAGTGATAACGTGAAGCTGAATATTCCTTTGATGAGTGCTGGTATGGATACTGTTACTGAGGCAGTGCTGGCAATTGCGATGGCTCGTGAGGGTGGTATCGGTATTATTCATAAAAACATGTCAATTGAACAGCAAGCGGGAGAGGTGGATCGGGTTAAACGCTCGGAGAGCGGTGTAATCACCAATCCATTTTCATTGAATCCAGATCATTTGGTGTCCGATGCTGAGGCGGTTATGGGGAAATATCGGATTTCTGGTGTACCTATTGTAAACGAAGAAAATAAACTGGTTGGTATTATTACTAACCGCGATCTTCGCTTTATTCACGATTTTAATCTTAAAATTAGTGAAGTTATGACGAAGGAAGAACTGGTAACTGCACCTGTAGGCACGACTTTACAGGAAGCGGAAGTTATTTTGCAAAAGCATAAAATTGAAAAACTTCCTTTGGTCGATGATGAAAATTATCTCAAAGGTCTTATCACCATTAAGGATATTGAGAAGGCTATTCAATTTCCAAACGCAGCGAAAGATACACAGGGGCGTCTTCTGGTCGGTGCGGCTGTCGGTATTTCCAAAGATACATTTGATCGCACTGAAGCACTTGTAAAAGCTGGCGTAGATGTGATTGTCGTGGATTCTGCTCACGGTCATCATATTAACATTATCGAGGCGGTTCGCAAGTTGCGCAGTGCTTATCCAGATCTGACCATTGTAGCGGGTAATGTAGCTACTGGTGACGGAACGCGTGAATTGATTGAGGCAGGGGCTTCGGTCGTAAAGGTCGGAATTGGTCCAGGCTCTATCTGTACAACTCGCGTAATTGCAGGTATTGGTGTTCCACAAATAACAGCTATTTATGATTGTGCAACCGTAGCGCGGGAATATAATATTCCGATTATTGCAGACGGGGGTATTAAATACTCCGGCGAGATTACAAAGGCCATTGCGGCAGGAGCTTCCGCGGTAATGCTGGGAAGTCTTTTTGCAGGTACGGAAGAAAGCCCGGGTGAATCGGAAATCTATCAAGGACGCCGCTTTAAAGTATATCGCGGTATGGGCTCAATGGCTGCGATGAAGCAGGGTAGTAAAGATCGGTATTTCCAAGATGACGATAAGAAGCTGGTACCGGAAGGCATCGAAGGACGTGTTGCTTATAAAGGGCCACTATCCGACACTATTCATCAGCTGTTGGGCGGTCTTCGTTCCGGTATGGGATATTGCGGTACAGCTAATATTGAGGAGCTTCGTAACGATACAAGCTTTATCCGTATTACTGGCGCAGGTCTACGCGAAAGTCATCCGCATGATGTGCAAATTACGAAAGAAGCACCAAACTACTCTTTATAAAGTTCAGCTTTGATAGACTTGACGACAGGCAGAGCACATTTCGCTCTGCCTGTCTTTTTTTAGAGATACCCCTGTGATAGAATAGACAAGTGTACGCCATTTTATAGAGTTATTGATAAAGTAAACACACATCAAGACCCTTGAATGAGTACCTGCTGGATCAAAGATACGAGCATAGCATGCTCATGACAGACCCGAACTTAGAAGATGAAATCCAATTGAACGATAAGACACTAAAACATTAATTACATTTGCCTAGTAGAGGCTATAACCACCGTCTCGTTATACATAGCGGATCGGGTTGAGGTATGAGAGGAGTTTGTATTCATTTGAAAGCGAACAATCAAAAACAAAATAACAAACGTAGCATGATTAAGAAAAGCGTAACGGCTGTTATGGTGCTTAATATGATGTATATGTCGGCGTTGCCTGTAGTAGGCCATTTCGATCCGACCGTGGCTACTTTTGCCGCGGGAGCGACAACAGAGGCTACCAAAATCACGGGGACAGGCTCTGTTAATCCGCCAAGTCTGGCACTACGTTCCGCTATCCTGATTGAGCCTTCCACAGGACAGGTGCTGCTGTCCATGAACCCGGATGAGCCGCTTCCGCCAGCCAGTATGACTAAAATGATGACCGAATACATCGTGGCTGAGCAGGTCAAGCAGGGTAAGCTCAAATGGACTGATAAGGTAACTGTTAATGAGAACGCTGCTAAGAGCATCGGATCACGTATTTTTTTGGCTCAAGGTGATCAACATACGGTAGAAGAGCTTTATATTGCCATGGCGGTAGGTTCTGCTAATGATGCAACGGTAGCCCTTGCCGAACGTGTATCTGGAACGGAGCAGGATTTTGTTAAATTAATGAATGAGACGGCCCAAAAAATGGGCATGAAGAATACGTATTTTATCAACTCTACAGGGTTAGACCGTAAGGATATGCCGACAGCCTACCAGCCGAACACGGATCGGGAGACTGTGATGACAGCTAGAGATGCGGCAACGCTAGCGAGCAACATTATTAAGGACCATCCGGATTACAAACGTTTTACGACGATTCAATCCTACAAATTCCGTCCGACAGACAAGGCACCGATTGTTAACTATAACTGGATGCTGGAAGCAAACAAAAATATCACCAACTTTAGAAAGTTTGCCTATCCGGGTCTGGATGGAATGAAAACCGGTCATACGACCAACGCGGGAAACTGTTTTACCGGAACAGCCGAACGCAATGGAATGCGCCTTATTAGTGTAGTTATGGGAGCAGACTCTGAACCTCACCGTTTTACGGAGACGGCTAAGGTGCTGAACTATGGTTTTGATAATTTTGAAGTGAAACAGGTTGTAGCACCAAAGACAGTAGTTAAGGGTATAGAGAATGTGCCTGTCACCAAAGGTAAAGAAACAGAAGTGCCTGTTGTGACCAAGGATGCAGTAAGTTTTATCGTACCTAAGGGCGCGAGCAATCCTAAGGTAACCTTCACAACGAACATAACGCCGGCAAGCTCTCTCGTGGCCCCATTGAAGCAAGGGGCAAAAGTCGGAACAATCACGTATACGTACAAAACAGATGGCTCGGATAAAGGCCAGGTAAAAACCGTGGATTTGGTTACGACGACGGCAGTGGAAGAAGGCGGCTGGTTCCGGATGCTATTCCGGGCAATCGGAGATTTCTTCGGTGATTTGTTCCAGAGCATTAAAAACCTCTTCTAATTAGCGAGAGAAAACACAATGTACCTTGTTCTTCATTACTTATATTGCAGCTAGAAATGATTGTGTATTTGGCGTCTGTGCGGTAAAATATTAAGTTAGAATCTAAACGTAACCCTTACAGGAGGCAACGATATGGAAACGGGAACTTCGCGTGTTAAAAGAGGTATGGCAGAGATGCAAAAAGGCGGCGTGATTATGGATGTCATGAACGCTGAACAGGCTAAAATTGCAGAGGCAGCAGGTGCTACAGCTGTAATGGCTCTTGAACGGGTGCCTTCAGATATCCGTGCAGCTGGTGGGGTTGCCCGTATGGCTGACCCGACGATTGTGGAAGAGGTTATGAAGGTTGTTTCTATTCCTGTTATGGCTAAGGCGCGTATCGGCCATTTTGTGGAGGCAAAGGTGCTGGAATCTCTCGGCGTTGACTATCTCGATGAGAGTGAAGTGCTGACACCGGCGGATGAAGTTTTCCATATCGATAAGCGGGAGTTCACCGTTCCATTTGTTTGCGGAGCCAAGGATCTGGGAGAAGCACTGCGTCGTATCGGCGAAGGTGCATCTATGATTCGTACAAAGGGTGAGCCTGGAACCGGAAATATTGTTGAAGCTGTTCGACATATGCGTTTTATCAACGGGCAAATTCGGAAGGTACAAAACCTGTCGAAGGACGAGCTGTATGCAGAAGCAAAAAACCTCGGCGTCGCTTACGAGCTGCTGCTGGAAGTGCACGAGCTCGGTAAGCTGCCAGTGGTTAACTTTGCAGCGGGTGGCGTAGCAACGCCTGCTGATGCCGCATTGATGATGCATTTGGGCGCTGATGGTGTCTTCGTGGGCTCTGGTATTTTCAAATCAGACAGCCCTGAGAAATTCGCCAGAGCAATCGTAGAAGCAACCACTCATTATACGGACTACAAGCTGATTGCAGAAGTATCAAAGAATTTGGGTACTCCTATGAAGGGTATTGAAATTTCCAAGCTGGCATCGCATGAACGCATGCAGGATCGTGGTTGGTAAGGAAAGAAGGGACCGGGATGAAAATAGGAGTATTGTCGCTGCAAGGCGCTGTAGCTGAGCATATTCGTAGTATTGAATGCGCAGGTGCTGAAGGTGTGGCGGTGAAAAAGATCGAACAGCTCGATGAGCTGTCCGGTCTTATCATTCCCGGCGGCGAAAGCACAACCATAGGCAAGCTAATGCGCAAGTATGAATTTATAGATGCTATACGTCAGTTTTCCAATCAAGGTAAGCCTGTATTCGGTACCTGTGCGGGATTGATCGTGCTGGCCAAAACAATTCAAGGACAGGAAGAAGCACACTTGGGATTGATGGATATTACAGTATCGCGTAATGCCTTTGGTCGCCAACGAGAAAGCTTCGAAACAGACTTGAGTATTAAAGGGATTGAGCAGCCGGTTCGGGCTGTGTTTATACGCGCACCGTTAATCATGTCTGTTGGAACAGGAGTAGACGTGCTGTCTGAGTACAACGGCGAGATCGTAGCCGCCCGTCAGGGGCATTTGCTGGCTTCATCCTTCCATCCGGAATTAACAGACGATTACCGGTTACATCAGTATTTTGTGGATATGGTCCGCGAATAGCGGAAAGTCAGGTTTGTAGTGTAGGAGGGATTACCTGTGTTAGATATAAAGATTTTACGTAATGAGCTTGGTCGGGTTGAAAAAGCTTTACAGAACAGAGGCAAATCGCTGGATCTGATTAATGGTTTTACAGATCTGGATGTAAGCCGTCGTGAGCTGCTTCAGGAAAGTGAAGCGCTCAAAAATCGCCGGAATGTCGTATCCGGTGAAGTGGCCAAGTTGAAAAAGAACAAGGAAAATGCGGATGATCTTATTGCTGAAATGCGTCAGGTCTCCGATCGTATTAAAGAATTGGATGAGCAAGTGCGCGAGCTGGAGGTTCAGATCGACGAACTGGTGATGTCCATCCCGAATATTCCTAATGACGCAGTGCCTGTAGGCGCCTCGGAAGAGGATAATGTAGAAATCCGTCGCTGGTCAGAGCCGCGCGAGTTTTCTTTTACGCCCAAAGCGCATTGGGAGTTGGCGCAGAATCTGGACATTCTTGATTTTGAAGCTGCAGCTAAGGTGACGGGTTCCCGCTTTACGTTCTACAAAGGATTGGGAGCACGACTGGAGCGTGCGCTGATTAACTTTATGATGGATTTGCACAGCAGTGAGCATGGTTATGAAGAAATGCTTCCTCCATACATCGTTAATCGCGACAGTCTCTATGGAACAGGGCAACTTCCGAAGTTTGAAGAGGATTTGTTCAAACTTCGTGATACCGAGTATTATCTCATTCCTACAGCTGAAGTTCCGGTAACGAACTATCACCGCGAAGAGATTATGAATGCAGAGCAGCTTCCCAAATATTACGTGGCATACAGCTCTTGTTTCCGCTCAGAAGCAGGATCAGCAGGCCGGGACACACGTGGTTTGATTCGCCAGCATCAGTTCAATAAGGTAGAGATGCTCAAGCTGGTTCATCCGGATACCTCTTACGAGGAATTGGAGAAAATGACGAATGATGCTGAGCGTGTGCTACAGCTGCTTGGTCTTCCATATCGCGTGCTGGCACTTTGCACTGGGGATATGGGCTTTACGTCTGCCAAAACGTACGATTTGGAAGTGTGGCTGCCTGAGAGCGGCATGTACCGCGAAATTTCTTCGTGCTCCAACACGGAAGACTTCCAGGCACGTCGTGCGAACATCCGATTCCGTCCAGATTCGAAAGCGAAGCCTGAATTTGTACATACGCTGAACGGCTCAGGATTGGCTGTAGGGCGTACGGTGGCCGCTATTTTGGAGAACTATCAGCAGGAAGACGGAAGCATTGTGATCCCTGAAGTGCTGCGTCCATACATGCGAGGCGTCGAGGTTATTACTCCCAAACAGTAGGCATTGCATTTGTAGAAAGTCTGTGGTAAAATAATTTTGTTGCGCCTGAGTTAGTTTTAAAAGGAAGCAGCTTTATCCATTTACCACCTGGAGAGGTACCGAAGCGGTCATAACGGGGCGGTCTTGAAAACCGTTAGAGTGCAAGCTCACATGGGTTCGAATCCCATCCTCTCCGCCATTTTATAAATAATAACCAAGTCATTCAATTACGATAGCTGATACATTGGCCTTTAAGCGCTAATGGTTAGGAATCGTGGAGAATGGCTTTTTTGTTGTATAAAAAGCCTGTTTTTTTCACACGTTATCAGATGTGGAGGTGCTGGCATGAATCGAGAAATGACAGTAGACCAGCAAAAGCTGGTAGAAACTTGGCAGGAACAACTGCCGGTTCTTTTGAATTCAGGAGATGAAGTACAGGTACAGGCAGATGAAGCAGACAACCGGGCTATACGAATTCACATTAAGGTTGAGGGCCGACAAATGTACTCCTTCGATTTTGCATGCACCTATGTAGATTCCCGAGAAGTGCAGGTTAGCTTGATCGATGTAGAACGGGATGGGAAGTCGGTGGATGAAAGAACAGATATCATCCAACAGCTGGTGTCTGATTACACTCGCCATATTCACCAATGTGCTCAAACGTTGCAGTCATTGACGCATTCGTAGTCATGAAGGAATAAGGGGGAAAAGGCTATATGACAAAAGCCAAAAACGGACTGGACAAGAACCTGTCCAACATTGTAGATGATTTGGAGCAGCGTCCAGTTAATAGTCATCAAGCACAGCAAGTTCAGCAGGATCGTAATGACCGCCGTCATCAGGATTCACTAAATCACGATAAAACGGAGGACCTGCACCATCTTTAGTCCTATTTTAAATGGTAATATAAGGATTTTATGAGGGTCAGAGTAAAGACTGAGAACGGAGGATGCATAAATGAGCAAGCCTAAAGCCACTCCTGTTCCCGAGGCACAGGATACCGGTGGAGGAAACGAAAAACGTGAGCGTAATCATCAGCAGGAACCGTTGTCCGGTTCTAAAAAGGTGAAACAACGGAATCACGTCACTCACCACAACAGAGAAGGGTCATAAGCATGTAGACTTTTTTCCTAAAAATAGATTGCATAATAAAGCACACCCTGGTTAAAGAACCGGGGTGTCTTTGTGCTTATTGTAAGAAAATTTTCCAATAAGTGTTTCGTTGTTCGAGAAAATGCGGTAAAATTGAGGGTGTGTGTTTTTTGGTTAGTATTATAAAAGGGGTTAATTACGAGAGGAGAGAATTTACACAATGAGTAAAAAGTTATCCGTCTTGGTACTCACGATGGTATTGCTTTTGACGGTAGCCCTGGTAGGTTGCAGCAAGAAGCTAGAACCGAAGGAAGCAGTTACGACTGGTACTACAAATGCAATGAAGTTGAACTCTTATGAATTCAAAAGTCAATTCACAGTGAAGGATCTGACAATTTCACTCGCTACTCTACCAAGTGAGCAAAGTGCAATGATGACCAATATGCTGAAAAATGCAGACATTACGCTGGACGGTGTGTATCAAAAAGAACCTTTGCAATCTGAAATGACGCTCGGCATTCATTTGAAAGGTGATCTTTCCACCAGCTTTACGATTCCAATGGTTATGACTAAAGATAAATTGTACGTTAAAATTCCGAATATTCCATTCTACCCGCTTCCACAGGACGTTGTAGGTAAATTCCTGGTTGTCGATCCGCAAGAACTGGCTAAGCAATCCGGACAAGAATTCAACCCTGCAACGATGGATCAGGAAAAATCGCAAAAATTTGCGAACGAAGTAATTGCCGCGATTATGGGCGAGTACGATCAAGCTACGTATTTCTTTGATATTGATCCTAAAGATGCTAAACTGCCACAAGGCGTTGAAGCTAAACAAGTAGTTCAGTTTAAAATTACGAACGACAACGTGAAGCAAGCAACAAACACATTTATTACTAAGGCGCTTCCTAAAGTATTTGATATCATGTCTAAAGACGAATATGCTGGCATGCTTCAAGTGAAGAAGGAAGAACTGGCTGAAGCAAAGAAAGAATTGCAATCCAATACCAGTGAAGTTAGCAAAAGTCTGGATGAGTTGAAAAATTATTTGACGGTGAAACAATTTGACATTAACACAGCTTTGAACAAGGATAACATTCCTGTGTATCAAGACCTGAATGCTAATGTGGAAGTAAATGATCCGGATACAAAAGACAATATAAAATTGTCTGTAACAGGCTACACGCAATCCAGCAAAATCAATGAAAAAGCAACATTTAAAGTAGGTATTCCAACAGGCGACCAAGTCCTGACAATCGAACAATTACAACAAAAAATGCAAACTGTTGCTCCTTAAGTATAGAATGACGGTCTGCAAGGCAACATTCATCATATGATGCAGGGAAACCGCTCGGCTTAACGCCGGGCGGTTTTTGTTTTACTGCTATATTAACAGCCTGTGCAGCCATTTAGGTCTGCCACACGTCATCCTCGGCTAAAAGTCCGAACATCTGGTGATCCTGCCAGGTCCCCTGGATTTGTACCAGCTTGCGGGCAATACCTTCTGGCTGAAAGCCGCATTTTTGCAATACACGCTGTGAGCGGACATTATGCAAGAGAGTACCCGCCTGGAGACGGTGAAGGGAGAGCGCACGGAAGGCATATTGTATGGTCAACTTCAAGGCAGCTGTCATATGGCCTCGTCCCTGTTCATGCTGATCCAGCATGTAGCCGATATCGGCAAATTGTCCAACTCCACGCACCAGATTGGAAATAGAAGTATAACCGATGAGCCGCTCTTCCTTTAAAAGAAAGATACCGAACATGTATCCTCGATCCTCTTCGGCTTGACGCAGCCTCTGACGGATGTAGTCCTGCTGTTTCTCTAATGTAAAAAATGAATCCTCGTGAAGCGGTTCGTACAGCGCATGTGACTCCCTGTTTCGCATCCTAAGGGCGAGAAGGGATTCACTGTCTTCCAAGCCTAATGGCCGTAAAAAGATGCCTTGAGGCGTATTATACAAGCTCATGGGCATGAGCTGGTCTCCTTCCATAGGGAATTCGCAATCAGGTGTATAACGACTGACTACGGTTGTGTGGGAGTAAATGCTTCGGATTTCATCCTCAGGATGAAGACGGAGGAGAAGACAACTTCGCGGCGGCTCTCTTTTGCCGAAGATTTCGAAAGAAACTTGTTAGCAACGAGGCGCATTCCTCTTGGAGCACATCACTGGTTACCTCTGTGCAATGATTGAACCGGGGCTCCTGTAATAAATTCATCAGTGTGCCTGCGCAGCCAGCCTTGGGATCTGTGGTGCCATATATCAAGTGGGGAACCCGTGACTGCACAATGGCCCCGGCGCACATCGGACACGGCTCCAAAGTGACATACAGCCTGCAATCCAGCAGCCGCCAAGCGCCCAGATGCTCACTAGCCTGACGAATGGCAATAATCTCTGCATGTGCTGTCGGGTCTGCATCGGTCTCACGCAAATTATAGCCGCGGCCTATGATTTCATTATCTTTTACGATGACAGCTCCGATGGGTACCTCACCCAACGCTTCTGCCTTGTACGCTTCCTGAATGGCTTCTTTCATCCAATAGGCGTGATCCATAATGGTCACTGGGAAAATGCTCCTCTCAAACGCGGAATTATCCAACGAACAAGTATTCCGTTGTTAACATGATGTGAATAAAATTGTGGATAACACTACACTTGTCCACAGATATATCCACAACTTATAATAAAAACTGTGTATTTGTGGATTACTTGTGGATGATTATCTTATTATATTGTAGGCAAACGGCCTTATATTGACAACACTATACACTTGGTGTGTATTTATGTATATCCGGGAAATGTAAATGCTGGTATCACGGGCGTTATTACGGTATCATTGAGTTAGCAATTGCCAGTAATCGCCAGCATACGGCAAGAGGTGAGAATTTAGTGTGTCAATAAAAATCAGAATAACGATTATTTTGTCGGGGTCAGTCTTGTTTATCCTTTTATTAAATATCGCACTTAATTATTACACGACCCACGAAAATCTAAGAAGTGACAGCGAAACTAAAATGGTTCTGACGGCTAAAATCATTGGAGAAGCCATCGAACAAACCCGGCATAGCTGGGAGGCAGTTGACGAACAGCTCGGATATAATTTGTGGCTTTCTGCCACGTTGGCTGCCAATCAGCTAGATCCTGACATCCAAAAAATACAGCAAGAACAACTTCAACAGATAGCCACACGCCATAGGGATATTAATATTTCTTTGATGATTCGCGATGGGGAGGGATATAGAGTTGTCAAATCCTCAAATCCCAAAGAAGTAGCGTCTTCCGATCCATTGAATGGACATTGGAAAAGTGCAGTTGACCAATTGTATGAGCATGGACAGGCTAGAATGGCGCAAGGACAGAATTTGGATCATTTTTGGACCGGATCATTTGACTACACAGGTTTAGACTCCTCACATATTAATAAATGGGGATTTTATTATGACCAAAAACGTAACTACTTAATTCGAATTTCCTTTCAGTATACTTCAGTGCAAAATTTCGAATCCATCTTAAGCCCCGATGAGATCGTAAAGCAGACTCAGCAAGTGGATTATCGCATCATGGAGATTACGGGAATTAACCCTGCAACCTTTGGTGGCGCTACGATGGACAAGAACGGGAATGATCGGAAATACTATTATATGTACAACAAACCGATCCAATTCGGCACGTATCAACTAACTAGAGTGCAGGAGGACCGTTTGGCCGTGTCCAGGGCTATTCTCTCAGGGGAGAGTATTGTACAGGATTGTTATATTAAAGGCCAGCGGGCTCTTGTCAGCTACATACCTTTTTATCCGACGAACCGTGAAGCCTATGTCATTCGAATTGTTATGAATTATGATACGATCACCTCGGTTATTTCCAAACAATTGATTAGCCTAATTGCCATTTCCATTGTCCTTTTGGAGGTTGTCATTATTGGGAGCTATGTGCTAGCCAGCCTGTTTGTCCGTCCCATTCAGTCCATTCTGGAGAAGGTGAACGAGATGGCTGATGGACACTTTGATACACGGCTGGAAATTAAGGGTGGCCATGAGCTTGCACAGCTGGGTGAGCGCATCAACGCGATGGCCTACAACCTGGGTATGTATACACGGAGACTCGAACAGATGTATGAGGAGAACCGTTCTGTAAAGGAGCATCTGGAATCGGTTATTAATCAGACAGCCGACGCGATTCTTGTGACTGATCAGGAAGATCGTGTCGTTCGGATTAATCATGCTTTTGAAGCCTTATACGGCTGGACCAAGAAAGAATTGGTTGGACGTACGCTGGAATTTATACCTCCACAGCAACAGGCGGAGTATGAACTGCAGAAGGAGAGCCTGCTTCAGGGTGAAAGCATCGTGTCCATTGAGACCCTTAGAATGCGTAAGGATGGAAGTACAGTAGAGATTAGTATGAGCACGTCGCCCATTCTGGATGAGGAAGGCGAAATTGTGGGATTTATCAGCGTCTCGCGTGATATTACAGGGCGCAACCGGATGGAGGAGCTGCTGCGCAGATCAGAGAAACTGACAACCGTAGGACAACTGGCGGCAGGCGTGGCGCACGAGATTCGTAATCCGCTGACCACGCTACGGGGCTTTCTCCAGCTACAGCAGCAAAATCAAATGCTGAATTTGAAGCATAATGATATTATGATGTCTGAGCTGGATCGCATTAATTTGATTGTTAGCGAGTTTTTAATACTGGCGAAGCCACAGGCCGTGCATTTTCAGAAAAAAGATGTTCGTTATATTGTGAGCGACGTTATTTCGTTGCTTGATAGTCAGGCGCATCTGCTGGGTATTGCTTTTAACCTTCAGGTCACGGAGGAGCCTGCTCTTGTATACGCTGAAGAAAATCAGTTAAAACAGGTATTTATTAATTTACTTAAAAATAGTATGGAAGCTATGAGTAAAGGCGGTATGATCACGATTCATTTGTTCTTAGAGGGAGAAAGCGTTAAAATCTTCATACGGGATCAGGGGACAGGTATTCCTGCAGAAATGCTGTCCAAGCTGGGCGAGCCTTTTTTCACTAGCAAAGAAACAGGTACAGGACTCGGACTTATGGTCAGCCAGCGTATTATACAGAGCCATAAAGGCACACTGGATATTGAAAGCACAGAGGGAGAGGGAACGACAGCCCTTGTGCAGCTTCCGATTGCCAAACCTGAGTAACGGGATGGGACGCGAGGAAGCGTGACAGTAGAAATGGAGGGTACACAGGTTGCGCATTAACAAGTTTATCAGCGAAACCGGCTTTTGCTCGCGTCGTGAGGCGGACAAGCTGGTGGAGAGCGGCCGCGTGACGATTAATGGTGAAGTGGCAGTGCTGGGCAGCCAAGCGGAGGAGGGTGATGACGTTCGCGTGAACGGCAAGCCATTACGCGAGAAGTCCAATCACGTATATATTGCATTGAACAAGCCGGTGGGAATAACCAGCACAACAGAGAGTCACATTAGAGGCAACATTGTCGATTTTGTGGGGCACCCGCAGCGGATATTCCCAATCGGACGTCTGGACAAGGATTCAGAAGGTCTCATTTTACTTACCAATGATGGAGACATTGTGAATAAGATTTTACGGGCCGAAGGCAAGCATGAGAAGGAATATATCGTAACGGTGGATCGTCCCGTCACATTATCTTTTGTGCAGGGGATGTCCAGTGGTGTGAAAATACTCGGTCAGCGGACACTGCCCTGCGAGGTGACGCGTGTATCGGAGTATGTATTCCGTATTATCCTGACGGAAGGGAAAAATCGTCAAATCCGGCGGATGTGTGCAGCTTTCGGCTATGAAGTCCAAAAGCTGCAGCGACTGCGGATAATGAACATTCGGTTGGGATCGCTCCAGAAAGGCGCCTGGCGTGACCTGACAGAGGCTGAAAAGCAGGAGCTTGGTCAGATGCTCGATTATACGCTTAGCTAAGCCAGAGGGGCTTCTCGTAGCCTACAGCTCATGATCATCGAATAGGACAGGGCAGATACACGAATCGCTAAACCAAAAGGCACCAGCTGCATAAAAAATGCGGCGGTGCCTTTGCTCATATAACATATGCATGATCAACCTTCACTCGCACTTGAGGTAGGGCTAATAACTTGTGTACCATTCTGATATTTGCGGAGAACGGAAATCTCAACCCGGCGGTTTTTAGCGCGTCCTTGACCGTCTTGATTGCTCGCTATTGGGCGGTACTCGCCATAACCGATAGATACAAACTTGGTTGGGTCGAGGTTCTGATTGATCAACAAAATACGCAAGAAATTCAGTGAGCGCTTGGCGCTCAAATCAAAGTTGGACGGGAACTGGCTGTTGGAGATAGGGACATTATCCGTATGACCCGATACGATTACATCATAGCCAGGAAACTGCTGGAGCATGCTGGAAATCGACTTGGCCAGCTTTCTTGCTTCCGGCTTAACTTCGGCCTGCCCTGATGAAAACAAGGCATTATCGCTAATGGTGATCATTAGCTGGGATTGGTTCAGCCTGGTGTTCAGCAGTGGAGACAGGCCGTTATCTTGAATATACTGATCCATTTGCTTTTTAAGCTTCTTTAAATCTTCCTCTTCCCTCTGAGCGAGCTGCTTTTGCAGTTCAGAGGTAGAAGTGGCTTTAGATTTTAGGGGTTGGGATACCTGCTCTTTATTTTTGCCCATATCCATGGATTGTGACGACGGATTGGCAGCCGATTGATCCAGCACGCCTGTGCCGCCGCTGAAAGCCGCACTCAGGGATTGAGCCATAGTTTCGAATTTTTTGGCATCCAGCGAGCTCATACCGAATAAGACGATGAATAGTGCCAGCAGAAGGGTCATTAAGTCGGAATATGGCAACAGCCAGCTTTCGTCTGCATGTTCTTCATGCGGTTCATGTCTTTTTTTACTCACTGGAATCGCCATCCTTCTGGGTCATACTAGCCCGTTCGGTAGGCGTTAAGAAGATCGTCAGCTTTTGGCTGATGGCAATAGTAGAGATACCCGATTGGATTGAGAGCAAGCCTTCGACCATCATCAGCTTCAACTCAACCTCTTTTTTGGAGAGCCGTTTCAGCTTGTTTGACATTGGATGCCACAGGACATAACCGGTAAAGATACCCAGCAACGTTGCAATAAAGGCGGCAGCGATGGCGTGAGACAGCTTTTCCATGTCACTAAGATCGGCCAATGCCGCGATCAGACCTACGACCGCACCGAGAACCCCAAGGGTTGGAGCATACATACCAGCCTGGGAGAAAATCAGTGCGCCAGAGCGGTGTCTATCTTCGGTAGCGTTAATGTCTTCCATTAGAACATCGCGTACGAACTCTTGATCATTGCCATCAATAATCATACGCATACCGCCGCGCATAAAGGGATCGTTGATCTCTTCGACCTTGGATTCCAGCGCGAGCAGACCTTCACGACGGGTAATAGATGCCCACTCGGTAAATGTACCGATAAGCTCTTTGCGATCTAACAGTTTTTGTTCGGTAAAGATAACCTTGAACAGCTTTGGAATCCGTTTGATCTCTGCCATCGGAAAGGCCATAAATATACTTGCAGCCGTTCCGACAAAAATAATCATGTAAGCAGCGGGGTTGTTGACCAAGTTGACGACTGGAGCGCCTTTTAAGATCATCCCGACGACCAGTGACACAATCCCGAGCACAAGTCCAATAATGGTTGAAATTTGCATGATACACCTCATCCATGAGAATAGATTTTGAATCCTTTCATGCCGCCGGGGTCGTCCTTGCCCCAAACGCATCATTACAAGACGGATTATAGTATTTATCGACAAAACTCTCTTTTTTGTTAAGTGCGAATTTCCGGTATAATAAGGTGATTATGTAATGAATGGCGGAAGAACTGGAGGAAACGGCATGGGAGTGAAGCATGGGCGGGAGTATGAACAAATTTTGAACGAATTGACAGAGGCTGTAGACCGCATTCCAGACAGCTATGAATTTTTCGAAATGGAAGCAGAAGACTGGGACAGGCTGGACCCGGTGGGACGTCAGGAGGTCAACGAGGCGTTGGCGGAGGATTTGTTTTATGCACTGGGTACAGAGCCTGTCATTACTGTAGGCAGCGGCGTTGTGATCTATGAGCCAGAGCAGCACCGGATCTATGTTCTCATTGGAGATGAGGAGTTAACGTCGGTCCCTTTAATTTGAAGGTCGTCTTATGGATTTATCAACGGGGCCGTGGTAATATGTACACCACTAAATCTTAGTTTTGGCCGCACTCAAGCGGCTGAAAGGCTTCCGTATAAATGAGGAGGAGTCGTAACATGCCTTTTACACAAGAAGAGATTGAAGCGCATCTGGAGAAACTGGAGGGCTGGGAACTGGAGGAAGGACGTTGGATCGTTCGGAAATATAATTTTTCCAGTTTTATGAAAGGGATTGCATTCGTGGATGAGGTTGCTGCTATATCTGAAGCATTCAATCATCATCCGTTTATTACGATTGATTACAAGACCGTGACTTTGCGTTTGACCTCATGGGATGATGGCGGTATTATGGCCGTGGATATTAAGGAAGCCCAACAATATAATGAAGCTTTTGAGAAAATGCGCAGCAGTCATTAAGCATCAGTCATTGAGTGTGTAATGATCTGCTGGATGATGATAAGAGCGCCTTCGCTATACAACAGAGGAGTTGTATGCCGAAGGCGCTTTTATCATAGAGCCCGGCTCTAGTGGTCGGGCTGATATACCATACAATAAAATGGCTTTTTGCCATCAGGAGTCAGTCGTTCATAGGTATCTGTGAGCTCAAATCCAGCTGCCATGTAAGCCCGGATGGCGCGCTCATTCCAGGTGAGCACCTCCAGATCAATTTCATTCTGCGGGTTGCGCCGTCTGGCTTCCTCAGCAATCGCACGGACAAAATCGGAGCCCCTGCCTTGTCCGCATCTGGCGGGATGCATTCCAAGACCCAGCCGGGTTACACCAACCATAGGGAAATATTGCGCAAATCCTGCCAGCTTGCTCTCCTCATCCAGTATGGCAACATATTGCTCTTGGCGAAGTGTGGGATTCCCAAATTCGACTTCCAGCGCCTTCATTTGTTCCCAGGGTAGCCAGCCGTAGATGTTGTAGGGTGGATCATAGCGCCATTCACAGATTGCAGCTGCCTGATGCTCGTCCATCGGTACGATCCGGAAGTTAGATATTGAGGCCGGCATGCTCTTACATCCTCCTTATACAGGTACTTAAACTGTTAACAACAGATTGTAGACAAGTTACAGAGGAATGGCAAGCGTGTTTATTTCATCTCCCAAATTGAAACCTTTTGAGATGTCAGTTCGTTAGTAATCATAACCATTGCTGATGTTGGGGACATAAAAAACCGCAATTCGATTCCGGCCAGAATCAAATTGCGGCTAAGGTTAGCTTGCTATGCGTCAGCTATTCTACATTGTCGTCATCAGGAGTTTCAGAAGCTACGGCGTGGTAAGCGTCAGTGCTCATAATTCTTTTTGCACCAACATAACGGTTAGCGTAATAATTTTCGTTCAATGAGCTAACCACTACACCACGTGAAGACGAAGAGTGAGCAAATTTCCCTTCACCTACGAAGATACCTACATGGGAAATGCCTCTCCCTGTTGTGTTAAAGAACACCAGATCTCCAGGTCTCATTTCATCACGGGATACGGAAGATCCCATTTTGAATTGTGAACCAGATTGATGCGGCAGTTTAATTCCCAGTTTGTTAAATACATACATTGTGAAGCCGGAGCAATCAAACCCTTCGAGGGTAGTGCCTCCGCTTCTGTAGCTTGTTCCTTTGGCATCTTGGATGATCTGATCCATCTTAGAGTCTGCATATGCACTGCCGCCACCGAATGTAAAAGATGTAAAGGCAATGGCAAGACCCATGGCTGCGATCGTTAGCTTCTTCTTCAAAAAAAATGTACCCCTTCCAATGCCTGCGAGGTTAGCTTAAGGATTCGGTAGAAGGTTCCCCTATGACCACTCTGTTGCGAGATCAATTCACCCAAACTGGTTCCCCCGCTTCCCAGGTGCCAGGAATTAGGCTTAACTTATGATGTGCACCTTGGAGAGCGTATTCATGGTAATGAACTTTTGAGATAAAGGTTACAATAAAGATTACAAAGTTGTTACTATCAGTTCACTGCGACTATTGTAACAAAGTCCGCTGGCTTTGGCAAATGTTTCATCGCAAAAAGTTACAAAAAAATCTGTCCCTGATATCCCAGGAACAGATTTTGTTAAAAGTATTCAGTTAGATGCCGTTTGCGTAAGGATGAACAGAGATTTTTCGACAGCTTGGAATAAAATAAAACACATAAAGAGAGAGCTCAGCCTCTGCTGGAAATATCGGTATGCCACAGCCGGTATTGAGAGCTGATATGCCACAGCCTTACCAGACTGGTAACAAAATGATACGATTGCTGGAGAATGAGTGCCAGCATACCCGTCCAAATCATTGCCACGGTGCCGAATAGAGCGAAGACAAGCAGCACACAAGCGCCCAGCAGAAGTGATATGCCAATAGCCGGGAGGATCTGGCGAAAAAAGGCGAGCAGGGACGACAGTATGGCGTGACCACCGACAGTGCCCAGCTGCATGTACAGGATGCACTGCCGGATGAACCAGCCGTATGCGATCCATCCGACGGCATAGGGCAATATATGCAGCAAATAAGAGGGAGATTGCAGCGCTCCTGCTGCAATAGGATAGAGCCTCGGCATCACCCAGATAGCGGGAAGCAGTAATAGTCCCAGCTCGATGATGTAATAAAGCAACGATGACAAGCCATGGTGTTTCATCCCACGGAAGAAAGACAGGCTTTGCGGCTCGGTCGCATGGGTATGCAGACTTTGATATATTCCGGCTCTAATGAAGGGAGTGATCAGCATACGCAGCACCGTCGCCCCCAGTAGTACCCACAAGTATATATGCACTTCCCGGTTGTCCATGAGGGCAATTTGACTTTCCATCCAGAACAAGGTCTGGCCCAACTCGTTATGCCCCTGATCGGGGTAACGCAGCAGTAGCGGGATAACGGCGGATTGCACCAGCCTGTAGAGAAATACTCCCCACAGCAGCTGATACAGAAACAGAATAATGACAATATAAAATTGTATGCGCACCAGCGCCCAGCCTTCTTTTATAACCGTCCGCATCTATAGACACCTCACCATGACAGACTTCCAAGCAGTGTCTCCAACAGCTTGGTTACACTTACGTTCCAACGAGTTTGCTGCCTTTCGTCCAGTTCGGCCTTGAGGGTATTGTTGATATGCTTGTTTTCCAGCGCAATGGTATATAGCGGATCAATGGTCACGTATGAAACGGGAGAGGCGCTCTTGAGCCGATAAGTTGTGCTTTTACCCGCGCCGTCCCAGGCCTTGAATATCGTTGTCCCATCCTTGAAGGTAAATTGAACGGGGATCTTGGGATAATCCGCACCTTTTTTGCTCAGCGTTACGATCGATTCATATTTATTCTCCAGCTTGTGGTTCGTGATGCGATCCACCGAGAAGTCCGCCATCTGGCCGTCATATACATATTGTTCAAAATAGTGGCTCCATGAGCGTCCGGTGACTCTCTCAACGATACGTTGAAAATCCTGTGATGAGGGATGTTTGAATCGGTACGTCTGGACGTAGGTGCGCATAATGCGATCCATTTTTTTTATTCCGACCTGACGTTCAATGCCCTGTAGTACCAGCTTGCCTCGAGAGTAGGCATTCTGCCCATACGCAGCAGAGGAGCCATACTTCCATGACTCGCGGTTTAGCGGTTGTGGAGAGGCTATCTGGCCTGATTGTAGCGGCAAGTTAGGGGTGAGCCCATATTCCTGCTCCATGAGTCGTTCCTCTGCATAAGAGGTAAAGCCTTCATCCAGCCACGGCTCCTCAAACTCATTATTGGCTACCATCCCGTAGAAATATTGATGTCCAATCTCGTGAACTAATGTCCGTTCCAGGTTATAGCCGGGATTCAGGTTATCCGCCGCGGCGGCCGTGATCAGTGTCGGGTATTCCATACCTCCGGCGCCATTGCCTGTTTTGGGTGGAACCACAATGGACAGGGTGGAGTATGGATAAGGCCCGTACCATTTGCTGTAATACGAAAGTGCGGCCTTGGCTGCGCTCATATAGCGTCCCTTGAGTTCCTTGTGTAACGGGTCGAGGTACAGCTTGATTTTGACACCGGGGACTTCAGCAGAAGAAAAGGGTTCTTCTACCGTTACAAAGTTGGGTGAAGCGGCCCAGGCAAAATCGTGCACGTCATCAGCGTAAAATTGATATATTTTCTGTCCATTCTGCCGGACTGCTCCGCGAGTGGGAAAGCCGGTTGCGGCAACGATGTACGTTTCAGGCACTCGAATCCGTATGCTGTAAATTCCAAAATCGGCATAAAACTCGGAGTTGCCATGATACTGATGGAGATTCCAGCCCTCCTCGGCACGCCCGCGCTGTCCTGCAGTCTCATAAACGCTGAGTTTGGGAAACCACTGTCCTGCCATTACAAAGTCATCTGTCGCGCCCATCCGTGCGAAGATGGCAGGCAGCTTTACCTCAAACTTCATATATAGTGTAATTTCTTCGCCACCGCGTACCGGCTTGGGCAGACGCACCTTCATGAGCGAGCGGTCGTTTGCGTTACCGTCATCCGGTTGTACATATTGGGTGCGGTGCATAAGGGATAAACCGTCTTCCGTCTTGAGCTCAGTCAGCGTCATGGAGCCGAAGCCGTCCTTGGGCATGGTGTCTCCGCGCAGCTTGCCCCCGGATTCCTTCATAAAGGTGGTTTCCATGGAAGAAAAGGCATTCGGGTATAGATGAAGATACAGATCGTTCACGGTTTTCTTCCCCGGATGCTTCCAGGTCAGCGTCTCTGTACCTCGCAACACCTGTCCTTCTTCCAGGGACACATCAATGTGATACTCCACCACCCTTTTGCTGAGGATTTCTGAAGCGGGCTGTGGAGGATTCTTGGGCAGATCAGGCAGGATGTTTGCCCCTGAAGGCTTGCCCGTATCTGGAGCAAGCGCAGACTCAGACTGGGAGCCGTATGTTGGTTGGCCTATGGATTGCGGATCGGGTTGCGATTGCGGCTGCCAGGCAAACCATAACGTCCCTGCGAGGAGACCGAGGGCTAGTGTGGACAATAAAACGATTTTGGTGCGTGCTGGGGTCATACAATGGATACCTCCCGTTGACAAGCATCTACAGCATGTATATGTTTGCTTTCGGGAGATTATTAGTTAAAATATTTGTAGTGTAGAATAGAGTGTTGAAGACGGAAAATGGAGGCCTAGTGACGCATGAGTGAAAATCAGCCGGACGGCAAAAAACAGATTGCACTGAACATTGTCAGTGGCAAGAGCAAACATAAGGGCTTCGGTGCAGGCTCAATCGATCTGAACAGCATGTCTCCGGTCATCATTGACCGGGGAGAGGCGAAAATTGATATTGGTGCCATGCATGCCAAAAGTAAAGTGGAACGTGGAATCAAGTTCTCTACGAATAAAGAGGACGTACCGAACGGACGCCGGGTATGGCTGGTATGGGTAGCCGTGGATCGCACGCCCGAAGGACGTATGTATGGCGGTGCGACAGCTTGCGAGATGCTGATTGATGACGAGGCCAAACGCGGCTGGAAAATTCTCGCCGATCACGTCAACCGTATGGACTACGCGCTCAAGCGTCGTTTCATGCTGGAGGATCTCGGCAGTGAGGATAAAGCAGCACTCAAAAGCCTGTTGATTTCCCATAACGAGGAATGGTGGGACGCTTCGCCTGAGGAATTGAAGCAGGCGCTGGAAGGGTAAGAAAAGCGAAATTGGAAACCTTATTTAAGCTTTGTCATGCCTTTAATTGTAAGCTTTCAGACCTCATAGAGTATGTACCGGACAAGTAAAATAGCAGAGCAATCAGTAAAATTTTTGAAGAAAAAAACTGTATTTACGTAATAAAATGAGCTATACTGAGGTAAGAATAGTAAAGGAGCCGTGCGCTAACACGACTCCAGCATACAACAACTGCATAAAGAGCAGTCGGCCGGGTAAGATAAGGTCGGATATAGACCGTATTCCTTAGTCAGAGCGGTCTATTTCTTTTTCACGTAGGTAAGCAATGCCAGAATGAACATGCCAAACATGATCATCAAGGAAATCGCGTCTTTAACCTCCATGGGCATCACCTCCCTTCGGGGAGACTAGCCGACCGCTCTTTTAGCCGTATGTTGTACTAGCAAAGTATACCATAAAATATCCGTTTTTAAGAGTGAAAATACTTAAATACGTAATTATGATAACAAATGACCCGATTAAGATAGACATTATCTTAGCCGGGTTATTTTGCGACGATAGCGCCTTGACATTCTGGACAGGCATTCACTATAATTCAAATAGAAATCGGTTCCAAAATCCGGTTTTTATTTATTTCTTCTGTGGAACCGGTTCCTAAAAGAGTGTAGTTAAGTCCTATTCACTGTTTTTGAATGTAATCTGTTAAATAAGGTGGCATCGTTATGTTTAAATGGTTGAAAAAGAAGACGGCTCCTCGTATTGAAGAATTCGACATGGTAGCGCCAATTAAAGGTCAAGTAGTTTCCCTTGAAGAGGTTCCAGACCCTGCTTTCTCTACGAAGGCTATGGGGGAAGGCATCGCGATTCATCCGACTGAAGGGAAGGTCATCGCTCCTTTTACAGGTAAGGTCGCTCATGTCATGGAGAAAAGCAAACACGCTCTGATCATTGAACATGAATCCGGAGTACAAATTTTGATACATGTCGGGATTGATACAGTCTCCCTCAAAGGACAGGGCTTTAATCCACATGTGCAAACAGGAGATAGCATTAAAGCGGGTCAATTATTAATGGAGTTTGATCTGGATGCGATTCAACGGGATGGATTGCCGATAATTACTCCAGTAATCGTTCCGGACGGGCAAGAGATGATCAGTCATGTGGAAATATTGGAAGGTTCATCTACTTCTCCAGATGTACCTGTATTAAGAGTCCATTTGAAAGCCTAGTTATGGCATTTTTGCTTCCTGCTGAGCATGCTCATAGGGCGGACTTTTAGGGTTTAACAGTAAAATATCTAGAAAAAGACTAACCAGGAATTTCATGGTTAGTCTTTTCTTTAGATGATTCACTTACCGGTCAAGGGGCTGTATGAGCAATTCATCAAAAGCTAGGATTCATATATTTCAGCTATCCGCTGATTGCAATTGCCTTCGTAAAGCCCTCCATGAAAGCAGATCACTTTTTTAATATCATAAGGAAACAGATTTTTAAGAGATTCCTTCGCCATATTAAAATCGTGACAGTATTGTGGGCACGGCTCCTGCAGCTCGCCGTTCACTACAGTCAGAGCATCACCTGCGATCAGGGTTTGACTGGGCTTATGATAGAAGCTTAGGTGTCCCGGTGTGTGGCCAGCAGTATCTATAACTACGATTCCTCCACAGAAGGGCAATTCCTCCCCGGCAACGATTGTGGAGTTCACTATAGCCTTTGGGGGATTTTCCAGCGTGCGCTGAAATGCATGTCTCCACTCTATCGGAACGGATTCGGGTAAGGAGTTTACAGCTTGAGCTATCGCTTCTGGCGTCAGTTTTATAAGCCGCTTTTCTCCCTGTATATAGGGCTTTTCGATAGAACTGGCAAACACCTGAACCGGGGATGAAGAGGTCCGAACTACATCTGCTAAACTACCGATATGATCGAGGTCCTGGTGTGTAATGAATATGGAGGTAAGTTTATGAAGGGTGAATCCGGTACTCAGAATTGATTCCTGTAAAAGCGGTAGTTGCCCGGGGTAAGTCGTGTCCACTAAAATTATATTATCTTCGTCCCACATTAGGGTGGGGTGAATGCTTTCTGTTCGTCCCATGATGGTAGAAGAAACCTGAAGTATCTGTATCCCCTTGTCCAATTGCATCGAATCCCTCCTAAAAGAGTTGATGTTATACAAAGGAATCGTATCACGAAATTAAAATATGTAAATTAATATTATAACATAAAAATAATTATTTGTCAATATATAGAATTCTAAATTTGTGTGACAATAACTCGTATAAAGAGAGCGAGCATTCAGTAATATTTTTGAAGATAAAAGCTGTTTTTACGTAATAAAATGAGCTATACTGAGGTAAGAATAGTAAAGGAGCCGTGCGGCTAACACGACTCCAGTATACAACCACTGCTTAAAGAGCAGTCGGCAGTAGGGTCCAACAATAGACCGTTACCTTGGGGAGGGCGGTCTGTTCGTATTATAAGACTAACCAGAATTTCTGGTTGGTCTTTTTATTTTGCTGTTTTAAGATGGGGAAAGCCGGAAGAACGTGGCGGTCTATGGGGGTAAACCCCGCAGTTGAAAACTGTTCTTC
>NZ_MCBP01000025.1:0-23888 GCF_001705305.1 Paenibacillus kribbensis
TTTTTGACTATGTAAATTGGTATAACAAGCATCGAATTCATGGAACACTGGGGTACATGACTCCAATTCACTATCGAAAATTAGCCCTTAAAAAAGTTGTTTGATTTAATGTTGACAATCCACCTTTATAATAATAAAAGAGGGACAAGGAGATGAACTCAAAATGAAAAAATTAACCTTGATAGCTACCGGGTTAGTTGCTGTTGCCATAGGGACTTACCTGATTGCAGGGAATGCCCAAAGAGAAGAAGCCAACAACCAGGGAGCGTCAAATATCAAGCAATTGGTGCATGATTTCAGTACAAGAAAGGCAACGGCCCAGTCCGCTTCTATCACTTCCAGTCAGTTGAGTGTATCGGAGGATGGTACCACAACAAAGACCTATGCTCTGCCTGATAACGAGTTTTTTCTTTCGATAGCGCCATTTATGGAACAGACCCACCCTTGTGCAACCCATAGCCTGACCGGTTGTCAAGGCGAAATAAAGGATGAAGAATTCAGTGTAACGATTCATGATTCCGCTGGGAATTCAGTCATGAATAAAACCTTAATAAAATCCCAGTCCAATGGATTTATTGATCTATGGCTGCCGCGTGACAAAACCTATAGCGTTACGGTGAAGCATGAAGGGAAGACTGCAAAATCTAAAATCTCCACGTTTGAAAAGGACGATACCTGTGTTACCACGATGCAATTGGGTTAACGCAGTGAATCTAAATCCGTTTTCGGAATCCTGTGTATAGGAAAGGGAATGGAAAGCCTACTAAGCTCTTAACTTTCGGAAAATATAACGACACCAGGCACCAGCTTCCCATGTAAGGAGTGCCTGGGTCAGCTGCTGTGCCACCTTTTATCATTGACAAAATTACATTTCTCCGTCATAATCCAAAATTGATAATGATTATCATTATCTACAAAATGTACATACACGGGGAGAATACATTCTATGAAAAAAGGTTTGAGCGGGATTGTAATGTTGCTGATTTTTGCGCTTGTTCTGGCAGGCTGCGGAGCTGCAAGCAATACATCGGAAAGCCAGACGGCAACTCCGGACAGCACACCAGCCGAAGCGGCTGGTCCTGTGAAAGTAAAGCATAACCGTGGTGAGATCACACTCGACAGCCCGGCAAAGCGTGTTGTCGTGCTGGAATGGACATTTACGGAGGATATGGTTGCGCTGGGCGTTCAGCCGATTGGTAATGCGGATAATGCCGGATACAAGCAGTATGTATCTTCGGAGGCAGGGCTGGACAGCAGCGTGACCGATGTCGGAACGCGCAATGAGCCCAATCTGGAGGCGATTGCTGCATTGAAGCCGGATCTGATCATTTCCAATGTTGATGGAAATGCAGCTATCTATGATCAGCTGAAAGCCATTGCACCGACAATTGAATATAGTCTGAATAGCGGTAAAGGCTATGATTATGACAAAATGGTAGAGATATTCAACAACATCGCGGTCGCTCTTGGAAAAGAAGATAAAGCGAAGCAGGTGCTGAAGGAGTTGGATCAGCATTATGCGGAAGCCAAAGAAAAGCTCGCTACTGCGGGTAAAGCGGAGTTTCATTATAGCCTGACACAGGCGTTCACTTATCAAAATGCAGCCAGCCTGCGCATGTTTTCGGATAACTCGGTTGTCGTCGGAACACTGGCGAAGATCGGGCTGATTAACGATTGGAAACCGGCCAAGCTTGAGCAGTACGGTTTTTCAACTGTAGGCATTGAAGCGCTGCCTGCCGTTCAGGACAGCAACTTCCTCTATATTGTGCAGCCGGACGATGATGTTCTCGGTGCAGCACTGAAAAATAATTCGGTCTGGAACGGCCTGAATTTTGTCAAAGAAAAACGTACCTATGCATTGGACAGCAAGACATGGACGTTTGGCGGTCCTGTCTCGTCAAAAGCGTTGGTTGACACCGCTGTTACAGCGATTACGAAATGAGCCGGGGCTGAGTATTCTGTCCGGTTTATAACTGGTGTATGGCAAGCATGAATGGGGCGGTCTAACCGCGCTCATTCATGCTTTTTTTATAGGCTTATAGAATGGCTGCTATCTGGTTGCATCTCTATTCGTTGTTTCCCCATTTTGTTCATTCTCCAGTTTATTCTTCACCCGTAGCTGCAGGGTTCTCCTCATGGCTAATCCAGCTGCTCGTCGACGGAAATCGAGCCTGGGGACATACGTTGATACGCTGCATCTCCTGTATACTTATGGGCATCTAGGTCCCGTGTAATACCTTAATTTGTATATACTAAAAACCTATTAAAACAGCTGTATACTTCCGACATATTATCTAAGAGCTTTTCGCTCAATATTCCTTGGGGAGATGGCAGCATGTCACAAAATATAAAAAAGCGCGTATTCAGATCATCCAGCATCGCGAATACATTGGCCTTGGTGCTGTTAGTCATTATCGTTGTCGTCTTTGCAACCTTGGGGACGTTTATGTTTGCAAGCACGCAAAGCATGCTTGTCAAGCAGCAAGAGGCCATGCTTCAGACCAAGACGCAGGCTATCGTCAGTCAATTCGATGCGTTATTTAAGGAAAAGGGATCGCTTGTCAAACAAATGTCAACGAACAACTTATTTCAGAAATATATAGAAACCACCCCATCAGCAGAGATGGCGAAAACTTCTCCTTATGCTGAGCAAACCAAAGCGACTTTGGCAGCCATTGTAAAAGCAGAGCCCTCTTTTGCCGACGCCTGGATTGCAGGAATATCTGGTAAAGGCTTCTTTCTTCAAAATGATGGTGCTGCATCGAGCCCGGATTTCGATATCCAAACACGCCCGTACTTCAAGCCGGCTGTAGAAGCAGACGGTTTATACTACTCAGATCCCTATGTTGACGTCAATTCGGGTAGTGTGCTTATGGGCATTTTCTATCCGATCAAAAACAGCAGTAACCAATTAATCGGATTTGCTGCTATTGATATTGCTTTCAAAGACATCCCTGCCGTTATGCAAAGCTATTCGCTCGGAAGCACAGGTTATTCGATTCTTGCATCCAAAACGGGCGATATTTTATATCATCCCGATCAAAATAAAGTGTTGAAAGAAAAGATTAACGAAAGCACAGGCGAGCTTGGGGAGATCGGAAAGAAAATGATTGCCGGCGAGTCCGGAGTACAGCTGATTAATGATATTGGAGAACGGCGCTATATCGGGTATGCAACCAGTAAAGATACCGGATGGTCCGTAGGCTTAACCATTTCTGAACAAGAGGCGCTCACAGAATTAAAAGCCTTTACCTGGATTACCATTGGCGGTTTTGCGGTAGCCACAATTCTGCTGGTTGTGATTTGTTATATAACGCTCCGTTATCTGTTGAGATCAATACCGAAGCTGCTCGCAAAAATCAAGCTGATTGAAAATGGAGATTTGACCGTTCAGTTTGATACACATTCCAATAACGAAATCGGTCAAATTTCTCAAGGAGTTCACAATATGGTTCAAAGAATTCAAGGAATGCTCCAAATGGTGGGCAGCTCAGCTCAAGTGTTGAATCAGTCTTCTCACGATCTGCAATCCATTTCTTCCAGAACCGCGATAACGATGAACGATACTGCGACAGCAATCAATGAAATTGCCAATGCGACGAACTATCAGTCCACCGAAACGGATAATATTTTACAAAAAACCGGAGCATTGTCCGGCCAAATTGACGAAATTGCCAATGATACGAAAGCCATCGAAACGATGGTGCAAACCTCTGCCGAACAAAGCGGATTGGGGCTGAATGTAGTAGATCAGCTATCCAAATGGGCAGAAGAAAATCACAATTCCACACAAGCGATGTCGGCTATTATTCAGGATATCGATCTGAGCCGTCATGAGATTTCGAGCATCGTTGACACGGTTAATCAAATTGCAACGCAGACCAACCTGCTGGCGCTCAATGCTTCCATCGAAGCTGCACGTGCGGGAGAACAGGGCAAAGGGTTTGCCGTTGTTGCCGGAGAGGTGCGCAAGCTGGCTGAGCAGACTGCACTGGCGACACAGGAAATCTACAAGAAGGTACGTGTGATTGAAGAAAAAACCAGCGTATCGGTTGAGCATACGGCTCACGGTCTGAGAATTGCAGAAGAAAATGCCAGATCGGTGGAGAACACCAAGCAAGTATTTTTTAGTATTAACAAGGACTTGGAAGATTTGAAATTGCGAATGATCCAGATCAGCAACAACACCTCCAAAGTGCATAAGCACAAAGATGAGATTTTGCAGGCGCTAGAGATCATCTCTTCCACCACAGAGGAGAATTCCGCTTCAACCGAAGAGGTTAGCGCCAGCACGCAGGAACAATTGGAGAGCTTCGAACAGGTTGCTGAACTATCCAAACAATTAAGCCAACTGTCCAATAAGCTTCAAAACGAATTAAGCCAGTTTAAGGTCGAGGAACATGAGTAGGCATGATTTTGACTTATAAACAGCAAAGCCCGCGTCCAGCGCGGGCTTTTTATCTTTTCGCTTCCTATTTCAACAGCAATTTAAAACGACGCCGGAGGCGGCTGACAATGCGAAGAGAGGGCGGACGCACGGAAGAGCAGGATCGGAACGTCGGATAAAGGCAGCGCGTACGGATCGGTAGGAACGAGGGAACGGGCCTTGTTGCTCTTCTTTTGAGGAGAGGGATTTCCAAAAGGATACCTACTGAACCTGAGCCGGTGGGGCGTCGTTAATAAAGAACGTTATACGACAGTCTCAAAACTGCTGGCTCTCAATCTAAGGATACATGTAATTCATTATGTAGGTGGAGAGCGTCTTTAAATCCTTGCAAATAGATTTCACGTTCTAAAATAGCTTGGACGGAATGGACTGCATCATCGTAGAGGAATATGGTCTTCTGGTAATAGTTCGTGTAACTGTTTGAAATAAAGAATGCGCCCGGTTGAGAACTGGTTATAACTTGAGTTGTTTTTGATTAGTTCACTGTACAAAGATTCAATTCGAGTACGAATAAGTGAATCAAGTAAGACTTCTAAAGAATTATTCATAATTGAACACTGTCTAACCATTTAATTTTACGAACAAAAATTTAATTTAATAAATATAATTTTATTATAACGAATAATAGGGGGGGATATATGTTGAAGATGTTTTTGATAAAGGAAATATACTTTCATATAATTAAAGAAAAATTCACTTCATGTGTGAAAGGAATATCAGATGATTAGTTACAAACCTTTTCAAAAACTATTGATCGACAGGGAAATTAAGAAGCAGAATTTATTGAAAATAACGGGGATTTCGTCTGCTACAATGGCGAAACTAAATACGAATGAATATGTATCATTAGAAGTGATTGATAAATTATGTACGGCTTTAGGTTGTCAACCAGGAGATTTATTAGAACACATAGTGGAGTAATGACAGATCAGTCAAAGAACTACGATTGGTTAATCGAAGAAGTGATTCCGTCGTATAATATAATATCCAAGCTGCGACTCCTAACGGAGCATTGGTCTGTCAGATGGGTTTCGAAGAATGATTTCAGCAGACAACCCCTGTTGGGGTTCGTGAGTACAGAAACGTAATACTACAGTACGAAGATTTAGTTTATAGGAGTGTGATTTCATGGGAGTGTTTGAAAGATATAAAGCAAGGAAATTATCTGGGGAGACTTTGGACTTAGATGAACTTACGTCTGCAGATCTTAAAACTATGTTTATTGATGAAAAGAAATCAGACTATGAGATTTCTCAATTATTTGAAGTAAATATGTCAAAGATTAAATATAGACGAAAAAAGTATGCAATAACAATTAGAAATTCGATTCTGGATGAATATTTATTGGTTCAATCGGAAGCAGCAAAAGAGATGAATCTCAAAACAAAAGAAGGATTATTAGTTAAAGAGAATATAAATATGATTGCAAAAGCAATTACTCACATTGCATTTAGGAATGGACCTATTGAAGATATGCATGCACATCCCAATAATCAACTTTCTGAGAGTGACATGAAAACCTTAAATAAATTTATGGTAAATAGGATAGCCTATGTTTTCCAACTAATTATTGAAGAACGTTGGATTGAGTTAGACTTTTTGATTAGAAATACTGATCGCTGGTATGGTCATGGATGGGATGATGCAGAACCTGATGATGGAGACACAAGAAAAATCATTGAACTAATGTTAAAAAAATAATTGAGAAAAATGTGGATCTATTCTAAGTTCCGTCGTATAACACGATATTCACGCTGCGGGTTAGTAAGTTGATCCTTGGTCCGCTTGAATTTCTGGGAAGTGGAGGGCAGGCGGACACATCCCATCGGTTAAGTGGCGTGACCGCCACCCAGCCTAACGGCCTTAACCGCCGTGAAGTCGTGAATGCAAGAATATTATACGACAGAATCAAAATACAAAGAGAGCCAGCAGGCTCTCAATCTAAAGATGCATGTAATTCGTTATGTAGGTGAAGAGCGTCCTTAAAACCTTGCAAATAGATTTCGCGTTCTAAAATAGCTTGAACGGAAAGGTCTGCATCATCATAAAGGAATAGGGTCTTTTGTATATCCTCAGGTAGTAGTTCATGTAACTGATCGAAATAAAGATTACGTTCGGATGAGAACTGGTTGTAACTGGAGCTGTTTTTGTTAAGTTCGCCATACAAAGTTTCAATTCGAGTGCGAATCAGTGAATCAAGTAAGACTTCTAAAGAATTATGCATAATTGAGCACCAGCCGATCGGTTTAATTTTGTGAATAAAAGTTTAGATTATTGAATATAATTTTATCATATCGAACATTTATGTCAATAGATGTTGAAGATATTTTTGATAAAAGAAATATACTTTCATATAATTAAAGAAAAATTCACTTCATGTGTGAAAGGAATATCAGATGATTAGTTACAAACCTTTTCGAAAATTGTTGATCGACAGGGAAATTAAGAAGCAGGATTTGCTAAAAATGACGGGGATTTCGTCTGCTACAATGGCTAAACTCAATACGAACGAGTACGTCTCATTAGAAGTGATTGATAAATTATGTACGGTTTTAGGTTGTCAACCTGGGGACTTATTGGAGCACATAGCGGAACAATGAAAGAATAGAATTGGTAATCGAAGAAGTGATTCTCTCGTATACGCTTCCGACTGAGTTTGAGCCTGCGGGATGAATGTCGGAGAGGTATCTTAGGAGACAACTCCTTTAGGGTTCATAAGTACAGAATGGCTATATAACAGTATTAAAAAGGGTGAATATTAATGACTAAACGGCAGTATTACTCTGTACGTGCTGGAAAGAATACAGGAGAGAACTTTCCCATTGAAACACTCAGAGAATTGATTTTTAGAACTTATCACTTTTTTTATGAGAAGGAGTATTTTCAAGAGGCATTTGGAAAAATGTGTGTAGATGCAGGATTGATTTCTGGAACGTGTGGAAGTGATATTCAAGGATATTTTTTGAGGAAGCTGCGTAAGCATAGTATTTGGCCTATAGATGACTTTTATACGAAATACTCTGATGATGATATTTTTGATGTGATAGAATTACTCTTTGATCTTGTCTCAAAACCTATTGAAGGTACATACCATGATTGGAGCGATTGTGGATGGCATTATAGTGATTTTGATAAAAATTTAGGCCAAGAGGAATTCAGAGTAGAGATTAATGAAATTTTGAGGGACTATAAACAGGGCTATGAGTTGTCTAACGATGGTGAAGTTCTTTTATTAGGAGATAAGGGTTTGAGTTTCCTGTTAGAAGCTAAAATTCCGGAATATGACTTGAATAATGTTGATAATAGAGTCGAAGTTGCTATTTTAAAATTCAGAAGATACCGTGCCAGCTTAAATGAAAGAAAAGATGCAGTGAGAGATTTAGCTGATGTTCTAGAATACTTAAGGCCACAAATTAAAGATCATATGCTGTCTAAAGATGAGTCTGAACTTTATAATATTGCAAATAACTTCGCCATCAGACATCATAATGATAAACAAAAGAAAGATTATGATGCGCTTTGGTTGAGTTGGATTTTTTATATCTATCTCTCAACAATACACATGATGGTAAGAACTATGAAAAAGGCTGAGAGTAGCGAAGGAAGAAGATCAATAGAGAGCAAATTCAAGAAGTGATTCCGTCGTATAACATAATATTCAAGCAGCAACTTCTTCGGAGCCTTGGTCTGAGGATGGATTTCGGGGAGGAATTTCAGCAGACAACCCCTTCGGGGTTCATGAATACGGGAACGTTATCGGAAATCAATGTAAATCATAAGGAGGCATATGGCATTGAACTCGAGAGAATACGAAGATTTCGTAGAGGAAACACTAAAGTGCTTAGATTTTTTTTATAATTCAACTATTTATAGAAACAAGAAATATCAAGGAGTTCGACAGGCAGGATCATACGAAATTGACATTGCATTTGAAACAGAAATACATAATATGATCAAGTTTACTTTAATCGTAGAGTGTAAATATCATGGAAGACCTATTACTAGACCAATTGTACAGAATCTACATCAAACAAAAGAAGCGATAAATGCTCAAAAAGGAGCCCTTGTTTCACCTATTGGCTTTACAAAAGAAGCCATAGAGGTTGCTGATAATTTGGGGATATCTCTATGGGTAATCTCAAAGGATGCACCAACTGAAATAGTAATGGCGTATGAGGGAATGAGAATAATATTATTATCAGATTGCTTTTTTGAATTATTTATAGAATACGTGAAACTTTTTGGGATAGAACCTAAAAATATGTACTCGGATTATTCAACAAAATTAATGTCTTATAAGAAATTTGATAATTCATCGATAGAACATATTAATAACAACCATGAATATGAAGTAATAGAGTTTTTCAATAACACAAGAGAGGGATCAGCATTCTTTTCTTATGAGAACCATCCTATCTTTGATAAGTCATGTGCAATAAGAGAAATTATAGAGTATTTAATTGAATCAAATAAACCAAAGGAGAAATATATCCCGAATCTTTATATATGGGAAAATAACGTCGTTGATAAGTTATCTAATTGGATACCAGAACATAAAAAAGATAAAACTGATAAGATTTTACAAAACGCAAAGAAACATATAATAACTATGAACTGGGAAAAATTTTATAAATTATTTTCAATGTGGTAACTTCATATGGGTTATTTTGTATCTAGAAGATGATATTCACATCTGATAACAACATTATTCACGCATTTGGCACTCGCCCTCGGTCCCAGAAGCGGTTTCAGGGGGGCAGTTGCTGTGGACATACCGACTTCGTCGGCGTCGTGAATACACGAACGTTATATGACATGCTTGCAAAGAAAATAAGTATATGAGAGGTGCTATCGTGCTTTCTGAAGAAGAAAAAAAGATTTATATTAATCATTTGAATGAATCAATTCATTATTGTAATGAAAGTTTATTAGATTATAGTGGCAAGAAATTGGAAATTAATTGTGTAATTACTGACAGCATGGAGTTTAATGCTAATTGCAGCTTGTTACCTGAAGGCTTCTACAAATTAAATATTAGATCTGAAGTTTTTGAAAAGACATTTAGGATTTTAAATACACTCTTATACGAAAAGAACATTAATTTTTATACTATCGTGTCCGGTGGTGATCAGAAATATGATCTTAAAAAGGCAAACTTATATTTAGATCTTATGCATAGCATTTCGTATAGGTTAATTATATACCACGAATTAGGTCATATTTTTAATGGACATTTAGATTATTATCATTCTCGTAGTATTAGTCCACGGAACCTATCGCTTTTTATGGATTCTCGTAAGAATCAATTACCTTCTTTAGAAAGTCAAGTTCTAGAAATGGATGCAGATGCTTTTGCGGCTACAAGATTAATTGGGCAGTTTACATATAACCCAAATATAAACTCGATTAATAAGGCTGCACCGGCGCTACTGAAAAGCCAAATTCACGCATTTCTTCTAGTAATTATAAGTTCATGCATTACATTCAGTATAATGGGGCTAGGATATAAAAGAGACCAAGTGAATTACTTAGAATCCAAGTACCTTCCACTCAGAACAAGACAAGATTATTATGTTAGATGTGCCTTAAATGCTTATAAAATGTTTAATAACGGACACTTAGATACTGACCCTGAATTACTAGACATTACATTTTACAGAGAGGTTTTATATAATGTCGAACAATATGTGAATTTATATTACCGTGAAGCTTTGGGATTTCAAAAAATAGAGATTGATTCAAGTAACAATAGAAATGAAATGGATACGGTATTAATTAAGCATTCGGATTTTTTGGATACTTTCTGGAGAAATGAAATGAGAAATAAATTATCCCCATTCTCATATTTTTATTTAGCTGAATGATATGTTTTTAGAAGAATCGAGGAAGTCAAGCACCTCATATAACATTATATTCACGGATCGGGCATACGCCCTCAGTCCGGTAGAGGGATTTTCGGAGTAGCAGAAGCACCCGGACACATCCGACTACGTCGGACGTCGTGAATACGGGAACGTTATATGAGACATCATCGTGATATAATCATTGCAAGACGTGTTAGGACAGGAGAGGCAAAATCCATGGATGACTTTACGAAGAAGCGGATAAATAAAATCATGGAAAAATATATACAAAATGCAGTACCAGAACATGTGAAAAACCAGATAAAAATCAGTTATAAGATCAGAGGAAATCATGTGACAATAATTGAAGAAAGACAAGGATTCAAAAGTGATCAATGGGTGCAGATGCCAGTAGCTCAGTTCAGATTAGATGAAAACGAATGGAAGATATATTGGCAAGACAGCAAGGGGAAATGGCACTTCATAGATGACATAGAACCGGATGAAGATTTTGAAAAACAGTTGAAGATCGTAGATGAAGGGCATAACGGACTGTTTTGGGGATAAATCGAAGAAGCTCATGACATCTCATAACATAATATTCAAGCTGTGGCTCCTTACGGAGCCTTGGTCTGCTGGATGAAACACGGGGAGGCATTTCGGCAGACATATCCGATTAATCGGACATCTTGAATACAGGAACGTTATAGGAAACCAGCGCAAAAAAAATAAAAATAGAGAGAGGGAAATATAATGAAAGAATTTGAGAAAAACATAAGTATGAATTGCAGTGTATGTGGCAATGATCAATTTTTAATCATTGATGATAGAATTAGTGACTTAAAGGATGCTTCAGATGAAACTAAAATAAAGTGCTCTGATTGTGGGACTGTCACAACAAAAGAACAACTTATTGAAGATAATAGTTATAAAATAAATGCCAATATTGAAGATTTTAAAGAAGATATAGCGAAACAAGTTATTAAGGATATAAGAAAATTATTTAAATAATTGGAGGATTTATGGAACTGCTAGAACTATGGATTATTTTTAAAGAGATATTCAAGGATGTAGTGGTGTATGGCTTTCCAACTGTAGCCATAATTATATCAATACTTTCATATATCGATTCAAGGAAAGCTAAAAAAATTCAAAAAAGAATAATTGTACTTGAAGAAAAACTCAAACAGTATGATTTAGAAGATAAGGAAAAAGCACGTGCTGAAGAGACTATGGCATGCGTAGAGGTTCGAATTGTTAATATTTCCAAATCTAAATATAAAATAAAGTTTTGGAACTCTGGTAAAGCAGTTGCTTACAAAGTAGATTTTGAAATTCCAGTTGAGGTCGAAGCAGTGGTATTTAAAGACAAAGTCCCGTATGAATTTCTTGAACCTGGAAAGAGTTTTGAAGAAAATATCGTAGTTCATATGGGTACGCCAAGAAAGTTTAAAGTTATTACGAAGTGGGAAGACATTCAGGGGGAAAGTCACTCAAAAGAGCAAATAGTAACAATTTAAAATATTTGTAGGTTGGTTCAGTGAAGACGCTGACATCCTATAAAAAAGTTTTCACGCATCGTCGCTGACGCTCCTTGGTCCGGCGGAGGTTGTTGGCAGAGAATTGAAAGCAGTCGGACAACCTCCTGTGGAGGTTCATGAACACAAGAACGTTATGTGAAATCAACGAAATTATTTAAGAGGTAAACATAATGAAGATAATAAGGAATAAAGAAGAACTTGAAGGCACTTGTTATATTGAAATTTTGCCAGGTAGATACCTTGGTCAATGTTGGAGTGATACTTCAATTTTTTTGACCGAAGAACTATTTGGTTTTATAGAGAAATCAGTTGAAAGTGAACATAGTACATATGATCACTATGCTTTTAATGAAATTCAAAAGGAAACTTGGTGGAGTATCCTGGGGAGATTAGAAAGAGTAATAAACCTTCTTGAAGGACAACCCAAAATGAATACTCTTAAAGAGCACATTGGTTTTTACTTTGGATACAGTGAAAATGAGTTTAAAAAAGATTATGAAAATAATATTGAAAAACTGAGAGAATTGATTAAAGAATTTCAAACATGGATTAAAGAGCAGTTGAGATCCCAAGATTACATTTCAATATTAGGCATCTAGTTAATTCGAGGAAGTTGTTGACATCACATAACATAGTATTCAGGCAGCGGCTCCGTCGGAGCCTTGGTCTGCGGTGTGGAATTCAGAGAGGCATTTCAACAGACAACCCCTTCGGGGTTCATGAATACAGAAACGTTATACGACAATTCGGGAAAGAAGGTGAAGTACTATTTTTCAGAAATTTCAAACGGAGTTTAGAGATACAATATTTGAAGATGATGTCTATCTTCGTCCAATTATCATAAAAGAAATGGATGAAGATCTAATTGTCGAGTTCCATGTTTTTTTATACTTTACCGAAACTGTTGTTCAAAAGTGGGTAGTTGAGTATAAACAAGTCAGGGATTATAAGATTACATTAGATTTCTTTGAAGATATAGAACTTGAAACAAACCATCCTTTATTACTAGAGTATCTTGAACCAACTCATGAATTGTATTTCAAAGGAGAGTCAAAAGATGTGTTTAAGATCATAGGAGAATTACTAGTACAGCATCAGAAGGCAACTGATAAATGGATTGATTTTCAACACTATTTTAATGGAGATCTTGAATGGTTACTTAAGCAAGACCAAGGGCTTTTAGCCAAAGGTCCTGAGTCGATTATTACTATTTATAAGAAGGTATTTAAATCAACTCAATCCATCTGTGATAAAATTTGATCTAAAACTTGAAGAATCTATAGCAACAATTATGGGGAAGTCTTTTATCATATGCAAAGAAGTAGAATTCAATAGAATTTTGTAGCATTTTCGAGGAAGCCCGAATCGTCGTATAACAATGCATTTTTGCTTCGTCGCTGACGCTCCTTGGTCGCCAAGAGGTATTTCGGAGAAGTGGAATCAGACGACACATCCAACCGGCTAAGTGGCAGAGCCACCCGGACCTTCGGTCCTTAAACCGTTTGGACGTCAGAAATGCGGAAACGTTATCTGTAATTCCACAATAATTAATAAAAAGAAGGTAAACCAGTGAAGAACCACAATGAAGAGAAGTTCGCATTGGAGAATGCTGCGATAGAGATATTTATTAATCTTCATAATTGTAACCACAATGGGCAATACGAATTAATAGAAAGGCGAGAAAGCCCAGATTTTGTTTTGAGAAACTCGGAGGGTGAATTACTGGGAATTGAAGTAGCACATTTATTCTATGATTTTAAAGAAGCCAAGATGTTATTAGGTAGATCAAGTAATAATACGCATGGGCTTGAAATGAATAATGAATTAATTAATATATTAAATAACTTACTAAAACAGAAGGAAAAAAAGGTGCTGAAATATGAAAGTATATATCCAATAGCATTAGTAATTAGAAATGCTTCCCCTATTTTTGGTATGAGTGATTTTATAAGAGACAAGGAATTGATTTACAAACCAATTATTTATAAAAGTGTTTGGTTCGTATCGAAAGATGGAAATTATAATGACTGGTTAATGACAGATATTTTGAAAATTTAATCGAAGAAATGTGGCACAACAGATAACATAATATTCAAGCTGCGGCTCGATGGAGCCTGGGTCTGCGTGAAGAATTTCGAAGAGGCATTTCAGCAGATAACCCCTTTGGGGTTCATGAACACAACAACGTTATGTGAAATCGATAAAAATAAAAAAATAGAGGATAAAATATGCTTGAATTACTTTTGAAGTTTTATAAAAAGAAAGTCACTTCACATCAATTAGTATTTCGGTTTATGAAAATGAAGTATGAATTAACGAGAATTGCATTTTTTCTTTTTATGATATCAGTTTTGCTAATGATTTATAATTTATTTCTAGGTTTGGTATGGGCAGAGTTTCGAATGATAGGAATAGGATCTATAATCTTTTTTATTTTCACCCTGTCAGTATTAATATTTGCGGTTTCACTAATGAACAAGAAAGCTAAAATAATTGTGAAACAAAAATATAATATTAACCCAAATGGCTGGTCTTGGCGAACACCAGAATTCGAAGAAATGCGGTAGAACTTATAAAAGAACACTTGAATAGAAATCATTTATATACAGAGAATAAAATCAAATTATTGATGGTAGGACTTGAGAAAGAAATTGAAAAAAATAAATTCCCTTCTCTTATTAATCCAGGAATATTTATTTCTCTATTTGTGCCGATTTGGATACAATATCTCACATTTAAGTACAAGACGATCACAACCGAAGAACAAGCTATTTCGATGCTGCTATTTAGTGCTTTTTTAATTTTGATGATAATCATTTTAGTGAATGTTATTAAAAGATTTTCTAACGAGCTAAAAGAGCTAATTTATATTGATGATAACATGTATAAGAAAATGTTATTAGAAAAACTTGAAGATACATTATTACGTTACAAGGAAGATGAAAATATATAAATAGCGACTTCACATAACATAATATTCAAGCTTCGGATTCCTAAGGAGCCTTGGGCTGCTGGATTGATTTCGAAGAGGTGTTTCAGCAGACACATCCGACTACGTCGGACGTCGTGAATACGAGAACGTTAGCTGAAATCAGACTAGATGAATAAAGTGAGGAGAAAAATATGATCAAGGAAACGATGTGATCATTGAATGTAAAAGTCATAAATGGACTTCGGGAAATAATGTACCAAGCGCTAAAATGACAGTCTGGAATGAAGCTATGTTGTATTTTTCACTTGCACCAGAAAGTACAAGGAAAATCTTATTTGTTCTTAGAGACTATTCTAAAAGAAATGAGACATTAGCTGAATATTATAAGAGATTAAATGAGCATTTGATACCTCAGCGGTAGAAATTTTAGAGTGTGATTTAAACAATAATACTGTCAAATTAATATAGAAATCCAATTTCAACGGAAAATCTTTAATACTTGTTTGCTTAATCTAAGAAGTGACTCCCTCGTATAACATAATATTCAAGCAGCGGCTCCTTTGGAGCCTTGGTCCGCGAGAAAGATTTCAGAGAGGCATTTCGGCAGACAACCCCTCAGGGTTCATGAATACAGGAACGTTAACTGAAATTGCTGCAAAACGAATAATTGGAGGAAATACAATGAAGATTAGTGAAATTTTTATGTTGAACGCAACACAAATTCAACTTGATTTTGTAGATATAAACATAGAAAAAGACTATCCAATGTATATAGATCCTTATTTAATCTCAACAAGAAATGATCCTTGGTCAGTTGAAGTAAATAGAACTATTAAAAACTTCTTTTCTAAGGTTTCTGAATTTATTCGGAATGATGAACATGAAAATGCAATTGAATTATTTCAATTTATGTCTGAGCCAAAGGAAACATGCCTAGGTATTAGTAATACTGGAACTAACAATGGGCGAGGGGTTGGTGAAGAGAATGCAACCGGAATTATTGGAGAGATAATTAGAAGTAAAGCGATTGAAACAGGTGTAGTTCAGAATATAGAAGACATAATTGTATTTGTTGACGATGTTGATAAAGATAAGCTTTCTGATATGACTACTAATATCATCAGAAAACACCTTATTGATTATACAAAAGAGCAATGCAAAATGTGGAATATTCCATTAATAGTAGCTGAAACATTGCCTTATTGGAATCCAGTTGATGAAGATTGGGTTACTTCTCAAGAAGAGTTGCTTTTTTATAAGGGACGAGAGTTTCTATTAGTACCTAAGGCAGTTGTGTCATCTATTTCTGAGTATAATGCACAGAAATATGGATGGCATTTTGTAATTAGTGAAGAACGAGACGAGCAGCTAAGAAGAAGATCTGCTCTCGTAAAGTATAAGAAATATAAAAACGGTAAAGAGAAATTTTACCTGCCAAAAAAAGATGTAGATAAACAAATTAGTAATCAAATTTCTAATGGTGAGTTTGAGAGCAGGAAAGATTATTTAAGACAATACACTCAAAAAAGACCTGAACTTTTTGAGAGATTTAGGAATACAAGATCGGGAGTAGTAAGACCTATTTCAAGCGATGAAATTATGGAATTTACTGGATTTGAGGACTTAGAAAAGATAATTGACGCTTTGATAACAAGTCTAACAAATATACCAGTAGGAACTAAAAATGCTTCAGAGTATCACAAATTTATAAAATCGATATTAGAGATTCTTTTCTACCCTCATCTTAATAATCCAACCATTGAAGAAAAGCTTCATCAGGGCAGAAAAAGAGTGGACATTGTCATGAACAATATTACAAACACTGGATTCTTTTACAGACTTCAAGAGATTAATAAAGTTTTTTGTCCATACGTGTTTATTGAGTGCAAAAATTATGGAAAGGATATAGCGAATCCGGAAATAGATCAGTTGTCTAGTAGGTTTGCCTTTAATAAAGGGAAGTTTGGAATATTAATGTGCAGGACTATTGAGAATAAACAATTATTGTACCAAAGATGTTCGGATACGTATAGGGATGATAGAGGACTTATTATTCCTTTAGACGACAAAGATATTATTACAATGCTTGAATCCATTAAGAACAACGAAAAAGACGGCATTGAAAAATTGCTTGAAAGTATAAAAAAAATAATAATACTGAACGGATAAATTGATAAGTAATTCAAGGAAGGCAGCAACTTCAGTTAACAAAGTGTTCCAGCTTCGCGGCTGTCGCTGCTTGGTCTGCCCGATGGATTTCAAGGAAGTAATTCAGGCAGATACATCGATTCCCCTAAGATAAGAGCTATCTAAGGGGAATCGACGTCAGGAGCACAAGAACGTTATATGATAGAAATGAGAAAATATAGATCAAAAAATAAAGTGCAAGAAAGCAGATAAGAACGCTTGTGCGCAGATGTAAATACAGGTAAAATATAGATACAATTGAATCTTGGGTGGGCATGGTTTCCCTTCGAAAGGAGGTGAGACCATGGAAGTGAAAGATGCGATGACGCTGATGCTATTATTCGGAACATTCATTCTTGCACTTTTAACGTACATTAATAACAACAAGAGAAAGTAAAAACCCACCCAAAGGTTGACCGCCGAAGGTGGGTTTTTATTCCGATGACTTAAGAAGGGATAGACCATCCAAGCCAATTGTACTGACCAAGTGTTCGTAGCACTTGGTCTTTCTTTAAGAATATGATAACACATGGGAAAAGATGAATCAAAGCTAAAATAAATAATTTGGGATGATTAAGGACAGGGTAGTAGGCAATCTCGAAGAAGCATTTCCATCATATAACATGATATTCAAGCAGCGGCTCCGTTGGAGCCTTGGTCTGCACGATGGATTTCGAAGGAGGAATTGCAGCAGACAATCCCTTTGGGGTTCGTGAATAAGGAACGTTATACGACAGAATCAAAAACAATAGGAAAGAGGATCATATGATCCTCTAGATGTTAGAATTTTTCAATTCACAGAGTAATTCTAAACGTATTCTTATAAGTGGCTCTGTCAATGATTCTAATGCATTAATCATATGCTGTTCCTCCTTTTATTAACTTCATAGAGTTATTATATAGCCTTATAGAGTTAATTGCAAGGTGAATATTTGACTTTGTAGAGTTAAATCTTTGCTTTTCGTTGATGATTACTGATATGGGAGATAAGATAGAATTATGGAGGGGAAAAGATGACCGTAATCAAGTGCAATATAAGGAAACTCATGGCAGAACATCGAATAGATGATATAACAGAATTGATGGCGAAATCGGGATTGAGTCGGAATTCAATTAATAAGCTATATAGGGAAACGAATATAGAAACAACAAAGCTGGAGACTTTATTCAAGCTTTGCGATACATTTAACTGTAAATTATCTGATTTGATTGAATATCTACCTGGAGATAATCAATAGTGAGGGCAGATTCAAGAAGTGAATCCGTCGTATAACATAATATTCAAGCAGCGGCTCCTTCGGAGCCTTGGTCTATGGATGGATTTCGGGGAGGAATTTCAGCAGACAACCCCTTCGGGGTTTATGAATACAGAAACGTTAAGCGAAATAATTCTTATACAAATGATTAAGATGAGGTGCACAAGTTGATAGTTTATTCAAATGATTTATTGGAGATTATCAATACAAGTTGTAATAAATTAAATGATATACAGTCTAAGTTAAATGAGGAAGAATTAATCAATCAAGGATTGTTTCTTATGTCAACAACATATTTTGAAGCTACATTACGAGATGTAATGAATAATATATTGATCTCAAAACCAAAGAAACTAAAAAAAGAAAATTTCACAATAAGCAAAAATGATTTAAGTAGTTTAGACAATTTCAGTATTCTTAAATCGGTAATTGAAAACGAGCTTTTTAATTTATTTAAAGGAAATGTAAAGGATCAATTATTATATATCATGGAGATAGTTACAAATATTAAGGTAAGTACATTAGCAAACAAATCAAAACATGGGGATATTATTGATATAATCACAAAATGTAGTGATGTTTCATATTATAGAAATTGCTTAATTCACAATGCAGGATTAAAAAGTAAAAACTTCGATGAAAGTACCCAATATTATACTACCCCTAATCATAAACTAGATTTAAGTAGAGAAATAATAAAAAATTTTATTAACGACTATTTGAATTTTTTTGATATTTTAAAAGATAAAATTCTTAGTAATAGTGAATTTAAACAAAAAACTAGATTGGAACAATTAAGACAGTTATGGAATGAATGCTTTAGTAGTCCAATACTCATGTTTGATGATTATTGGGAAACTAATGAGGAACGAGATTTAGTAGTTAATGTTAAGTATCCTGATTGTGAACATGGATTAAGTAGCTCAGAGAAAGTGTATCTGTCAATATGGCGCCATCAATTTTATGATCCAATAAAAACTGAAGAGTTTTTGATCTGTAGTGTAGATGAAAACAAACTCTATAAAATTTATAAGGGATTATCAGAAGTTAAATTTTACTACATGCATCAACAAGCACGTTACTAAAAGCTAAAAAAATTTCAGAGTATTCTCGGAGATTGTTTAAGTAGATCATAGAAGATAATTACTTCGCTTAACGAAGTATTCACGTTGCGTCTCCTTTCGGAGCCTTGGTCTGCCCGAGGCATTTCGAAGAAGTGATTCAGTCAGACAACCTCTGCGAGGCTAAGTCTCGCACCTTAAGACTCTCGGGTTCGTGAATACTGAGAACGTTATACGACAGAATCAATTTAAAAATATTCAAGAAATCAATTGCGAAGGGGACTTTATAATGCGTATTAGTGAGCAACCAATTGAAAATAGAAGGTACAACCTATTTCCATACAACCATATAGATGTAGTGAATCTTGAAAAAGCTGAGGAAAAAGTGAAGAAGTTATATGAGTTTAAACTCTTAATCGAGAAAAGCGATACAAATGAAAGACACATTCTTAATTACATTAATGCAGGGGAATATCATTTAATTGGAGGAATAGTTAAAAACGGATATTTTTTTGGTCACCATTCAGCTTTTTTATTTCCAGAATTTCAGCTGGGTAACGATTATAAAGTTGATTATTTAGTGATTGGAGAGAACTCTGATGGATATCATTTTTTACTGATTGAGTTAGAGGCCGTTTACGGAAATATAACAACCAAAGACGGGGATTTTGGAAAAGCTTTACGATCTGGATTAAGTCAAATTGATGATTGGAAGAGTTGGATTGAAGCAAACCACACTACATTTACAAGGGAACTTTTAAAGTGTAAAAATGATGAGCGTCAGTTACCAAATGAGTTTTATACGTATGATAGTTCAAGGTTTAACTATGCTGTTATAGGCGGTCGTAGAGAAGATTTTAAGCACGAAAAAACGCGAAGAAAACAACGAGAATCATGGAAGGTAAATGGAGTTAGGATACTTCATTACGATAATATAATTGATCGTACACTGGATTGGGTAACTGGTCACATTAATAGATGGCATGAAGAAGAGATGGAAGATGCACCAACTGTATAGAAAATTTATGATGTATTCATTTTTACCGAATCGAATATTCTTCTATAATTTGTGAGAGCAGAGTCAAGGAGCGTTTCCGTCGTATAACATCATATTCAAGCAGCGGCTCCTAATGGGACCTTGGTCTGCGGACAGGATTTCGAGGATGCATTAGCAGACACTTCCGGCTACGCTGGACGTCATGAATGCGGGAACGTTAAGTGAAATTACAAAAGAGAGTGAGTACTTAATTTAAATGAATACGCTCAAAGACTATATCGAAACGGAACTTCTGTGAAAGCTGAAAAGCTAAATTATAAGATGTAATGAAGAGGAGGAATATTGATGAGTTATCATAAATTCTCGCTGATACCTGGTCAAATAGATGTAGTTACTTCTAAAGGTGAATCTAATTATCAAGAAGTTTTGAATGATTTTGCTTCAGCGGATTACATTTTTGTGACGACTTATAATATATCTCAAAAGAGAGAAGCATTATTGAATTCACTAAAAGAAGCGGCGACTCATGCAGAAGTAAGAATTGTAACCAACATACCGAATCGTTACGAAACTTATTATGGAGATAACGTGCGTAAAAAAGCTAGCGAAAGTATTGATCATTATACCAGAAAACTAACTAGCAATGATAATGAAGAACAGATAGGTGCTTTTTTTAACTTTCAAAATCATTCTAAAGTCGTTCTCACAAACAACATAGCATATATTGGTTCAGCTAACTTTTCTGAAGAAAGCAGTAATAACAGAGAAACTGGGTTTATTATACGAGATAAAGAACTGGTTCAAGTTGTTATAGATAATCTTATTCCAATAATTCTAGATGAAAGTATAAGATATTATAGGAATTCTTTTAAGGAGAAAAAGCTTGTATTGCCGTTATTGGCCTCTCGTCTTGAGTCTGCTACGATGAGAATTGAAGAAGAATCTTACACATATATTGGAAGATTTGAAGAAGTGAAAATTTATAATCATTGGGATCCACAACTTCGTAAAGAATCATTAGAAGTTTTGCTAGAGCTATTGGAAGAAGTTGAAGATGAAATATATAGAATCAATGAATTATACGAAACAGATGAATTTGCAGACCTAATAGACTCAGATGCTATAGAACAAATTAAAATTCTATGCTCAGAAGACGACAATATCTCAGAATTAGCAAGTTTTAACGAGAGCCATTACGCTTCAGATTTGATTGCTGAATGGAATGTTCATAATGAAGAGATGGATGAAGCTGCACAGCGAGCTTCAGATCAAACTTTTGAAAAAAAACAAGAACTAGCAGAGGCTGCGGAACAAGATATAGAAAGCATTTTCTTAAATATTCAAAAAATTCAGAATAGTTTTGAAGTAGTCATCAGAAAGCTTAGTGATTTGGAAGATGAACAAGAAACGAGTATAGACAACACATGATTCACTTTCTAAGCATAAAAAATACGCTATCAATTCGAAACGCCTCACCATAGTATATGTAATTAAGTCCGTCAAAAATGAAGACTACTGAGTAAGAAAGAGATGAAATTTTGGCTTCTACCTCATAATTAGTGGTTGACAGTCTTCGGGCTCAAATTGTGCCAAGTGCTCACTTGAGTAACCCTCGTATTAACCATGATTGATGAAGATACTTGGAGCTTTAAATGAATCAACCGCTAATTTTGGTTTTGAGCCGTTAGTTTGTTGCAAAATTAAATGATATAAATACTAGAGGACTTAAACCAATAAAGTCTGGATGGGAACCATATTTTCTTGTATACAACTTGATTGCTGCTGAGATAGCGGGAAAAGGGGCGTTTGAGCAGCTTTTTGTGTCAACTCATAATCTTGATTTTCTGAAGTATCTAAGAAGATTGAACAGTTTAGAGCAACAACCAAATGGAAAGACCAAAAGTCGCAGCAAGCAGTACTTTATAATCAACAGGCAAGGTCATTATTCAACATTATTGCTTATGCCGAAATACTTAAAAGAATTTGGCATGGAGTTTAATTATTTATTCTCTTGCATACAACAGTGCTCTAGTATTGAAGTTGTAGATGATTCGAATTTCCATTTGTTTTACAATTTTAGTAACGACGCAAGGAAGTTTTTAAAGATATATCGTTACTTTAAATATCCTGATTTCTCTGAGGATAAATTGGAACGTTTCTTTGGGGAAGATAAAGTTCCTTCAATTTTAATAGATAGAATAAATAACGAGTATTCTCATCTACAAGGTTCTACTGAAAGAGCGGCGATGCCAGTTGAAGTGCCTGAAATGGTATCAACTGCTAGGTTGATTATTGACAAGGTTAAGGAAGATACTCATCAATATACTGCTTTTATGAAGAGCATTGGAATTGATGTATAATATTAAGTAAGTACGACAAACAAAAAGAAAGAGGGTCGCGGGACCCTCTATATGCTAGTTTGGCTCAATTCACAAAAGAGTTGTAGAGCATCTTTGAAACCTTGTATGTAGATACTTCTTTCTAGGATGGACTGGAGAGAAATTTGAGCGTCTTCGTAAAGAAAAACGGTATGTTGAAGTTGATCGGGTAAAGCTTCACGAAGCGTTCTGAAATATTGATCTGTTTCTGAAGAAAGTTGACTGTATTCGGTATGATGTTCTGAAAGTTCAGTGTAGAGTAATTCCAACCGTATTCTTATCAGTGGTTCTGCTAATGAATCTAATGTATTAATCATATGTTAGCCTCCTCTTTTAACTCTATAGAGATATTATATAACCCTATGAGGTCAATTGCAAGGCGAATATTTGACTTTGTAGAGTTAATGCTTCACTTTTCATTGATGATTGCTGGTATGAGAGATAAGATAGAATTATGGAGGGGGAAAAATGAGCATTGTCAAGTGTAACATAAGAGAACTAATGGCAGAACATCGAATAGATGATATATCTGAATTGATGGCGAAATCAGGATTAAGTCGGAATTCAATTAACAAGTTATACAGGGAGACCAATATAGAAACAACGAAATTGGAAACCTTATTCAAGCTATGCGATACATTTAACTGCAAATTATCTGATCTGATTGAATATGTACCTGGAGAAGATGAATAGTGAGGGCAGATTCAAGAAGGGATTCCGTCGTATAACATAATATTCACGCTTCAGGGCTATTGCCCTTTGGTTGTCAGATGTATAATAATGGAAGAAGCACAGACAACAAACGCCCCAACCTAAGATAAGAGCTATCTAAGTCTGGGGCGTTTCGTGAATACAACAACGTTATGTGCAATACCTTGAAAAACTAAAAAGTGAGGGTTGTTATGAAAGTTTGGGTTTGTACTTGTTTTGATACAAGCTTTGATTTTTGTGAACAAAAATATAATGTCAGATACGATTCATTTGACATAGAAATAATTCGAGGGAGTTCAGAAGAAGGTCATAACTTATTTATTGAAACAACTAAAGAAAATGCTAAATTAGTGAACGAGGCAGCTAGAAGATTCTTAAGTGAGATTTGCTGGTTGTATCAATCAAGAGTAGAGTGGATTGTCAACATTAAATCAAACAACTTTTTTAAGGGCTAATTTTCGATAGTGAATTGGAGTCATGTACCCCAGTGTTCCATGAATTCGATGCTTGTTATACCAATTTACATAGTCAAAAA
>NZ_MCBP01000026.1:0-22355 GCF_001705305.1 Paenibacillus kribbensis
TGGCAGGCAAATGCGATTATTATTAGTAGTGTATTTTCTGAATTTCAGATGGTTGGAAGTTTATACGGTGCTAAATTTGGCAGGAATATAAAGATACCTTCTAAATCAATTAAAGTTCCAAAGCCTACCGTTAAAACTCCGGGGACAGGAATAACAAAAGCTACGTCTTCCAAACCCGGTATGTCGCTTAAAACGGAAGGGACAGGAATAAGTAAAGTAGATCCATCTGAGCAAATAAAACAGCGAGTATTACAAAATATCGCTCAGAGCAAGGCTGCAAGGGAATCATCCAAGTTTGGGGAATATGTAAAAAAAGAAAAGCTTACTCTTGATGCTATTAAGAACCGACAGGCGTTAGAGGGGACGCAAAAACCTACTCAAACTAAAGCTAATTTTACATCAGAAGAAATTTCAAATCTCCAAAAACATGTTATAGATGAAGCTCAAATGCTAAAAGACAGTGGACTTACAAATAAGCAATTAGGTCCAGCCGTAGCCGGTGCCTATGATAATACCACCGGTAAGTTTTATACAGCAATTAATGATGTAGATGGGTTTGTGCCAAAAGAGTTACATCCAATTATTGAAGCGAGAATTAAAGATATGCCTAAGGATGTTTATGATTCATATAGTCAGTTTACACATGGTGCTGGATCCCATGCAGAAGTATATGCTGCGAACAAGGCTTTGTTAGCTAATCCAAATGCTAGTATTGACAATCTAATAATATATGTTATAAAACCCGGAAGTGCAACAAAGCCTGTAACTAATGTACCGTTCCCGACATGTCCGCATTGTAATTATATTCTAAAAGGATTTAATATTATATCCGACAGTAATAAAAAGTGAAGGAACAAAGGGGCAATAAAATAATGGAGTTATTAAACATTTTATCGATGGAAGAAGTATTGCAGGAAGGCATTGAATTTACTGAAGATGTTTGTTTTTCAGGAAAAAGCGGACAAGAAGTTTTTGATAAACCCATAGAAGATGGCGGAAAGCCAATATCGGGTCTTGTATTTGAGAGATATAAAAATGGAAATTTAGCCTACTACTCATATTATGTAAATGGGATTTCAGAGGGCGAATATGTAAAATTTTATGAGAATGGTAAGTTAGAAAGTTTTCAAAATATGAATAAGGGTGTGTTATTAGGAAAATCCACTTCTTGGTTTGAGAATGGAGCAATAAAATCTATTGCAGAATGTAAATATGGTTTTAAGCTAACTTACAAAGAGTGGGATATAAATGGGGAGTTAATAACCGAAAAGCTAGAGCCTAGTGAATTCGAAAAAAGTATGATTGACAAATATGATGCTTGGGCTAAAGAAAATGGAGAATAAAATAACAGAAAACTTTGATAAAATTCAATATGACTTATCTCAAAATATAAAGTTAGAAAATAGTTTTAGCCAAGACAATATACAGTTGATTGCAGGGGTTGATTTAGCATATTGGGAAGAAGATGAAAAGACAATTGCAGTTTGCTGCATATGCGTCGTGGATTTTTTGACGAAAGCTATAATTGAGACAAAGTTTTTAAAAGATGAAATCAAAGTCCCGTATATACCGGGATATTTATCTTTTAGAGAGTTACCTCTCATTATTAATACGTACAAAACTTTATCCTTTGATCCTGAAATTGTGATGTTTGATGGAAATGGTTACTTGCATCCTAGAAATATGGGAATTGCAACGCATGCCTCTTTCCATTTAAATAAGCCAACCATAGGTATTGCAAAAAGCTACTTAAAAATTGGGGCAGTTGATTTTGTTATGCCTAGTGATAAAGAAGGGGCATTCACCGATATTGTGATAAACGGCACAATATATGGACGAGTACTGAGAACACACAAACATGTCAAACCCATATTTATCTCTTGTGGTAATTGGATCGATATAGACACCGTCACTGATATTACGTTAGCATTAATTAATAACGAAAGTAGATTACCTATACCAGTAAGACAAGCCGATTTAGAGACTAAAAAAATGAGAAAACGTTTTGTAAAATATGAAAAATAGGTCTTTAAAATATCTTGTGTAACCTCTTTGCTACTCAATAACAAAATCGAACAATCCAACTAACAAATCAAGCACTAACAACTTGATAGATTTCCAAAAGCTTATTTCAACTTGATTCAATGAGTAGGAATAAGCTTTTTGTATGCTTAAAATCAGCAGTCAAATAACCATAATAGTCCCAATTTTCTAGACGAAGAACAATGACTTGCCATCCCTCCCCATCAGAGTTAACATACACACACTTCAACCACGGGAGGGAAAGCACAAAATGTCAAATCGGCCAGATTGGTTTCTCGAAGCATTACGCCAACGATTTTATCAATTAGAACTCGCTAATGAACAACAGGCTTCATGTTCATCAGAGGACAAAAATCTGTTCACTCAAGTTGAGCAATTCAAAATGAATCAAAACAGGGATATTCAGCAACTACTATCCGAATGGGAAGAAGCCATAGGCTATCAGTTAAGTCAGGACAAACAATCTATGTATAAGGAAGGAGTTAAAGACGGGATTCGATTGATCCTTCCCGTCATACAACCCACAGTTACTCGTTAGCCTATTGATAGTTTTAGCCTATGATTTCGTTTGCTCATCAATACTTTTAACAATGATCAGATTAGCCTATAATTTATTAGCCCAATATTTCATCTATGCTCATTCCACTTTTCAAGGTAAAAACAAAATGCGCTGGTGAGAGAATGGTTATCTTCTCCACCAACGCATTAAATAGGTTATCATCAAATTGTTCCAGTATATCTTGCCGTGAGCTTAGGATTTGTATGATTTCATCGACACGTTCCTTGATTTTTCCCTTCTGACCCTCTTCCTCCTCTAATATCAGCATCTGTTGCCGTAGCTCGTTTAGCTCACTGGAAAGTCTGTTCGTTTCTTCATCATATACGCTCTCGTCCATCTGATTCCGCAGCTTGAGATTCACTAATTCCTTCAAGTCGGATTTCAATTGTTGCATCTTCCATTCAATGTCCAATAGCGATTTTTGCCCTACCTTTCTGGAAAGTGCCGATTCAATATTGCCTTTCAGCGTTTTAATGAATCCTTTCTTATTCTTATACATCCGGTTGAACAATCGCACAAACGCGGAATGTAAAACTTGTTCATCGACTGATTTGGCATCACACGCTGCTCTACCTTTATTAACATACGTTTTGCATTGCCATACCACTTTTTTGGATGGGTTATTGCTGTTCCAGGTTCGGCGTTTAAAAATAGCTCCGCAGCATTCACAATACACTTTGCTGCTTAGTGCATATTTACTGGAGTATCTTTTACTCTCCCCCATCACACTCCCTTTCAGCTTGGCTCTTCGTTCCTTCTCTTTTTGCACCGCTTCGAATATTTCCTTCGAGACAATCGGTTCATGGTTGTCCTCAATTAAATATTGCTGCTCCTGTCCTTTATTCCTTATTCGTTTGTGGGTTAGAAAATCTACCGTTACCGTCTTTTGCTGAAGCAAAGCTCCGTAATATTTCTCATTGGTCAGAATTAAGGTAATGGAGGAATCCCACCAAGTATCGCCACCCGTGACTGTTTTAATTTGGTCTCGCATCAAACCTCTGGCTATCGCTTGATAGCTTTTTCCATCCAAATACTCTTCATATATGCGCCGTACAATCTCTGCTTCTGGCTCGTTAATCACCAGTTCACCCTGCTCATCCTTATCATAGCCGAGGAAGCGAGTGGTGTTGCAGAAGACTTTGCCGTTTTGGAAGCCACGTAATATGCCCATCGACTATTTTCAGAAATGTTTCGGCTCTCGTCTTGTGCAAGAGAACTCAGGATGGTCAGCAATACTTCACCTGTTGTATCCAGTGTATTAATGTTCTCTCGTTAAAAGAATACGGCAACTCGACTTCATTATCTACAAACTTACGTGGAAAGTTGAAAATGAGCTTTTGATCGCTTCGACTTTCTTGCATCGCATAGTTCTTGAGAATAGCATGCTGATCATTGTAGTAATCTGCATATTTCTGTTTGGTTATCGCAGTCGATTGGAGTTCATTTAGATATTCTATAATGATTTGTTCCGTAATTTTCTTCTCATCGAATCCTTTCAAAATGGGCTATGTAATTGTTGCTTTTTAATTTTTGCTTAAATAAACAAAAGAACCACCTTTAATAAGGTAGTTCCTTGTTGAACTAACATTTTTCGTTAGTTGAATTTCCTTTCACCGCTGATACTCTGCTTAAGTGAAGTATGGGAAGTGATCACGTATAAAATGAGTTAATGCATCCTTCAAATTTCTATACTCTTTCACATATTGGAACAAGATGGACAAGGTAAGCACGGTTTCAGAGTCCGCGATAGTAATAGTCCAGAACGGTGGTTCCTCAGGGTTATAACTAAATTCACTAACGATGCCGTATGCTACACCTAGCTTGTCAATCCTTTTGTGTAAAATCTGATGGATCTCGCTAGTCAGTTGATGAATATTAATATCACTCTGCTCCAGAGCCTTCTCCTCATTCCAGCCGTCCATAGGATATTAACCTCCTCACATACCCGTGATTAAACCAAACGGTGATTATAACAATCGTCTATTGGCATCGATATATTATTACAGCCAACAGGTAGACAATATTAATGCTGGCGTCTTATTATCAAAACGTAAATGGACACAAATACGTTCTATCTATTTAACTGCCTGTTATGTGTAATAAGAAAACTCAAATTATACAACTGTATTACTTATAATCGTCAGAAAACCGTTCTTTGCAGCGGTATCAATTAACTGATTAATGGATTTTCTTCCGATATCGTTAAACAAATACCACTCATCCTTAGATACGTCATGAATCAAAATCTCTGGATATTTTGTTGAAAGTTCAGATGGAACAGGACTAATTAAAGAATAAACATCAAAATGAACTAAGCTGTTTCCTTTTTGATCTAGAAAATCATATTGTGCATTTTTATAATAAGACCCAAGTGTGTCAATAGAGAAGCTCCAAGAGTAGTTTGCAGGTGCTTCGACCTTCTTACCTTTGTTTTTTACAAAAATATTATAAATTGTTTTGTTATATGCATTTCCATTAATCTGCTGAACTACGCCACCCAAAGTCATATGGTATTCATGTTGTAATGCTTTTACTTGTACACCGTCTATAAACAATGGTTCAGTATCAACATTCACTGCAAATTTGCTGTAATTGACATTACATCCAAACGTCTCTGCAATAAAACGAAGTGGAACAAATACACGATTATTTTTCATGTATGGTTTAACATCAAGCAGCATCTTTTTACCGTTTTTCTCCGCTGTACTACTGTTCAATGTTAATATTACTTTCATATCGCTTTTAGTGAGAATAACCTTTGAATTGGACCATTCGACCCTAGTCCCCAAATTTTCACTAAAAACACGTAGAGGTACCATTGTACGTTTGTCCTTAATTTCAGGCTTCACATCGGATGCAATAGCAACACCGTCAATTTTGATTTGATTTTCTGCTGCATAAGTAGTTGACGATGAAATAAATAAGAAGATTGCAAGAAAAACCCCAAAGAATGCTTTTTTCATAAATGATAGCTCCCTTTTTGGTTAAATTTGTTGCGCAGTAACTTCCCTCCATATTAAGACGCAACTGGATAAAATTCGTTGCGCTTTCCTGCTCGTTAGCTTACCGAGATTGGATCAAAATTAAAATTGATGTATCTAGCAGAAGCCTCAAAACAACAAACTGCGGTCATAAAACTGTAAACTCTTGACCGACTGAATCAATTGAACTGCTCCATATAAACTATCTGGCGCATCGTCATATGTACAGTTTCGATTATAATCCTTTACGAGTTAGTGTCAGTGATTCTAAAAACTCTCTTCGGACTTTTTTATAAAGCTCTAGTGGGTTAAATAAATGAGATGATAACCTGCACTTTCAGGTTTTTTTGACGTTATATTTTATTCTCGTATGGCTTGCTTAGATTAGAAGACACACCTTAAATAGGGAACATATATTTATATAGCCCCACATATAACTTCAATCCAATCTTTACCCAACTCTTTACCAAACGATTCCTGATAAACTTTGGCTCCAATCTGTACCATCTCTCTTTCCAACACACCTTCATCACTTCTAAGCAGTCTCAAGTCCTCTTCAGATAAAGTTTTACTCTTGGGAGCAACATACTTACGGTATATAAAAGAATCCATGCGCCAGGCATTAAATTGTGCTATGAATTGCTCTTTCATTCCGTAGAACATTTGAATACCAGGTACATCAATATCACCAGAATAATAGATAGCACAATTTGGATTTGAGGCAAGACATTTTTCTATGAATAATTTAGAAGCAGTTCTAGCTTGTCCAATAGTACAGAGAAGAACTGGGAAGTTTATTGGAAGTTGTTCTAGCGAAAGGTCATTTTTGTTTAGAAAGTGAATGGTTTCATCCGCGAGATAAGAGATAATAGACGGATTCTCAATAATATATAATGCTGAATACTTAGGAAGCTGCTGAATTTCCTCAACCTCTCTCAAGTTGATTGTGCGAGGAGAAGTCCCTCTAACAAGGTTGGGTACGAAAATATGCGAAATAGAACTAAGATCATCATCCAATACATCGAAATTCCTATAAATCTGTCGTTCAAATAGATATTCAGGAACAACTGTTTTCTCATTTTTTTGAATCTTATCAAATACTGATTTATGGTTATCTATGTCATGAAGAGCATGCCATAATAGCCTTCCTCCCGCCCTTTTTTTATCAAATGCATGAGGATCTTCTGTGACATGAGCTGCAAAAGTAGGTAATCTGATCTTTCCAGTAGAGATGCCTTGTTTCACAAGCATTTCTTTCTTTCTCATAAAAAGGTACCATAATGCACTCACACAGACAAATAAATCCGAATATGCGTCCTCCCCTTTATTAGAAATATTTTTTAAAACTCTATAACCTTCGCCCTCTCCGTTCTTCAACCTACCAAACCAGTTAAACGTCTTTTGAGAAAACTGTTCAAGTTCTACTGTAGTAATGTTAAATTCATTTATAAAATCGTGTTCGACTTTCTCAAAAAGCTGAATCCACGCTGATAATTTCAACTCTTTTTGTTCCCGATTTGTGAGTAACTGACTGTTATACAACACTTCGTAAAGTTCAGGTATGGTTAATTCATACCCCCGTTCTAATTCTTCAGAAAAAATAGCTAAATGAACTTCTACTTCAGAACCAGGAAATATCAACTGAGTTACTCGGCTACCAAAGTAATTTTGCAACTTTTCAGCTTCAGTCTTTGATCTCACAATAATACGAGCATTGCCTTTTACACCATTCTGCCCTTTGTATTTGGTAAACACTGCTTTCAACAGATTTTCAAGTGAAGGGTCTGAATAGTATTGCTTCGCCGTTTTACGATTTAACAGTTCCATAATACACCTCTAAATAACTAAGACTTTACTTTCTCCATTCCAACGATAGTGGAACAAGCTAACAAACTCTGTATCTTTTGGTCTATAGATTTCATAGATGGACAGACTCGGCACAGTATCGTAACAGCCCCATAGCACTTGGGATGTCATGATATAATCAAAGCCCATATCAGTGAGCAAATGAAACATGTCTCGCATGTTAGCATCATCTACACCCGCAAACGCTTCATCTAATGAGATTATTTTTGGTGCATCCTGGTTTGCCTCACTGTATCTTGAATACGTAGCTGCGAATAAAGGAATATACATCGCCATAGCCTTTTCACCACCGCTTAGAACATTAAACTTCGAGTCAGTCAGTTCTGTATAATTTGTTCTATCTCCTTTTATGTGTTCCAATTTAAACTCAAACCACATACGATAATCCAATTGTGAGTAGATATAATTGCGCAAAACTCCATCCTCTCTATAGGCCTCCTGTTTTGCTTGTAGAATTCTCGTCCGAAAATGAGTTATGACTTGCTCAACTTGTTCGTCATCCATCCGATGTTGTTCTAACATTAATAGACTGACCAGTTTTTCCGTGTCTAGTTCATCTTCATTTTTACGTTGTAACGGAAGCCATTTTAATGAAAGCTTTAGACCACTTGAAGTATCTCTCTGCTTCATTAAATCATCCATCTGAACAACCCAAGCTTTGGCACGGTGAATTCGTTTACGAATTGTTTTGCCTACACTTCCAATAATAATTTCTTCATAGAGTTCTCTGTCTTTAGCAGTTAATAGAATTTCTTGTTCTCCCATCAGTTGATTTAACTCATTTAATAAAATGTTTGGGGTAAGGGGATGTACGCGATCTCTTTTAGAGAGAATAGTAATTCTGCTGGAGTCAGTAGCTCCATATTCCATATCAATGGCATACTCCTGCAAATCGGCTTTAGATTTATGAAATTCTTTAGTTAGATCATTAACGATTCGCTCTTGAGTCACATTAAAGAACATTTCTCCATACTCTCTTACAATCTGCTTACAATAGTTAACGATGTCCTCTATAAGCATTTCCTTTGTAATTGACTCATTGATTTCTTTTGATAAGGGTAGTAGACCTAAATGTATTTCCTTTTTCCATTTTTCAATTCCATCGTTAAGCAGTTCTTGGCTTTCACTTAGCTTTACATAACAGTTTTCAAGATGCCCTTCAGCTTTACCTAATTGAGTGCTCTGCTCTTCTCGAATCTCATGCAAATGAGATAGCTCTTTTCCTAACAACTCTTTTTCCTCTTTAAAATCCGAAATCCGTCTATGAATATCTTCAATTCCTAATTTTTTAACGATTTCACGAAGTAGCTTAACTTGCTCTGTCCGTTTCACTTTACGACTTAGCTTATCCTCTAATTCTATTTGATCATCTTCTACTAACATAAGTAAAGTTGAGTATTGTTCTTCTCGATTAGCCTTAATTTCTGAGGTGTTTCGGTATTGAAGCCATTGTGAATGCAACTCGGAGATATAACCGTAATACACAGAGCAACGATCTATTGCCTCGTTGATCTGTGATTCATTTTTAAGTAGAGACCAATCTGCTGTTTGTTCCATCAATTCTACCTGTATGGTTCTCCATTCTGATATTTTTAACTTGTATCGTTCCTCTACTTTTTGTTCTTGTTCCATTGAATGTTCCAATCGAATTGTTGCTTTTAGTACCATTTCCAGTTGGTTTTGCAGTTCGGCATCTTGAGGGAAAGATTTAATTTCAAGGTCCATATTTTGCTGCTTCATAGTTAACTCATGCAACTGCTGATCAATGTTATTCAATTGTTTTTTTAGATGCTGTATTTCTACTTCCAGCTTGGCCATTTCCAATTGTTTTGTCCGTAAACGATTAGCCTCTCCAATAAATTCAGAGCGTGACTTTGAATTATTACTTCCGGAAAGAGGTCCTAAGCTAAAACGCCCTGTTTCTGTAATTAACGCTCCATGCTGTTCACGGCAGTTATCCAATAGAGTACTCTGATCTTTCCAATTAATAGAATTCAGTGCATAATTAATATCTTCTACTGATAACCCACTTTTTTCTGTAGGTGTCGCATGTAGAACCGAACAGAGTGTCTTACCATTTATCTGACTCGAAGGTTGAATTTGAATCCATACTTCTTCATTATTTGGCTGTTCGATTATTGATACTTGCCCCCCGGGTAAGATCCAAGCATCCAGCAATCCAGCCTGATCTAGTGTTTCTTCCAGTTGTGCCTGTTGAATTTCCGTTAAAGTTTCACTAAAGTCACATACTGCATATAATGGCGCGCCGGAGCCTGGTTTCCTATTTTCCCGTGCTGACTTTCTCTTTTCTGTTCTTCTAGGCTCAGGTTCCTTTGCAACTTTCCATTCCTTAAGTTCCTGTTCAAGTTTAAGTTTCTCATTTTCAATAGAAACTGCTTCTTGGTTCAAGCGCACTCTTTGCTGTATATACGACTCTTTTTGTTGCTCATAAACTTGCAGAGCCGGTTGCCTTACAGGCTCATACTGACGATCAGTAACATCCAGTTCAGTTAAAGCACGCAGACTTTCTCTCAGTTGCTCCCCCTGCACAGGCAGAAACTTTAGTTCCTGATACCAGGAGACTAAATTCTCTCTCATATGTTCTTTTATTGTCTCGAACTTCTTCACTTGTATATTCTGTTCCTCTTCCGCTTGGTGGCGCTGTTGAAGAACTTCTCCAAGCTGTATTTCCATTTCTTTTGCGGCTCTTGATGTCTCCCCCTCTTTCCTAGCAGTTTCCCGAGCAGCTAACAGCCGTTTCTTATGAGAATTCAGATCTTGTTCCCAATTTCTACGCCATTGATTTTCTTCAGGAATCCCCCGGCTCCAAATGCCATGATAAATGTCATGCTCATGGAATTCAATCACTCGCGCCAGGTCTTCCAACTCACCAATCGTTCCTTCTTGTTCCTTTTCATTTTGGCTTAATGAATCAGATAATTTTGAAATCTCCCCAATTAGTTGAACTATTTTAGCCTTATTAGAAGTAATTTTCTCTGTAAGTATATTAATTTGCTTGTGAATTTCCTTTAATTGTTCTTCATAAAGTTCCAATTCTTTTTGTTTCCCCATAGCCTCTCCTTGGGTTAAAACTTCAAGGTCCCCTTCTACAATTCCAAGACGTTGTTTACAATCTTTTAAGTTCTGAACAACTTTATCCTTCTTCTCTTCTAACAATTGGATCTGCTTTTCTGCTTGTTTTAATTGGCTCAGATTTTGATTGTAAGATTTCCGTTTATTGACAATATTATTTGATGTCTGGTGTAATAAAAATTTATTGTAGCGAGCATAACTTTGCTCAAGATTAGTAAGTTCCCGCACATGTAATTGAAGTTCATCCAAACGGTCAGTAATTTGGTCCATATCCTCAAGAACATCTGATAATGAGCTTAAGTCTTCTTCCATAAGTGGAGGCAAAGATTTATTAAGAATTTCATAGATTGACGAAGGTTTTAAATCTTTGGATAACTTAGGGCTCCGTAGTTCCAATAATAGCTTTAATAGATCTTTATAGGACTCCGTTTCTCTGAATCCAAATATCGCCTTGTTCACCATATCTCGATATGCATTTTGTTCCTGAACAACTTGCCCACCAGAACCTATTTTTTCTTCTAAAACTTTCTTATTGAGAGGTATCTTATTCCCCTCTTCCAGCCACAAATTTCGATCATACAGATAAAAATCTTCATTAATTCTTCGATTATCTTCAATTAGAAATCCCCAAAAGCCAAGCTGTGTTACACCACGACGAGCCCTAATGCCAATACCGATTGTTTTATACAGATTTTTTATTGGGTGATAAAATTCAAGCCAAAGATAACCTGTTCTGTCTGTGTGAACTTGATTCCCATCACCTAACAGATAATATTCAATACGTCTATCGCGTGACCCAAATGGATCCAGACGTTCGGGTCTCTTATCTCCGTCGAGTACAAGAGGAATCAAACTCTGCATAGTGACCGATTTGCCAGAACCATTGGTCCCCCGTAAAATTAATCTACCTTCTTCAAATAGAAATTCTTCATCATCGTAATACCAAAAATTCAGGATTCCAGCCCTGTTCATCTGCCACCGTTCCACATAAGTTCCCCCTAATCGTCCTGCTCTGTTGATCCATACTTAACTTCCCATCTTCCTGCTGCTCCATTCAGTACAAAAAACATGTGGTCTTCCCAATATCCAAATCCCCATTCAGCGAGATGGTCACATATTTGTTCAGCCAACTCAGTTGATTTCTTTTTTGTATGTTCATTAGTCCAAAACTCGCTAAAAGATGATTTCAAATGAATAAGTATACGTTCAATTTCATTTTTTGTTAAACGCACAAAACCACTCAAATCAACCTTTAGATCCAATTCTGCGCTTACAGCCATCTTTCGCACTTCTCCACACAAAAGCATTGCCAAATCAGACAAAGCAAGTTGTGTTGGAAACACCTCTGATTCAGACATCGTATTGGTTTCGAACAAAAGAATTCCTTCTCTGTAACGACTACCTTCCCAACCAAACATCGTCTTCATATTTTTCATTAAAAAATTTGCTTCTCGATGCAGATATGACGGATCACCATGCCACTGGTAATCTAATAGTATAGGTTCCAGTAGAAAACGCCGATATAATTCATGTCTCTTTTTTATATCTATCTCAGCAGCTTCCCACCCATAAGTCATTGTTTCCTTTAACTCAGCCATATTGGTATAGCTGGATAACTCCGCTGGGAAACTTCTTAACATATAACGCGAATAAAGAGTACATTCATACAACACATCATGATGTTCATGATTTGACGCCCAATTCGCCTCCTCACCATCTACGGAACGAACAACATTCAAATTTTTTAATTTTTTTAACGCTCTCGCCATGGATAAACGATGGTAGTAATTCTTCCAATCCACATCCAACCCTTGCTCCACCATGTACTGTCGAATCTCAATTACCAGTTGGGTTAGCAAAAACTGGTCGCCCTCTGTTTTATTCTCTAAATACCACAGACTATATGTAAATAAGGCATAATCCATTGGTTCACGAAACTCTTGAAACCCCATCCACGGGAAGACCTCTGCTGGAACTTTTTCCAGTTTAATGAAGTTTCTGTTCATTATAATGGAATAGCCCGTATAATTCATGAACCATTCTTTTATTTCAAAATATTGATCTTTAATCCAATAATAAATTTCGGCATTCTTTTCCTTATCAATCCACGGACGATTCAATAAAGCATTCATACAAATTTGTTTTCTTTCCTCAATCTCGTTACGATCTGGACGGTTCATTCGTTGTCTTCTAGTACTGAGCTTACCTACTTTAATCTTCACCATGTACATATCCCCCAAGATAACGTTCTCTGGTTACAATTCATTAAACCAAGCTACCTGGTCAGTCCAAGCTTTACGATTAATAACCACGAATCTGAAACGGTAATTTATAAGCTCAAGCGTGCCATCTTCGCAATGAAGTAGAGCACGTTCTTTATCAGGAGGATGACTCAACTCTATTTTTACTCCTTCTGAAGTCTGAAATGAATTGGTAGAGGAAGCATTACAGCGACTAATCCATGCTAACAATTGTAGCCTAGTCAATTCCCTTATGGTTTCAAATTCTGAAATAGAAATACTCCCAGTATCAACCATACGAATTAAAAATTCTAACTCTTGCTTTTGCTTAATCAAAAATGCATCTCTGAATTGTTCTTTTAATGTACTGTTATCAATAACTGCCTTTATGTCATGTCGTTCACTTCTTTTTCTATTTCGTGGACGGATCGTTCGTGGAATTGCTCTCTCTTTCCACATTGACATTTCTTTACTGTCAGACTCACGTGAATCTTCACCTTGTAGATGACGAGCAGAAAATAGACCAAACACATATGCCGATAATTTATGTGCAGTATCAAGGTCCTGAATTCCATAAAACCATTTACCTAAGTAATCCAGGTCTTGCTTCCTGCTAATATTAGAACGTTTTCTTTCCTGGATACGAACGGCACTCCGTACTACCTTTACAATAGCTTCCTTTGTAGCACGCTCCAATAAAACAGAATCACTAATTGAATCGTGATCCCCCAGAAACCATCTGCTGAGACTGTTCCATTTATCTAGAAGTTCATTCAAGTATTGTTCCTTGGTTACTAGTTGTTCCAATTTAGGTATGCGCCATTCATCATCCACTACTGCACCCAAAAATAGATCTCGAACTCCAGATGTTATCTGATGTAGGTTCCCTTCAATTTTATATGAACGTCTCTGTAGTGCCTGTATAAAATCCTGTAAGTAATGAGTGATCGAATCTTTATATAATAAGAAACTATCCGTGGCCATCAAGTCTTCAGCCATTCCTGTTTGAAGACTTGCGATATAATCCACAGATGCCTCATGTAAAGTTTGAAATGAACTAAATAACAACCTCCAATATTCCAAGGCTTTAGCCGGTTCATATTCACCTGCATTCTCCCTGATTTTAAATAATGTATCTGAAATTGTGTCAAATAGAGTCGGTTCCAATGAGCCTCCATAACCTCGAATGGATTCCAAGCTCTCAAGCATTCTTTCAATCTCAATGGAATAGGGAGTTAGTAGATAACGAAACTTTTTACGAAGATATTCTTCAACGGTAACTGCGCGTTCTCCATCATGCTGTGCTGTCAAATTACCCCATTCCGCTAATTGAGTAAGATCTATTTGGCATTGTTCTAATGTGTAATTTTTATGTAAGTCCCACTCTAACAAACCCTCATAGATTTGTTCTGGTTTAAGCCAATAGTTTAATTTTTGATATTGTTGGTAGACATAACGCATTATAGCACGATAACGGGTAACGTTTTCCGCATTAACGTATTTTAATTCCGTAATTCCGCGTAACGATTGCAAATTAGGGATTTTGTCCACAATAACCTCCTTATTCTCCAAAAAATCCGCCTATTTCTCCTTTTATTTTCTAGGGCTTAGTCGTCTCAGCCATGCCAGCAGTTCTCTTTCCGCCCTATACTCTCTGTCCAAGTTACAGTAAATTACACCGCTTAAATCTGACGGTATGGATGAAGACCCTCTTCTGCAAATAATAGTCCGATCAAGTCCTAAATGGCCTTTAAATAAACCATACTCATAAAGGACATTAGGCTTAGGGTGCAAATTAAACTCGTTACCAAACAACACTTGATTATCCTCACTGAATATAAGGATTGCAGCATCTACGTGTTTGCAGATGTTGTCAAGACTCTCGCTCATATGATTCCCGAGAGGGAACACCCCAGGTGAAGTCCACGGGACGACACCATGTCCTACTTCTTCAATTAACTCTGCTATCTTTCTTAAATCATCAAGTGCGCTTGGCGTATTTGCACTTCCAAGAAATATGGTCACCATGCGATGGGACTCCCTCCAAAATTAGTCGGTAAACACATTCTACAACCAACTTCTTTTTTTTACCATCCCCAGCCTTGTTTAAGATTAGAAGAGTAAATATAATATGGCTATAAAACAGTTTGAAGTAAATGAATTTTGCAATCATACAATTAAGGAGGTAAAAGTGATGGATGATTATACAGATCAGTACCATTATTTAGAAAACTGTAATTCAATAAAGGAGCTACAAGAGCTTCGTAAAAACACCTGGTTGCTTCTTAACAAGATTGACAAAAAAATAAACAATTCACCTTCAAAACATACTACAATCATGTGCCCCAACTGTCGCAGCAGCCACACCAAAAAGAATGGAAGAATACAGAAACGATCACTCTGCCTTGACTGTGGACAATCCTTTTCAAACGACAATAAATCGAACATTTTCCAGAAGAAGATCTACCCTGAAAAGATGGTCAAACTCATTTGTTTGATTTATAAAACAGACAATAGCACTGTTGAGATTCTCAAAGAAATTAATTTAACACGTAATACTTACAAAAAATGGAGTAGAGAAATCGTATCTTTCTTCCCATTCCTTGAAAATTACTTTCAAAAAAGGTCTAAAACCTCCTAACTTCTCTTCCTCACCTCCATTTAAGGCGAAATTGATGAAAAAATATATTTTAGGTATCTCTTTAAAATACTAATAACAATATAAAATTGATGGTAAAAATAAATATTAATTTCTATAATTTCAACATTATGATATAAATCCTCTTTTACATCAACACTTAGAACAAGAGCATTGCTCTACCCGAAAGTATCTAGGTAAGACAATGCTCTTTTCGATAAATTGGGGTTTTATTCACAATTGATACAGTTATAACTTTCTTCCTCAAACATTACAACGCCAACAATAACTTATATATTATTGTCACCGCTTTCATACGATTCGCATACTCCCAACCTGAACTGTATTATCGTCTGCATACCCGTTCAAGTTTATCCCTATAGCATAAAATTATGCACAGCCGAAAAAAGATAATAAAAAGCTGAAAAAGCTCTTTACGAAGTATCCAGTAGAGAGGGACATCTTAAAAGATCAACTAAAAAACGAACCCACACTTGTACTCAATTACCCCAGAAATATATTAATCAAATAATCAAGGGCACCGTATCAGCTTTGTAGTGTGTACTGAGGTCGAACAATCTACGTATATGCACATGGGAGCAGACACGATAGGAAGCTAAAAATGAGCCACAGGGTTGACAGCTCTGCACCTAATTATTCCTTATTCTATTTATCTCCTAACTGCCATTCAAAATGTGGTACAAATACCTTGCTTATTTCTATCCTCTACTATGTAGCCGAAATCCCCACACTATAATAAAATAGGAATTATAAATGTAGAACTCGCTACATAAACAACAAGCTGTATACCGGAGGGAACTTATGAAAAAACATATTCACGTTGTTGGAGCTGTCATCATCGAAAATGAAAATATCCTCTGTGCGCAGCGAGGAGCTACTAAAACCTTGGCCTACAAGTGGGAGTTCCCTGGCGGAAAGATTGAGGAAGGCGAAACACCTCAGGCTGCATTAAAACGTGAGATCGACGAAGAAATGAACTGTGAGATTGAGATTGGCGAGAAGATCGAGACGACTGTGTACGAATATGACTTTGGTTTTGTTCATCTGTCTACTTTCTATTGTCACCTAGTGAGCGGTAAACCCACATTGACTGAACACATTGCGATCCGGTGGCTGCCCGCACATGAGCTGATGTCTCTGGAATGGGCACCTGCCGACATTCCTGCTGTAAAGAAAATTCGGGAGCAGTTGGCCAAATAAAATGAACACTCCCATCCAGCATTTAAATGATTCTTTAAATTGGGCGTTTATTAACCAGCAGCAAAATTCTCTGGATCAATATAAGCCTAAACTTCTGGTCAATAATAAGGAGACGAATGATTATGTCCTTACACCTTTGCTGGAAGAACTATCTCGCTGTCACTCTTTCACTTTTTCCGTTGCTTTTATTACAGAGAGTGGTTTGGCCACCCTCAAGTCTCATTTAGCTGATCTAAAAACACGTGGAATAACCGGAAAAATCTTAACCTCAAATTATCTAAACTTCAACCAACCAAAAATTTTTAGAGAGTTGTTGAAGATCACAAATGTTGAAGTTCGTTTGACGGATCTAAGCGGTTTTCATGCCAAAGGGTATGTCTTTCAGCATGAAGGTTACTTAACTATCATTATGGGAAGCTCGAACCTAACAGCTGCGGCGTTAAAAGCCAACTATGAGTGGAATGTGAAACTGACTACTTTCAAACATGGTGGGCTTCTAGGACAGTTCCAAAATGAATTTGAAAAGGCATGGCAAAATGCTGTTCCGCTAACACGCAAATGGATCGAAGCTTATCAAATTCTTTATGAAGAGACTCAGAAAGCAAACCGGGAAGTTCAAGAGGCAATGCCTCTAATTCCTGAAAAGATCCCTCAGACCGTCTATAGTCCAATCTTGCCTAATAAAATGCAGCAACGTGCGTTAAAAAATCTGCTGGAACTCCGCAATAGCGGATCGCATAAAGGTTTGGTCATTTCGGCGACTGGGACAGGCAAAACCTATCTTTCTGCGTTTGACGTAAGAAACTTTGCACCAAATCGAATGCTATTCATAGTACACCGAGAACAAATTTTGCAAAAGTCCATGTCCGACTACCAACGAATTATTGGAGGTAAGGATGGTGATTATGGCATTCTATCTGGCACCAGCAGAATTGAACATGCCAAATATCTCTTTGCAACAATACAGACCATTTCTAAAAACTCAGTTTTAACAAATTTCGATCCTAAAGCGTTTGACTACATCCTTATTGATGAAGTTCACAAAGCCGGAGCAGGTTCTTATCTTAAAGTTATTGATCATTTTGAGCCCGCATTTCTGCTCGGCATGACCGCTACTCCAGAGCGAACCGATAACTTTAACATTTATGAACTGTTTGACTATAATATCGCCTATGAGATTCGCCTACAGGAAGCTTTGGAAGAGGATATACTGTGTCCATTTCACTATTTTGGCGTCACTGATTTTGAACACAACGGTCAGCTTATTGATGATACGACAATGCTCTCTCAACTCGTTACGAGCGAACGGGTTTCTTACTTAATCGAAAAGATAGAATATTATGGACATTCTGGTGAAACGGTAAAAGGATTGATCTTTTGCAGTCGCAAACAAGAGGCCTTTCAGCTATCGGAGATGCTAAATGCGAGAGGTTATCGTACCATAGCTTTGACTGGAAGTGATCGTCAGGAAGTACGTATTCGCAGTGTCACTGATCTTGAATCCGGAAAACTGGATTACATCCTTACGGTGGACATCTTTAACGAAGGAATCGACATTCCATGTATTAACCAAGTTGTAATGCTGCGTCAAACACAATCGAGTATCGTCTTCATCCAGCAGTTAGGTCGCGGTCTACGCAAACACCCGGAGAAAGAGTTCGTCACAATCATCGACTTTATTGGCAACTATAAAAACAACTATTTGATACCCATTGCCCTCTCTGGAGACAAGTCTCAAAACAAGGATAACATACGTCGCCATATGAAGGACACCAGTTATATTAAAGGCGTCTCGACCATCAACTTTGAAGAAATCGCGATGCAACAGATTTTCAGATCAATTAGCGACAGTAATTTAACAGAGCTTAAAATCCTGAGAGAAGCATATATCGAACTCAAAAATCGGTTAAATCGAATTCCTCAATTGATAGATTTTATTGAACATGATTCAATTGATCCACTTGTTTTTGCAGACAAGCACTCAAGCTACTATCACTTTTTACAGAAGATCAAGGAGACTGTGCCCCCCCTATGCGAGCAGGAACAAAAATATTTGACGATGCTATCGGCTGAAATTTTGAATGGAAAACGCAGGCATGAAATTGTACTGCTGAAGCTGTTGCTTGCCAAAGATAATGTTACCTATGAGGAGTATGTAAATTCCCTCAAGGAAAAAGGCTGCTATACAGATACTGAAACGATTAAATCCGTTAAACGGGTTCTGGACATGTCTTTTTTCACTGAACCGACGAAGAAAAATTATGGAGACTCGCCAATCGTTGAATTTACTCAGGACCAACATTTTACTTTTCACGCGATGATGGCTCAATCCTTGAAGAACAATACTTATTTCAGACAAATAATCGTAGATATTGTTCAAACTGCTTTTCATAAAAATGAGCAGTATATGTGTAGTGAGCCGTTAACTTTGTATAAGAAGTATTCTAGAAAAGACTCATGTAAACTATTAAAGTGGCATAACGATGAAAGTTCCACGATGTACGGGTACAAGACAAAACATCAGACCTGCCCAATCTTTGTAACTTATCACAAACATGACGAAATAGAAGCGAGCACAAACTATCAGGAAGAATTTATTAGTCCAGAAATTCTGAAGTGGTCGACAAGAAGTAGACGAACGCTTGAATCTGAGGAAGTTAAAACAATTCTTGAGGCAGATCACTTAAAGATCGACTTATATTTATTCGTGAAAAAAGACGATGCGGATGGAACTGAATTTTACTATCTGGGTAAAGTTCATCCCGACCCAAAAAGCGCCGTCCAAGCATCTATGCTCGATAAAAATGGCAAGTCAATATCCGTCGTGCATATGAATCTAGTATTGGAAAGTTCAGTGGAGAGTAAGCTGTATGGATATTTGACTAAATTTTAGATTTAAATTCCATCGGATTAAGAAATTTCACTAACTCCTGGATTTGTTTAACACCACGCAAGACATGGTGAAAACACAATATATACTTGTTACGAGTCGACTTGCTTTGATCGTGGGCTTAAGCCAAGCCAGCTTTCGCGGCTATTACCAGAAGAGTTGTGTTACCAGCACAGCTCTTCTTTTCCAATGTTACACCTTTACTGCCTTCATATACCCTATATCCGTCGTGCAAGCTCCCCTTTTACTTCTCACGAACCTATATATGAAGGAACAAACCGTTTCTACATGTCTTTTGTTATATCTATACCATCGACTTCTCGTGTGCCTTATATATGTAAAAAATATATGTTCCCGCACTCAACCCTAAAGCGTTTTTTTGAATGCAGGAACATATTCAAGTTGCTCTTAATCCCTAGTCCATCAATGCTTCTTATCTCGATATATTACTACCACGCACTCCACATGTGTTGAGAAAACAAAAGTAATATATTTCTTATTATTATATTTTTTACCTATTATATCAAAAACCACTCTTCCTCGCAACTGTCTTAGTTTCAGTAAGCCCCTCTCTCCCTCTTAATTCTATCGATCTCATGGCTACATTTGAACTTTATTGATTTCTATGTACCACCAACTGAAATTAAAACGGCATCATGTCCTGACCTGTCCAGAAATTCTCAGTTGCAAGTAAACTCCTTCCCACACCTATCCCTTCCAAAAATACACATTGTAAATACCGCTTCCAATGGGTCATTCTGTAAACTAAATTTCCCTTTTAACCGATAAATAGATATGCTGGATTGTTTATTAAATATCACCTCTCGTACCTTTATAGTAAACAAACCTTGTAATACATATCTATCTCGACTCAAATTTGTACCCATCTACTGCTTCTATAATTCGGAAGCAAATTCAAGATGACGTACTTTACTTGGAAATACCCATCGCATCTAGAAAGGAGTCATGAATTCACTTGAGCGTATTGTCAGATGGAATCGGATATGAAAGCCTGTGCTTTTATAGTCCCTTTCAGCCACAACACATTGAACAACTTCAAATAACACGTGCCATTAATGATCATGCCTTTTTACATATCAGTGGTATGCTCTCCGAAGAACAAGGAGCAGTCTGTATTGGACAGGATATGGAGCAAGAACCAATTGTGATTCGTCAGTTGAATGATCAGGGACAATCGTTGAGAAGGCTGTTCCATGGGGTTGTTACGCGTATGTCCGTACATTGTGTGCGAGGCGTGTATACATTTGAATTGGAGGCCGCTTCCCATTCGTATCAGATGGATATCAAGGTGAAAAGACGCTCCTATCAAGATATTCACCGCACTTATGATGATCTGGTCACTACGATGATTCGAAAGTATCAGTATGGAGATGCCATTGATACCGTAAGCAACTATGCCAAACTGGAGGCATTTGTTTTACAATATGAGGAGACCGATTGGGAATTTTTAAAGCGCCTCGCCTCTCGCTTTGGTTCCGTACTTGTGCCAGAGGTAACCGCAGCCTCGCCCAAGGTTTTCTTTGGGATGCCAGAAGGCAAGCAGCATAAGGTGGAGCGGGATGTTTTTTATCGGGTGCGAAAAACGTTTCATGAGTTGAATGCGGAAAAGCCGGGAGAACAACGTGCTAGCTCGTATGTCACCTATATGATTGAAAGCCTGCAATACTATGCGCTGGGTGACCTGATCACGTTACCGATTGGACAAAGTAAAGAACTGGTCGTGGTTCGGGCAGTGACAACGTTAGCAGATGGCTTACTGCGAACCCGTTACGATCTTCAAGCCGAAAAAGATATCCGCTATGCCTGTTATGAAAACGATCAGGCTACCGGGATTTCACTGACAGGAACGGTGCTGAAGGTACAGCAGGATTTCGTCCAGCTTCAACTCGACATCGATCCGAAGCAAGATCCTGCCAAAGCCTGCTGGTTTCCCGTGGCCACCCGTTATGTCGCTGAAGAACATAGTGGCTGGTACGATATGCCTGAAATCGGAGAACAAGTGGAGTTGTATCTGCCTACACACCGCGAACAGGATGCCTATGTAACGGATTCGCTGCGACAACAACGCCACGCGAATGGACAGCCGAATGTTAAGGTATGGCAACATGTGCAAGGTAGCGGCGTAGAAATGTCTGAGCAAGAACTGACCCTGTCTACCTCTGGGGAATTTTCGATTACACTGCATGAAGGTAACGGCATCACCATCAACAGTCCGGGGAATGTACAGATTCAGGGTGGTCACGTGAAGCTCGACGCAGGTGAGGAGCTATCACTCGAAGCTGGAACAGCACTGTATCTGAAAGGCGGAGCCAGCAGCATGGTACTGGATGGTGAGACGGATACCAAAGCTCCAGTGATTTATCAGGAAGGTACAGTGAAGGCACCTGTTTTCGTAGCTGACCTCCCTCCTGTGCCTGAGCCGCCACTGATGAGCATCAAAGCCTATGAGGCAGCTCAGTCAGCAGCCAAGGATTCATCTAGCAGCCAAGCCTCTACCCCAACCGCAAAAGTCACAAGTCCGGCAGCGCTTCAACAGGCAAATGCTTTGATGGGAACGATATCCAAGCTATTAGGTTCCATTCCCGTAGTGGGGAACGTAGCCAATGTGATGTTGAATACGGTGGGTGGCCCCGCAGGTAAAGTAGCGGCAACTGTTTTGCAAGCAACTGCATCGATCCCAGTTCGGAGCAAAGGAACACCTACGATTGGAGGAGACAGCAAGGGGAGCGGAGTTCATCCGTTAAAATACTTGGCTGGATTAGCCCTTCAAGGACTGATTAGTCAATACGAGCATGAGCAAGCG
>NZ_MCBP01000027.1:0-20868 GCF_001705305.1 Paenibacillus kribbensis
TCAGCGTCGGGATCGGCTTGCCGATATTGCTCTTCGCCGCCTCCATTTCCACCCACGTTATTTCCTTATACGTCACGTGAACCGTCGTCTCGGTAATGCCGTACATATTGATCAGCTTCGTCTTCGGGTACTTCGTCTTGAAGCCCTTGAGCAGCAGCGGACTCAGCGCTTCGCCCCCGAAGATGACGTTGCGAATCCGCAGATCGTACGGATGGTCCGCCAAGACCTTACGCAGCAGCTGGTAGAAGTACGTTGGCGTCTGGTTCAAAATCGTGACCTGTTCGCGGCCCAGCAGCGCCAGGAAATCGGCCGGATTTTTCGCCGTGAGCGGTGGTACGATGACCAGCTTGCCTCCGTACAGCAGCGCTCCGTACATTTCCCAGACGGAGAAATCGAAGCAGAACGAGTGAAACAGCGTCCACGTGTCGGACGGCCCGAAGTCGAACAGGTTCTTGTCGTTGAACAGGAGCCGCACGACGTTCTTATGCTCGATCAGCGTTCCTTTCGGTCTGCCGGTCGTTCCCGACGTGTAGATGACATATGCCAGGTTGCCCGGCCCGGAAATCGGCTCCAGGTTCGAAGCGTCCAGCGCATCAGCGGCGTCCGCCCCTCTGTCGCCCCAAACGAAATCGTCCAATTCGAGGCGCGTTCCTGCGAAGTCGGTCTTCTCGTGCAGATGCTTTTGAATCAGCAATAACGGCGCGCCCGAATCCTCGATCATGAAGCGGATGCGCTCCTCCGGGTAGTCGGGATCGACAGGCACGTATGCTCCGCCCGCTTTGAGAATCGCCAGAATGCCGACGACCATATCGAGCGAGCGTTCAGCCAGAATCGCTACCAGTTGGTCCGCTTCTACTCCCGTCTCCCGCAGCCTCCACGCAAGGCGGTTGGATCGCTCGTTCAGCTCGCGGTAGGTCAGCTGCCGCTCATTCATGACGGCGGCCACGTTGTCCGGGTAAAGCTCCGCCTGCTCTTCGAACAATTGAGTGAGCGTCTTCCCGCGCGGAAATTCCGTGGTGGTGTCGTTAAAACGTCCGAGAAGGTCGGCCTTTTCCGCCTCCGTCACAAGTTCCAGCTCGCCCACTGTAATTTCAGGGTTATCCGTCACCTGCTCCAGCAGATGGACGAGATGCCTCTTGAGCCGCTCGATGCTGTCTTTATCGAACACTTCGGCGTTAAAGTCGAACCGAATTTCGAACTCGACTCCCGGCACCACGGTCACGTTGAAGTTATAGTTCGTCTGCTCCTCCATCTGAACGTCAGCGATCGTCAGGTCGCCGTGCTGCTGGTCGCCCGCCTGCTCCATCTGCTCGTCCACCGGATAGTTTTCGAAAGCGATGATATGGTTGATCAGGTTCTGTTTTTGCACGCTGCGGGCTTGAATTTCATACAGCGGATAGTAATCATAACGCCCGGACTCTAGCGCCCACTCTTGGAGCTTCGCCATCAGGTCGGCGAACACGGTGTCCGCTTCGCTCGTGACGCGGACTGGCACCGTATTGATGAACAGCCCGATCATGGACTCGATACCCGGGATTTCCGCCGGTCTTCCGGCCACGATACTGCCGAATACGGCATCGTTTGTTCCGTTATATTTTTGCAGCATCACGCCCCAAGCGGCTTGCAACAGCGTATTGACCGTAACCAGGCGCTGTTTCGCCACCCGGTCCATCCGCTCGCTCAAGTCCTTGCCCAGCTCGGCGGTGACGTGATCAGCCGTAAATCTGCCGTTCGGCGCCAGTTCCTTTTGTCCCGGGAGTACGGTTTGCCCTTCATAATCTGCCAGGAATGCCGTCCAATAGTCGGATGCCGCCTGATCGTCCTGTTTCTCCAACCATTCGATATAGGCCCCATAATCCGATCCCTTATCTCCTGCTGGCTGCTTGCCGGATGCCAAGGCCGAGTACGTCTCAAACAGCTCCTGCGTCAGCTGCGCCAGACACCAGCCGTCCATCAAAATATGCTGGAAACTCCACAGCACATGATAGCTTTGCTCTTCGGTGCGCAGGATCGTAACCCGAACGAGCGCGTCATGTTCCAGGTCGAAGCCGCGAAGCTTGTCATCCTCAGCCTTTTTATCCAAATACGCTTGTTTCTCGTCCGCCTGCAAATGAAGCAGCTCTTCATATTCAAAGCCGACCGGCTTGTCGCGGTATATGATTTGCAACGGCTCGCCCGCCGGTCCTTTCACAAAATTCGCCCGCAGCACCAGATGACGTTTCGCAAGCTCCATCCAGCTCCTCTCGAAAAGCTGGACGTCGAGCGCTCCCCGCATCGTAAACCGCGTCTGCTCGAAGTAAGCTGCCGTCTGCCGGTCAAGCGCGCTGTGGAACCACATGCCCTTCTGCATCGGCGTAAGCGAGTAAATATTTTCGATTTCCCCGAGATGGCCCGAGCGCTGGGCGATTTGCTCCAATTCCGCGATGGTCAAGCCTTTAAATTGCACGTCGCTAGGCGTCAATTCGGTGCTTTCTTTGCCTGCGCAGTGGGTAATGAGCTCTCGGAGACTTTGCTCAAGCCGCTGAGCGAAGGCTTCCATCGTTACCTTGCGATACTGCTTCCGGCTGTAGCTGAGATCGAGCGATAAAGCGCCGTCCAGCACCATGCCGTTGATATCCAGCACAAAGCTGCGGGCCTGCCGGTCGCTGGTCGGGCTGCCGCTGGAATAAGAAGATATGCCGATCTCGTCCTGATTGACATCATCGTCGAACTGGCCGAGGTAGTTAAAATTAATTTCCGGCTCTGCGCCCCAAACAAAGCCATCCTCCGATTTGGAGAGATAGCGGCATACGCCGTACCCAAGCCCTTTGTTCGGAATGCGGCGCAAGCTTTCCTTGACCTGTTTAATCTGATAGGCCAAATCCCGATCGGTTTCCGGCTCCAGGACGACCGGAAACTTGGTCGTAAACCAGCCGACTGTGCGCGTGATGTCGATATCCGTTCCGATCGATTCGCGTCCGTGTCCTTCGAGATTGATCCGCACCCTTTCGTGTCCCGTCCACTTGCGAACGGCTATGCCGAGCGCCGTTACCAAAATATCGTTCATTTCGGTGTTGTAGGCCCGGTGAACTCGCTTCAGCAGCAGCTCCGTTTCTTCGGGAGTCAAACGGACGAACAGCGATTCGCTGTCCTGCTGCGTCGTAACGTCCGCCTCCAGATCCTTCGGCACGGCCGGAACCGCAATTTGTTCCACGGCCTGCCAATAGGCCCGTTCCTTCGCCATTTCCGGGCTTTGCACGTAAGCGGCCAGCTGCTCGGACCAAGTGCGGTACGCATCCGTTTTCGCCTGGAAACGAATTTCTTCGTTTTTGCCGGCCTGCTCGTAACCCAGAGTGAAATCCTCCATCAAAATGCGCCAAGACACGCCGTCCACCACCGCATGATGAACCGCGAGCAGCAAATGATCGCCGTCCGCGCACCGGAACAGTCCCGCCTTCACGAGGGGTCCGTTCTCCAGATCGATGCCCGCTTGAATGTCCATTGCCTTCGCTTCCACAGCCTGCTCGGTATTCTCCGCATCCTTGAAGTCGAACACGTCCAGCGTGAACATCCCGCCTTCCTGAATTGCGCGGTTCCGCGCGCTAAATCCTTGTTCCGTCTTGCGGAACACCATCCGCAACACGTCATGATGCTCGGCCAGCTTTTGCAGCACCTGACGTACCGTCTCTTCGTCGAAACGTTCCTTCCGGTACAGCATCACCGACTGGTTGAAATGATGCGGGTCTGCAAAGGAGCTTTCGAAAAACCAATGCTGAATCGGCGTCAGCGCCGTTTCACCCGTTATTTCGCCTTGATCGATGGTACGTCCGATCGGTTTCACATGCAGGCTGAGCTGTGAGATAGTCGGATATTTGAACAAATCCCGGATTTCCAGCTTGTACCCGGCTTGATGAAGCCGCGAAGATACTTGAATGGACTTGATCGAGTCTCCGCCCAGCTCAAAGAAATGATCCGTTACCCCAACGCGATCGGCGTTCAATACCGCCTGCCACACATCGGCAAGCGTCCGCTCGGCTTCATTGCGGGGAGCTACGTACGCGCCGCCGATCAGCGCGTTTCCTTCCGGGGCGGGCAAAGCCTTGCGGTCGATTTTGTCATTCGGCGTGAGCGGCATCTGCGGAAGCTGAACAAAATGCGCCGGAATCATGTAATTCGGCAATTTTTGCGCCAGCCCGCTTCTCAGCTCGCCGAGCGTAAGCGGGCGACCCGCGACCAGGTAAGCGCACAGTTCTTGCCCGCTTTTGCCTTCCCGCGCGATTACGATCGTCTCCTGCACGGAGTCGACCTTCAGAAGCTGGTCTTCAATCTCGCCGATCTCGATCCGGAAACCACGGATTTTCACCTGATGGTCGATCCGGCCCAAGTACTCAATATTTCCGTCCGGCAGCCAGCGGGCGAGATCTCCCGTCCGGTAAAGGCGTTCTCCCGGCGCAAACGGATGTTCCACGAACTTCTCTGCCGTCAGCTCCGGAAGGTTCAGGTAGCCTCTCGCAAGCCCCACGCCTGCCACGCACAGCTCGCCGTCTACTCCCGGAGGAACAAGCTGTAAGTGGGCATCCAAAATAAAAATCCGGTGATTGGCCAGCGGACGCCCGATCGGAATGACTCTGCGCTCCGACTGCTCCTCATCCGCATCCCAAAGCGTCGTAACAATCGAAGCTTCGGTAGGGCCGTAAGCATTGAAGTAGTGGAGCTTCGATTTCCACTGCTGCACGAATTCGGCCGATACCGCCGAGCCTCCCGTTACGAGCTTCGTTAAGCTGGGAAGGCGGTCCGGGTTCAAATAAGCGCTGTACGTCGGAGGCAAAATCGCCGCCGTAATCGCATGCTCGTTCATATAACTCTCGAACAGGCGGTTGTCCAGAATCGTCTCGGCCGTCGGGATGTACAAAGCCGCGCCAAAATAGAGCGCTTTGAACACTTCCCAGCAGGACGCGTCGAACGACAGGCTGGCGAATTGAACGATCCGGTCATGCTCAGTGATGCCCAGCCTGTCCGCGAACATCAGCTTCAAGCTGACCAAACCGCGATGCTCCAGCATGACCCCTTTGGGATTGCCCGTCGTACCTGACGTATAGATGACATAAGCCAGATCATTCGGACCGCTGGCCGGCTCCAGGTTCGAGCCATCGTCGCTGTAGGCCTGCTCGTCATCCAGCGCCAACACGATCCCTTGGAACGGCACCTGCTGCAGCAGTTCCCTTTGAGTCAGCAGCAGCTGCGCGTTCGAGTTCTCCAGAATGTAGCGGATGCGTTCTTCCGGGTATTCCGGGTCGATCGGCACGTAGGCACCGCCAGCTTTCAGAACCGCCAGAATGCCAACGACCGTCTCCAGCGATCTCCTGGCCATCAAGCCTACCAGTTGATTGGGCAGCACGCCGACCGATCGCAGCGTCCGTGCCAGCCGGTTCGCCCGTTCGTTCAGCTCCGCGTACGAAAGCTGCCGCCCCTCAAAGACAACCGCCGTCGCTTCGGGCACCCGCTTCACCTGCTCCTCTACGAGCTGATGAATCGTCCGATCACGGGGATAGTCCTTCTCGGTATCGTTAAAGCTTTGCAGCAATTGAAATTTCTCGTCCTCCGACAGCATGTCCGCCCGCACGATGTCCAGTTCCAACTCGTGAAGCCCCACGGCGAGCAGGCGATTCAGATGGCCGACGACCCGAGTCATGAACTCGGAGTCATATAAGTGCTCGTTATATGACAACGCTAGCTGTATCGTCCCACCAGTTAAGCTGAATTCAAAGGAACAATCCGTGACCACGTTTTGTCCGATTTCGTCCAGATGCAACTCCTTAAGGGATACTAGCGTATGGATGACGGGTATCCCGTCTGCATGTTGCAGGTCCAGCTTCTCCGTCATTTTCAAGAACGGAATATGTTGATGCTGAATCGCTTCCGGCAAGGAAGTTCTCAGCTCGCTCAGAAGCGTTTTAAAAGTCGCACCCGCCGAAAGCGAGTTTTTCAAAATGACCGTATGATTAACGGATCGGCGCGTCTCCGTCGGTTTCCGTACAACCGGCATGCCGACTAGAATGTCAGAGGCGCCTGTATATTTATGCAAGAGTGACTGAACACCGGCGAGCAAAATCATAAAAGCGGCCAGCGGAGCGCCCTTGCTCATTTGAAGGACACGCTGCGCCGCTTTCTCCGAAAGCGAACCGCCGACGGTTGCTACAATGGGCGGCAGGGAGCTTGGAGCTTTGCTGTAAGGCAGCCGCGTCAAGGTATAATCGTCGCTACCGAATTTTTCGTTCCAAAACAACGTTTCTTTTTCAAAAGCCATCTGGATCGTTCCCCTCTCTTCATCGGTAAAAGCAATCCGGCGGAGCATATGCCGCAGCAACGCTCCCCACCTTTTCAAACATGTCACAACAATATCAATGGCTTTCGCCAGGTCACCGCTTCACTTGCCCGGTTGATCGCATGCGGCAATTCTCTGCCTAGCAGCTGTCCCGCTCGGCTCCCATGCGTGAAAGACAACAAAGAGCATCGTTTACACAAGAGATGCGGCTGCTTCCGGCTCCTCTGCTTCAATATGCTTGCTGCGGACGAGCCGCCCGAAGACGGGCTTTGGTTTAACATTGGGTTCGGAATTGAATTTGGGGGTGGACAAGGGATGTTCCTCCCATCGATGTAAGACTTGCTGTAGAGTTCCGGTCGGCCAGCTGGAAGTCGGCCGTACCTCCGGATTCGGCACCGGAGCTGCCTTGGTCGAAGCTTATATTTAAGGGGTATTGATACACTCTATGTACGATTTGTATATTCCCCGCAGGCCTTGTGTGGATAAGTAAAAATTCGGCTGCGCGGTAGTGAGCTTTTCCTGACCATTAGATGTGACGAATGGTGACGCTTCCACCGCGTTCGTTCCCGTCGGACCGCAGAATTGAAGCTTGTCATTCAGCTTCTTCGGCTCCAGGATTCGCTCCGAGAAGCTCTGAATGAATTCGCAATTGGTCATTTTATCCATATCCAGACCGTGCATAATCCGGTCGGAGGTCAAGTAATCAAGAACCCGGTCCTTGACATAATCGTTGTTATGACCGAATTCAGTGCCTCGGCACCTGCCAAAAAAATCAATATATGCTCTTCCGTCCTCAGAATATATCAGGTCCCTCTTGGCCCGGTCGAATACCACCGGAAAGCTTCTGCAGTAAGATCTTACGTTGGATTCCAGCTATTCAAAAATGCTCACGCACTTCATCCTCCATCGGAATTAGGATAGGGTTGGCTTCATCCTTTCTGAACCTTATGACGTCATGGAGCAACATATTCTGCGCTGTCATTTTCCACAATTGTCGGTTCCTGCAAGCCGGGAAACCAGTGGACTGGTCTCTCGCGCATAGCTTGGATAGGTATAAAAACCATCCAATTCTATTTTATATCATAATTGGAAAGTAGATCTAGGTAAAATTATATCAAAATTCCGAAGAATGTATAGTAAAATTTTAGTTAAATTTGGTCTGTCTAACATAAGGTGTTAACATCTTGCCTAGAAAGAGCGAATGGAAAAGAAACGCTGGGAATGGTTTGCCATCAATCGAGGAATTTGAAGCGTGTCGACATTCAGGCGAGCTGCTAGCAATTTGGGAGATCTTCCCTGTAAATATTCTCTACCGGTGCTCCGAATCCTTTCGTTTTGCGATAACTTAACATAAATACCTAACGCATTTCTGGAAGCCTGGCTGGAAACGTGACTGGATGTCAGCTGTATATTCTGCTGGAAAATCCGTTGGATACTCTGTTGGAACACCTGATGACTGCCAGGCTGGAAGCTGGTCGCAGCGTCCGCCCGGATGACTGCCGGCATAGTTTTGTATCCCGCCGTCTTCACTGCGCCTCTGCTAGAATATAGGGCAGATAAATTCTGCCCCTCCTCATCAGACCGTACATGAGCTTTTTCCTCATAATTAAAAATAGTGTTCTTTGATACAGGCGTATCTCCAAAGATTAACTACTCTATATGGGAATTGAAGTTTGCTTTAATTACTATAAGTACATCAAGAGAGGGTTTGTATTTATCTTGCTCCAGCTCACTCAACGTTGCCTGAGAAATTTCAATTATATTTGCAAACTTTATTTGATTAAAATTGTTTTTTCTAATAGTTCGAATTCGTTGGCCTATGGTAGACATAATTGCCCTCCTAAGCAAAAAAAAAAGATCCCGATATATCATCGGGATCTTTTTTGATGTTTGTAAAATGACTAGTTCCAGACTTTTTTTACTAGTTCCACAGTTTTTTTATTGGTTCCATACATCTTTTACTGGTTCCACACTTTTTTATCACCAGACAATTATATAGGAAATCTCACCATGCTTATTCTACAGTAACACTTTTAGCCAGGTTACGTGGTTTGTCGACATCATGCCCCAGTGCAAGGGAAGCGTAATAAGCCAACAGTTGGAGAGCGATAACTGAAATGGCAGCCGACAGAATCGGAAGTGTCTTCGGAATTGCGAATACCTGATCCACGGATTTCAGCAGCTCAACAGCATGCTCTTCATACGTGATTGCAAGCACGTCACCGCCACGAGCTTTAACTTCCTTAATGTTGCTCACGGTTTTCTCCAACACGGATTCCTGTGTTACCAAAGCGATAACCGGAATACCGTCTTCAATCAATGCCAGTGTACCATGCTTCAATTCACCCGCAGCATAAGCCTCGGAATGAATGTAGGAGATTTCCTTGAGCTTCAAGGAGCCTTCCTGTACTACAGCATAGTCCTGACCACGTCCAATAAAGAACAGGTGCTCGTGGCTCGCAATTTGCTCAGCATAGGTTTTGATCGCATCTGCTTTACCCAGCATTTCTTCCACTTGCTCTGGCAGTGATTCCATAGCAGCCAGCACATGAGCTACTTGCTCATCTGTTTGTGTGCCGCGTACTTGAGCCAGATACAGACCAAACAGATAAAAAGCAATCAACTGCGAAGAGTATGCTTTGGTGGAGGCTACGGCAATTTCCGGTCCTGCCAGTGTAACCAGCACATCATCTGCATCCCGGGCAATGGAGCTGCCAACCACGTTTGTAATCGCCAGTACATGAGCGCCGTTAGCTTGTGCTTCACGCAGTGCTGCCAACGTATCGGCAGTTTCACCGGATTGGCTCACCACGATCACCAATGTCTCTGGCGTTACGATAGGGGAACGGTAGCGATACTCGGAAGCTACGTCGTTTTCCACCGGAATACGAGCCAAACTTTCAATAACTGTACGACCAATCAAACCAGCATTGTAGGCTGTGCCACAAGCAACGATTTGAATATTACGGATATTTTTAATTTGTTCTTCTGTCAGCTTCAGCTCAGGAAGAATAACTTTTTTAGCTTCTTTATCGATACGGCCCAACATAGTATCACGGTAAGCTTTAGGCTGCTCGTGAATTTCTTTCAACATGAAATGCTCATAGCCGCCTTTTTCCGCTGTTACAGCATCCCATTCGACATGAATCATTTCCCGAGAAATAAATTGGCCTTCGATTGTCATTAATTCGACGGCATCACTGGTCAAAACAGCCATTTCGCCATCGTTCAAAATAATTACATTGCGTGTATATTTCAGAATAGCCGGAATGTCGGAACCGATAAAGTTCTCGCCTTCTCCCACACCAATAACTAGCGGGCTCGCTTGACGAACAGCTACCAGCTTGTTAGGTTCATGTTCTGTCAGCACACCCAGTGCAAAAGCACCGCGCATAAAGGTAATTGCTTTTTGTACCGCTTTAACGATATCTCCTTTATATTCACGCGCAATCAGATGGGAAATAATTTCGGTATCCGTTTCGGAAATAAAGGTATGACCTTCGCTGATCAGCTCTTCCTTCAGTTCCAGATAGTTCTCAATAATCCCGTTGTGAACAACAGAGAACTTTTGGCTCTCATCCATATGTGGATGGGAGTTTTCATCTGAAGGCTTACCGTGCGTTGCCCAACGTGTATGCCCGATGCCTGCATGACCTAGCAATGGCGCACCATCCAGCTTTGCTTCCAAATTCGCCAGACGGCCTTTAGCCTTGGCTACTTGCAGCCCTGAATCTGTAAACACGGCAATACCCGCAGAGTCATAGCCGCGGTATTCCAGCTTTTTCAATCCGTCAATCAATACCTCTTGCGTATTCTGATCACCAATATATCCTACAATGCCACACATATTCGTTATCCTCCCGATCATCATTCCACAGGACGACACATCACAGGACTAACGTGTGCGGTAGATTGAGGAATAAGTTCATTCATCTATGAAGTTGTCAATGATAACTATAAAAATTACAGGCATCTCTTCACGAATGCAACGAAATTCCCGAACCGCGCACGCCAATGATGATGGCCGCACATTCATGAAATGAATCTTATAATTTAGGTTATAAAATAATATGGCATCTACCGGTGCGTTGTGTAAACAGTTGCCTGTTCATTTTCCGCTGCCGGTTTACGGCTTGATGCAACACCGGAAGGTCCCCGCCGAATGTTTCGAACACCTTCACCTCGTCAGCTTGCTTTGTCGTGAACCGATTTGCGAGCAACAACAACTTAACTGATGCATTGCTTCACCCACCAGGTTCCCCCGCACAAAATCAAGCTCTGGCGCTTGTTTTACGTTACCTCACGACCCTCGCTTCCTCTATCTGAGTCACAGCATTCCTATATTATATTCAGCCACGTAACATTTGGCAATAACACTTTATTCATATTTACTGATACAGGTTAAGATTCAATGGCAGCTATACAACCGCAAACGCAGTTGCCTGCTTCTATTCAACAGGCAACCGACGTTTACAAAATTTTAAACTAATTCTTTTTTGACCACATCTACGATCTGTCCAACAAAATGCTCCAGTTCACTCTTGTCCGGGCCTTCTGCCATCACACGAATAAGCGATTCTGTCCCCGATGCGCGGACCAGTACACGCCCATTATCCCCCAATTGCTGTTCCACCAGCTCAATCGCTTCTGCAATAGCAGGATTCCCCTCGTAATTGCGTTTATCCTGTACACGCACATTAACCAGCACTTGCGGGTACTGCTTCATGAGCGATTTCAGTTCACTCATCTTTTTGCCGGAAGCTTTTAGAGTATCTACCAGTTGAATCCCGGTCAGCATGCCATCACCTGTCGTATTATGATCCAGGAAAATAACATGGCCAGACTGCTCGCCACCCAGATTAAAGCCGCCCCGGCGCATTTCCTCCATTACATAACGATCCCCGACCGCAGTCTTTGCAGTCTTGAGTGCCAGCTTTTCCGTAGCCTTATAAAAACCGATATTACTCATCACGGTTGATACAATGGTACTGTCCTTAAGCTTTCCAGCGCGGTTCATGGCATCTCCGCAAATGCAAAGGATATAGTCGCCGTCTACCTCTTCCCCATTCTCATCAATTGCGATCAGACGGTCAGCATCGCCATCAAAGGCCAAACCAATATCCGCTTTCAAACGGAGTACTTCCTCCTTCAACTTTTCCGGATGAGTCGAGCCACAATGATCATTGATATTCAGCCCATTGGGCTCCGCACCAATCGTGTGTACTTCCGCTCCCAATTCCGTAAAAAGCTTCGGCGCCAGCTCATAAGCTGCTCCGTTTGCACAATCCAGTACAATTTTGAGTCCTTCAAAGGAATGACTAATTGTTGTCTTCAAATATTCAAGGTAATCGTAGCGGGAATGCTCATCTACAACAACCGTACCCAATCCTCCACCAATCGGACGAGGCAGTTGATCTTCTTTTGCATCCATCAATTCTTCGATTTTCAATTCTGTTTCATCTGTCAATTTGAACCCGTCGCCGCCAAAAAACTTAATCCCGTTGTCTTCCACCGGATTATGGGAGGCCGAAATCATCACACCCGCGTCAGCTTTCAGTTGGCGTGTAAGATAAGCCACCCCCGGCGTCGAAACAATCCCCAGACGAACCACGTTAGCCCCAATAGACAGCAAACCGGCTACAAGCGCCGATTCCAGCATCAGACCAGACACTCGTGTATCCATACCAATAACAACGGTTGGTTTCTCCACATTACCTGCTAAAACGTATCCGCCGCAGCGACCAATGCTATATGCCAGTTCTGCTGTAAGTTCCTGATTAGCAACGCCTCGTACACCATCTGTACCAAAATATTTCCCCATGTTAAAATGACTCCCTTTTTTTGTCTAATAAATCTCGATTAATTACTACAGATAAAACATGTTATGGCTGACTGCTGTCCAGGGTTCCATTGGCAGAAGAATCTGCGCCGTTATGAGGACTTGTCTTATCCTCCGCAGCTGCATTTCCCCCGGAACTAGCATCAGGGTATCCTCCCTGACTGTTTTGCCCCTCCTGTGGCCTCTCCTGACCCTTGTCGCCACTGCCGGAAGGATTCGATTCATTCTCACTACTTGGATTCGTTACAGCAGGCGTTGAAGGGCCCACAATGTTTACTGTTGCTTTTAGCTGATCGGTGCTCCCGGCTTGCGTAATATATTTAGGCAAGCCTAGCTGCAATGTAACCTCATGCTGACCAGCCGCAAGGCCACTTACGTCTGCCACCAGACTAATATCATCATTGGTTAAATTGCTTACCATATCCTGCGGTCCCTTCACAGTAACATCCATCGTCTTGCTAGTGGGCGCTATAATGGTCGCAGTAGTTCCATCCCCTGCCCCCTGTAAAACGATTGGAATGCCAGTGAGCGTCCGTTCCGTATCTGTGACCTGATTGGAAGGAACGACCGTCACCTCAATTTGTATCGATCCTGGCTCGATTTTATCAGAACCGGCGGGCGCTGCCAAATTAGCTTGGACTGTACGAGTACCTGCTTCCGTAAATTGACTGAGATCCACTGTGGCCGTAACGTAGGAGCTAAGGCTGCTCAATACATTCTGCGATGCATATACGGCCGCTTCCTTCACCTTTGCATTTACCTTGGAAAGTGCCAGTCCGTCTGGCAAATCTCCCGAATAGACGATCTTAACAGGCACAGACTTTGCCTGCTGTGTTACCGGAATCTCGACGGACACTGTAGATGGCTCGATAACCGCTCCTGTAAGCTCTTGCCCATTTTTGTTATAAGCCTTCAGTTTTACACGCTTCTGCTCGAATTTCTCCGTGATGCCATCCGTATCGACGGCCCCTTGTACTGCAGTTACAGTACTCAACTGACTCTTGGGTAAGGTCACCTTCACAGTTTGAGGAGTAATCACAGGCTTGCCAAGCTGCAAACCAGTATCCGGGTTACCTTTGGGCACAATAGAAACATTAAAAGATTTCGTTTGCTTTTCCTCAATCGTTACTGTAACACGATTTGGAGTCATGGATACCAGTTCCACCCCATCCGGTAAATCCGGTTCGAGTGACAATGTTTTGGTACCTGCTCCTAAACCGCTTAAATTTAATTTTGCCTTATAATTATCTGTAAAAAAAGAAGTCAGTACAGAACGCTGTCCTCTAACCTCCATCCTTACATGGTCAGTATCCATAGTAGACAACACATATTGGGACTCATCCAGACCGCTGGCCTGAATGCCCACATTATCAATCACCTTATTATTATAAGAAACGGTCAGTGTTGATGAAGGAGTGCCTGCATCCAAATGAACCATTCCCCACAGCATCACGGCAACGGCCAGCGACAATATTTTGGAAATCGTATTATTGTTAATCCATTTGTCCATCATGAATTTCCACGGCCTCCCCTCCGATTCCAGAATGAGCCGCGTTTTTCCTTCAAAGTCGGTGTTGGCCGCAGCTCCTCATACAGCTTGGAAATTAAGGATTCTTCCTTAATGTCACGCACGACCTGTCCATTAATAGCCAAAGAAATTTGCCCTGTTTCCTCCGATACCACGACAGTTACGGCATCCGTTACCTCGCTCACCCCAATCGCAGCCCGGTGACGAGTTCCCAGCTCCTTGCTGATGAACGGATTTTCCGACAACGGTAAATAACAAGCTGCAGAAGCAATCTGCTTATTTTGAATAATCACCGCACCATCATGCAGAGGTGTATTTGGGATAAAGATATTGATTAACAGCTCAGAACTGACCACTGCCTGCGTCTTGATCCCAGACTCCGTATATTCGTTCAACCCTGTCTCGCGCTCAAATACAACCAAAGCTCCTATTTTTCTACGTGATAAATAATTCAGCGCCTTAATCATTTCCCCAATTAACTTGTTAATCTCTTCATCATCCGCAGACGAACGCCCAAATAATTTGCCTCGCCCCAACTGTTCCAGAGCACGACGCAGCTCAGGCTGAAAAATAATGAAGATAGCCACCACACCAAAAGTGAACATCTGGTTCATCAACCACTTGAGCGTGTACAAATCAAACCAAGTGCTAATTGCCCAAATGACGACCAGAAACAGTATGCCTTTCAACAATTGCACTGCACGCGTTCCGCGAACAAGTAAAATAAGCTGATACATAATATAGGTAACGATCAAAATGTCGATAATATCTTTAATGGACTCTTTCCAAGTCAGGTCCGCAAAATAATCCAACATGCGCATGCCCCCGCAATTTTCTGTAGTGAGTGGGTGTAGTATGTACACAGTATGCTCTCTCTATCTAGGTTATAACGATAAGGCTCGCGTTGCAAGCTGTGCGACAAAAGAACCGCTAAAATCAGTAAAATACAGTGCAATTCGCCAGCTTCATATACAAAAAAACGCCTTTTCCAGCGGAAAGAGGCGCTCGATATCGTTCTTGTCATTTCAAGCTTCTATTATGGAGAAGACGGGCCCCCGAACAAATCGGAAACTTTATACCAAATCCAATCCAAGGTTTGATCAATACTTTTGACCTGTCCTGCAATATGAGCTGTGGACGCTTGATAGTAGGAACCATCAATCACAGTTACATTTCCTTCCACATCGCCGTATACCCGAGCCTTGCCATTCTGTACTGTCAAATCTCCGGCAATGGATTTCCCTTCAGGCACAATCACTGTATCGCCTTGAATAACGACTTGATCCAGATTGCTGCCTTTGACTACCAATTGATGATCCGTGCTTGAAAAGCTGGCCATACTTGAACATACAACAATAAGAAAGAAGGCGGCAGCTGTTACGGCGGGATGCCTTTTCACCCAAGACAGCATAGGAGCAACGGTCTGTCTTTTATGTGGCGGCAAAGCATTCATAATGCGATATGTCAGCTCATCCGATACACATGGCACTTGATAATGGCGTGTACCATAAAGCATCGCATCCGTCCGCTCCAGCTCTTTAAAACGCATACGACATTCCGGGCAGTCTAACAAGTGTTGTTCCAACTCATGTTTATCCCGCTCAGACAGGTCGCCATCTAGATAGTCATGCATAAAAGAGACGGCTAGTTTGCAATCCATATGAGCCAATCCTTTCTAGTATTCTTCCGTGTTTCTCAACATAACATGCTCCTTCTTAGAGCTTTACTCTTCTTACATACGTTATAGCGAGTATTATGTTTCATAAAAAAACATCTATGCAGATACTTTCCAAGTGCCTATGCATATGATTTACAGCTTGTGCTCCAATTTTTTTCGTAGAAAATCCCGGCCTCTATGAACCCTCGTTTTAATTGTAGTCACGGGAATATTAAGCACATCACTAATTTCCTGCAAGGAAAGCTCCTGCAAGTACCGCAACACCATAATCGTCCTGTATTTGTCTGGAAGACTGTCAATGGCATCGTGAATCAAGGCCTGTGTCTCGGACAACAATGTACGCCCCTCAGGGGTAAGCTCTTCGCTAGCGAGCATAGCGTACCCATCGACACCTTCCTGATCATTCATTTCAGCATCAAGTGAGTATGTAGGTTTTCTCCTTCGCAGACGATCAATGCATAGATTTGTAGCAATCCGGTAAATCCAGGTCGAAAACTTCTGTCCATGGTCATACTTCTCCAAATTGCGATACACACGCAAAAAAGTTTCCTGCACCAGATCCTCCGCCTCATGGCGATTACCAAGCATCCGGTAGGAAAGATGAAAAATCCGATCTTTATATAACTCGACTAGCTCCGCAAAAGCCCGCTGATCACCTTTCTGTACCAGCCTAACCAAGCGGCTTTCCATATTATCCACTCTATACTCCCCCAGACTTGCTGATGGGTTACCTATTACATATTTATGATTATTCATCGTAGTTTAATTTTATCCGAAAATCAACTATAGTATTGACATCATCTGAACACTCTTCTGTCACAAATTCACACAGCACAATCGGGCACTCCTTGAGCGCCCGATCATCTGTATTCATACAGCCAAGCTGTATCAGCCTGTGTTCCTTAATCCCGCGGCAATTCCGTTAATGGTCAATAATACCTCACGCAACAGCTCAGCATCATCTCCATTTTGATCACGCAGCTCCCGTAGCTCACTAAGCAACTGAACCTGTAAATAACTTAACGGATCGACATAAGGATTACGTAACCGGATTGATTCCTGAATCACCGGCACGTCGTCCAAAATCTCGGATTGTCCGGTTATTTTCAAGATCAGCTCGGATGTAAGCTTGAACTCCTCTGAAATCTGTCCGAAAATACGCCCTCTTGCCTCTTCATTATCGGACATTCCCGCATATTCCTCGGCAATCAGCAAATCGGCTTTGGCAATCGCCATTTGCAGCGTATCAATAAGGGACCGGAAGAAAGCCGAGTCCTTAAACATCGTTTGCAGTACCTTGAGGTTATCCTCATTGTTCTGATAAAAGCTTTGCAGACCTGTTCCAGCCGCATACCATGCAGGCAGCAAATAGCGGCTTTGTGTCCATGCAAAAACCCATGGAATGGCGCGCAAGTCCTCAAAACGCTCGCTGTTTTTACGCTTCGACGGTCGTGATCCAATATTCAACTCGCCCACCTCAGGCAACGGTGTCGATTCTTTGAAGAAAGCGAAGAAATCCGGATCTCGGAAAATCAAGTCCTGATACTTCTTCAGGGATACCTCGGAAATACGGGCAATGATCTCTTCCCAGCTTTCCTCAAACACTTCCTTCTTCCCGGAGCGATGATATGCAGCTGCCGTAATCAGGGCTGAGGTCGCCTGCTCCAGACTCCGATAAGCAATGCCTTTGAGCGAGTATCGGGATGAGAGCACTTCACCCTGCTCCGTAATCTTGATTCCGCCTCCAATCGTATGAGGAGGCTGAGCTAGGATGCTGCGGTTAAGCGGCATTCCTCCGCGGCCCAGTGCTCCTCCGCGACCATGGAAAAACTTCACTTTTACGCCAAACTCATTAACCACTTCTGTAATGCTGTTCATAGCGACCCGAAGCTCCCAGTTGGCCGTAACCACACCGCCATCCTTGTTACTGTCCGAGTAGCCCAGCATGATCTCCTGAAGCTGATCCATTGCCGCTACAGATTGTCGATATACAGGCAAGTTCAGCAATCTTCTCATAATACTTGGTGCAGCATGCAGATCGTCTATCGTTTCAAACAAAGGTACGGATTGCAGTGTACATACGACAGTACCATCCTTTTCAATGCGGAACAGCCCCACTTCCTTGGCTAGCACCATAACCTCCAGCAAGTCACTGGCTCCCTGAGTCATACTGATGAGGTAGCTTGTTATGGACTGCTTGCCGAATTCCTTCTGAGCCATATATATCGTGCGATATACCTCAAGACATTCCTGCGTGTTATCGCTATATTTTAAATACGGCGAAGTAATCGGACGAGGTTCGTTCAACAGCTTTTCCAGCAGATCTATTTTTTCTTCCTCCGGCAACTTACCGTAATCGGACACGATATTCATTTTGGAAAGAATTTCAGTCATCGCATTTTCATGCTCCTGACTATGCTGTCGTACATCCAGTGTAGCTGTATGGAATCCGAATAGCTCTACCTGGCGAATCATCTTCTGAATATACGTGTCTGCAACATAATCCGCAAAATGATGACGCAAGCTGTTATCAATAACATTCAGGTCTGCAATAAGCTCTTCAGCGTTGCTATAACGTTCCCTGGTGTCCTGTTTATTTTCATCCAAAATGTTATTCACCTTGGCAATCATATATGCGAGTTTAATCCGATAAGGCTCTTTTTCGTTATGCCATACTTCCATTTTTTTGAGCGTAATATGTGAACGATCTTCTTCAATAGAAGCCAGCAGATCATCTGAAACGCGCACAATGCTAGTACTAAAGCTCAAGTAGCCCATAAACTCTTTCAGTGTGTGCTGATATTCTCTCAAAGCCAGCTTGCGTTGCATACGTAATGTTTCCCAAGTTACATGAGCTGTCACAGACGGGTTGCCATCCCGGTCTCCACCAATCCAGGAACCAAATCTCAGGTAGGTTGGAATGTGCCATTTTTGCTCGGGATAATATTTGCTTAAACATCGTTCCAATTCTTGGTATACATCCGGCAATACATGAAACAAAGTCTCATGAAAATAATACATCCCATTTCTTACTTCATCTAATACAGTTGGCTTGCGGTCACGCAGCTCATCTGTCTGCCACAGTGTAATCACTTCATTCAGCAGATTCTCCCGCACCTGTTCCCGCTCGCGCAAGGTAAGCATCGGATTATCCAGCAGCATGACATCCTCAGAAATCCGCTTATGAATATCCAGGATTACCCGTCGTGTTGCTTCTGTAGGATGTGCGGTCATAACCAGTTCCAGAGAGAGCTCTTCCAGCATATTGCTAACGTCCTCGGCAGAGAATCCCCCTTGCTTAAGCTCCTGAACGGAACTTTCAATGGAGCCGCGTTGAACATCTTCACCAGCAGAATGCTCATAATCCCGCTTACGACGAATACGATGGTTTTGCTCAGCGATATTCACCAACTGAAAATAAATCGCAAACGCGCGAATAACCTGGTGACGAATATCCGTATCCAGTCCGCTGACCATTTGTTTGAAATTCTCGTACAACTCCGGCTGATACCCGGCACGTAACGATTTACTTGTCTCACGTATTTTTTCCACGATATCCAAAAGTTCGTTACCACCCTGATGAACCAAAACCTCACCAAGAATATTCCCTAGAAAACGAACGTCCCGCCGCAGCAGATTGTTGGATTGGTTTTTGTTTGCGGTTAACGTAAGCTCGGTCATGCTTTTCCCCCCATCTGATCTGTTCCACACCATATACAGTCTTGTTGCAAAGGTACGTATACACACGAAATTTGACACTTTCTTAACATCATACAATAAAAACGTATGAAAAGCTGCACAATTTACAGTAAAAAATCATGCATTTTAAATACTTTTTTTGAGAATATATTGGTTTTTTATGCACAAAAATGAAATTTAATGAACTTAGTTAAGAGTATCCAAAGAATTTCATGAAAATTTATACACAATTCTTATAAACAGTGTAATTTCCGAAGCAAAATTCATGCATCATTCTGTGTACATGTTTATGATTTGTTGACAATATGAAGCTAATCAAGTTTCTATCCACAAAGATATACACAAAACTAGTCACTGATCAATAATGTAGATGTGTTTTTCGTCCAATAATCTGCTATTACCCACATAAAAAGAAGATAATGTGGACAACCAGGCAGTAACTTTTGAGTTATCACCATAAATTCATACCGTTAGCAGTCATAGGATTCCTATTTATAAGGGACTTGATCAGGAAATTAGCTTTACTACAGGAGAAAGAGATACTTTGGAGGAGAAATTCGGGATCTAGGCGTTACAGTAACAAGTGCCTATGTACAATATGCACAAGTCATCCCCAACTGTGCATGAAAGATATACATTAACAATCGCCTCTATACAACAAAGTGGATATAATGTGGACAAAATAAAAAGAAGCCTTTCGGCTTCTAAGTAACCATTAAGCGGGTGATGGGAATCGAACCCACGCTATCAGCTTGGAAGGCTGAAGTTCTACCATTGAACTACACCCGCAAATTAGTATCGGGATGACACGATTTGAACATGCGACCCCCTGGTCCCAAACCAGGTGCTCTACCAAGCTGAGCTACATCCCGATATTAACTATTTTGTAAATATGGCGCGCCCTGAGAGATTCGAACTCCCGGCCTTTTGATTCGTAGTCAAACGCTCTATCCAGCTGAGCTAAGGGCGCAAATATGGAGCGGACGACGGGAATCGAACCCGCGACCCTCGCCTTGGCAAGGCGATGCTCTACCGCTGAGCCACGTCCGCAAAAACAGTATGCGCGTGGAGGGACTTGAACCCCCACGTCAAAGACGCTAGATCCTAAGTCTAGTGCGTCTGCCAATTCCGCCACACGCGCATATAATATAATGGTGAGCCATGAAGGACTCGAACCTTCGACACCCTGATTAAAAGTCAGGTGCTCTACCAACTGAGCTAATGGCTCTCAATGGCTGGGGATATAGGATTTGAACCTATGCATGACGGAGTCAAAGTCCGTTGCCTTACCGCTTGGCTAATCCCCAATATGCATATGATTCACAATTCCCCAACTTTTCATCCTTTTGATCAGATAAAAATGGTGGAGGCTGAGGGGATCGAACCCCCGACCCTCTGCTTGTAAGGCAGATGCTCTCCCAGCTGAGCTAAGCCTCCGCATTACTTATGACCCGTAGGGGATTCGAACCCCTGTTACCTCCGTGAAAGGGAGGTGTCTTAACCCCTTGACCAACGGGCCATCCTACAACAAGCTCTCAACCGGGATCGAACCGGTGACCTCATCCTTACCATGGATGCACTCTACCTACTGAGCTATGAGAGCAAATGGCTCCCCGAACAGGACTCGAACCTGTGACAACTCGATTAACAGTCGAGTGCTCTACCAACTGAGCTATCAGGGAATAATAATCATAAAGCTTGCTTGGCGGCGTCCTACTCTCCCAGGACCCTGCGGTCCAAGTACCATCGGCGCTGGAGGGCTTAACGGTCGTGTTCGGGATGGGTACGTGTGGAACCCCTCCGCTATCGCCACCAAACAT
>NZ_MCBP01000028.1:0-17093 GCF_001705305.1 Paenibacillus kribbensis
CCCGGCTGCGAATCCCCCAAAAAATCAAAAAGAAAAATCTCGCTAAATCTTGCTAAATCTCGCTAAATCTCGCTAAATCTCGCTAAATCTCAAATAAAAAGGAAATTATATGGCTATATGCTAATATTTTGGCTCGTATGAGCGTGTTTATATCATTACGATATAATTTAAGTCTAATTAACTTAACGCTCACAGGAACGAAAATATAGGCTTTAAACGATATAACCACATTTAAAAGAAAGGATAATATGCAAACACAAAAAGGTGGCAGACCCACAATTTTACCTAAGATGTATGAAGAACCGCTTTTTAGCCAAATCATTGATAAAATTGAATCAGGCTGTAATGACAGAGAAATCTACACCAGTTTGCATTGTTCGGCTAAAACTTTTAGAAAGTGGCGAGATGACAATATAAAGGCGTATGACGAAGCTAAAAGCATTGCTAGGGGAAATCTATTAGAACTAGCCGAAAGTGCCTTAGCGAGCAAACTGACAGTCAGAACGCTAAAAGAAACAGAAACAATATATGACGCTGACGGAAACGTTGAAAAAGTAAAGGTTAAAGAGAAAGAACTTGATAAAGATAGCTTGGTAGCAATGATGGTTGCTAAGGCTGGAAACCCTGAACTTTATAACCCTACTGAATGGCGGAGATTGCAACAGGAAGAATCAAGTGCTCATGACCTTAAAGCTAAAATTGAAGAACTTGACGACTATAAGCTAAGTAAGTATAAAACGCCAGAAATCAAAGTCCCAGAGGGGTTTGAATGAAAAAATATTGGGTAGTTGAAGACCATTTGGGCGGAGGACTTTATCTGATGTCAGAAAATACTTCAGAAAAAGAATTAGAAGAAGTTGAAGATTATTGTGAGACGTGTGGAGACAACGATTCTATTATTGGTCAGTTTTCAAACTGGAAACAACTTAAAAAAGAAATGACTGATGACGAAGGTTGGTGTCCATATTCAGATGAATATTTGCAATCAGTATTTGAATAGAAAGGGAATGAATGTATTATTTAAATAAAATGTTGGAATACAACAAAGAAAACGGCATTATTATTAATAAGTACATTCGCAAGACTATTCAGAAGCAAATACGTATTCATAACAAATATATTTATCGCTATGACCGTGTTACGCAAGCTATTGAATGGATAGAAGACAACTTCTACCTGACTACTGGTAACCTGATGAAAATTGAGCTACTTCCAACACAAAAATGGTGGTATGAGTTAATGTTAGGCTATGATATGGTTGATGAAAAAGGTGTTCAAGTCAACCTAATTAATGAGATTTTTCTTAATTTAGGCCGTGGATCAGGTAAGTCTAGTTTAATGGCTACGCGCGTGCTTAACTGGATGATTTTAGGCGGACAATATGGCGGAGAAAGTCTAGTTATTGCATACGATAATACACAGGCTAGACACGTATTTGACCAAGTTAGGAATCAAACGGAAGCAAGTGATACATTAAGAGTGTACAATGAAAACAAGATTTTCAAGAGTACAAAACAAGGGCTAGAATTTACGTCTTTCAAAACCACTTTTAAAAAGCAAACAAATGATACTTTACGAGCGCAAGGTGGTAACAGTTCCCTTAATATATTTGATGAAGTCCATACCTATGGCGAGGATATAACAGAGTCAGTTAATAAAGGTTCACGTCAAAAACAAGATAACTGGCAAAGTATTTACATCACTTCTGGCGGACTTAAACGCGACGGACTTTATGATAAACTTGTTGAACGATTCAAATCAGAAGAAGAATTTTACAATGATAGGTCATTCGGCTTGCTTTACATGCTAGAAAATCATGAGCAGGTCAAAGATAAAAAGAATTGGACTATGGCTTTACCACTTATTGGCAATGTTCCTAAGTGGTCAGGAGTTATTGAGGAGTACGAGCTTGCGCAAGGAGACCCAGCGTTACAGAATAAGTTCTTAGCGTTTAATATGGGCTTACCTATGCAGGATACAGCTTACTACTTCACTCCGCAAGACACTAAACTAACAGACTTTAATTTATCTGTATTTAATAAAAATAGAACTTATGTCGGAATTGACCTATCCTTAATTGGCGATTTAACCGCTGTATCGTTCGTTTGTGAGTTAGAGGGTAAAACTTACAGCCATACGCTAACTTTCTCTGTACGGTCTCAATATGAGCAACTGGACACAGAACAACAAGAGTTATGGACTGAATTCGTTGACAGAGGCGAACTAATCTTACTTGATACGGAATACATCAATGTGAACGACTTAATACCGCATATTAATGACTTTAGAACCAAAACAGGGTGCAGACTTAGAAAAGTCGGATACGACCCAGCTCGCTATGAAATTTTAAAAGGGCTGATTGAGCGTTATTTCTTTGACAAAGATGGAGACAACCAAAGAGCAATTCGACAAGGTTTCTCAATGAGTGACTATATCAAGCTATTAAAATCTAAGTTAGCGGAAAATAAACTTATCCATAACCAAAAAGTCATGCAGTGGGCTTTAAATAATACTGCTGTTAAAATCGGACAAAATGGGGACTATATGTATACTAAAAAACTTGAAAAAGATAAAATTGACCCTACTGTTGCTTTGACAATGGCTTTAGAAATGGCGGTGTCAGATGAAGTATAATGTTGACACAGTTCGAGAAAGTGGTTGGTATAATAAAAAAGAATGGTTGGCTGTCCGTGATTATGTAAGACAACGTGATAAGATGACTTGCGTAAGATGTGGCGCATTCGGTGCTAAAAAATACGAAGTAGACCATATTATAGAACTAACTTGGGAAAATCTTGATGATTGGAAAATAGCGCTGAACCCTGATAACCTACAACTCCTTTGTAAGTCTTGCCATAACAAGAAGACAAGCGAGTATAAACGTGGGAAAGGTGTGAGTTTATGGTAGAAAGGGGAAAAATTGAACTTATTCGGAAAAGTGGTATCATTTTCACGTGGAAAGCTAAACAATGATACTCAAAGAGTTACAGCGTGGCAAAACGAAGCGGTAGAATATACAAGTGCCTTTGTGACTAACATTCATAATAAAATCGCTAATGAAATAACAAAAGTAGAATTTAATCATGTTAAATATAAAAAGTCTGATGTTGGTTCTGATACTTTGATTAGTATGGCAGGTTCTGACTTAGACGAGGTTCTAAACTGGAGTTCTAAGGGCGAACACAATAGCATGGAGTTTTGGCAGAAAGTAATTAAAAAGTTGCTATGCACGCGCTATGTTGACCTGTACCCTATATTTGATAGTGAAACAGGAGATCTATTAGACCTACTATTTGCTAACGATAAAAAAGAATATAAACCTGAAGAATTAGTAAGGCTTATCAGTCCTTTTTATATCAATGAGGATACAAGTATTTTAGATAATGCTCTAGCTAGTATTCAAACTAAGCTGGAACAAGGTAAATTGCGTGGCTTGTTGAAAATTAATGCCTTTCTTGATATTGATAATACGCAAGAGTATCGAGAAAAAGCCTTAACAACAATAAAGAACATGCAAGAGGGTTCGAGTTACAATGGTTTGACACCAGTTGATAACAAGACGGAAATTGTAGAACTTAAAAAAGATTATTCCGTTTTAAACAAAGATGAAATTGACCTTATTAAATCGGAACTTTTGACAGGCTACTTTATGAATGAAAATATTTTGCTTGGTACTGCTACGCAAGAACAACAAATTTATTTTTATAACTCTACTATCATTCCTTTACTGATTCAACTTGAAAAGGAACTGACTTATAAACTGATTTCAACAAACCGCAGACGAGTAGTTAAGGATAATTTATATTATGAACGCATAATCGTAGATAACCAGCTATTCAAGTTTGCAACTTTGAAAGAATTAATTGACTTGTATCACGAAAATATCAACGCTCCTATTTTTACACAGAATCAACTTCTTGTTAAAATGGGCGAGCAACCAATCGAGGGCGGAGATATTTATGTCACAAACCTTAACGCAGTTGCTGTTAAAAACCTAAGTGATTTACAAGGCAATAGAAAGGACGTAACAAGCACAGATGAAACTAATAACCAATAGTGCTGAAATTAAAGTAACTGAAAACGAGGACGGTTCTAAGTCGTTCCAAGGCATTGGTTCAGAAGTTGGCGTAGAGAATCGTAACGGTATTATCTTGACCCCTAACTGCATTGAGTTTGCTAGAGAACGATATCCATTGCTATATGAACACGGAGCTGGATCTAGTGAAGTAATTGGGGACGCGAAAGTTTATTATGACTTAGCTTCTAATAAATACCTGACTGACTTTACGCTTTACGACAATGCACCAAACATTAACAAAGCTGTGGAAAATGGAGCGTTTGATTCACTATCAATTGCCTATTACATTACAGATTATGAGTTTAATGAAAATGATGCTCTAGTTGTAAATAAAGCACAGTTTAAAGAGATTTCTCTTGTTTCAGTACCAGCTGACCCTAACGCAAAGTTTATTCAAAATGCATTGGGAGAAGAACTCACAAAAGAACGTAACAAAATTATTGAAAGCCGTAACGCTTTGAAAGAAATTGAGGATATCAAAAAGAAATATGAATAAACCTGATTTAATCGAAAAACAGAACCGCTTGGCAGAACTTAAAGAAAATAATGTATCTTTAAAATCTCAAATTAGTGGTTTTGAAGTAAAAAATGCAATTGAAGACTTGCCTAAAGTACAAGAATTGGAAAAAACACTTTCAGAAAATTCAATTGAAATTATCAAAATTGAGAACGAACTTAACGCACAGGAAGAAAAACCAAAAGGAAAAGATAAAATGACAAACTTTATTGAATCACAAAACGCTGTAACAGAATTTTTTGATGTATTGAAAAAGAACTCTGGAAAATCAGAAATTAAAAACGCTTGGAGCGCAAAACTTGCTGAAAATGGTGTAACTATCACAGATAAAACTTTTGAGCTTCCACGTAAATTGGTTGATTCAATCAACACAGTTTTGTTAAATACTAACCCAGTGTTCAAAGTATTCCGTGTTACAAATGTCGGCGCTTTGCTCGTATCACGCTCATTTGATTCAGCTAATGAAGCAAATCTCCACAAAGACGGACAACAAAAAGTAGAACAGGCTGCAGCTCTCACTATTGATACTCTTGAACCTGTAATGGTTTATAAATTGCAATCACTTGCTGAACGTGTTAAACGACTTCAAATGTCATATTCTGAACTTTACAACTTGATTGTAGCGGAACTTACACAAGCTATTGTTAATAAAATTGTTGACCTTGCGCTTATTGAGGGTGACGGAACAAACGGTTTTAAATCAATTGAAAAAGAAGCAGACGTCAAAAAAATCAAAAAGATTACTACAAAAGCCAAATCAGCTGGCAAAACTCCATTTGCTGACGCTATTGAAGAAGCGGTTGACTTTGTTCGCCCTACTGCTGGACGTCGTTATTTGATTGTTAAAGCAGAAGACCGTAAAGCCTTGTTAGATGAGTTACGTCAAGCAACTGCAAATGCTCACGTTCGTATTAAAAATGATGACGCTGAAATTGCCTCTGAAGTTGGAGTAGATGAAATTATTGTCTATACAGGTTCAAAAGCACTCAAACCTACTGTATTGGTAGACCAAAAGTATCACATTGACATGCAAGACCTTACAAAAGTTGATGCCTTTGAATGGAAAACTAACAGCAACATGATTTTGGTAGAAACACTAACAAGCGGTCATGTTGAAACTTATAACGCTGGTGCAGTAATTACAGTAGCATAAGAATAAAATGGAGGAAGTAAATGATAGATTATATTAAGGTCTATTGTGGTATTCCGATTTTAGTAACAGCTTATGATAGTAAACTTATCTTATTCCGTTCAATAGCTATTAAATTGCTAGAAAAAAATGGTATTAAAGCTGACGAAACAAGCGTATTAGTTAAAGACTTTATTTCTTGTTATTGTCGGCTTAATATTGTTGATGAACCAGCAGAACAATGGCGAAATGCTGAAATGAAACGTTTGGCTTCTTTGCAAGAGTTAATGTATTATGGAGGTATTTAATGATATTCTCACAAGTTACATTACAGGTAGAAACGACTGTTAAGAAGAAGAACGGTGCAGAAGCTAATGTTATAAAGCCTATCGTTTTACCAGCAGTTAAACAGAGAATTAGTCAGACAAGGCTTGATGAGTTTTCTATGATTGGGCTAGGTAAAAACGTAAGATACGAGCTTAACGGAATCGGAGAAATGGAAGACTTGATTTTCAACTATTTCTTGGACGAAAAAGGCGAAACTTTCAAGCGTACAACATGGGAAAGAAACCCTAAGAATAACAAGATGATTTTAGAGGGGGTAGTAAGCAATGGAATTTGATTCTTATATAGATTGGTACAACAATTTGCTTACAATGCCTCTAAATGACGTTATTTTAGGTGTTAAGGACACGATAGAAGACAAGACGGTATATTTATCACTTAGTGACTCAAAGGTCATTAAAATGGATAATACGAGCTTTGTCATGGGTTACTATTATCAAGTTGTTTTATCTGTTAAAGATGTTGACGATGAACTTGTAGAACTAGTCGGAAATGTTTTACAAAACGGTTGGAATATGACGAACTGGTCAGAGAATAGCCATTTGTACAATTATACTGGTACTGTTTATTTGCCTTGTGGTGCAGGTGGTCAAGCATGGCAATGAATTTACTTAATACAGCAAGCATAGCTAAAGAAATGCAAACTAAAGTAACAGAACGCATGGGCGACTGGTTTGAAGCAGAATTTAAAGCTAAAGCGAATAGTGCAAGCCGAAGAACTAGATTAATTAGAAGTCATGGTCACACCTATACTTATGCTAGATACCAAAATACTGGTCAATTATCAAGTAACTTAAAACAAGTTAAAAAAGGCGATAAAATAGTTATTGACGCAGGTACTAGAGCTAATTATACTAGCGGTTATCATGGTATGTACTTTTTAAGAAATAAAAAAGGTATGCAAGACGTTAAAACAACATTGAAAAAAGGCGCTATTTATGCTAATTCAATGAAATTATAAAAGTAGAAAGTGGTTTAATTACATTTGATTGAAATTAACAATAATGGTATTTTTTAATGAGTTTAGATAATTTTAAAAATAGAGCGATTGTATGGGATACGGTCAATAAAGGCTTCCCACAACCAATTCAAATAATGCAAGGCGACGTCAACGCTAGAACATTGTCAATTAAAATACTTGATAATGGAGGCGAAATTGATTTGACTGGCCATTCATTAAAACTTACATATCAATATACTAATAGCAGTAATTCAGGTTTTGTTATGATTCCTCCTGAAAACTTAACTAAGGGAGAGTTTATTTTAGTAATTCCTACCGAAATGACAGAAACTGGAGTTATTGAAGCGAACTTAATACTTCTCAATGAAGATAAAGAGCAGGTTATCGTCAGCAAGAACCTTACGTTTATATCAGATAATTCTACGGTTACAGATTTAGCTCAAGAAGTAAATAATAAGATTGATGATTTTACAAAATTATTATTGGAAAATATGCCACAAGTAATGCGTAGTGAGTTGAATGACTTACATGCTCAAACTGAATCAAACAAGAGCAATATTGAGCTTAAAGCCAATCAAACAGACTTGAACAACTTACAAGCTGATGTCAGCAGGCAAGGGATTGCAATTTCAACAAAAGCTGAACAATCAGATTTATTAATCACAAATCAAAATGTAACAACTGCTCAAGAAACAGCAAAACAAGCTGAAAGTGAAGCCAAAAATGCAATGGCAAAGGCTACCGAAGCACAAGCGAACAGTTTAACACCAACAACTTTAAATGTTGCTTGGGAAGTTGGTAAATATAATGATAATAATGGCGAAACAGTTATTAATGAGTCTATGAATAGAACTGTAAAGTTTGATATTAGCGGTACTGTTGAATTAAATATTAAAAATCCAACTAATTATACACTTTATAAATATTTTTTATATGATAAAAATGGTGCTTTTTTACGCTATGGCGAAGTAAAAAATGGAATGAGTATAAAGCATATTGGCAAAATTGCTTTTCAAACTGCCAAAACTGGTTTTGGAAAAATGGGAGAAGATGTTGCAACGACAAAATCAAATTTTATTTTTACATCATATATTTCAACTACAGACAAAATAGACATTATTGAAGATGAATTAAAATTTCTCAAAGATAGAATGTTAGTTGATATTGACTTGACTGTAACATATGGAAAATATAGTGTTGGTAGTGCTTCAAAAGATATTAACAAGACATACTTTTCAACTCAAAAAATGACATTAAATAAGGGTTCTATTTTAAAATATACTAACTCAAAATATTTAAGATTAGAATTAGTTAAATTTAATAGCAATACTTTGAAATGTGAGAGTGTTACTGTTACAAACGAAAAAAATATAAACGCAAATGGAATATATGCTATTCAAGGGTATGTTAGATTAAAACCTCTTACACAATCTGATATTGACATGATATTAGCAGACATGCAAGTTTTAAATTACACTTCATCCACTAACAACGTACCGAGTAATTTAGATAGTTTTCAAAAAATGGTAAATTATACCCCGTCAGTAAGTAATGACACTGTTACAACAACTACTACTGCGTTTGATTATTACAAATATCCAGTTACACCTATTTGGGGACATGAATATTTAGAGCATTGGTATGAGAAAATTTATGACGGTGTAAATAATATATCAATAGCATTAGACGGAGATAGTATAACTGCTGGTTACGCTCCACTATCATCGGTTCAAGATACTTTTTTTGGCATGAAAGATTATGCACTTAAAAAAATAATGAAGGCAGGGAATTATGATTTAAAAAAATTATCAATACTAAACAATGGTTTTGGTGGTAGAAATACGAATGAATGGGTAGGAAACCCAACTTATGCTTTGCCTTACTATTTACAAAAATACCCTAATGGTTTTTTACAAACATCGATGGAACATAACCCAGACCTTTTAATAATTGGATGGGGAATGAATGACGCTGATAAAAACCATACGAAGTTCGCTGGGTTAACACTAGAACAAAGATTAAACTTATTTAAAACAAATATGGAAGAAGGATTGAAAAGAATAAGAGGAAATACAAGTGTTAATGGTAGACCAGCTTATAATAAAACCGTAAAAGATTTGGCTATTATCATCACTTTGCCAACAGTTGGAACAGTTTATAATACTGGGAGAACCTATGTAGAGTGGTTTCAAAATGTTAGACCTATAATACAAGAATTATGTCGTAAATACGAGTGTGCGTTTGCTGATTTTACAGCGAGAACTTACGCACATAATGATATGTCTATAAAAACATGGTCAGCTTTAAATTCAGATGGCGTTACTTATGGATCGATACACCCTAACAAATACTCAATGGCTCAAATTATGTCACAGTTACAAGATTTAATATATCCTGTTTGCATGTGGAATATTGATATTGATTAATATATATTTAGGATTGCATGGGAAAATATCGGTTCAGCAGTAATTGGTTCAACGACAATATATTATTGGAAACGTACTGCATAAAAAAATAAAAAGGAAAATAAAAAATGAAATTAGATTATAACTCACGTGAGATTTTCTTTGGTAATGAAGCTCTAATCGTAGCTGATATGGCCAAGGGAAGTAACGGAAAACCAGAGTTTACTAACCATAAAATTGTAACTGGTTTAGTATCAGTTGGCGCAATGGAAGACCAAGCGGAGACTAACAGCTATCCAGCTGATGACGTGCCAGACCATGGAGTGAAAAAAGGTGCTACCTTACTTCAAGGCGAAATGGTATTCATTCAAACAGACCAATCGCTTAAAGAAGACATTTTAGGTCAACAAAGAACAGAAAATGGCTTGGGTTGGTCTCCTACTGGTAATTGGAAAACGAAATGTGTTCAATACCTTATTAAAGGGCGTAAGCGTGATAAAGTTACAGGGGAATTTGTTGACGGTTATCGCGTAGTCGTTTATCCAAATTTGAGACCAACAGCAGAAGCAACAAAAGAATCAGAAACAGATTCAGTTGACGGTGTAGACCCTATCCAATGGACTTTGGCAGTACAAGCGACTGAGTCAGATATTTATTTGAATGGCGGTAAAAAAGTCCCTGCTATTGAGTACGAAATTTGGGGAGAACAAGCAAAAGATTTCGTCAAGAAAATGGAAAGTGGTTTATTCATTATGCAACCTGATACAGTTCTAGCTGGTGGAATTACACTCGTAGCTCCTGTTATTCCTAATGTGACTACTGCTACAAAGGGTCATAATGACGGAAGAATCGTAGTGCCTGCCACTTTGAAAGATTCTAATGGTGGAACTGTAAAAGTAACATCAGTGATTAATGACGCAAATGGAAAAGTAGCAACAAACGGACAACTTGCTCCAGGTGCCTATAACGTAAAGTTCTCCGCTGAGGGTTATAAAGATGTTACCGCAGGAGTTTCAGTAACTGACCATTCATAAGACTAAAAATAGATTAAGTAAAGGAATATAAAATAAAATGGCAAAACAATTGAGTACAGCACGTAAATTTAAAATGATTACAGGTAAAGACCTTTTCCAACAACAAAAGGCAATGGATACAGAACTTAAAAAAGAAGACGGAGAAATTACTGACCTAATGGAGTTCGTTCAATATGGTCTATACTTGGCTCTTTTTCAAGATAACATTGTAAAAGCTAAAAGTGACTTCTCTGACTTCCGTTCTAGCTTCGAGTTCGATACTGACGGTAAAGGGCTTAAAGAACTTGTCGAATTATGGCAGAAAGAAATTTAATGAGCTGAAAGGACTGTAAATGATTTTAAAACATGCAATTAGATACTTAGAACTAACTGGTTCAGACTTTATTACAGATTTAAAAGACTTTGCAGACCTACAAAATTCTTTTGTCGCTGGATATATTCCTGATGACTTTACAGAGCAAATGGAGAGCTTTACAGACAAGTTATTGATACTTTGGGTAGATTGTAACGGAGGAATGCAAAACGCCTTAGATGATAAAACAGAGCTTCCTACAACTAACGAGTTAATCAATATCTTCTGTAAAACTGTTTTTATTAAAGAAAAAGAGGAAACGGAAGACGATACAGTCTTCTTTTCTTCTAGTTCATTGATTAAGAAAAAGAAAGATACTGTAAGGGAAAATAAAACTTTAGAACTTTTGACTGTTTTGGGCAATAATGAAATTGATATAACACAGTTCATGGAAATGGAACTAGAACTTGTTTATAAAATAATCGAACTTATTGCAGAGAAAAAGAAAGAGGAAAAAGAAAAAGAGAAAAGGCGTAAAAGAAAGGGTATGTAATGGCAAGTAATGCAACATTTGAGGTCGAGATATACGGTAATACAACGAAATTCGAGAACTCACTTAAAGGCGTTAATACCGCAATGTCAGGGCTTAGAGGAGAAGCTAAAAACTTACGTGAAGCTCTAAAACTTGACCCCACAAATACCGGGAAAATGGCGCAATTGCAGAAGAACTTACAAACGCAGTTGGGCTTATCACGTGACAAAGCAACAAAATTAAAAGAAGAACTTTCTACGGTTGACAAAGGGACGTCAGCAGGTCAAAAGAAATGGCTACAACTTACTAGAGATTTAGGTACAGTAGAAACACAAGCTAATAGGCTAGAGGGCGAAATTAAGCAAGTCGAGGGTGCTATTAGTTCAGGCTCTTGGAACATTGACGCTAAAATGGATACTAAAGGCGTTAATAGCGGAATTGAGGGCATGAAGTCACGCTTTAGCGGTCTTAGAGAGATTGCTGTTGGTGCATTCAGACAAATCGGTGCAAGTGCTGTTAGTGCTGTCGGTAACGGCTTAAAAGACTGGGTATCTAACGCAATGGATACTCAAAAAGCCATGATTTCATTGCAAAATACAATGAAGTTCAAAGGCAATGGAAAAGACTTTGACTATGTAAGCAAATCTATGCAGAATCTTGCTAAAGATACAAATGCAAATACCGAAGATACTTTAAAACTTTCAACAACGTTCATTGGTTTAGGCGATAGCGCTAAAAAAGCGGTCAGTAAAACAGAAGCATTAGTAAAAGCTAACCAAGCATTTGGTGGTACTGGCGAAAACCTTAAAGGTGTAGTTCAGTCTTACGGTCAAATGTCGGCAGCTGGTAAAGTTACGGCTGAAAATATTGGACAATTAACCGATAACAACACAGCTCTTGGTTCTTCTTTAAAAGACACTGTTATGAAAATGAACCCCTCATTACAGCAATACGGTTCTTTTAATGACGCTGTTTCAAAAGGCGCTGTTTCGATGGATATGCTCAACAAGGCTATGGAAAAAATGGCTAAAGGTTCGGGCGGTGGAATCAAAACTATTGGGGACGCGTGGGACAGCTTCAACGAAACAATGTCAATTGCTTTAGTGCCTACTTTGAACGCTTTAACACCTATCATTAGTGGCTTAATAGACCAGATGTCTGACTGGGGCGAAAGTGCTGGTAAAGCTGTAACAAATGTAGTTAAGTATTTCCAAGACTTGTTTCAAAAACTGCAAGAAAATGCAGCCACTTTAGCATTTTTAGAGGCTTGGGATAGCATAAAAAGTGCATTTGGTTCCATAGTTTCTATTATAGGGAATGTCATAAATTCATTTATTGGAATAAATACAGAAACAACAAAAAACGCAACAAGTATAGATAACGTAGCAAAAAGCATAGCTGTATTTGCTGGTAAATTTTCAGAAGTCACGAAAAAAATAGCTGATTTTCTGCAAAAAATTAGTGAAAGTAAAAGCGCAATAGATACTTTAAAAGTAGCTTTAGCTGCTTTGGCTAGTGTATTCGTTGCTTTGAAAGTTATTGATGGAATCATTAAGGCTGTCGAGATATATAATAAGGTTGTTGAAGCTGGTACAATTATACAAGGAGCTTTCAATGCTGTAATGGCTATGAATCCATTCGTGGCTCTTGGCATAGCAATCGCAGCCATTGTTGCTGGTTTAGTTTACTTCTTCACTCAAACCGAAACAGGTAAAAAGGTTTGGGGTAGTTTCGTAGACTTCTTAAAGAGTGCATGGGACGGAATAGTTTCATTCTTTAGCGGTATTGGTCAATGGTTTGCTGATATATGGAACGGAGCAGTTGACGGAGCTAAAGGCATTTGGCAAGGCTTAGTCGATTGGTTCAGTGGAATTGTACAAGGTGTTCAAAATATTTGGAACGGAATAACAACATTCTTTACTACTTTATGGACAACTGTTGTTACTGGTATTCAAACAGCATGGGCAGGAGTTACAGGGTTCTTCACAGGGCTATGGGACGGAATAGTAAATGTTGTTACAACTGTATTTACAACCATTGCTTCTTTAGTGACAGGTGCTTATAACTGGTTTGTTACAACTTTCCAACCTTTAATTAGTTTCTTTCAATCTATATTTGGGTTAGTTGGATCAGTAATTAATTTAGCATTCCAACTTATATTGGCTATTATTCGCGGTGCTTACCAATTAGTTATCGGAGCGTGGAACGGCATATCAGGTTTCTTTGGTGTAATATTTAACGCAGTTAGTTCAATAGTTTCAACAGTATTTAGCGCCATAGGTAGCTTTGCTGGTTCAGCTTGGGATATACTGGTTGGCGTATGGAATGCAGTTTCAGGCTTCTTTGGCGGTATATTTAACGCTGTAAAATCAGTAGTTTCAACAGTATTTAGTGCAATCGGAAGTTTTGCTTCTAGCGCTTGGGGAGTAGTTTCATCAATATGGAATGCAGTTTCAGGCTTCTTTAGTGGCATATTCAATTCTGTTCGCAGTGTCGTTAGCGGAGTGTTTAGCGCTCTTGGTGGCTTTGCTTCAAAAGCTTGGGATGCAATTTCAGGTGTATTTAACGGAGTAGCTGATTTCTTTAAGGGAGCGTTTGACGGTGCTAAAGATATAGTTAGCGGAGTATTCGAGGCTTTTGGTAAATTTGCTTCAAATGCTTGGGATGCAATAACAGGAGTATTTAAGGGCATTGGCGACTTCTTTAGCGGAATATTTGGAGGAGTCAAAGATACAATAGACAGCGTTCTTGGAGGTGTAACAGATACAATTAAAAATATCAAAGGTTCAATTGATTGGGTTGCAAGTAAAGTTGGCGGACTATTCAAAGGTTCTATGGTAGTAGGCTTAACAGATGTCAATTTATCTTCTAGCGGTTACGGTTTAAGCACTAACAGTGTATCAAGCGACAATAGAACATATAACACATTTAACGTGCAAGGCGGTGCTGGTCAAGATGTTTCTAACTTAGCGCGTGCAATCAGACGAGAATTTGAACTAGGGAGGGCTTAATGGTAAGACAGTATAAAATACATACTAACTTAGACGGAACAGACGACAAAGTTTGGGACGTTACAAATGGAAAAGTTAGATTTTACCAGCCCTCTAATTTAGGGTTACAATCAACTAATAACATCTGGCAAAGTAATGGTATTGGAATAATGGGAAAACGCTCAATTACTCAACCACAAATAGAGTTTAAGCTAGAAACGTTTGGAGAAAGTTTAGAAGAAAATTATCAATTAATGAAAGACTTCGTAAACGATATTCTTAGCAAAAAATTCGTTACACTTGAATATCAAACAGAAATTTTTCAGGTGTATGCTGATTTAGCTTTAGCAGATGTCACAAAGACAGAGGGTTACGGTAAGAACGGAACTTTCAGCGAAAAGATAACTTTCGATGTAGTTACAAAGTGGTATACTTACGAAAATTTAACTTTTGACATGATTGAAAATGGTAAAGTTCTTTCTGGTAAGTCTAAAATTTATGGAGGAACCGCACCAGGAGACTATAAGTATATCGAAGGAACCTCTTACACTTATTATGGGGAAAGTGACATAGGCCGTTTAAGCCGTTGGGAAATAAAAGAAAAAATATTTAGTTTTATGGGGGTATTATATCCGAAACTTCCTAAAACACCTGCTGGAGTTAGATTTTTAGACGATGTTGGAAACGAATATACTGCAATTGTGTTTAAGACGGAACAGGTACAAGATTATATTTTAATTAATACAGATGTAAATGACGAATTTTATCAAGGCTGGAAGGGTACAACTGTACTAAACTTATTCCCTGTAATGAACTTTGAGCGATACAGAACTCGTATAATTGAAAAAGGTCAAATGGAGCTAGTTAATTTAAGTAAGGCAGAGCTTAAAATCAAGAGAAAGGCGGACTTTATTTAATGTTAGAAGCTAACGTTTATGATAACTTTAACCCTAACTATTACAATATATCTGATTTCAGAATGCCTAATGGTAAAAAAGAAAAAAGAGGCCTTCCAATACCAAAGGCAAGATGTCAAGTTATTGATTACGAACTGTGGGAAACAGGCTATCTTTACACTTCATCAGCTACATTGACCGTTTCGGTAGAAGTTGGCGATATTGTTCAAGTACTTTTTCCTGAAGTTGTTCCAATTGAAGAAGCTCTAGGTAAGAGGAAAAAACTGAATTTAGATATGGTTTACCTTGTGACCGATGTAGACGAAAGTAATAAAGCTACGTTAAAAAACTACTTTTGGGCAATGATTGAAAGTCTTGACGTTCCAAACGCAATAGCCAAAAAGACAAACTCTGGTATAATTAATTATTTAATTGACCCTAATAAAAATAATTTAATGAGTTATGGTTATTTCTTTGATTCAAGTATCTTTGCTGGAAAGGCTACGATTAATCGTAAAGCGGAAACTTCATCAGCTCATGATGTAGCAAAAAGGATATTTTCCAAGGTTCAATTTCAACCAACTACAACCATTCAACACGCTCCATCTGAAACAGACCCTAGAAACTTGTTATTCATTAACTTTGCTTCAAGAAACTGGAATAGAAAAAGAATCACGACAAGGGTAGATATTAAGCAAAGTGTGACAATGGACACGGAAACAATAGTAGAACGTTCAGCTTATAATTTTGCTGTTGTGTTCGTTAAAAATAAAGCAACAGATGACTACACAGACCCTCCTAAAATGTACACAGCAAAAAATAACGGAGATGTCATTGATTATAGCACTTATCATGGAGACGGAACAGACTTGCCAGATGTAAGGACAACCAAAACATTGTTTTATGATAGAGATGACCACGGAAACCCTCCTGAGTTGTCTACTATTAAGGTTGAAATTTCTCCCTCTACAATCGTCACAAGGTTATTCTTTAATCAAAATGAACTTTTTCCTTTGTATGTTAATGACTTAGTAGATATTTGGTACGAGGGCAAGCTATATTCAGGATATATAGCAGATAGAGTTAAAACAGAGTTCAATGATAGACTTATTTTTGTAGGAAGTGGAGACAAACCGAATGTTATATGAGTATGTAGCTACTTATGGCGACAAATATAGAATAGATAGCTTTAAAGGGCATAGAGAGCTTCGTAAAGACCACTTAGAACTATTGCAAGGTAAAGTGTACTATAATAGTAAAAACACGCTTAGAATCGAGACCACGCTCTTGTATGAAGTCGGACAATTTGTATCAATTGGTGGTTATCCTTATGGCGGTAGAAAATTTAGATTGTTAGAGCTATCAATTACTGATAACCCAGTTTTAGATAAAGCGGAAATAATTTCAAGAAAGGTTAAAAATGACAATTAAAAACTTCACGTTTTTCAGTCCAAATGGTACAGAGTTTCCAGTCGGTTCTAATAATGACGGAAAACTATACATGATGTTGACTGGAATGGGCTATAGAACAATTAGGCGCAAAGATTGGAAAAGTCCATTAAATACAGCCCTTAACGTGCAATATGTTAACACATCAATCGTTGCAGGCGGGAGGTATTTTGAACTATTGAATGAAACTGTTGCCTTAAAAGGTAATGCAGTTAATTATATCCATGCAAATATTGACTTAACGCAAACAGCAAACCCTGTAAGTTTATCAGCAGAAACATCAAATAATAGTAACGGTGTTGATATAAACAACGGTTCTGGCGTTTTGAAAGTTTGTTTTGATGTTGTTACGACTTCAGGAACTGGTGTAACAAGCATTAAGCCAATTCTTCAGGCTAGTACTTTAGATAGTATTTCTGCAAACGATTTATCACTTAAAGATTCAATCAATGCAAATAATTTATC
>NZ_MCBP01000029.1:0-14531 GCF_001705305.1 Paenibacillus kribbensis
AAATTTCAATACATCAAATGTTACGGTTGTGAAATTGATTTCTTAGATTAATCTAAGAAATGCAAATTTCAATACGCCATGCGTTACGGTTGGAAATTATATCCCAGTTATAAAACTAGAATTATAATTTTCAATACACCTTGTGTTACGGTGACAAAAGAAATATACCACTAAAAGGAAAAGAAAACAACTCGAAACTCGAAGCCTATCAGCGATAGTCTTGGTAGGCTTTTTTTATTCCTGAATTGAAAAGTGTTGCAATTTTCAATTCACTGCGGTAAGATGATTTTAGAGGTAAAATTCAAGTTCGCTTAAGCGAAAAGGAGAATGGCTTATGAGATCGGAACATTTTCACAGTAAGAATTACGGAGGGGCACGGCCAGGATCCGGCCGGAAGAAAATCGGGACGTCTAAGCGGTTAAGTATCACGCTTCCGGATGAAAGATGGGAGCACATCGACAGTCTGATTGCATCGGGCCGGGTGGCATCTTATGCGGATTATTTCCGCGAGCTGGACGATTCTTCTTTGACGAAATTTTTGGAGGTGTAGGCAGTGGTGGAAGATAGAGAAAAAGCTTTGCAAGGGCTTGAGTCCTTGCGTGGCAGGCTTTCAACGGATAGTGAATTTGAATTGGACTTGATAATAAAGGAAGTAAATAGAAATTTCGATCGAGGTTGGGGTGCTCCGGCAGTGTTTATTGATATTAATGACTATGTACTTGAATATGTAGGTAAAGGATGGATCATTACTGTTATTCTATCTTTCCAGGGCGCAGCAGACGTATGGAGATTTGTTAAGCGCACTGAAAATAGTGAGCAAAAAGTTACTGCATCTTATCTTTCTACTGAAATGGTTAAATGGATGGCCGCTGCGGAGCAGCAGTATAAAGATGCACTGTCTACTAGATAGGATAGGAAATTAAGACTAGCAAAAAACAATAGACGGTGGTAGAATTTTCATAACAAATAAAAAGGCCACGTTTCACGGCGGCTAGAAGCTGGACACTTCTACGCTGCTTAACCGATACGGAACATCGGAGAAACAGGCGCGCGCTATAACATGGCTTTGGTTATTATTGTACTGGATTTATCCGGCGTATACAATACCCCAAATTCTTGATATAAGGCCCCTGTGTTTCCCGAGGTTCGTCCATCGGAAGCGCAGGGGCTTTTCTATTTACCTGATGATAAAAACGCCGTATGCAGCCGTCCAGGGCGTGTACAAAAGGTTTTACGTAGAGGTTGTAGGGGATATATCCCCTACTTATACCCTGTTGCGTTTCGTCACCGGGAACTTTTGGGGAATATTGTAAATTTAACAGCGTACCCCTTCGGAGAAACAATGTACTGTAACAGTTTGGATATGGAAATATTTGGTTGGTGGTACTAGCCCACCATTTAAACCCGGTTTTGGGAGGTGTTAAAGATGGCAGAAGAAATGAAAATGGACGGGCCTATATCTGATTTTTTCCGTGAGCATTATCAAGAAGGCTGGAAGCCGGAAGAACAAGTGGAATTTCTGATTGAGCTTTTTTCTAATCTCTCGCTGCATGTGCGTCCGGTTTTTCCATCGGATGAAGCCATGGTTAAAGTTGTTTCTGAGATGATGGCCGAAGCGCTTAAACGCCGCAAAATTAAGGCTATTTGGGGGCCAGTAGATCCTGAGCCGAATGACGAATAGACGGGTTAAGCTATTGTGAATTATTCATATGGTGAAAAGTTTGAAATAGGCTGGTGCTGCTGGAGTTTTTTGCGCTTTTGACCTGGCTTTTTGAGGGGGTTAATGGGGCGCATTACGACGAAAGCAGCACCAGACCCCAGAAGGTATAACATGGGGTCACGGTGGGCTTTATCTATACCCACTAAAGCCGCTCTGCACAAGGGTTTGCACTCATCACCTAAAGAAAAACAGAGAAAAACGTATGAAATCATGAGTATTCTTTCAAAAAAACACTGTTTTATAAGGTTTTTTAAGTTCCGAACTTCGGTTATTTTCGAAAATCTGCGTTAAAGGGGAGTTTTTATGCCATCAAGTTACACGAAAAAGGCAGGGTCTGACAGAGGGAAGAAGAAATTTGCACCTGATCCGAGCCGTTTTGTTTTTAATGTTGATACGCTTTGGTACACCTATGATGCTTGGAACTACGACGAAGTAATGGCTTCCGGCCTGATGCAGACGCTTATCGAAGGCAAAGAGAACGCAGAAGAAGGTCAGCCGGACGTTATCCAGGTCAAATTGGGACGATATGAATATCCGGCAACCTTCCAGATCGAAGCCGGAGGACAGCGGCCTATATACGCTTACCAGGTGCGTAACCAGGACATGGCTATATTCTTTGCCAAGAAGCGCCGTAATGACGGTACATTTCCAATCAAGGTGCAAATCAATCAATTTAAGCTGTGGGAGCTGGGCGCGCAAGATGCTTTTTTGGAATCGCTAGAAGTCCTCACCGGGATGGGTTTTGCCTACGAGGATAGTAAGCCCAATCGCATTGACTTGTGTGTACATTCGGATCAATTCCAATGGACACTGGACGACCTTCGCGGTATGGAATATCCGCGGAACGTGGCAGACGACAACAAACCGGATGTACTGCGTATTGACCCATTTACGGGGATTTTCGAAACGGCATATTTCGGGGATCGTACCAGGCTGCAACTGCGGATTTACAATAAATCCGTGGAAATAAAGAAAAAGGGAAAAGACTACTTTAACGAAATTTACCTGGACAAAGGTATGGACCCGGATAAAGTATGGAACGTCGAATTTGAAGTACATAGGGACTGGCTCAAGGGCCTGGCGAACCACGAAACGGGAGAAGAAAATGTTTTTGACAGCATGGATTTTCTGCTGCGCTTGGATGGCTTGTCTATGCTGTGGTCACACTTGGTAGGTAGTAAATTTGTTCATAGTTCTGCTTTTTGGAAGGTTTTGAGAAAGGGAGATCCGCACCAGTTTGCGGAATGCAGGGATCATCTTTTTCGGCTCCAAGACATAGACACGACTAAGGAACGAGAGATTGCCCAAATTCGTGGGCGGCTGCAAAAGCTCGTTTTTAATGAGGAGCTGCCGGAGGGGGCGGATATGATGATCGAAGCAATGAAGGTATTCCAAACGATGGTTCACGACTACGAGCAGGACAAAAAAAAAAATTTTGAAGATGATGTTTTGCAAAAACGCAGGCTCTACATGGACACAAAACTATTAAAGAAAGAAATGGCAGAAAAAAGAAAAACAACCAATAAAGTGGAATTGTTGAGTGAGCTGCTTACAAAGTCTAAGCTGCATGATATTGAAAAGGTTATGGGTGAAGGTCGGGCTGCTTTGCTTCAGAAAAAAGAACCGAAAACCGAGCCTATCATAGCGGAAGTTGAGCCTTTGCAAATGGCCGAGGAAGAACGGCAGATGTTGCTGATGGGAAGACAGCCGGACGGTACGCAAACGGAAGAAAGTATATGGAATGCTTATGTGCAGCTTAGTACGGCAGATCGCCTGGAGTTGGAATATAACGTGTTTCCAGATGGTTTGCCTGGCTGGTTTGCCACCAAAAAATTCAAATTTGACGAAAAGGAATTTTCCAAAAACAAGAAGCCGAAAAAGCGTGTGTTTGTAGAGGATGATGAAGTGAACCGGGGCATGCAAGTCGGATTTGATTTTACAAAAGAAAAAGCTCTCTGATTTGTGGGGATCGGAGAGCCTTCATTTCAAGTTTTAGTTGCTTATATTATATCACATAGAGGGGATGTAGGAAATGAGTAATAGCTATAAAGAACGAGAGGAAGATTTTGTAAATAAAGAAATGGAATTTTTGAATAAACTTGATATTAGTGATAACGATAAAGCAGCCGTAAGAATGTCTATTCGAGAAGCTTATCGGAAAGGTTTTGCACATGGGGAAGAACATTCCAGTCGGCTTGCTAATCTAAAAATATTAGATTTTGCGGAAAACATGTTAGGAGAGTTGGAGAAGGATGGACGAACAAAATGAACCTATAGAAAGTAAGCTTCAACTGCCGAGGGAGTGGGCAGACGTGCTTAAAAAATTCCAGGAAATAGAAGACCACAGGCCGGAGGATGGGGAGCATGATTAATAGAGATCGTATGGAAAAAATAACGAAAGTCATGGCCGAATCGAAGACACGTTCTGAAAAATTTGTCCAGAATATCCGGCGGATAGAAAGCGAACGGGAAATGAACTTACTGGCCGCTGGCTATATGTGTGGGTTCGTCGATGGCACTTTGGAGAAAGAAAATGGACAGTAACATAAAGGACGTTATTTCCTTCGTTTTATTGCTTATTTGCGTAATTGGTCTTTTTTGGATTTATTTTAGGTTTTGCGAAATAATGCGTGGAAAATAGAGGGGTGCAGGTAAATGTTAATGTTAACAGACGAAGAATTATTGTTAAAAATGTTTTGGGTTATGATTGCTATAGTAGTTTTTGTTTGTCTGGTTTTATTACCTTATTTAGAACAATTGAGAAGTGACTTGAACAGAAATAAGAGCGAAGAATTGAGTTTTATGGCCTATCTTAAGAAGGAGTCATATCAGGTATTAGATATTTTGGCTATCATTTATTTTTTACCTTATTGGTTGATATATGGATTTTTTTATGTTATCTATGTGGCTGTCTGTTGGACAGTTGAAAAGCTGGAACAACTAATGAGTATAACAGTATTTACAAAGAAAGGTTCTAAAAATGAGTGAGAAGATGGATTATGGTTTTGCTAAAACGATGGTTGATGTGCTAGGGTGGGATGGTTTTCTAGAACGTTTGAATATATTTTTCCCTGGAAAGGATTTGTTTGAAGTATCTCAAGATTGGTACAAGGATATGAAGTATGTCCTCAAGGCGCGGGGATCGCAGGGAGATTTGATTTTATATTGGAGCTGATTGAAAGCAGCCAGGGGATTCCTGGTTGCTTTTCGTTATGTACGAGGCATATCATATGCGTATCGGGTATTTGCTAGAATGGAGTGCTACGAGAAAGGATGGTGTGAATATGAAAACGGGCGATGTAGCAAGCTTTTTGGGGGTTAAGGCCGTTACGGTTCGCAAGTACGCTTTGGCGCTCGAAAAGGCCGGGTATTTGGTAGAGCGTAGCGATAGCAACAATCGGAGCTACACGGAAAAAGACGCTATGGTAATGCACGAACTCGCTACGCTATGCAAGGATAGCGGTATAAGTGTTGAAAAGGCGGCAATGCTTGTCGCAGCTAGGAATTCACAATTTTTGACCGATACGGGCAACGCAAATATGCCTGCTGTAAATGCCGAAAATCGTTATGACAAGCGATATGACCAGGCGCTTGAGCTACTAAAGCAGATGACGGAGCACAGTAAGCAGCAGGCCGGAGATATGGCGAGTATGCGGGAGCAGTTGGAGCTACAGAGCAGCGGTATTGCGGCTTTACAGCAGGAGTTGGAAGAAACGAAAAAGTTTTTGGCTGCTTCTGCTGAGCGCAAATGGTGGAATATCTTTCACCGCAGCCCGGACAAGCCCGTTCCGGGTGATCGTGATCCAGAAATGGAATGGAACCGAAAGAAGCAAAGGGAACGCGACATTTACACGCCGGGGCGGGGATAGAGGGAGAGACTATTGTCTCTTTAGAACGCAACACGGTACCGACATGTTAACGGCATTTTCCCACTTGGGCGATTGCCGTTTTTTGTGTATGCTAAAAATAAAAAAGTAAAGGATGTGACGAAGGGGACGAATGGAGTTTGCCAAGAAGCAGGAAACCAGTGGGAGAATTAACGATAAGCATCTGCATCAATTTAAAACAAAAGGTTTTGTGGGAATTAGAAAAAGATGGGAACCCTAAACATGTTATAGAACGTTTGGTGAATGAAAAATATTTGGGTAATTCTACCCAAAAAAATATAGACAAGTCCTAATTTTTTTTTTATATTAAACAAGAACGGAAAACATGTTCGTGTTTTCGCGTGTCCCATCCTATTGCTAGGATGATTGTCCAGACACAAGAAAATTTGTGCGATTATTCGGAACCGTGCAGTGTCCTATATACTTAGAACGCTGCACGGTGACAAATAACGGAAAATGGTCTATTCTGTAGATAACTAAAAACCTGAATAGCAAAAAAGCCCTGTTAGGTGCTACCAACACCAACAGGACTTTGAATTTGGGAATGAAAGCTACCAACTTTCATTGCCCCATAGGTCGGAGCGATTACGCCGCTCGTCCCTCACAACACTTTATGTTATTTTTTCTGACCTTGCAATAGTCGCATGGTCTGAAAGAGTTTCTTTATGTGTGCATTTTTGAGAGATATTGAGGCGCAGCCGCTTATAGGCTGCGCCTCTTTTTTTGCGTTCAGGGGAAGGTGGTGGAAATGAACCTAGAAGAAGCTCCAGCACAACCGGAACCGTCCATTCCGGCGCTTGTGCTGCCGGGTGCGGCTATCCAACAGCCAAATCCACAGCAAGCCGAACTCATTACGGTACAACAGCAGCCGGAAGCACCAGCGGTGACTAAAGACGTGTATGTTGTCAATCAACCGTTGGAGCTGCGTAGCCAACAGTTAATAGAGCTTCCGAACGGGGATTTTTTAGCCTTCAGCAATGAAATGACTTTAGGTGATGCATTGGTATGCGCTGGTCTTTTTCTGATCTTGTCATTCCTGGTCTTGCAATGGCTGCTTAAATTATCGACGGGGAGAGGATAGCGTGTCATTCATCCATTTAGACCCTAAGTCGGCGGCTATTGCATTGTCATTCGCCTTCTCCGTGCCGGTGGCGGTGTCCATGATGGGCCATTTCTTGCTGGAGGTGGTCAAGGGATGGAAACGCTAATAGGGGCCGCTTTGGTCTGGCTCCTGGGTAACAAAGACTTAATAAAGTTGCTGGTCGCCTTTTGTTCTGGCATTGGCGTAATAGCTTCCTCATTTACACTCTGGCATAGGGCAAGGGAGGATGATAGATGGCATGGACATTTCTGACATTTGGGATTGGGCTTTCTTCTGGAGCATGTGGAAAAATTTTATGAAAGTTGGTTCAAATTTCGTCATGGTTGTGGTCGCGGTTGTCGTGGCGGGGATGCTTATGACGGCCATTGTTCTCGCCGTTAAGGGCAGAAAAACATGACATTACATCCGATTGCAGACCCAACGGTGAACTTTCCGAAAACCTTTTTTGACCAGGATCGCATGACCGAAATTTTCCAAGTCACTAAATATTTTATCAAGTACAACATGCCTATTATCATGACGATTATTGCGGTTATCGTTGCAGGCATGGTCTTATATGTCGTCATTGACATTTTTCACACCGCAAACGAGAAATCACGCGATGAAGATGATGATTTTGAATATTACTAACGTGAGTTCAGGGGAAACCCTTCTCTATATAAAAAAATAACATTTTCCAGGGAGGAATTTTATTATGGCAGCAGCAGCAACAGTAGATTTGTCGGGGGTTACTCTACCTCTAACACCAGCGGATGGCTTGTCAGCGGCATCCGGTTTTATGGGCCTGTTTGGTGGTTGGACAGCAATCGGGATCGGTATTTCGTTTGCATCAATCATCATCGGTTTTATCTTTTGGCTGGTTAAAAAAGGTAAGTCAGCCGCTGGCACTAAGTAAAAATGCAACATCACAAATAGCCCAGACGGTTTACTGTCTGGGCTATTTTTACAGAAAGGAAAGCCAGGATGAAAAAAACAATGTTAACGCTGTTAATTATTATGCTGCTTAATATTCCGGCGCTGGCTTCTGCAGCGGTACCGACAGGCAATATAAAAGTGCCAGATGGTGGGTTTGAGGTCACTGTCCCAAAAGGTACGTCCGGCACATTTGCAGCTAAGACTTCGGGGGGAGCTACTAAGTTTGTTCCGTCTGAAGGGGGAGGGAAATATTACATAGCTAGTATCCGCTTTAGGGTCAAAGGAGCTTTAAGTAGCAAGGTATACGCAACGGTGACCTTTGGGGATGGATACAAGCTTAAAATAGCCAGTTCCACCGATGGTGCGCCTGTAGATGTGGGCACTACCGTTTTCAGGGCGCATAAAAGCAAGGGCGTATCTATATCGCTTACTTCCGATGGCAGCGCTGAAAAGTTTTTGAAGCTGGCTGAATACGGATTTTTACCGGATGCGGAGCAAGGAGGGACAACAAGCCCCCCGATACGGGCGGTGGAGGACAAACAACGCCTACACCGCCAAAAGGTGGCGATGGTAACACCGGAGGCGGCTCCGGTGGGGGCGGCGATACAGGTACAACAGACCCGGGCAGCGGCGACACAGGCGGTGGAGACACGGGCGGCGGTGATGATGGGGGAGACACCGGCCCGGGAACGACTCGGGCGGCGGTGATGATGGCGGCAGCTCACAGCAGTGCGATCCATGCGAAAACATAAAAAAGGCCCTTGCGTGTCCTGATTGGGATACGCTTATGGGCCAACTGACCGGGGCGGTTGCTCGGGCAATACCACCGCCGCCGGACTGGGATGATGTAGCAAATAAAATCGGTGCGGCTACAGTAAATCATTTGTCGAATTATGTCGGTAGTGTGCCGGACGCTCCAAGCCAGGAAGAAATTGACCAGGCTACTATTGTGCCGTTGCCGTTTCCTAATATCTCCACGCCGGAGCAAGATACGCTGACTCCTAAGGTTCCGGGCGAGTTTGAAAATGGGTCGATTAAATTTGACATTGCCAGCACACCAGCAGTAGAGACAAAGGACGAGTCAAAGCCCTTCACGCTGTCTGATCCGAAGGAAGGTATAGACAGCGTGGAGATAGAGAAGCCCAAAAAAATGGAGTTGGAAGATCCACCAACGCCTAAAAAAATCATTTTCGATATACCTAAGCCGGCAACGCCGCCGACGACCATAGAAACCCCTAAGCCTGGGAAGATCATTTTTGATATTCCTAAGCCTAAATCGGCGGAAATTGAAATTCCAAAGTGAGGAGGGAGGGGACTTGAAAAAGATTGTTTTAATGATGCTCGTATTTGTGTTGGCTGTACCTTGGACGACTGCTTTTGCCGCTGAACAACCTGTAAATTTGATTAGTGGTAAAAAGGCTGTTGTTACTAATTTGCAAGGTGCTGCGGACAATAGCAAGTATTTTACGGATGGCGACTTAAAAACTGACTATTTGATGATTCATGATGCTGCCTACACCTACATTTTTGAAAAGCCTGTGGATGTTAGTAATATTGTCGCCTATAACGGCTATGCCGCTGTTGCGTTGATCACATTTAGATATTCGGATGTGGAAAACAAAACGGCTTCTGTGTCTGTTAAAACATCCTCTTCCGGGCCTGATAATCCAGCCAATCTAAAAAAAGTTATTTCTCTCACATTCAGTACGGGAAACAACATGAATTTGAGGGAATTTCAGGTTTTTGGGGTGCAAAGTGAATTCATAAATCCTGAAGCTGACAAGTTTGCAGTATCAGGCGTTAAGTTTACTGCTGCTGATCTTACTAGCGGATCGATTACGTGGAATGATGTGCAGTCAAAATATTTTAAAAATTATAACGTTTATAAGGATAATGTTTTGTTGGGATCTCCAACTAATAATCGTTATTCAGTGTCGGGACTTGATTATGGTAAAACCTATAAATTTAAGGTGACTGCTGTTGATACATGGGCGAAAGAATTTTCGCCGACAGAGTTTAGTTATACAACACCGCTGCCGGACACAACGCCACCGACAGTGCCTAAGTTGTCGGGCAGCGCTGGCAACAAAACCGTCAATCTGGAATGGACGCCAAGCCCTGATGATGATTTGGCCGGATATAGAGTCTATCAGGACGGACAAGAGGTTCAGAAAGGCCAGGGACATAAAACATCCATAGATGGCCTTACCAATGGCAAAACCTATAGGTTTTCCGTTACGGCCTTCGACACCAGCGGAAATGAATCGGCCGGGAGTAACGAAATTGAGCTTACGCCAAAGAGCGTAATAACGGACACGGAACAAGAAGCAGGGCCAGATTATTTACTTGTTAAATGGACGAAGACAGAGGGGGCCATAGGCTACCGTATCTATCTCAACGGGCGTTTGATAGGCAGCGTTGGGCCTGCTGTTTACGAATACAAGATTACCAGGGCAATGGGGTATATCCCTGGGGCCATATCCAATAAAGCGGAAGCCAGGGCTATACTAGCGGACGGTACCGAAGGGGGCAGCAATAACCCTACAGCTCCAGTCATAGAGCTGGGGGCAGGGTACGGTGTAGGGGATGCATTCAAGGCTGGCATAGAATTTGTTAAGCTGCTGAATGGTTGGGTGCTGGTAGCTTTGGCTATTGTCCTGGCAAATATGATTATCGCCTTTATTTATCTCTTAAATAAAAAGTACAAGGCACAAGGAGGCTAATTGCATGTCGAGTATGGAGTTGTTCCAGTTCGCCGCGAAGCAGCTTGCGTATGTATCGGCGCCGCTGCTTGTGTTTACGGCCATTATGTATTCAGACCGAATTATTCATGAGATTTTTGCGATTATAAAAGAAACTCGCAAGGCTCTGCCGCGATGATACGCCAGATTTTGCAATCATCTTGGACGTTTTTTGAGAGGTTGTTTCACAGGCTCTTGGAGTTCATATCCTACCTCTTAGGCATTATGTTCCAGGCTCTTTTTGATTTTCTGAAGTTTTTATTACGGCCAGTGTTTGTAGTTATAGCCCTGGTGCTTTACCTGGTTTATAAGATTGCAATGATCGCGTGGCTGCTGATACAAGTTTTTTTCATCATCGGAAAAATCATAGTCGCCATTGTGAAAGGTATTTTTGTCACCTTGGCTGGATTCACCTATGTTGCAAGATCGCCAGATGATGGCGTTTGGTCCCCTATTATCCGTAATGTAGCTCAGGGCCTTGATTACTTCCAGATCGACATAATTGCCTATGTGCTGCTGTTTTTAATTTGGTTTGGGGTAGCCTGGGGAGTCATACGGATCATCGGCAGTATACAGATGGGAGACTGATTATGACGGATTTTAGTGGTATTCAATTACCGAACGATGTACGAAGTTCTTTGCTTTCCGGCCTGGAATTTATCGCTTATTTCGGGCCTTGGGTTGTTATTATTTTAGGATTTATATTTCTGCCGTTTATTCACCTGGCCCTTGTCCAGATCGTTAACGAGGGCAACAAAACGGCGAAGGCGAGGACTGCTGCAGGTAAGAAAAAACCTGCAGGTAAGAAGAAGGCTGCTGCAGGTAAAAAACCTGCAGGTAAGAGAACAACGAAAAGCAGCAGCCGGAGCGCAGGAGCTGCTAAACGGCCGAGGAAGAAGAGGGAAAAGCTTCCTACGCTTGAGGTTCAGCTTGATATAGAAGAAAGGACTGGCCGGACGATCCGAAGGGAAATAATCCATCATGCGGACGGTACCAAAACCGAAACGAGGCAGTACGACGACGATATAAAGATTCGTCTGAAACCGCCGCAGCTTAGAGCCGTACAGGGTGGAAAATCCGGACGATAAAAAAGTGGCCAACTCATTCCGGAGTTTAAAATCCGAACGATTGTTGCTGCCGGCATCCGGAGATCCGGCCTAATATCCGAACAATGCAATGAGGTGGTCGCTTGTATGAATATTTCTTGCCGCAGGGCTTGCGTAATGCGATAGATTCCATCTTTTCACCGCCGCTGGAGTTTTTGGGGATGGCGCGAGACTATCTTAATCACGTCAGCCAGGTCGCAGGGCACGGCATTAACTTAAACAACTATTTTGTATTTTTCGGATACCTTCCGGCATCGATGCAGGCCGTTGTAAATTCGCTGCTGGCCGGAATTGTGATCCTCGGGATACTTCAGATCGTCAAAGTAATTTTAAGGCTATATTACGCCATCAAGGGCGGTGCTCAGTGGTGGTAAGAGGAGGGGAAGGCATGGAAGGTAGTGTATTCAGTTATTTTTTTGCGATTGGTTCAGGCTTGGCCCTGGGCGTAGCCTGGGTAACGGTCTTGTCTTTTTGGCTGGTAAACAAAATTAAGAACAAAGGAGTGAAGCAGCATGCGGCTGTTCGGAAATAAGAATGAGGAAGTGGAATATTTACCCCAGGACGTGCTGGTTGTCCTTCAGAACGACGGTACAGCGGCCATAGCGCCGATTGTGGACATAAATGACGAACGGGTATATGCGGAGTCTATGGACGGTAATTATGCCGTTCCAAAGGCAGACGTGAAGGCGTACACGGGGCCGAGGGGCCGGATATTTATGTATCCGACAATAACGGAGAATGTAGAGGACTGTCAGCGGATTGCGGCTCTTGAGCGTAGTACGGTCTTGCGTCAGATTACGCACTTTGCGCCGGAAGTGGTGGAGGAAGGCCGTAGGCTGCCGATTTTCCGTATTATCCTGATCGGTGGAGGGATTCTGCTGTTCCTTATCCTGGTCATTTCGATGGTAAGCGGCGGTGGGAAATGAGTACACATGACAACGCAGATAAAATACAGTCCGTCATTAACGATGATTTGTTTCCTAATGTCCAGCACGTCAGTGATGTTAAGCAAGTCCTGGCGTTTATGTCCGACTATGCCGCGCCATTTTCCGAAGACCAGGTGCGGGCGCTGCTGCTCCTGGAAAGCATGGGGAATAACACCAGGCTGCACCCGGACGGAAATCCGTACAAGACGATTATTAAGCAGATTAAACAAGAATTTAAGAAATCCGTTGCCCGGCCGGAAACGTTCCTGCGTACCATCGAGGAGCTTATACCAAAGCCGCCTAAGCCTGTCATACTGGCCGATGGGCGCATGGTTAAGGGTGGAAGGGGGTAACGGCCTATGCCGCATATAATCGGGGTTATGGGCAACCTGGGCGTGGGTAAAACGACCATGGCCAGCTTGATGGCCTGGTTGTACAAAATCATGATCGAGAAGGCTGGTGGATCAGCCGAATTGTTCGCCAATTACGAACTGGAGGGCGCGCAGCGTATGAAGGTGGCCGAAGATTGGTTTAAGGTGGCCGAGGCCCACGGCAGCATATGCGTGTGGGACGAGGCGCACAGGTCATTTAATAGCCGGACAGCGCTCAAAAGTGACAATATTATTGCTACGGACATCCTAACCTTTGCACGTAAGATGGCCAGCGTACAGATATTTGCTACGCCGAGTGTCAACCGCCTGGATAGCCGGGTGCGTGAAATGCTGGAAGTGCTTCTGCACATCCGGCCAGCCGGAAATAAGGGTATGCACATAGATTATTACGACTTCCAGGCCGATAGTTACGGACGCTTGGGTAAGCTGATTCATTCGCGGTTTTTATCCGCTGCAAAAGTGAAGCAGATTCATGCGCTGAACCTGTTTGATTCTCATTCCTTTGTTGGTGGCTTTCCGCTGCCGCGTACGGAACGAGAAGCGGCAGCATTTATGGACAAATTGGAACAAGTACACGACGAAGCCAGGAGGAATAAACATGCCAACAATCGTACCAGCAAACAAGATCAAGCACGATCCGCAGGAGCTGCTATACCATTTCCCATCGATCCAGCCGGTTCGCTACACTAAGCTCAGCCAGGAATATTATTTTTGGAGCCAGGTAAAGACCGCCGAGCAGATCGCGGGCATGTTTGGCCGTCTTTTGATTCCAGCGAGCTGCCTGCACTGGCAGCGTAAGACGCGGCATGCGGAACGTCGCGTACATATCGGCAAAAGCTGTTATTATGCGCTGGCTGAAAATGAGTTAACCAGGATGGAACATAAAAAATATATGGCCGTAGTGGCCGGAGAGGAAGATGAAGCAGTATGAAGAATAAACTCAAGCGATTTATAGATTCTCCTATTGGTAGATCTGTATGGTTTTCTGTACGCTTTATTTTCGAAATCGCAATATTTACGGGGTTAATATTCCTAGCCTATCAATATTTAAGTGGTAAAGTGATGGAAGGCATGACAGTTGCACAATATCACGAAACTATGAGTCTATTTCAGCGGTTTGAAAAACCGGATTCTGCTGCATTCAGGAATATTGTATTGCTGCTCTTTGGTTATGTGCTAGTAGGTACGGTGTATGCGTGTATACGCAGTACGCAGCTTGTGAAGGGGATTGAAATTAAGCAGCTAAAGAGGAAAATACAAGAGTTAGAAGCCTGCCAGGAATGACCTGGTGGGCTTTTTTTTCTGCAGGTATCTTGAAAAGTGTTGCATTTTTCAAGTTGCTGAAGTAAAATGATTTTGGAAGTAAAAATCAAGATACCTGGAGGGAAAAGAACATGATGGAAAACAAAGTGTTAGTTTACAATGGTGAGTCAGTAGCGATTACAGTAGTGGCGGAGGGCAATCCGGTTACGGTGATTCAGCCGGGAGAATTTGTGGAACTGGTCGGGCCGCTGTGGGGATTCAATTCAGATGCATTTTATGTGCTGGAGGATGGTGAATGGTATGCAAAGCATGAAGGATGCTATACGGGGGCTGACCTGGAGATATACAATGGCAAATAAAAAAGCCCCTCGGCTAAGGGACTCTTTTGTACGCCAATGCGTTACGGTTGTGAAATTGCCTTCTTAGATTCAACTAAGAATTACAAATTTCAATACATCAAATGTTACGGTTGTGAAATT
>NZ_MCBP01000002.1:0-615261 GCF_001705305.1 Paenibacillus kribbensis
CTAAATAATCCCGCTCGACTTGCATGTATTAGGCACGCCGCCAGCGTTCGTCCTGAGCCAGGATCAAACTCTCCATTAAAGACCAACCGAGGTTGGTTATAGAAAGAGCGATTAGCTCATTTTTAATGCTAGCGATTCTTCTTTATAAAAAGAAGAAATCTTTATTTTCATCATCCATTTGTTCAGTTTTCAAAGAACTTGTCTGTTCTCGTCTGTTCAACGAGTCAGGAATTAGATCATATCATATCGGTCGCTTTCTTGTCAAATCTTTTTTTGATTTTCTTTTCAGCAACCTCTACTTTGAGAAAAGTTACTCTCAAAGCAACGTCTAATAATGTAACATGCCTAAAGCTATTTAGCAAGCATTTTTTGAAAACTTTTTATATAGCTTTTATGCCTACCTCTGAACAGTCAGTAACAAAACAGCCATCCCGTCCTCAAACGGAATGGCTACTCTCATTGCAAACTATTACTCTTGCTCCAGCAATCTGATGAATTCATCCTCATCTTCTATGGTTTCGATTCCGAGCTGTTGGGCTTTGGCCAGTTTACTCCCGGCCTTTTCACCAGCTATGACTAAATCCGTCTTTTTCGATACGGATCCAGCCACCTTGGCTCCCAGCGCCTCCAGTCTGGAAGCCGCTTCGTCACGCGTAAGCTGATGCAAGGTACCTGTAAGCACGACCGTTTTGCCACTGAAGAAGCTGTCTGTCTTCTTTAGCTGTGGAGCTTCAGGAGCTTGGGCCTTCACTCCCAGCGACAGCATCTTTTCAATCCCCGCCTGTGTAAATGGATCGGCGAAGAACGCAACGATGCTTTCGGCTACAATCCCTCCCACATCCGGTAGTTCTATCAGTTCTTCCACGGTAGCGGACATGACCTTATGCAAATCACGGTAATGTTCAGCCAGCATGCGTGTTGTCGCTTTGCCGGTATTCGGTATACCCAGAGCGTAAAGGAAGGAAGCCAAATCTCTTTCTTTACTCTTCTCAAGTGCTGCTAAGAGGTTATTGGCTTTTTTCTCACCAAACCGCTCCAGCTTCACTAGATCATCATATTGGAGTCCATACAAATCCGCAGGCTCGCGTACTTCCAGCTCGTCATGCAGCTGGATCGCTGTTTTATCGCTGAATGTTTCAATATCCATGGCATCACGTGATGCGAAATGGGAAATGCGGGCCACAATCTGTGGTTTGCACCCCAGCTTATTGTCGCAAAACAAGTGGGCCCCTCGCTGCTGCAATGGAGATCCGCAGGCCGGGCAATGATCGGGTACGACAATTTCCTCCCCATCATTTTCAGATGTCACCTTTCCCAATATCTCGGGAATGACATCATTGGAGCGGCGAATAAACACACGCGTCCCCAAAGCGAACTTCAGATTTTTACGCTCGATATCGCCAGCATTGTTCAGTGTACAATTTTGTACAGTGACTCCCGCCAGTTCTACCGGCTCCACCCTTGCCAGTGGTGTAATCTTACCCGTTCGACCTACATTCCACTCGACCGAGTTAAGCACCGTGGTGGTCTCCTCTGCTTCGAACTTATATGCCACCGCCCAACGTGGAAATTTATCGGTATACCCAAGAACCTCGCGTGTACGCATATCTGTAATTTTCAACACAGCCCCGTCAATAAGATAATCCAATCGGGCACGAGACTCTTCAATCTCAGCCAGTTGCTCCATAGCATCATCAAAATTGTCAAAGTAAGTCAGATATGGGTTCACCTTGAAATGATTACCACGCAGGAAGGCCATCATATCCTGGTGGCTATCAAACTGAATACGGTCCGCAAATCCCACATTGTAGAAAAACGCATTCAGTCGCCGTTCTGCTGTCACTTTGGGATTTAAATTACGCAAAGCGCCAGCTGCAGCATTACGTGCGTTTTTAAGGGGGTCCACAGCGGTCTCATTATATTTTGCCAGCACAGACAGATTCATTATGCCTTCTCCCTGCACTTCAATGGTTCCTTCCTGAAAGGGAATCGTGAGCGGCACGGATTTGATTGTCTTTACCTGTGCCAGTATGCCTTCACCCACGATGCCATTGCCGCGGGTAGAAGCCTGCACCAGCTTTCCATCTGTATAAGTCAGGTTCAGCGTTAGTCCATCAAATTTAAGCTCTATCGCATAGCTTGGAGAAGGCAGAGGCTGCTCCAAGTTCTTGGTATTGTAATCATTCACCAGCTTCACGACACGCGCGTTCCATGCACGCAGCTGCTCCATATTCTGTGCTTTATCCAGGCTCCATAACGGGGCCAGATGACGATGTGGCGTGAATCCCTTAAGCAACTCCCCACCCACGCGCTGTGTTGGCGAATCTGGCAGCACCAGTCCGCTCGTCTGTTCAATCGCTACCAGCTCGTCATAAAGCACATCATATTCTTTGTCGCTGACCATGGGCTCATCCAGTGTGTAATAATGATAGTTATATGTGTTCAGCTCAGCAACAAGCTGCTCCATCCTGTGCATTGGGTTCATGCAGTCGTATCCCTCCGGGAACTTCATCAGGGCAAAAGCCTAGGCACTCTGCCGCTGTGAGGCTCGAGATTTAATGATGTGTAAGATTTATTCTACTTTTGTGATAGGCGCAAAGCCAGCCAACAGACGTTTGACCCCGACCGGAGCCGGGAAGGCGATCTGAAGCTCCATATCATTGCCCGTACCTTTGACAGCCACAATGGTCCCGACTCCCCACTTGCCATGCTGTACCTTGTCTCCAGCAGCAAAAATAGCAGGGCCCCCTGCCGAAGCTCCCGGGGAAGGCTTAGGCGATGAAGATGTCGTTACGGTAACACGCGGCGACGCAGAAGCGGTTGAGCCACTACGGCTCATCGAATCAAAGGAACGCTCTCCGCCAAAGTTACTGCCACTGCTTTTACCCAGTCCACGCCCACCATAAGAGCCACCTACATTGCCTGAACGACGGTAGCGGTCCTGTTTGATGATCGTATCCTCTTTTAATTCATCTGGAATCTCTTCCAGAAAGCGTGACGGCGGATTGGCTGTTGTACGGCCAAACAAAGTACGCATTTGTGCGCATGTAAGGAACAGCTGCTCCTCTGCACGGGTAATGCCGACATACGCCAATCTGCGCTCTTCCTCAAGCTCTTCATTATCCAAAAAGGCCCTGCTGTGAGGGAATACTCCCTCTTCCATACCGACAATAAATACAATCGGAAACTCCAAACCTTTTGCGCTGTGCATGGTCATCAATACAACGGCATCACTTTGCTCGTCTTCATCGTCATTCATGGAATCTATGTCTGCGATAAGAGCAAGATCGGTCAGGAAGGAGATCAGCGATTTATCCTCTGCTCCTTTCTCAAACTCCATGGTTACCGACAGGAACTCGTCAATGTTTTCCAGACGCGCGCGTGATTCGAGGGTGTTCTCGTTTTGCAGCTCCAGTCGGTACTGGGTGGTTTCCAGCATTTTTTCCGTTAACTCCGTGACCGACAGATAGTCCACCATCCGACTTAAGCCTTCGATCATATCGTAAAACTCGACCAGCGCATTGCGCGTACGTCCGGCAAAGCCCAAATCGTCTACTACTTGTAGCACGCGGAAGATCGAAACTCCACGCTCCGCTGCGGCTGCCTGCAACTTACCAACGGTCGTGTCTCCGATGCTTCGTTTGGGCACGTTAATGATTCGCATCAGGCTGATATCGTCGTCAGGATTGGAAAGCAGGCGCAGATAGGCCAGCAGATCCTTAATCTCTTTACGATCGTAGAACTTGATCCCGCCAACGATCTGATACGGTATGTCCGATTTGATCAAAATTTCCTCGACGACCCGAGACTGGGCATTGGTACGATACAAAATGGCATGATGACTATAGGTTTTGCCTGCATTAATATTCTTATTAATTTCAGAGGCAATAAAGTAGCCCTCATCATGCTCCGAGTCAGCACGGTAAACTTTAATCTTGGCTCCGCCTTCTTTGTCGGTCCATAGCTTTTTCGGCTTGCGGCCTGTATTTTGTGCAATCACTTCATTCGCTGCATTCAGTATGTTCGAGGTTGACCGATAGTTCTGCTCCAGCAAAATGGTACGTGCTTCCGGGTAGTCCTCTTCAAAGTTCAAAATATTGCTGATATCTGCGCCCCGCCATCTGTAGATGGATTGGTCACTGTCACCTACTACGCAAATCCGGTGATGCTTATCGGCCAGCATTTTGCACAGCATGTACTGCGCACGGTTCGTATCCTGATATTCATCGACATGAATGTACTGAAATTTCTTTTGGTAGAAATCAAGCACCTCAGGTACTTCTTTAAAAAGCTGAATCGTTGCCATGATCAAATCATCAAAATCAAGAGAATTATTACTTTTAAGCCGTTGTTGGTACTTGGTATATACCTTCGCCACAATTCCTTCAAAATAGTCACCAATCTTGCGCTCATACATTTCAGGAGTGACCAGTTCATTTTTTGCCGTACTCATCATAGATTGAACCGCTTTGGGTTCAAATTTTTTGGTATCTATGTTCAGATCCTTCATGCAGTTGCGAATGACAGACAATTGATCCGTGGAATCCAAAATACTGAAATTGGAGGTAAATCCGATTCGCTCGATATCCCGACGTAAAATACGCACACACATCGAGTGGAAAGTGGATACCCACACGTCTCTCCCCTGCGGGCCAATCAGCTTGGATACGCGATCCTGCATCTCGCGCGCGGCCTTGTTCGTAAAGGTAATCGCCAAAATACCCCATGGAGCCGTCTTGCGGGTCGCGATGAGGTAGGCTATTCGGTGCGTGAGCACCCGTGTTTTACCACTGCCTGCGCCAGCCATAATCAGCAGTGGACCATCCACTACCTCCACGGCCTGACGCTGAGGTGGGTTTAGGCGGGCTACAGCCTCGTGTATATCTATTGATTGCATGCGTTCATGCTCCTTTCTCCGAACTTCCATAAAATAAACGTTCTAACCTTTCAATTTCACAGCCACCGTCTCCAGCGCTTTTGCCAAGTCACGGTAAATGATGTTTCCTACTACAATGGTGTCACAAACGGCAGCGGCTTGTAACGCGGTAGATTTATCCACGATACCTCCTCCGTACAGGACACGAGAGCGCTCTGTGCTGCGATGTATTTTTTGTACCAGCTCCATATCCCCGAAGGTACCGCTATATTCCACATATACAATCGGCAGATGCATGAGCTTGTCAGCAATCTGCGCATAGGAGGCAGCTGATGAAGCACTCAGCGATGTATCCGCTCCGGTAAGCTTGGCGACCGTAGAATCACCGTTCAAAACAATATATCCTTCGGTCACAAGTAAATCCCAAGGAATCATATAACCAAACTGCTCAATCGCACGCTGGTGCTGTCCTACGATCCAATTACTGTCCATGGTATTCAGCACCATGGGGATCATATATAGATCAAACCCCGGCACGACAGCCTCCAGATCGGACACCTCAAGCACACACGGCACCTCATAACGCCGAACCCGCGACAGTAAATCCACCGTATTTTCATAGGTAATGCCTGATGAACCTCCTACCATAATGGCGTCCGTACCAGACATACACACGGCGTCCAGCGCCTCATCGTCCAGTTCCTTGTCAGGATCAAGCTTAAATACATGTCTCCAAGATTGAATTGAATCTGCCAACACACATTCCTCCAGCATCCTATGCTTTTGTCATGATCCGTACAATCGGAATTCGATATCCAAAAGCGTTCTATGCTAAGTCTATGACAGTGCTCAAAAGGTGTCAATGTTCGTATTCAATGGGAACACTCAGTTCCCCTGTCTGACGCAAGCTTTCCACTAGAGCACCACCCGTCTGCGCAGTGGCACAAGCAGTCGCACAACTCAACAGGTAATTTTTAAGAACAGCTTATATAGACAGAAAAACACCCTCCGGCTGAACCGAAGGGTGACTCTGGATTAATATGCGTTTTTGAATCCGTTGCGAATCGTGCGGAAAATAATTTTAATATCGAATAAGAGCGACCAATTCTCAATATAGAAAATGTCATGCTTAATCCGTTCCTCAATGGACGTATCCCCACGCAACCCATTGCTCTGTGCCCAGCCTGTGATTCCGGGACGAACATGATGCTTCACCATGTACTTTGGAATTTCCTCACGGAACTGATCCACATAATACGGTCGTTCCGGGCGGGGCCCAACGACGCTCATATCTCCCAGCAGCACGTTGAAAAACTGTGGCAGCTCGTCGAGGCTCGTTTTACGGATAAAGGAACCGAAACGCGTGCGCCTTGGGTCATTAGCCGTCGTCCAACCTGTATCTTCAGTCCCAGGCGGCAGCACCTTCATGGAGCGAAATTTGTACATTCGAAAGGTACGACGATTCAAGCCTACCCGCTCCTGCTTAAAAATGATGGGACCTCTCGATGTAACCATCACACCAATCGCTACGGCCAGCATGATCGGAGAGGTCAGAATAATCGCGAATAAAGAGAATAAAATATCGAACAGACGCTTAAATAATCGGTTTCCTGCTACATCCAGCGGAATATCCCGTACATTGATCATCGGCATGCCTGCAAAGTTATCAAAATACGGCCGAGCCGGCAAATAGTCAAAAAAGTCAGGAATAATAAGTGTGCGTACCCCAGCCTTTTCACACATGTTGATAATTTTAGGGTACTTATCGTGGGCATCCAGCGGTAGAGCCAGAATAACCTCGTCAATCATCAGGCGCGACAGCGTTGCCTCCAATTGTTCTAATCCTCCGAGGATCGGACGGAAACGCATTTCCTCCTCTTCACTCCATTGGCGGTTGTCATCCAAAAAACCCACTACTTCATATCCCAAATCAGGATACTGTCCAAGATTATGATAAAACCGTTGGCCCAGAGAGCCTGCCCCGAGAATGAGCATGAATTGCTTATTGTACCCTTTTTGACGGAGAGCTTTAAGAACCTGTTTCAAAACATATCGGTAAAACAAAATCAGCAGCACATTCCCAACCATATAGATCGCTAGATAGGAACGCGAAATATCGATCTGCTTTACGAAAAACATGACACTCAGCAATACAAACAAGCCAACAATGTGGATCTGGGTGACACGAAATACGTCGTCTGCAAATCGCTTTTTGCGCTTGGGAGAATAGAGCGAGAATAACATCCCCAGTACCACGGCAATTAGACCATAGATTAAGCTCCAGCCTCCATAAACTTGAATAGGAAGCGGCTCTTTATAGGTAATCCATTCACTTTCAAATTTAAAGAACCAAGCGATCAGGAAAGATAACTGAATGACCGCGAAATCCGCCACAATATACAATTGGGTTAAAAATCGTTGATTTCTGCGTATCATGCTTTCACCTCGGTACGAGATTGTTCGTCGCTGTCCGGTTTGACCGGTGCAGACCATTTATTTTTCAAAAAGGCCATTCCAAATTTCACCGTAATCCCCGCGTATACAGCCACATTGGTGATCCAGCTATACTGCTGTTTGTAATGCTTGCGGTGAAATACCCACATGGCTCTATGAAACTCATAAATTATTTTTAGAGGACGACGGCGAGCACTGCCCCCTTTGATATGAACAATATATGTGCGCGGGTAGTAGTAAATGCCCCACCCTGCTTGTTTAATCCGGTAACACCAATCAATATCCTCACCATACATAAAAAAGGTTTCGTCCAGGCCGCCGACCTGCTCGATCGTCTCGCGACGCACCAGCATAAAAGCTCCAACCAGCACATCCACAGGATACTCATCATCCGGACTTAGATGTCCAAGCTGATATTGGTTATACTTCGGATTATCCGGGTAACGCTTCGACCAGCCGAAGGCGTAGTAAAAGGACGCAGACGGCGTTGGAAATCCACGCTTGCATGCCTTATCCAGCGAACCATCCGGCAAGATGACCTTGCAGCCCGATGCTCCCATTTCGGGATGCGTATCCATAAACTGAATCATCGTATCCAGTGTGTCCGGCTGCACCAGTGTATCGGAATTCAACAGCAATATGTAACGTCCGCTGGCCACTTCCATTCCCTGATTGTTCGCTTTGGCAAAACCTGTATTATCCTCATTGGCTATCAACATAATTTCCGGGTATGCAGCACGAATAGCCTCAACAGACCCGTCACTGGAATGATTGTCGATGACAATCACTTCATATCGATATTGCGTCTTGGACGCATACACCGACTGTAAACAATCCAGCGTCAATCGACACGTGTTATAGTTGACGACCAGTATGCTCACATCCATCATTCAAAACGCTCCTGACAAATTCAGTAATCTATTCTACTATCGACTATTATAGCATACGCCGCAGACCACGGGGCGCAAAAAAGCACATAACTTGTAACCTTACACAGCATGCAGGATTTTGCAAAATTCTTGAGGTCTAAAAATCATCGTGGTAAGATATACATGGAAAAAGGGCCGGTGCCAGCCAGCCCCTGCGCAACCGACGCTCCCAAGAGCGGACGGTTTTGGAACAATCAGGCCGAAAATAGACCCTTCCTTGCGGGGGCGGTCTATTTTCGTTTGTTAAACTCTAACAGTGTGACGATTAACGCCCCGAACGTCAGCATTAAACTGAGCGCCTCAAACACTGTCACAGGCTTCACCCCCCTCCTCGGGAGAGTTAGCCGACCGCCCTTGCCAGCCTATATCGGTTGCACATCTCAATTATACTATATTTTTCCATAAAGGAACATTCATTCGATGGCTTTTTATCTAGTATTCATTTGTACCTTTGATTATTTGACGCTTGTATCTGGAAAAAAGTTTCAATTTTTTTCTCACCTACACCTCTATAATTTCCCCAACAGGAAAACCAGCTTATAAATCCAGTTGTCTAACCTTGACTGTCTATAAAAAGGGGAGTGCCAAATGTATTTCATACGAGGAAATAATCCCTTTTGGTAGCTGTCCAGAAATAGTTCAATATCTTTATGCATCTGAGAAGGCAAGTCTTGTCCATAGAGTTGAATAAATTGCTGCGCTTGTTTACTTAAAATATAGCGGTTTTTCCCTTTTACAAATCTGTCTAGCCTTTTCCTCCACTTGCTAACCCAGCCGTCCGTAGAGCCTCCCAACACATTGTTCTGATGCTGCCGATACCAAATAGAAGGCTTAGGGTCAAAAACAACCTCACCAAAAGAGGATGTGCATAAATAAATCCACCAGTCATGCATAATAATGTTTTTCAAAGAAGCTGGCATTCTCTTTTTCACGAGTTGGAGTGTTTCTTTATTGATCACCATGGTACAGCCTACACAGACATTTTCAATGAGTGCATTATAAAATGATAATGGTCGAGAGATATCATCTGGCCATACCTTGAGAGGCTCCAACGTTTGAGAGACCATTTGTGTAGCAGAACAATACATCAGCGGCCGGTTTCCCTGCTTCTTCCTGAGTTGGGCTACAGCTCGAGCAAGCTTGTCTGGCATCCACACATCATCTTGATCGCAAAAGGCGTAAAATTCGAAATTCTCGGACGATCTTTGTATTAAATCAAAAAAGCTCGCAATAACTCCTACATTGCTCTCGGGGTATAAAATAATCTGTTGAGGATAACGCTGCTTCAGCGCATTCAACTTGGCAACCGTGTCATCTGTTGAGCCATCATCACGAATTAGAATCTGAATATTTACGTCTTTTTGATTTATCAGACTTTCTACTTGCTCATCTAAATAAGCTGCTCCATTATATGTAGATAACAAAATTTGTACACTAGGTTTGTCCAGAGTAAAGCCCTCCTTACAGCCAATTGTGAGTTGGATTAAGTTCCTCGTCTTATTCATTATAATGTCCTTTGGACTTGTTCGACACAGGTGCCCACATAATAAAATCTCCCAATCATAACATGATGGGAGATTACCTTAAATATATAGTCTATCTCTACTTATGTGAATTAGCTAGATACTCTTTTAAAAAATCCTGTAATCCTTCACGCCAATTGCGTAAATCATTCAGCCCATTGGTTCGAATCGCAATATGCTCCATGACGGAATTACGTGGGCGTGCTGCGGGCCTAGGGAATTGCTTCGTACTACATGGGTCCAGTTTCGCTGTAATCTTAGCACCTAATAGTTCTACCGCATCCTGAAAAATAGCTTGCGTAAACTCATACCAGGTGCAAGAACCGCTATTGGACGCATGATATACGCCATACTTCTCGGTCTGAACCAATTCCGCTAAAAAACGAGCCAAATCCACCGTATAGGTAGGCGAGCCTTTCTGATCGTTCACGACCTGAAGGTGCGGCTTTTCCTGCCCAAGCTTCAGCATCGTTTTAACAAAATTGTTCCCGTGCAATCCATATACCCAAGAAGTGCGAACAATAAAATATCTGGAGGAAAGTGTTTGGGCCAGTATCTCTCCGGCCCGCTTGGACTTTCCGTAAATACTCTGTGGATTTGTATTGTCATACTCATGATATGGCTGCTCCGATGTTCCATCGAACACATAATCCGTGCTGATATACACCAGCTTGGCTCCTACTTTTTCCGCAGCCAACGCCATATTGCGTGTTCCCGACGCATTGACTTGGTAAGCCCCATCTATATCAGACTCGGCTGCATCCACTGCCGTATACGCTGCACAGTGGATGATAGCATCAGGTTGGTACTGTCCCACGATCTTCACAGCCTGCTCCAAATTCGTTATATCCAGCTGTTCCCGATCGTATCCAAGAACATCATGTCCTTGTCCCTGAAAAACGTTCACTACATCTTGGCCAAGTTGACCGGATGCTCCAGTAACCAGCACCTTCATCTTACGCATCCCCCAAGCGGGAACCGTATTGCTTAGCATAATATTGTTGGTATTCACCGGATTGAATACGAGTCCACCATTCTTTGTTGTCCAAGTACCAACGGATTGTTTCTTTAATACCTGTTTCAAAAGAGTGCTTTGGCTTCCAGCCCAGCTCATTCATGGTCTTCGTTGGATCAATGCCATAACGGCGGTCATGACCCGGACGATCCTGTACATACGAAATTAGAGATTCTGGCTTGCCCAGCTCCTCTAATACCGTTTTGACAATATGCACATTCGTCCGCTCATTATTTCCACCAATATTGTATACCTCACCAAGTTTCCCTTGATGAATAACCAGATCAATTGCACTGCAATGATCCTCTACATACAACCAATCACGGATGTTCAAGCCATCCCCGTATACAGGAAGCTGCTGATCGCTCAACGCACGCGAGATCATTAGTGGAATCAGCTTTTCCGGAAATTGGTACGGACCATAGTTGTTAGAACAACGCGTAATATTCACAGGTAGACCAAAGGTTTCATGATATGCACGAACCAGCAGATCGCCACCTGCCTTGGAAGCAGAGTAAGGACTGTTAGGCTGCAGCGGAGTTTCCTCCGTAAACAAGCCTGTTTCACCCAGAGATCCGTACACCTCATCTGTCGATACCTGCACAAACTTGGTCACATTATGTTTCTTAGCTGCGTCCAACAGTACCTGTGTACCAAATACGTTTGTTTTCACAAACACTTCCGGCTCCAAAATACTCCGATCCACATGCGACTCTGCCGCAAAATTCACCACCACATCAATTCCCTGCTGCATCAACTGGTCAATTGCTTGCGCGTCAGTAATATCTGCTTTCACGAAGGTATGATTGGGATGATTTTCGATGGATTTCAAATTTTCCAGATTACCTGCATACGTAAGCGCATCGATATTTACAATTTCGTAATCCGGATGCTGTTTTAACATATACAATACAAAGTTACTGCCAATAAATCCGGCACCGCCGGTGACAAGAAGTTTCATACAGGCCTCCTAAAACTCTCACTAATACAATTTATTATCCTCTACCCAAAATTAATGTCTGCATCGGCCAATGTCGGATGCTTCTGATCCTTCTCTGAAAGAATAGCATGAGAAGTCGGCCAATCAATCCCCAATGCAGGATCATTCCACAAGATACCACGGTCATTTTCAGGTGAATAATATTCATCTACCTTATACAGCACTTGAGTATTAGGAACAAGTGTACAGAACCCATGGGCAAATCCTTTAGGCACCAGTAGCTGACGTCTATTATGTTCACTCAAGATCACCCCAACCCATCGACCGAATGTTGGTGAACTTTTGCGAATATCCAAAATAACATCGTAGATAGCTCCAGAAAGCACACGAATGAGCTTGGTCTGCGCTTTAGGATTAAGCTGGTAATGCAACCCTCGAATCACGCCAGCTTCTGCAGACAAGGACTGATTATCCTGAATAAAAGCATGGTTAATCCCGTTTTGTTTCATGATTTGATCATTGTAGCTTTCCATAAAAAAGCCACGGTGATCGCCATGAACTACGGGCTCAATAATTTTTGCACCTGAAAGTACTTCCTGTATTATCATTCATGAATCCTCCAACATCTTGAGTATATACTTTCATTTACGATTACTATAAAATTAATAAGCACACTACTTTGGGAGGGAATATGCTTTTGAATTTATCGCGAGTTAATAAAAATTTTGTTTGGTCTTATTTAATATTGATGTGGCTACTTATCCCTGCTCTAATACTGCTTAAAGTCAATTCGTACTATATTTCTATATTATTTAGTCTAAATATTGCGCAGTCGTTTGTCATAGGTGCTACATACATTTTACACATTAGTGGTATCTTAACATATGCCAAGAAAGAAATAATGGTGCAATATCTAGCTTTTGGCGGTTATCTCGTAGGAATTATATTCATTTACGCTTTCCTTCAAAGGGAACATTTCATTTATTATTGGGACTTCTCAGCCTATTGGAATACATCCATACAATTTAATAACCTTTTAAGTACAGATTTTATAGCAGCCTTTAAACAAATCTATGCAAGTATTTTAAGAGACGATTATTCCGTTTTCCCAACAGTCTTTCTAGCCTTACCTTTAAAATTTTTAGGTACAAGCTACATGAGCTATGTGTTGGCGATCTACACTTGCTTCTTGTATCCTTCGTGCCTGATTCTCTTTTTATTGTGCATCAAGATTGCTGACCAAATACAGTTAAAAACTAAATTGAACGTTTTTGTTATTTTTATACTTACATTTACTTTTCCAATTATGATAGCACCTATGCTAGGTGGATATTTGGATTCTATAGGACTTATTTTCATTGGTTTGTCCCTGGTTATATTATTTAATCATGATTTTGAACGCTTAAATTTAAAGGCCGTTTTGCTATTAGCTGGTTGCCTGGTACTACTAACATTCACAAGAAGATGGTATGGCTTTTGGATTGTATCTTTTTTTGGTTCAATCAGTATCGCTTTTCTCTTCAAATGGATTCTCGAAAAGGATTTCCGCTTCAAGCAGCTTTGGCAGGTTATACTGAATTTTTTCATTATAGGAGCTTCATGTGCACTATTTTTGATCATATTCTTCAATGAATTTATCCAAAGAGCCCTGACTAATAACTTTAAAAACGCCTATTCGGCTTATTATTTTGGTGACGTCATCAGTAACCTGCAGAATTTATTTTATCATTATGGAGCCTTCATTTTCTTTATTGCGGTTATCGGTTTCATAGGTATGTTATTCATTAGTAAAGCCAGATATTTTTCAATCTTTTTAGTTGCGAATCTATTCATTACGTACTTTCTTTTTACAAGGATCCAAAGCTTGGCTTCTCAGCATTATTATCTTCTTACAGTAAATATTTTAATTCTATTTGTTTGTGGCGTCATTCTTATACTAAACTATTTGTCCAAGTTAAAGTATGCAAAAAGTGTCTTCTTAGTTATTCTGACTTATTTAGTACTTTGTAATTTCTTGGTTACTTTCACCAATGTAAATGCACGACCTGTTACCTATTTCTCATCCCTATTCAGTGATTTCAAGCAAACACCTAGAATTAGAACGGATATCCCCGTCCTGAAGCAGTTGACGAATTATCTGAAAGAAGTTTCATCAGAACAGCACAAAGTATATGTGCTATCAAGCTCAGGTATTCTTAATGATGATATTCTCAGACAGATTGAAATGCCTGAAAATAACAACACGCTTCCATTTATGAACCTGACGCACCATGTTGATTTAAGAGATGGTTTCCCGGTTTCATTTTTTGATTCCGAATATGTTGTTGTCGCTACGCCCACCCAATACCATTTGGGTGAAAGTGGCCAAAAAGTGATAGGTTTACTTGCAGAAGAAGTCATGAACGGATCTCTTAAAAATAATTATAAACCTTTAAACAGCTATACTCTTGATAATAACGTAAAAGCCATAGTGTTGAAAAAAACATCCGAGATTTCAAAAGAAAAAGTTGAACTTATACGCTCTCAATTTAAGAAAATATACCCTGATAATCCCGATCTTTTCTAATTCAATCTTGAAGATATAAAAAGCCCTCGACTATTATTCGGGGGCTTTTTATAGTTATTTATCAAGCATTTTTTTGGGGAATTACTGTTGTTTTATTAGTACTACCAAAGCTGAATTTTTTACCAATCAGGAAAGGTAGAAGCCTATTAAATACCTCAATAAAAAGAATGCAGCTTAAAAAAACAAGTACATTAGAAATAACAACAAAAGAAATTCCATCTAAATGCATATTCGTTTTAACTGAAAATATCTCGTAAAAATTAATATTCTCCCAAAAACTAAGTATTAATCCATGTAAACCAAATATAACAAGAGAGTTTTTTCCAAAATATGATAGTACATTAGAAGAATCAATCTTTTTTGATAAGTATATATAAAATATTAAACTAGCCAATACAGATAGATAAAACAAAAGATAATTATGACCATAGTAGTTTCCTGACATACCTGGTTTGTCATTTATTAAAAATATTAAAAGACCAAGGAAGCCAGCGATGTAAGCAATATTAGGCTTATTAATTTTAATTTTCTCAATAAAAAATTGTTCATTCAACTTGAATATATAACCACAAATAATGAGGGAGGCTGCATTAATTGATGTACCAAGCGACCAAGGAAGTGCATGTGTATCAAGTTTACTCAAATATGCACCTAGAACGGTAAGCAATATCCAAAGTATATACATATGACTTTTTTTTGAAGAAATTTTCAAGACTAGATAGGAAATAATCTGTCCCAGGAAAAGACACGGTAGAAACCAAAGAGACATGTTTAGAATACCCAAGTGATTTCCATCTGCATATAAAAATGCTTCAATGACAACCATTGGATCAAGCGTTCCGACAATCCCCATCCAATGCATCCAACCAAAATACAACAATGAGCATATATAAAAGGTGGTATATGGTAAAAGGATTGTTTTAATTTTAGACTACAAAAAACTACTAAACTTATACTTCTGAAAATTAGAAGTAAATCCGGAAGCAAAAAAGAAAAGTGGCATATGAAATGAATAAAAATAGCCTATTATAAAACTTTTGTCCATCAATTCATTTCCTTTAAAACCATGAGGCACCAAATGTGAGAATACTAAAAAAATTATAGCTAATCCTTTTAGTACATCTACCCATTTTATTCTTATAGGAAGAGCATTCACGGAGTTCATTTAAAAAGTCTCACTTTCTAATGGTTTAGTAGAAGCTATACATGACATTTTGAAATTCTATAAAATACTAAGAAAATAGCTCATAATCCATCTCACTTACTAATTTATTGGCAAGTCTCAATGAACTATGTGTTCCCGCATCAGTCCACCAGTTCTCTAAAATATCGAATGTAAGCTGGTTTCTTTGAATATAAGTGTTATTTACATCTGTTATTTCATATTCTCCTCTTGCGGAAGGGGACAAAGTCTTGATGATATCGAATACAGAGTGGTTAAACATGTAAATCCCCGTAACCGCATAATCACTTTTAGGAGTCTGTGGTTTCTCTTCAATGTTTACAATTTTATCTCCTTGTAATTCTGGTACTCCATAGCGATTAGCGTCATGTACTTTATGAAGTAGCAATTTTGCTCCCGATTCCTGCAGTTTAAATTTTTCGATAAATGGTGATATATCATCTTTAAAAACGTTATCCCCTAAAATAACGGCCATCTTATCATTACTAACAAAATGCTCGGCTAAAAGCAAAGCCTGTGCAATTCCTCCAGCCTCATCTTGTACTTTGTAAGTTAGGGTAACTCCAAAGTCGACACCGCTCCCTAATAGGTTAACTACATCTCCCATATGTTCTTTTCCGGTAACAATCAAAATATCATTAATATTTGCTCTTTTAAGCTTATCAATTGAATAATAAATCATTGGATATTTACCGATAGGCAACAAATGTTTATTTGTAACTTTAGTAAGAGGATATAGTCTAGACCCTGTTCCTCCAGCTAATATAATCCCTTTCATAACTAACTTCCTCCTATTGAAGCTCCTTTATAAGCAACTCCAGAATGGTTTTTGCACGAGCCTTCCAATCATTATTGACTACGAAGTTTTCCAGTTGCCCTTGATCATAAAAAGGGAGTTTCAATGTATCTATATCAATTAAATATTCTCTTATTTCCTCTAAACTATTATATAGATAGACTCCCTCCTGGTTTAACAGTCTTGTTTCTTCACTTTCTACGGCTAAAGTTACTTTATTTAGACTTAAATATTCATAAATTTTAACCGGATTAATTGTATCAATTCTGTCCGAATTCCTCAGAAAAGGGTATAAGCATACATCAAAAGCCTCAATGATTGCACCAATTTCTGATTTGGGGACTGGCTCATAGTATTTAATTCTGCTATGCTGACCCAAATTATATGTCAAGTTGTTTCTTCCAACCAAACATACAATAAACCTTTCATCAAATTCAGTGATGGCTTTAATCATTTCTATATCAAACCAGTGGTCAATCGCTCCTACATAGCCAAAAATATGGTAGCCCTCATGCTTTAATCGTCTCAAGTCACTAGCAACCAAGCTATCTACATTTATGTTTAGTATAGCTGCATCCACAGCATTTTTCACTAAATAAGATTGTTTATTCATTGAGAGGGAATGCTTATGCAAATCATTACTCGTAGAAATAACAAGGTCCGCTTTGACAAGTAATTCAAGCTCCCACTTTTTAAGCAATTTTTTCATCAATGCATTGTTAGTTAGAAATACATAATCGTCCATTCGGTCAAACACAATTTTCTTATTATTAATGTGTTTAATAAGTGGATAGAAGACAGGACTTCCCAACCAAATAATATCCGCGCTGGAGACTAAATCTTGCAACTGTCTTTTTTCAAACCATTGATTCCAATGAAATATATCCAAGCTTTCTAAGCTTCTAGGTAACCTCAGGCTCCCAGAAGGTCTAAATATTTGGAGACTGTCGTTAACACTTTGCTCTCTTTTCTTATAATCCGAGTTTTGCCTGACTATACTGTTCAGTATGCTAATAGATGGTTCTACAAAAGTGATGTGAATCCCTAACATTTTAGCAAGCTCTTCAGCCAAGTGTTGCGGACGCTGCTTTAAATCACCCCAATAGATCGGAGAGAAATATAAAATTTTCAATTTAATCGCTCCATACTATTAAAGGCGCCCCCTATTTTTTTAAAAGAGGCGCCTTTAAAGTTTTATAATTATCTATACGCTCCTACTAACTGTCTTCGCAAATTCATATCATTTTCTTTTATTCGTATCAGCTCTTCATACGCTTCAATTGTATATTGTTTATACAAGATATCAATTTCTATGTCTCGATTTCGAGTCGGAAGCTTCTGCAGATGATCTAATTCAGCTTTAACAATTTCGAGATGATTCTTATCAGCTTCAAGATCTGATTCCATCGGGGCATATAGATCCTTTTGCAATTGATAATTAGTCAAAATACTGTTTCGCATTGTTTTTCTAACATGCTCTACCGTATATCGAGAGGTGTCCACATCATGAATGACTTTCATTTTAGGATTCAGCCCAACCTTGCAACCAATTTCTCGCATCGCAAAAGATACAACAATTTCTTCCCCTCCAGCGTAATTGTTACCTTTACGCCCATAAGCGCTTCTAAAGCCCCCAATTCGCATTAGCGCAGCATGTCTAACAGCAAAGTTGGCTCCATAAGGAAACTCCCACTGAAAGTTAGAATCTTTTATCTCTTCGCCTTCCACAATAAGTTGGCTCCAGAATGCTTCAGTTCCTGGTTTGACCACTTCAGGCCGCTCATCGTGTAAGTTGAGTATGATACTTCCACCCATTACCCCAATATCAGGACGATCCGAAAAGCCTTTAACGGTTTCCTCAAGTAAATTCAGACTTGCGATAGCATCATCATCAATATAGAGTATGACTTCTCCTTCTGCTCCAAATAAGCCAACATTTCGTGCAAAGGATAAACCTTTTAAAGGAGCCTCCATGTATCGCAAGAAAGATTCGTCGACATTATAGGTTGTTCTGAATTCACGAACCAAATGATGAATCTCATCATTCAGATAATCGTTATTGACAACAATAATCTCATAGTCTGCTTGATCCAGCGACTGCTCTATTGCAGATTTAATCACATTGGAAAGTTTCTCACTTCGCTGGTAAGTGCAAATAATAACCGATAATCTCCTATTATAAGCAGGTTCACTTTCAATTACCGCCTCAATACGGTATAGGTGATCGTTCTTAACTTTCGTATTTATAAGAGAGAACAGCACATCCATGTCCTGCGCAAAAAATTCATAGTTGTTATCGGTCTCACCATTCATTTTATCCTTTATTTTTAAATCCCAAGGATAATCCACTACAAATGTGTCAGTTGGCTGCTCTGATTTATCGATAAGCAGTGTATATAGAGATGCTGAAGCTTTAGAGCCAATCAATTCAAAATCATGGACTTCACCTGTTTTTATATATAAATAGCAAATAGGCGTTGCCAGATTAAGACCAATAATAGCATCTATTTCTTCTCTTCCAACCACTGTATGGCCTTTAGCTAAAACATAATTCTTAAATTCCTCGGCTTCAGTAGCATCCCCTTCGATGATCCATACTAATGGAGTAAGATAAAAATCTCTCCTAAAATCATCAAGCACCATGAGTTTGTATCGGTTTGATGTGATGCCAAGCTCTTGATCTAAAGCGGTCAGTGATTTATCATGCCAGCGGTAATCGTATATAGGCTCATCGAACGTCACATGCTTGAGTTCAAATAGAGAGTTCACTCTCATCCAATAGTCATAATCCTCAAGGGTATGCTTATAACTGGAATATTCACCCAACAATTTGGTTACCTTGGCTCTATACATAAAAGCCGCACCAATCGTATTGTTAGGATATACATTTAACTCCAGTGCAGACTTCGGCAGCATAACATTGCCACTGAACTGTGGCTCCTCATACCAGCCATGGTTGGAGATTACTTGACCATCAGCATCAATTAACCTCATATTGGCATACACCATTCCGATATTTTCATCACGTTTTAGATCTGCAACCATTTTCTCCAAGAAATTTTCGGGAAGAATATTATCTGCACTTGTCCAGGTATGATATTCACCATTAGCTAGTTTAAAGCCTCTGGATAATGTTCTTGGTATCTTGCGATTTTCCTGATGAACTACTCTAATACGATGATCTACTTTAGCATACTCATCAAGAATGTCTGCCGTATTGTCTTTTGAGCCATCATTAATAATAATAAGCTCAAAATACTTATAAGATTGCTGCAGAATACTATCAATGGCTTTTGATACATAATCCTCTCCGTTGTAAACAGGGAGAACAACAGATACAAGATCCTTCTCAAATTGAACCTCGAAATTATTGAGATCCAAAGAAAATGAATTGTCTTTAGCCAATTTATAGTTAAAAAATTTGTACTCATACCAAGTTAATAAGGAATTAGCATGTTCTACATCTTTCCATAAATCTACCGGCTGATCCAATGTCTTCGAATTTTTTAGTTTAAGAGATACTTTAGCTTTTATCTTTTTCAATAAAATGGTGGTGCCATAGCTTTTCCATACTTTATATCCTTTAACTACATAAATCATTTTGGACTTGTGTAAGATATGTTTAAGTTTATTCGCCATTTTCCACCTTTTAGAGTTATAAATATTGTGAAGCTCTGTAGACAACCTTCCATTATATTCTTCCAACTCGCTAAACTGGATTGTCAGTTCGTTATGTTGGCCAAATAGTTGTTTATATTGATGATTTAAAATTTCCAAACTGTTTTTCTCATCATGATAATCCTGCATGAGTTGGGCATATTTTTGTTCCAAGTCGTCTTTCTTTTCTGACAGAGCTTTAAAATCTGCCGATATGCTGCTTATTACTTTTTCCTGTTCATCTCGTGTTTGTATCAATGTGTTAATCTGATCCGAATGCTCGATAATTTGTTGCTTCTGCTGCTCTATCTCGTGTTTTTGAGCTTGATTGCGAGTTTGCAATTCATTAAACTCATTTTTCAAGCGCGTATGCCCCGCTCTATAAGCATGGTCTACATTGTCTTTTAGAAATTTGTCAATTACGTCCATACACTTATCTATCGTCTCTCTTCCTTTAACCGGAAACATCTCTAAAGTAAATTTCCTTCTTTTTTGTATTAGTTGATCATCTAAAATAGCATTAAGTAAAGTTTGCTTAATATCCCCATTATCACTCACAAAAGGGACAATGTTTTGCTGAACAATTTGTGCCTCCAAGGGTAAAATCCCCTCGAAAGATTCTGCTTGGGGGTGCTGGAATATTACAATTGGAGTATCAGTAAACAACGCATCAAATATAGCACCTGAGCCATCAGACAATATTACATCTGCTTCCTCTATTAAATTGACAAGGGAAGCCTTGTGATCAAGCACTTCAGGGATATGAGATTTAACTAGCTTAACTCGATCATGTTCCAAAAAAGATGTGCCATGATGCAGTTTCACCTTCATATTAAAGGCGTCTGAGATTTCGTCAATATGTTTCATAACAAGCTCAATAGACGACTCATCCCCATATGTCGGCAGATACAGTAAATTATACTTGTCCGTTTCACGCTTTTTCCTTTGGAAATTGGCGTATTTAATCATGCCTACGATGTCAGTCTGAGTGTACGCTGCCAAAACCGAAGAATCATATAACCCATTACAAAAGATAAAATCGAAATTCCGACTCCATGAATCCAGGTTCCAGTTCGGCTTAGCCATTCCATACTGGTATCTAAACTTATAATCCGACTTAACCTCTAAATAATAAGGAAGATAAGGATAGAATGCTATCTTATAAGCCTTATCAGGGACAGAATTGACCAAAGATACTTCTATACCATTGCTCTTCAAATAATGGTAAGTATCTAAGGACATGTCCCCCCAATCCTCTTCTTCAATTTGGGGAACATAAATATCACAAACGATCTGCTTTTTTTCACACTCCTCAATTAAAGGCCTTATCGTCTCATACAAAACAAGATTGTGAATGACAAAAGCTATAGATCTGTTCATATTCACTGCAAAACCTCTTCCTTTCAGGCAAAAATCCCGTACTTATTTTCTTAATTTTAGTAATGTTTCATTCAGTAAAGTCGATGATGTGCTCTTCGTATAGGGGAAATATATGATTTTCACCCCAACTTCTTTAAACTGTGACTCATACTGAACCCAGCGTTCATTTTGGAACCAATCATCTCCAACGAACATTACGTCATACTTTAATTTTTGCCAAACCTCAAATTTATCCATTGAGTCCTGAGGAATTACAGTATCAACAAAGCTGATGTTTCTGACGATCTCAATTCTTTCCTCAAAAGGAATTACTGCTTTTTTGTACTTGTACGAAACTAGCTCATCTGTTGTTACTCCAACAATGAGCTTATCACAGAGTGATTTCGCATTTCTCAACAAATTTAAATGTCCAATATGAAATAAATCGAAGACCCCGGAAGTATAGCCAATAATCATAAGATTTCTCCTAACGTAGTTAAATTGAAGTTAAACCATTTGTCGAATGTCGTCTTCCCTTCAATTTTTTCAGAAGATAGGACTCTTTCAAGTTGAACAGGAAAACCAACCTTTTTTCTGTTAACAATCTCCGCAGGGACAATATCTTTAAAAATTCTCTTTAGGGGAGCCTTAACAACCCCATCTTTCATTTTATAATTAGAGTCCACACCTGCAAGCCTTTCAATTAGTCTATAGTCCAAGAAAGGAGATCTGGCTTCTACCGAATTTAGCATTGAGGCGCTATCCAATCGTTTGAGTAATCCTCTCAAATGGGCTTGTTGAAAGAACGCAGCTACAATTTTTTGAGGAGACTTTAGCTTCATAAAAGGTGCCAATGCATCTTCAACAATCTCTATATCATCCTCAGACCCATAGGTGTAAAGATCGCTAAAGGCCCGGATATCAAAGTCTGTAGTACTACTAGCCCATCTGAAAATACGGTCATAGCCAAAGAAAAGCTCATCCGCACCTTCTCCACTTAATATAACAGTATTTTTAACAGCTGCTTGTTGAGTCATGTGATATAGCAGCACCTCGTTAGGCACAGACAGAGGCTCCTTTTTTACAGCAATAAGCTCGCGAGCTAATGGTAAAAAACGGTCTGGATCAAACAATATCGGATGATGAATAGTGTTGTATCTTGTTGCTGCGATTTCAGACCATGGAAACTCATTATAATCTTCAAAACCAACTGTCCAGGTATGCTCTACTTTGGCCAGTGCGGTAACAATCGTGCTATCCAAGCCTCCACTTAAGTAACTTCCAATTTCAACATCTGCAATCTTGCGATACTCTACTGCAGAACGAATTAAAGATTCAAGTTCCTCATCGGAAGGCGGTTCTTTCTCCGAGTAATCAATTTCCCAATATTTAATAAATTCCCCGTTCTCATAATAATATCCTGGTGGAAACTCCTTTATTTCATTATAAATAGTACGATCATTAAAGAAGCATCTCATCTTTTTATATTGTCTTACAGCTTCTTGATCTATAGAAGTTTTGCGAATAAGTGGGAGCAATGGGGCAATTTCAGAGCTAAAGATAAATTCTTCTCCATATCTGTTATAATAAAGCGGTTTTACCCCCATACGATCTCGTGCTGCAAAAAAGGATTTCTTCTGCATGTCTAAAACAATAAAACTGAACATTCCATTAAGCCAATTCAACATTTGGGGACCATATTGAATGTAAAGCTTCAATAAAAGTTCAGTATCTGAGTTTGTTCTCATTTGAATTGAATAAGCGGAGGCTAAGTCTTTATAATTATAGATTTCTCCATTAAATATAATCACGTATCTTCCATCATCAGAGAAAAAAGGCTGATCACTTCTTTGATCCAAATCTAAAATACTTAACCTGTTGTGCCCCAGCATAAAATTTTCATTCTGATATACACAAAGTGGGGCCGTAGGCCCCCTGTGTATCATTATATTTAACGAATTAAGAAATGCTTCTTTATTTATGACTACATTAGAAAACAATATCCCACACATTTTATCACCAGCCCTAATTAATAACTTGCAAATCTATCGTGTTATCTACAAATATTAACCCTGGTACGTAATTATTCTCTGGCTTAGGAACCTCAAACACAACAGCTATGCTTACACTATCCAGATAAACAGGCTCAAAAGGTTTGGGCTTTAGGCCAACAGAGATGGTGTACTTACCACTTTCAGATAATAAATTGCGAAAATTAAAGTTAACCTCAAGAATGCCACCCGCCGACATTTTCGGAACTAACTTTGCTTTATTATAAATATTCATTCCGAATACATCCACACCCGTATGGTTTCTAACCATGTAGCCAATGGTTCCCTCAGAATCGATATCCTTATAATACTGTGCTACTAAACGCAAAGTAACCATTTCGCCAAAAGGGACCTGGTTAACTACTTCCCCATTGACTAACAAATCTGCTCTTATAAAACGTGCATCTCCCGTTCCGGAGCGAAACTCGTTGGCACGTTTTTCAAAAACAGGATCCTCCTCCAACAGTAAAAGCGTACTTTCCTTATTGGCTTCAGAGTTTACAAACATATCCAAAGATTGAACGCGTTTCATGTCTGCAATTTCCTGGTTAATAATATTCTCGTAAATCTGCGCAACGCGTTTCACTGGACCAATCTCGACCATGTGTCCTTTATCGATGAGCAAGGCTGTATCACAAAAACTTTTAATGGTGTCCATAGAATGAGAGACAAATAAAACCGTACTTTTTTTAGAAAGCTCCTTCATTTTGGTGATACATTTTGCCTGAAAATAAATATCTCCAACAGACAGGGCTTCATCTACAATCAGGATATCCGGATCAACATTGATAGCCACTGCAAAAGCTAATCGGGCAAACATACCACTGGAGTACATCTTGACAGGTTGATTAATAAAGTCACCGATGTCAGCAAAGGATTTAATATCTTCGACCTTCTCATCCATCTCGGCTTTGCTATAGCCCATAAGCGTACCATTTAAAAAAATGTTCTCCATCCCGGTTAAATCGGGATTAAACCCAGCTCCCAATTCCAACAGAGCGGCAATTTTCCCATTCACCTTAATGCTTCCACTGGTGGGTGTAATCACGCCTGTAATCATTTTTAAAAGGGTGGATTTCCCCGAACCATTTTTACCGATAATCCCAATCGCTTGTCCCTTTTTGATCGAAAAGGATAGGTCGCTGATGGCTTTGAAATCAGAATGATATTTCTTTTTAAAAGGATGAATGGCCTCTTTTAAGCGTTCATTGGGATTATCATATATTTTATATATTTTAGTGACATTATTAACTTCCACAGCAATGGATTCATTCTGAGTCATACGTTTCTCCTCACAATACATCAGCAAAATGAGATTTCATTTTTTTGAAAATTTTGATCCCTATAGTACCTGCGACAATCACAATAGCCCAAAAGTAGAGCGTCATGAGTGGATGCTCCCAGAACCATTTGTGATTGATAAAAGTATCACGATATCCTTCAACGATATAAAAAACAGGATTTAATTTAAAGAAGAACTGATACTTCTCCTCAACAATATTCAAATTCCAGAAGATAGGTGTAAGCCAAAAGAAGAGTTGAATAAATACCCCTACAATTTGACTGACGTCCTTTACAAAAACAACCAATGTAGCTGTTATGTAAGAAATAGATAAAGTAAGAAAAATCGTAGCTAATAGATAATAAAGAACTTGAATGTTATAAATCGTAAACTCAACATTGTATATTTTGAACATGAGGAAAAGGACAATAATAAAAAATACATGTACAAAAAGAGCAGACAAGATTTTCACCATTGGTAGTAAGCTGACGCGGAAGACAATCTTCTTTACCAGATAGTTATTTTCAATAATGCTATTGGTTGCCGTTGACAAGCTTTCTGAAAAGAACAGCCAAGGCACCATCCCTGTTAATAACCATAGGATAAAGGGAGTATCTCCAATCGGCATGTTTTTAAAACCAACCTGAAATACAACCCAATAAACAAGTATGGATACCATAGGATGTATAAAGGCCCAGAGTACCCCCATAAATGAGCCGAGGTATCTGGATGTTATATCTTTTTTAGACAATTCCCATAGTAACTTTAAATTTTTTGAAAAGTTTTGAGTTAAATTCATACGAGTATGTCACGACCTTAAACATGTTTTGGTAGTCTCTTACACTACGTTAGTGTAAATTTTTGACATCTTCTTGCTTACGATATGGCTCATACAGCCACGATATGCTAAAATGATGACGTATCTACAAGAAAAGGAGATTGTAAACCTTGTCGAATCCAGTATACGGGAAACAAGCCCAAACGTCGACCCGTGACGATAAAAGGCCGGCTATATTTTGGGTGTTAATTGTTGGCATGATTTTGTTTTTAGCTTGGGCCCCCTTCCAGGCTGCGCTTTTTAATGGGCAAATGCTCGACTTTGAGAAGCCTCTGTATTGGGCCTTGATCATCAGCACGATTCTGCTGATTTTGGGAATCGTAACCTATTATAAGAAATTTAAGCTGGAAGAGCAAAGGGATTGGCTGGCTGTATTGGTGCTGTTACTTCCTCTGACTTATGTGCTTTCACTGACTTCAGCAGCTTCACATTACCTGGCCATGAATATGGTGGTGGTACAGTGCATATATGCCGCCCTGTTTATCATCTCAATCTATCTACTCCAGGATCGCTTAGGCAATAAGATTATTCACAATCTGATTATGACGGTTGCTTATGTCATTGTAGGCTTTGGCTTTATTAACTGGTTCGGACAGTGGGTGCTTGCCGGCAAGTTGGTAGGCTGGCTTAGCCAATATGTGTACCATGACCGCTATACCAATGCAACTATGATAGATACAAATGGACTCCGGCTGACATCAGTGTTTCAATATGCGAATACATATGCCGCTTTCCTGATGGCTTTCCTATTTGCAGCCGTATTTTGTCTGATGAAGTCAAAATCGTGGTATGGCAAAGCTACACATGGCTTCATGTTGGTGCCAATCCTGGTCTCGCTATTCCTAACTTTGTCACGGGGCGGCCTGGTTATGCTGCCAGTTGTATTCGTGTTGCTTTTGCTTTTCTTTAAACCGGCACGACAAATCATATGGATTATACATTGTGCCATTGCTGGTGCAGCGTCGATATCTATCTTAACACCGATCACGAATATGGGATTACAACTTGATAAAGCCTATAACGGTGGAGAGGCAGCCAAGGGCTGGGGATTGCTTATCGGGGTCTCCCTTGTTGTAGCTGTCGTCCTGTGGCTTGTTGAGCGTTATCTTTCGCCAAAACTGGAGAGCACCCTCAAGGGTTGGGCCTCTCGGAAGTTTTCTAACTTGTGGCTACCTGTCGGTTCAGTTGTAGTAATTGGCTTGCTGGCTTTTCTGCTTATTGGTACTGGCCTGCGCAGCGTACTGCCGGAGAATGTACAGGTCCGGTTAGAAAATATCAATTTCCGCCAGCACAGTGTACTGGAACGACTTGTATTCTATCAGGATGCTGCCAAATTGATTAAAGATCATCCCGTTATTGGCACCGGCGGCGGCGGTTGGGCTACTTTATACGAGGAATACCAAGATTATCCTTATAGTAGCCGTCAGGCCCATAACTTTTTCATGCAGTACCTGGTTGAAGTAGGTATTCTCGGTTTTGTAATTTTAATGTCATTCATCTTATATATTTTCTACAAATATATTCGTAGCTATATTAGACAAAAAGATGAAGAGCGGGATTCTCACTTTCTGTATCTTATTTTAGCACTCTCGATCTTACTCCATAGCTTGCTGGACTTTAATCTGAGTTACGTGTTCATGGGCATACTGGTATTTATGAGTCTCGGTGGTATGGCCGCTGCTATGGACAGCAAGCCTCTTAAACGCTTGTCCATGAGTGCCTCCGGTTTTCGGATCACGTACAGTGCAGTCATTGGTATCCTGAGTATCGTCGTGCTATTCTCAGGTCTTCGCTTTGTGCAATCGGCTAATGCTGCCTCATATGCCAAACAGATCATGGCGGTCAGCACATCTTTTGAGGAAATCCAAAGTGCTATTAATAAAGATCTTGAACTTCGTCCTACACACCCGGACTCGGTTCTGAGATTGGCTGCACTGTACAAGAATGTTTATGATCAAACGAAAAAAGAGGAATTTTATACCGCTGCAATAGAGGTACTAAATACGGGCCTGAAGGCAGAACCGTATAACAAAGCCATGTTCAACTCCAAAATTTCGCTTTTACAAATGAAAGGTGAGAATGAGCAAGCTTTCAGCATTTTGGAAAATAATATTTACAAATTTAACTGGGACAATGATTGGTACAATATGTTAATTACCCAAGCTTACTACCTTGGAGATCAGGCGCGTGGGCAGAAGGATACCGCCAAGGAACAGAAGTATTTCCAAGCAGGTCTTGCTGCTTATCAGCAGGTTCTGGATGGGGTAGCCCATATGAAGACGATTCCACCTGAAATTGAGTTGACACGTACCTTTGAAGTAACTCCAGGTATTGCGCTCAGTACTGGCAAGATTGAGTTCATGTCAGGTAAGCCTGCTGAGGCTGTCAACATCCTCAAAAACGGCTTGAAGGACGATCTGAGTGATGCTACGAATCGTGAGGTCGCTCGCTATTACATTGCTGCCCTACAACAGCAGGGCCAAAACGACGAAGCTTTATATAACAAACTGATTCAGGCTGATCCGAAGGAGAAGGAGCAAATTGAGCAGTTAAAGGCCTTAAAGCTCTAGGTATACCGTTTAGCATTGAACGCAAATACAGAGATGCACCAACAAAAAAAGGAACGCAGAAGTTTTTCACTTCTAGCGTTCCTTCCTTTATATCCTGAGTTTTATTTCCTCCCGCTATGTGATTAATAAACTCCTTCCCCAAACACTTTCCTCGGATTCAAGGGTATCCAGCAAAGTCATAGCAATACCTGAAACCCCATCCAATACTCCTACGAAATCCAAATGTTTGACCGATTGAGTATCCTTTACTATATCCCAAAAACCAAATGCTGCTCCACTATCGAACATTTCAACGACTTCTAGAAGCAAACCTCGGGCATATTCACGCAGCTCGACATCTCCCGTATCCAGATACATCTGATGGGTGAGCTTTATTAATCCCGAATAGCCATGACATACCGTTGGAGAATATATGCTCCAACGTTCACGAGGACGTGCATATATGGATTTGAAGGCATCCACAGCGAGCGACTTTAAGTCTTCGTTCTCCAGAGCCCTCCCTGCCAACCATAAGCTTCTAGCAACCCCTGGAGTTCCATAACACCAGGCTTCACGTTCTGTTTCATCGGGAATGATTCCGTTCATATACTCTTTGTAGCTTATATTATTGGGCCAATACCACCCGAAATCATTTTTTTGCTTCCAATGGTCCAGCCACGAACTGTATCGCTCTATAGCCTCTTTATGGCCTGATACCCTCACATTCTGATGCCAAGCTATCGACAGTAATGCCAACGGGCCGGGAATCCCATGAGCCAGCCCCAAATTAAAATATCCTTGAGGATACCTCAATTGCTCATGTGAAGGCAGATTGCGAACGGGAATATACCAGCCTGGAAGGAATTCACCCTTCCAAGCTCTCTCTTCACTTAACATGACAAGATATTCAAGAACATCTCTAAGGAGATCTCTCATCTCCGGTACATCTGGGAACAATAACAGGTATCTACCTATTCCACTCCATCCCGAAATGACATCATAATCATGAAAATTGACCCCTGTTTCTAGATTGTTTCTTGAGCTTTCCAACAGAGCTACGCCATAGCGAATGATTAAATGATTGATCTGTTGAATAAAACTTTGGTATTTACGAAGTTTGTCAGATAATGCATAAGCCGTAAACCCGATGCCCGACAGCCCGCTCCACAGCGATAAAGAGATGTTCTCCTCTAGTTTAAGTGCTTCTCTTGTATTTATAAGATATTGATGTGCATATCGTGTAAATGTATCCTCTTGAAATACAGCACCCAGCCTCCCGAACAGTAGACTCACTGCTGGATAGCCACTCGCAAGACTTATGTCATTCCATTTATAATCCTCTTGTAGAGCTGTTTGATTCGTCTTTGATGAGCACATAGCCTTTACGAATTCCGGATCTGCTAATCTTCTTGCAACCTCTTGTACAATCTCCAGAATAGTCTGACGCAAATCTTCCGATATTCCCATTGTGATCATACTTCAGCACTCCTTATTATTCATTCGCTTTGTGTACTTCTGAGCATGGTTCAGATGATAAAGAGCGTGGCTTAATAGTGACATTACTTTCGCCTCCTTCGCTCGATCCGTGCCCAATAATCTATTCAGGTGCATGTGGATGAAACTTTCCATAATATCCAACAAAGGCCCATCCCCGCATGTTTCCTCTTTTTCCTGGAAGAAGCTCTCCTTATATTGCTTTAGTTTCTCCCTGCGAGGTTGGAAGCGCTCTATCATAAATTCACCATACTCATAAGCTCTCAATGAACTCCATTGATCTGAAACATCGCATATTGACATGTACCATGTACGACTCTTTTGGAATGCTTTGGTATGATTGTTATGCCACTCTTTCTGTTGCGACCATTCAACCTGTTTAACTAATGAAGGCATCCATTGGTTTAACATATCAACAATACTGATTAATGCAATATCTTCCAAATCAATCCTTAACTTCTTGTTATATTGCAAAAAGATGAATTCGGAAGCGAGTTTGGAATCCTCGGCAAAAATCTCCTCTGCCAATTGAATGAAGCTGTCTCCGCCGTATCTTTCCGCCTCTGGCACGTATGTATCATACACAACCTGGTTCAGCAGTCCTTCCTGCTTAAGCTTGTTCGCCCACGATTGAATAGCAGGAATCAGTTGTGCACACAACATCGCTGCATCTCCATGAAATCTCACACGTACATGGTCATCAGGATCTCTATATCGAACGATAAAATATTGATCAATTATTTTTTGCTTTTCTGCCAGTTCACAAAACGGTCTGAGGTAATTCCCAATAAATTCTCTTTCCCGTTCAGACATGCCATACAGCTTGACGTAAAGCCATTCGTCCCCTGGGAAGTAGGCATTCATCATACTGGTGCTGATAGTGTTATGCATAACACTCGGCTGAACAAGATCCTTTAATCCAGATGGGACTACCCCATTCATTCTCACTAAAGGAATGACATACTCTGCAATGTGGTGTCCTTTCGTGGACTCTCCCCATACTTCATTCCATTCAAAACCGCATTCAGTCAACAATAGGGATGCTGAGCCTGAAAGCTTTCGATATTTATCATATAGTTCGGATATGCAAAAATCATGCGTAGTATCCATTAATAATCTGTTATCTGCAATGGTTATATACACGTATCGCGGAATACTCCACTCTTTCCTAAACCTTTCAAATGCATGACTCCAATCACTTTTGGTATGACACTCCTGAAAAGCCTCCATATCTGCATTTAAAGACCACATCGCTGGTGAAAGAATAGTATTACCGTACCTTATGCGGGGAAGGAACGGGAATCCCGAGAGGTTTCCCCATTGAAATAATGAAATGTTTCTTTGCCCCTCCTGTTGAATTTCACGTAAAAATCGATAAATATTAGGCGCTCTGTAATAATTCAGCATATTGGTGGCCACCGGGATCACTCTCTTATTCAAAGAACGTGACATTAAATAAAAAGAGTTGTGTGTACAACCTACATATAAATCGGATAAAGGAATGGTTGCCGCTCGATCATCTGTGTAATCATTCGTCCCAAGGATAATCTGATGAGTGCAGGATCGATTCGTTATAACGACGTTGGAATGCCTACTATTAATTGTAAGATAGATAAGTTCCGCAAAAATCACGTTTGGATCTTGATCAGGTTGTATTTCATAAATACTGGAGATTTGCCCTTGTGCAAGTTCATTTAGAATCGGACCAAATCTCCCAAACGCTTTGCCTGCACCTGAGTCTCCTGAATTGGGATTTACAATCAATTTATATCCCTTCTTTTCCAGATCGTTTGCATCCGAAGCGGCGATGGTAACATACATCTCCAAGGATGGCGGAGGCATAAGATCAGATGGCACGCATTCTATTTTTTTGATTTTTTCATCTGTAAGCTCAATTTCGATACTACCTCGTTTGATCGCTTCTGCAACCCAGCGTGCTAATTGTTTATCTCTGTCCGTATTGGCAGCAGGCATTTCCCAGCTACGTTTGCTCACAGGATATTTATAATCTGGAGGAGCTCCTAATCCCATATCTTCATCCAACAGTTCTAACAAGGGAATCTGACGATGTAATCCATATTTCTCAATAAAAGCACTCCGATAGGTCTCAAGATGCGGATTGCACACATCATTCGATAGTCTCCATAAGATTTCGGCAGCTTTAGCAACCTCTTCCGCTATATCGTGGCTTAAAGTCGCGCTTGTTATAGCTGTTTCCATGTCAATTTGGAGCGGATCTTTGCTGGGAAACATTTCATTGATGCTGCTGCATATGTTCGTATATAGCTCTTCCCCCTCACCTACAGAGGTTTGATTATATTGCTGAATGTGGTTATGGATCTTCTGAATGGAGGCTTTGAGATCGTCTATGCCTGTTATCGATGCGAGTTGCCTTTTTATATATTCAAACGGCATTTCAGAGTTACGCATGGATAAGGGGGGCCTTAAATGACTTATTAAAAACTCTTGCTCTATTAACTTCATTAAAAAATCAAATAGCTGTTCTTGATTCATAGTGGGGAACTCTTCTTGCATTTTGTTCATTAGCGTCTTTATAGGAACGGGCTTTTTCGCACAGTGAATGGCATAATCCACAAACTTGGAAATGCGGATTGAACTGCTTTTCATTTCATCAGTGGAATCACTATGATCTATATAATTGAGATAAGGTAACTTCACACGGGAGCCGGAAACATACAAGATCGGATTCGTACGAACTTTGACTTGTTCAACGACATGCCTCTTACGTTCCAAACCCTTTACGAGATCCATTAACCATTGCATATCTGGGCGTGCTATTTTTCGATTACAGCTCAAATCTCCTAATACAAGTTTGTTTTCACTTTCAAAAGAACCCATGGCAACTCCAGCAAAAACACCGTAAGGGGTAGCCCGTGTTGAAAGCCTAATCATATAATGAGCTAAGGCTTTGATAATCTTATCTACTTTCTTTAAATTGGGATTGTCCAGTATTTGATTAACAGAGCTCATTAACGAGGGACTGGCAATTGAAAGCGCTTCACGGATAATCGGATCTTTTACGATATGGAACAGCTTGTTCTGCAAACCTTCATCCGAAGGTTCAATAAATAATTTTTCATACACTTCAACAGGCAACAACGGAATTCTAACTAAAAAAAATTCCAAAGCTCTGAACATATTCATATCTGTATTCCTGCTCTCAGCACTCTTCATAGCACATAAACCTCCTTAACATAAAATAACCCCAGATATACGAATCATATCTGGGGTTGTTTTTGCAACTAAACACAGCAGTTACAAGTCACATAGTTATTCCAACTATAGCAAGAAGAAGCAGAGCAGGAAACAGTGCTGGTAACGCTACATTTAGGTGCCGAATTAGATGATAAAGCACTAATCTGCAAGTCCAAATCAAGGGTGTCTTTTTGTTGCAAAGTGAATAGTTCTAAAGGGTTCATCTTTATACCTCCTTCGCAAAATAAGATAATATTTGGAATATTGCTCTCTTATTTTAATGGAGGAACTTAAAAATCCAAAATTTCATTTTATCGCATACAATTACAATTTTGTTACATTTACATCAATTTCTTCAATAACCTTTCTCATATAAGCCAATACTTCATCTTTAATTTCGTTATGCTGCAAGGCATAATGGATGGTTGTTTCAATGAAGCCCAGCTTTTCACCAACGTCATGGCGATTGCCATCAAATTCGTAGGCCAAAATCGGATTCTTTTCTCCCAGTTTGGATAATGCATCCGTCAGCTGAATCTCTCCGCCTACGCCAGCAGATTGCTGACCCAGGATATCAAAAATATCAGGCGTCAGGATATAACGCCCCATGATCGCCAAGTTGGAGGTTGCTTCTTCTTTCTTCGGCTTTTCTACCAAACGTTCTGCTTCTGAGATTTTGGTGGTAAGTGCATGACCTTCAACAATCCCGTACCGATGAACCTCGTTCCAATCCACTTGCTTTACACCTACAACAGAACGCTGATACTCATCAAAAACGTCAATCATCTGTTTGAGACATGGATTCTCAGACTCAACGATATCATCACCCAAAAGTACGGCAAAAGGCTCATCCCCAATAAACTTGCGTGCACACCAGATCGCATGCCCCAAACCTTTAGGCTCCTTTTGACGAATATAGTGGATATCTGCCATCTCGGATGGTTTGCGCACTTCATTCAGCAGATTCCATTTTTCCTTCGATGTCAGATTATGCTCCAGCTCAAAGGAATAGTCAAAATGATCCTCAATTGCTCTTTTACCTTTACCAGTAACGATAATGATATCCTCAATACCAGATGCTACAGCCTCTTCAATAATATATTGAATTGTTGGTTTGTCTACGATCGGAAGCATCTCTTTGGGCATCGCTTTCGTGGCAGGCAGGAATCGGGTTCCCAGTCCAGCAGCTGGAATGATTGCTTTACGGATTTTCATAGGTTAAACTCCTTTTCAACAAAACTTACTAAATTATTCAATAATTTGAGTAGCGCTTGTAAATTACTAATAGTTTATTATAGCACTTCGTTATTGCAATGTTATATAATTTAAGTAAACCATATTATAGATTAAAAAAGATAGGAATTTGAGTACCAGTTAAGCCAAAATTTGAGGAGAGAGTTCTTTGGATTCAATAATTAGTAACCCCGTTTTAACATTAGTTATTCCCTGTTATAACGAAGAAGAAGTATTGCCTGAAACGATAAGCAGGCTTACGGTCATTCTTGAGGAGTTAGCAGACAGTCAGCTCATATCCAGACATAGTAAAATGTTGTTTGTTGATGATGGCAGCCGTGATAAAACATGGGACATCATAGCATCATATAATCAGAAAAACCCTTTTGTCAGTGGTCTCAAATTGGCGAAAAATGCGGGTCATCAAAACGCTTTATTATCTGGGCTAATGGAAGCTAAAGAAACCTCCGATTGCGTAATATCCGTTGATGCAGACCTGCAAGATGATCTCAATGCCATCCAAGAATTTGTTATCAAGTTCAAAGAAGGCTATGACATCGTGTATGGAGTCCGAAAAAGTAGAGCTACCGACACATTTTTCAAACGTTCAACTGCTCAAGGCTTCTATCGTATTATGAGTAAGATGGGAGTCAACATCGTATACAATCATGCTGATTACCGTTTGATGAGTAAAAGAGTTCTCCAGGAGCTTAGCAACTTTAAAGAGGTTAACCTCTTTTTACGAGGGCTGGTTCCGTTAATAGGATATCGATCTACTGAAGTGTATTATGATCGACATGAGCGCTTTGCAGGAGAGTCCAAATATCCGTTAAAGAAAATGCTTGCTTTTGCTTTCGATGGAATCACCTCGTTTAGTGTAACCCCAATCCGACTTATTTCGGCTGTGGGTTTTGCAATGTTTGGAGTAAGCTTATTAATAGCTGCTTATACCATCATTAGCAAGTTCCTTGGTACCACCGTCTGGGGCTGGTCTTCATTAATGCTGTCGATCTGGTTTATAGGGGGTCTACAGCTTGTTGCACTCGGACTCATTGGCGAGTATATCGGTAAAATATATAAAGAAGTAAAACAAAGACCTAAATATATTATTGAGACCATTTTAGATTCCCAAAGCACCCTGGACGCTGAAAAAACAAAAGTTAAAAATAGCGAAAGGGAAGCTGTGGCTGTCCAATAAACAGATGCGAACAGGTGAATACATTGACTTTATTTCAGAATAGCTTCTTCCGTTTTCTTGTGGTGGGTGTTTTAAATACACTATGCGGTATGTCCGTCATGTTCTTGCTTTTTAACCTGGGGACTAATTACTGGTTATCGACCTTTATTGGTAATTCTGTGGGTGCTACCGTCAGCTACTTCCTAAACAAAAGGTTTACTTTCAAAAATAGTGCAAGCCACGGGCAGACCCTTTGGAAATTTATATCTATCATATTGATATGCTATTTACTATCGTATTGCCTCAGCTATCTAATCAGTCACTTCCTTGTCTCTAATTTAGACATCAAAAACAGCGGAGTTCTAGGCAATCTCTCCATCCTCATCGGGAATATTTTTTATACTTTAATTAATTATGTTGGACAAAAGTATATTGTTTTTTCCCGAAAAACGAAAGCCCAAAAGGTATAATGATACGAGGTTTATAGCGATTAATAATAAACTCATGGTTAAAAAAGCAGGGTATGTGCTCTTGATGCACATACCCTGCTTTTTGCTTTTTCTACATTCAAATATCAAAACTAATATGAAAATGCTGTGCTAGCCTATTGCCATCCTCTTACTTCACCAGCTGCCCACGTGTAACACCCAATTGGTTCGTCGCCTTGAGCGTCTTCCAAACCTGCGTACCGCTGATTTCTCCACGCAGGGCACGATTGTAGAGATCGATGACCTCGTGTACTTGCTCCGGTGTCTCCTCCAAAAACTCTACGCGGTAGCGGGACACACCCAGCTCCATAAAGTTGGACAGGTACTCGGCACCGGATTGCTCGATAGCATTGTATACCGTATTGCGGCAGCCTTCGTCCACGCGAACCGGGTGAGACATGCCAATCCGGTCACGCAGGGAGGCACGGTGATCCTCACAAGGACGACCACAGTTGGTGTAGTCCGTGCCTTCACTCATGAAGGTACAGTATACGCAGTGTTCGGTATGGAACATCGGCATATGCTGCTGGATGACAATCTCCAGCTTGTCGGTACGCGTTCGTCTCAGCATATCGACCATCTGCTGGATGTTCAGATCATACGACGGCGTAACAAGATCACAGCCGGAATCCAGGAACAGATCAGCCGCCTTATGGTTGGCAACATTAAGAGAGAAGTCACCAATCAGCTGCGGGTGATGTGCGTCCGGGTTCTCCAGGCGATGACGCATGTAGAAATACAGCGCACCCGGATTGCGCACCAGCACAGCATCCGGCTTCAGGCGCAGTATGTTGTTGTGATAGCCGTTTTCACCCGGCATGTGAATACGCGGGGTTACCAGCGCAATTCGGCGTCCTGCGCCGTGCACAGCCTCTACGGCTGCCGGGAATTGCTTGATGAACTCGAAGTCGGCGTAGATGAACTCCACGCCGGCCTCCAGCGCAGCCTCAACCTGCGGGAGGCTGCGGCACAGCGCGGTCAGCTCCGCCCGACCGCGTACCACAGGCGATGCCGGAACGGATGCATCGCCATACACCTCTACCGCCCGCTTCGTGTACACGGGCGGTTTGGGGCGCTCGCCCGCGAGCAATTCCACCGCCTGACGGCGGATGCTGTTCAGCTCGCGCATCGGCACGATGACGTCCCCATGCAGATGGACGTCCAGCTCTTCCAGCTGGAACACCGTTCCGCCCAGTCGGCCGAACTGCTCCTCGAGCAGCTCGTGCGTCATCGGACGCTTCTGGGCGATTTCCAGTTCCAGCTCGGAATCCACGCGGACCGTTGTGCCCTTCTGCACGTCGGTCCACCAGGTCGACAGCGGCTGCCCTGGGGAGCCGCTGACACGCACATGTACCGGGAAGACACGGTACGGCTTGTCCGTTTCGTACGACTGGCGCAGACGCTTGTCCAGCGCCGGGTCGTTGGTCTTCCAAATGCGGTCGCCCACGTGTACACGGCGCAGATCCACATCGTTGCGTCCCGCTACGATGTCGATGATCCAGCCTTCTCCGGCTTCGCCTTCAATTTTCACGCCCTTGCGGCGGATATCGTATACGCGTCCGCCCTCTTCTTTTTGTGTAGGATCGCCCGCATCGAATACAATACCATCGCCACGCTTCAGCGGTGCATCAATACGGCAGACTACACCATCACGAAGAATTTGCTCCACTCGGCCCAGATACACCCCCCGGCTTTTCGGGAACGTACCGTCAACCAGCTTTTTGTTATTCGTTCCTTCCAGAAAACCGTGCGTAAAGCCGCGTGAAAAGCTCTGCTGCAGCTCACGGATATCCTCTTTGCTCGTCTTGGACATATCGCCATCAAAATACTTGTCAATGGCCTTGCGATACTTGCTGACCACATTCGCCACATATTCAGGCGTTTTCAGTCGCCCTTCGATTTTAAAGGAAACCACACCTGCGTCGATCAGCTCAGGTATCAAATCAATGGCCGCCAGATCCTTGGGGGATAGCAGGTATGTCACATCGGCCATCGGCTTTTGCTCTCCATCCACCATCAGATCGTAAGGCAAACGACATGCCTGTGCACACTCACCACGGTTAGCAGAGCGTCCGCCCCACATTTCCGAAGTCAGGCATTGACCTGAATAAGATACGCATAACGCACCATGTACAAACACTTCCATCGGAAGTCTCGCCTGATCGCCAATTTTTTGAATCTGTTTCAGATTATTTTCGCGACCAAGCACGACCCGTTCCATGTTGTACGGCTTCGTGAACTCTACAGCCTCCGGCGAGGTAATTGTCATTTGGGTAGAGCCATGGATCGGAAAATCCGGTGATATATCACGAATCATTTTCACCAAGCCCATATCCTGAACAATTAAGGCATCGACTCCGGCATCAATGCAGGCATCCACCAGCTCCTTGGCGTCCTCCAGCTCATTCTCAAATACCAATATATTGAATGTCAAAAAGCCTTTAACCCCGTAGCTATGCAAAAACGCCATAATTTCAGGCAGTTCATCCATGCGAAAATTGTTCGCCCGTGCTCGCGCATTGAACTTTTCGACTCCGAAAAAGATTGCATCGGCTCCATTCGCTACCGCCGCACGCATACAATCCCAGTCACCTGCTGGTGCCAGAAGCTCGACATCTTCTCTTCGTACTGCTGATTTCATTATTGTCCTCCCTATATGCTGAAAACGAGTGATCCCCATTGGCTAATCATTGTTTTCAGGGCAGCTATGCTGCTTACTTGAATCCTGTCTGTTTCTATCATCCTGTCCGATCATCCACACTCTGAACCATCGGTTCCTCGCATGAATTACATCCAACTCAAAAAATCCGCATCACAAACATCTGCGGCATAATCATTCTTATCTTGTAACTAATCTAGTGTACCAGACTGCGCCCCAAGCTTCTACACTTTCCAAGCGATTCCTTCAAAAATATCATACTAAAAACAAAAAAAACACCTCCATATCCGTCAAGCGGTGCTTTGGAGGTGAGTCATATAAAACTAGAAAGAGCGAAGTAAATATCGCTGCTCAGACTACTTCTTAAAAAAGGAAAATTAGGTAGGATAGGCAACCTAGTAAAACGTGCAGCCTTTGTTCTTCTCTGCCTCTATCCCCTCCTTGAGAAATTAGCACTCTTGTGGCGGGTGCCAGCGAAGCGGGCCATTTGAATCCGTAGAAGCGCAGCGTTCGCCTTTGACCTGGGATTCTTACATATAAATCACTTATACAATCCAAGAATCCCGGGTCAACAGCGATCGCAGGATCAAATGGCACGCGCAGCGCTCCCCACATAACTGCCTAATCTTTTCCCTATTTCACAAACATAAACGAATTCAGCGTCGAATCCAGTGCATTGGACTGCACAGCCGTGTTGTTCGCATCATTCAACGTTGTTGTCACGGTATATGTTTTCCCATTATGCTCCAGAACGATTTGGTGGCCTGTATAGCCGATGCCTTCCTCTACACGGTGGAATGTAAAAGACACAGCTGGAACACCAGCAAACGTCACGTCCTTAACCTCCTCAACCTTGAGGTTTTTATAGTTTTTACCTTGTTTATCATAAAAGTCCTTGAGCTGGGACACTGTTAACTCAAATGATTGATCATTGTCAATTTTGATGGAAAAACGACCGCCAGTAAACTTGTATTCCACATCGCCTAATTCAAATTGGTCGCTGACCGCTGTCCAGTACCGCGGAATATTGACCGAATATTCATAGGCTTTGGATGTCTTTTTGACCGTTTTCGTTTTGTCTGTCAGATAGTCGTCTTCTTCCAGCTGTCCGAAGTTGCTCGCTACGGTCTGGAAATCAATTTGAAGCGAGGAAATGAGTGCGTTGAACAGGTCATTCCCTTTGCTTACTTTTTCCGGCACCGCGTATTCCGCCAGATAACGGTATCCATTTTGCTGAATCAGCACATTGTATTCCTTAACCCATCCATCACCAAAATTATATCGGTACTCCTGGACCAACCCTTCAACGCCTGCAATCTTCATTGGATACGTCTTCTGTGCCTCATAAGCTGTGGACACAAATGAATCACTCAGCCATTTTTGCAACTGCTGACTCCAGCTCTCCAATTTACCATCCGCAGGAGCTGAGGTGACTTTCATATGGAAGCTCGATCCATCATTGCTCTCATACTGCATCCGCTGATCATCTATTTTCCAGCCTGCGGGGATGCTCAGTGACACACCGTAGTCCGAATTCCCGGCCTCGCGTGTGCCTCCTACGACGGTGGACAGGTCTTTGATACTCTTATCCTGCGCATTAAAGGAGGTTTTGAAGGAATTTAATAGTACCGCATATTGGGCCAGATCTTTATAGTTTGTGGCTTTGGCATCGGAAAAATAAACCACATATAGTCGCCCGTTATCATAATATTGACGATTTTCCCACAATACGCCGTCCGCATCCTTCGTAATGACACGAGCATAAGGCACCTTTGCTTTCGGGAAGGATTTTCGATCTACGACAGTTTCTCCCGTTTCTTTGGCATTCTGCACCAATTGTTGTAACAGATCATCCGCATTCAGTGGAACCGGCTGTGATGCTGCATGGACTTCCATATAATACGCGCTATTTTCGTCCATAAAGGTGGAAATACTCTCATCTCCACCTCCCTGACCAATGACGAGTCCTGTAGGATAGTTCATGGACCATTCGTAGTAACTATTCCCGATCTGCGTCTTGCCCTCATCGTTATCAATGTTCGGCGTCTCTTCAGCTACCGTGCTCGCCTCTTCTTGCGCTTCCATCCGAATGATGATACCTGCACCATTCTTCTCCAGCTTGCCGCCAAGTCCTTCCGCTACTTGACGCAAAGGCACCATGAGGATACCTGAAGACATTTCCGGCGGAGCAGGAAGGGTTACCTTGTGGCCTCTCACCCAGGCTGTACGGCTACCAATGGTCAGCGATACGATGCGAGACCCACTGCTGATTTTGACTACATTATCTTCAGCCAGCCGAATTTTGCTGTTAAATGCCTTTTTAAACACACCAGCAGGAACCATAAGTGCCCCACTCTTCGAGTACGGCTTCGTAATATTCGCATTCTGACCGTTCACGATGGCTTTATTGCTGCCGCTTTGCAGGCGCAGCTCCAATATGGTTGTATCACTACTATCTGCTGCGACTGCTGGCAAATTGGAAAGCAGAAGGGACAATGCGACAGCGCCGACCCCCAGCTTGCGCATCATTTTTCTTTGAATATGCTTCACGGTAATCTCCCTTTAGCTGTATTTGATAGATTCAAGATCCGTTTTCGTTCACTTTCCAGTAACAGCGGACTCTTGAACTGACTCTGATGCTTCCTTGGAAGGCGCTTTGCCGCCATCTTCGACGGAACCCGATTCATTCGAATCCTCAAGATCTTCCCCTGACTGAATGGAATCATAGATTTCACCATTATCCTGTGTCAATACCAGCTTACGCTTCACAATGTCACCGTCCGACTGCATAAGTACACTCACCGTTTGACCCGGCTGATAGCTTTTAAGCAACTCATTGACGTCGATTGCGGAAGCTACACGCTTGCCATTAATACTGTACAGCTCATCGCCTTCCTTGATTTTGGCCTGGACAGCGTTCGCCGAAGTAATTTTCGTAACTTTCAAAGGGTCCTCGGTAGGCAACCCGACGATAGCTGACCAGCTCTCTTCCAGCCCCAAGCCAAGACTGGCACGCCGAACCTCGCCGTATTTGAAAAATTGACTGATGACGTATTTTACCGTATCCGACGGAATCGAAAAGCCCATATTTTCAATACCGACCGCCGAAAATTTCATCGTATTGATCCCGATGACCTCGCCTTTGAGATTGACCAGCGGACCGCCGCTGTTACCGGGATTGATCGCTGTATCACTTTGGATCAGACGATAAGCAGCGTTGACACCACGGTTCAGTCCGCTAACGACACCCGAGGTTGCCGAATTACGAAGTGAGAACGAGATCGGCGTACCGATAGCCACCACCTGCTCACCCACCTGCAGACTGTTCGTGGAAGTCGCCAAGGTAGCAGGCTTGAGTCCGCTTGCCTTGATTTTGACTAATGCCAAATCACTGACCGGATCGCTGTAGCTGTCGGTGATTCCATAGGATTTTCCGTCCGAAGTTACGACCACGGCATCACCTAATCCTTCAATAACATGCGCATTCGTGACAATCCATCCATCTGTCCGAATGATGACACCCGTGCCATGAGCCAGATTGTACCGATCTCCTCCCGCCACTGTTTCTCCTGTGGCTGAACGGCCGATGATACCAACCACGGAAGGAGACACATTTTTAATGACCTGCGGCACACGATCTGCCGTTAATGTATATGTACCATTCGCGCTGTTATATGCGCCGCTAGTTCCCAATGCTTTATTCATATCGCTTACGTTGACATAGACCCCGCCATTAATGACTTTGGCCTTCAAAGCAGCTCCACTGCTGGCTGCACCTGCTGTTCCAGAAACACACAAAGCGCTGCCTAAAGCCAGAACGATCGCCCTTTTCCCCATCTTACGCATATACTCACCATTTCCTCTCTAACATAACCCTGTTCTATCAACTAGTCCAAATCTACCATAGAGGGGACATGCATACAAACGCTTTAAGCCCTATCTTTTTCTTAAAAAGCGCCGTTTGTCACAGCCCTATCCTCTCATACTATTTATATTATAAAATTACCAAATCCTTATATCAAAAAAATAAGCAAAAACGATAAATAATCGTTATACCGTTTGGGCCATTCCTTCGTTTACGGGCACAACCAATTGTGATACCATCACATTATATCTTAGTTATATTGTCGGAAATAAAATGAAGGAGGCTAACAGGATGGCCTACGAACCAATCTGGACTGCTCATCCAGATAAGTTAAACAAATTTGAGCTGGTCAAGCTGGAAAAAGACGGGCTCGACGTTATACGCACCATTATCGAAAACTATGCAAACGAAGGCTATGACTCGATCTCTGCGGACGATATGGACCGTTTCAAATGGGCGGGTGTCTATCAGCAAAAGCCCAAGGATGGCCACTTCATGATGCGTGTCCGCATCAACACAGGTATTATGACTTCAGCACAAGCACATGCGCTGGCCGACATATCCACGCTATATGGACGCGGTCTTGTGGATGTCACCACTCGTCAGGCAATTCAATTTCACTGGCTGACGGTTGAAAGCTTGCCCGATATTTTCGAGCGACTGGAAAAAGTCGATTTGTATTCCTTTGAAGCCTGTGGGGATTGCCCGCGTACCATTGTCGGCAACCCGCTGGCTGGCATTGACCCCAATGAATTGGTCGATACCAGAGAGATTGTCGATGAGGTGAACCGTTTTTTCTTGTTGAATCGGGACTTCTCCAATCTGCCGCGCAAGTACAAAATGTCGATCTCCGGCAATACGTACAACAACGCACAGGCTGAAATTAACGACTTGTCCTTCACGCCAGCCACCAAGATCATTGACGGGAAAGAAGTTGTCGGCTTCCATGCGATGGTTGGGGGAGGTTTATCCGCCAAGCCACACTTGGCACAGTCACTGGATCTGTTTGTTCGCCCTGAGGAGGTACTAAAGGTTGCTATTGCCGTCACAACCATTTTCCGTGACTATGGCTATCGTGAAAAACGGCATCATGCCCGTCTGAAATTCCTCGTCGCCGATTGGGGTCCGGAAAAGTTCCTGACTAAGCTTACTGAGTATATCGGCGAAATGCCGGGACGGGGTGAGGACAAAACAATAGGCTGGCAAGCCGCCTATTTTGACGGTGTACATCCTCAAGCCCAGAAGGGCCTGAATTATGTCGGTTTGAACGTGCCTGTCGGCCGTCTGAGCGCTGACGAGCTGCATGAACTGGCTGATTTGGCTGATCGCTATGGTGATGGACAGATTCGTACCACCATGTCGCAAAATATACTGCTGAGTGGCGTCCCTGACGACCAAGTGGATGAATTACTGAAAGCTCCTGTATTGCAGCGCCTGACACCACAGCCCAAGCATTTTATGAGCCGAACGATATCATGCACAGGGAATGAATTCTGCAATCTGGCAATTGTCGAAACCAAAAAGCGGGCGGTTGACGTGGCCGAGTATTTGGATCAGCATGTCGATTTGGATGAAAAAGTGCGTATTCATTTTATCGGCTGCCCAAATTCCTGCGGCCAAAAACACATTGCGGACATCGGCTTGCAGGGCTCGCTTGTTAAAACTCCCGAAGGCATGGTCGATGCGTTCGACATCGCTGTTGGCGGAGCACTCGGCTCGGGTGCCCAGTTCAACAAGGCGCTTAAGGGCCGCGTGCGCGGGGATCAGGTTGGACCTGTCCTGGCAGAGCTCATTCTGTACTACAAAGAAAACCGGAATCCTGGTGAAAGTTTTTATACGTATGTACAACGTGTAGGCATTCCGGCTTTCCAGGAAAAACTGTCTGACATTTTACAATCCAGCATCGTTGCATCCTAGATACAATATCCAGTACCAGCCTGTTTGTGTTTCATTTACAAGCAGGCTGTTTTTTTATTGTCATACAGCTATACAAGATCGCCCTCGGAGACTCATAAAAAAAGACACCGGATTACTCCGGCATCAATATTTTCGCAAAATCGAGCACTGTTGGTTTCCGGGTACCTGATGTAGAGGTTACTACCGCGTAGCCTGATGGTATTTTATATATCAAGCCCGTATCATATCGGATACCAAAGGAATTGTCTTCCTTATAGTGAGTCGTCGTTTCCCACTTCTTCGTCCCGTTTCCTTCCAAGCCTGTGATGGTGATTCCATGCATCTTCGTGGTTTTTCCCAGTGGATCATATTGATCACTGAACTGAACGTACAGCTGTTCTTCAGGCAAGTACACCCAGTCAGCCGGATAGTCCTCTGTGGTGCCAAACAATTGCAGACCATTGCTTAAAACCTGTGTGCGCTTGCTGTTTCCTTTAAGCCCCGTTACGGCAATATGTCCACTGGACAGCTCACGTACGGCTGCAATCTCCTTGCCTGAGCCCAAATCCAAATGGATATTACGGATATCGCGACCATATACATCTGCTTGTACCCCTACCGGGCCAGCTGAGCTGTTCATAAGCGAATAAAATCCATTGTAGCTGCCGACCAGCCAACCCGAGTTTACCCCGGTCGTCGTTCGATTCCATTGGATATCGCCATCTTCTGTATATTTGAGTACAGTGAAAGTCTGCTCCGCACGGTTCAGAGAGGAGACCAGAAAACCTCCGTCCGCAAGCGGCTCCAAACCTGTCCGAGAATTCTGTCCACGGGATATCAAGCCATCTGTTGGCAACGTTTTGGACCACACAGCATTTCCATCGTTGTCCAATCGTGTAGCCTGCAAATCCTGTACTCCGTTCGGTTTGGTATAGTCAGTCAGGAACAACATGCCACCATCTGACGTTTCCCGCTGGACTCCCCTGCTGCTCGTTCCCGGCTGCACGTTCAAATCCTGCTGGTGCTTCCATACGCTCTCCAGAGAGCTGTCCAGCTTGCCATATGTAACATGCACTACACTTGCCTCTATATCGTCCTCGATATTCAGAAATAAAAATCCACCGTTCGCTGCGGGCTGGATATAATCGTGGGCGTTGTCTACATCCTTAATGCTTCCAAGCGCCGCACTGGTTTCAATCTCGGCTTGCTTGGGCACAAGTGCCTGAGATACCTCTGAAGCATAAGATGGTGAAGCACTATATCCCATCACACATGCCGCCAAAGTAATTCCTGCTGCCCATGAATATACACGTGTACGTAGAACTCTATTCTGCATAATCTTCAAAACGTTCCAGCTCCCTTCATGACTTTACCTCAGAGATGTTTTATAAACCTTGGATGTGATCAAACTACAGACGGTTTCGCTTCAACTTGGAATGGTTGTCACGTGGGCACGGAGCTTTGTATGATGCCATATACTTATGAGTTAAATATTTACCTCTTCAAGTCCGAGCCTAAACATTCGCAACTCCAAAATAGAGAGACTACTCAGAACTTTCTGTCGATGAATATAAACTATAGATTTATTATTCCAGCGCTTGGAAAACTAGCTGTCACATGCTTTAACGCAAGAAATTGATAAAAGTTTTCTTTTTTCCAAAAAAAATAAAGCCCTGCCAAGGGAAGACATAAATACGCTAATTCGTATTCCGCCTTCCTGCCTGTGCAGGGCTTCCAAAATGTACGCTAATCCTATCTATAGATCAACGGTCTGAAGCGCTTGGCTGCGCTGCGTATCCCGTTCAAGAATCGGTTTTAAATATCGGCCTGTATACGATTCCTCCACTTTCACGAGCTGTTCCGGTGTTCCGGTAGCCAAGATCGTTCCACCGCCGCTTCCGCCTTCCGGTCCCAGATCAATCAAATAATCGGCTGTTTTAATCACATCCAGATTATGTTCAATAACCAACACCGTCTCTCCTGAATCAACCAAACGATGCAGTACCATTAATAATCGGTCAATATCGTGAACGTGCAGACCGGTTGTCGGCTCGTCCAAAATATAGATCGTTTTGCCTGTGCTGCGACGATACAGCTCAGAAGCCAGCTTCACGCGCTGAGCTTCACCTCCAGACAGGGTAGTCGCAGGCTGACCCAGCTTGACATATCCCAAGCCTACATCCATCAGCGTCTGAATCTTGCGATGAATCTTCGGGATATTTTCAAAAAACTCTGTCGCATCCTCTACCGTCATATCCAGTATATCAGCAATACTTTTGCCCTTGTATTTAACCTCTAGGGTCTCACGATTATAGCGTTTGCCCTTGCACACTTCGCATGGAACATATACATCCGGTAGAAAATGCATCTCAATCTTGATTATGCCGTCGCCTTTACAGGCTTCACAGCGACCACCTTTAATGTTAAAGCTAAAGCGGCCTTTTTGGTAACCTCGGATCTTGGCCTCATTTGTTTTTGAAAACAAATCACGAATATCATCAAATACGCCGGTGTAGGTCGCAGGATTGGAACGCGGCGTGCGGCCGATTGGAGACTGGTCAATATCAACGACCTTATCGATATGCTCAAGCCCGCGAATCTCCTTATGTTGACCTGGACGCACTCTCGCCCGGTTCAGATCACGCGCCAGCGTTTTGTACAGGATTTCGTTGACCAGCGTTGACTTGCCAGAACCGGATACGCCAGTAACAGCCGTAAACACGCCTAACGGAATTTTAACATTCAAATTTTTGAGGTTGTTCTCCTTGGCCCCGCGAACCTCCAGCCACTTATCCGCAGGCTTGCGCCGTTCGGTATTGACCGGAATGAACTTGCGCCCGCTCAAATATTGCCCTGTCAAGGAGTTCGGATCTTCCATGACTTCCTGCGGGGTCCCCTGTGACATGATCATCCCGCCATGGATTCCTGCTCCCGGTCCAATATCAATGATATAGTCCGCCGCCATCATTGTATCTTCGTCATGCTCCACCACAATCAACGTATTTCCGAGATTCCGCATATGCTCCAAAGCACTAATCAGGCGGTCATTATCTCGCTGGTGCAGTCCGATGCTAGGCTCGTCCAAAATATAAAGTACCCCCATTAGACTGGACCCGATCTGTGTCGCCAGCCGAATACGCTGTGCCTCACCACCGGACAACGTTCCTGCGGAACGGCTTAATGTCAAATATTCCAGACCGACATTGACCAGGAAGCCTAAACGGCTGTTAATTTCTTTTAAAATGAGATTGGCAATTGACTTCTCCTTCTCACTCAGCTCCAGCGTTTGAAAAAAGTGAGCCGCTTCTGTGATGGACAAATCAGTCACATAGGCGATATTGTGCTCCTGAATGGTTACCGCCAGACTCTCTTTCTTCAGACGGTGTCCCTTACAGGTGTTACATGGTTTGGCACTCATGAAGCCTTCAATAAATTCACGGATACCATCAGAAGCTGTGTCACGATAACGACGCTCCAGATTCGGAATGATTCCCTCAAAGGTCACATGGGCTTCCTTGCGTTGACCAAAATCATTTTCGTAACGGAACCGGATCTTCTGGTCAGCCGTTCCGTGTAAAATAATGTTCATTTGCTCCGTGGTCAATTGGCTAACAGGAACATCCTGCGGAATGCCAAAATGCTCGCATACCGACTGTAAAAATTGCGGATAATAAGTGGAAGTTCCACCACTCCATGCCTGAAATGCTCCATCTTCCACGCTCTTTTGAGGATCGGGAATGAGCAAATCAGGGTCCACTACCATTTTAGCACCCAATCCATCGCAATCCGGGCAAGCACCAAACGGATTGTTAAAGGAGAACATGCGCGGAGTCAGCTCATCTATGCTGAAACCGCAAATCGGACATGCAAAATTAGAACTAAATCGCAGCTCTTCTTGTCCCATAATATCCACAAGCAGCTGGCCACCTGACAGTTTTAGAGCCGTCTCAATCGAGTCGGATAGACGCGCACGCACATCTTCCTTGACCACGATCCGGTCCACGACCACTTCAATCGAATGCTTCTTATTCTTCTCCAGCTCAATCTGTTCAGACAACTCACGCAATTCGCCATTGACACGTACCCGTACGAAGCCCTGCTTGGCTATATCCGCGAACAGTGTTTTATGCTCACCTTTGCGTCCCGATACCAATGGAGCCAAAATTTGCAGTCGTGTCTTTTCAGGATACTGCATGATGCGATCCACCATCTGTTCAACGGTCTGGGATGTGATCTCAATGCCGTGTTCAGGGCAATGAGGGTGACCCACTCGCGCAAACAACAACCGCAAGTAATCATAGATTTCTGTAACCGTACCAACGGTAGAACGCGGATTCCGGTTGGTAGTTTTTTGGTCAATAGATATCGCAGGAGAAAGACCATCAATCGAGTCGACGTCCGGCTTCTCCATTTGTCCGAGGAACTGACGTGCATATGCAGATAGAGATTCCACGTAGCGCCGCTGTCCTTCCGCATAGATCGTATCGAAAGCCAGTGACGATTTACCCGAACCACTAAGCCCCGTAAGAACGACAAATTTGTCACGCGGAATCGTCACGTCAATATTTTTGAGATTATGCGCCCGTGCGCCTTTGATGATGATGCTTTCATTCGCCAAATGTTTCATCTCCTTAGCTGTAGTTCAAGTCATGCTATATTCCATTGGGTTATGGATGCAGGTGATATATCGCAAAGAGAACGACCACATGGGCCGCCCTCACTATTGTTAAAAACATTCAAATATTTCATTTTCAATGTGCTTTCGTTTATAGCCTATTCTTATACTACATGCTTAATCGGCCCGCAGTTCCAGCAAAGCGTCACGCAACTCGGCGGCCCGCTCGAACTGTAGATTCTTGGCGGCATCCTTCATTTCTGCTTCCAGACGCTGAATAAGCGATTGACGCTCCTTCTTGGAAAGTTTACCCGTCTCACTAGGAAGGTAATCATTCCGTGCTTCTGTCGCCTTAGTTGCTTCAATGACATCACGAATCTTTTTGCGGATGGTTTGCGGCGTGATTCCATGCTCTTCATTATACTGAATTTGAATCGCACGGCGACGTTCGGTTTCTTTGATCGCCTTATCCATAGAATCGGTAATCTTATCACCGTACATAATAACACGACCATCGCTATTCCGTGCTGCCCGTCCAATCGTCTGGATCAGAGAGCGTTCGGAACGCAGGAAGCCTTCTTTGTCCGCATCCAAAATCGCAACCAGAGATACTTCCGGTAAATCCAGACCTTCCCGCAGCAGGTTGATCCCGATCAGCACATCGAAGGTCCCCAGGCGCAGATCCCGCAAAATGGCCATCCGCTCCAGTGTCTTGATCTCAGAGTGCATATATCGGACCTTGATACCCACTTCTTTTAAATAGTCTGTCAAATCCTCAGACATCTTCTTCGTGAGTGTGGTGACCAGCACCCTTTCTTCACGCTCTATGCGAAGCCGTATCTCATTAATAAGATCGTCAATCTGTCCCTTGCTTGGACGTACTTCAATAACGGGATCAAGAAGCCCGGTAGGACGAATAATCTGCTGCACCATCGTATTGCATTTCTCCAGCTCGTAGGGGCCCGGGGTAGCTGATACGTAAATAATCTGATTGACCTTGTCTTCGAACTCTTCAAATTTCAACGGACGGTTATCCAGCGCAGACGGCAGGCGGAAACCATGCTCCACCAGCACATTTTTGCGTGCTTGGTCACCATTGTACATGGCTCGAATTTGCGGCAGTGTAACATGGGATTCGTCAATGACGATTAGCATATCATCCGGAAAATAATCCATCAGCGTATACGGCGTCGCTCCCCGCTCGCGGAATGTCAGCGGACCCGAATAGTTCTCGATCCCGGAGCAAAAACCGACCTCTTTCATCATCTCGATGTCATAACGAGTACGTTGCTCCAAACGCTGCGCCTCCAGCAGCTTACCTTGTTCCTTCAGCACCGCCAGTCGCTCTTCAAGCTCACGCTCAATGTTGACCAGTGCTACCCTCATCGTATCCTCATGAGTAACGAAGTGAGATGCCGGGAAAATGGCAATATGCTCGCGCTCACCGATTAATTCACCCGTAAGCACATTAATCTCGGTAATCCGTTCGATCTCATCCCCAAACAGCTCTACCCGTATGGCGTGTTCCCCATGGGAAGCCGGGAATATTTCAATCACATCTCCCCGTACACGGAAAGTACCCCGCACGAAGTTGATATCGTTCCGCTGATATTGAATATCGACCAAGCGGGACAAAATCTGATTGCGGGGTTTCTCCATACCGACTCTAAGCGAGAGCAGCAGGCTTGAATATTCTTTCGGCGACCCCAGACCATAAATGCAGGAGACACTCGCTACGATAATAACATCACGACGCTCAAATAGAGAGCTTGTGGCCGAGTGACGAAGTTTATCAATCTCCTCATTGATGCTGGAATCCTTCTCAATATACGTATCAGAAGACGGAATGTACGCTTCCGGTTGATAGTAGTCATAGTAGCTGACAAAATAATCGACAGAGTTGTTTGGAAAAAACTCCTTAAATTCACTCGCCAGTTGGGCAGCCAACGTCTTATTATGCGCAATAATCAGCGTAGGCCGATTCAGCTTGGCAATGGTTTGCGCGATGGTAAATGTCTTACCCGTTCCCGTAGCACCCAATAGCGTCTGATACTTCTTTCCTTCTGCAATCCCCTCTACCAGTTCAAAAATGGCCTGAGGCTGATCGCCTTGAGGTTGGAAATCCGACTCAATTTCAAAAGTCTTGTTGCTAACAACGATATCACTCATTGCCCTGCATCACCCTTATCGTCTAAAATGGAAACATCATGTTTCTACACCAGTCGAGCTGAATGTCTTTGCCTGTAACTCTATGTCAATATTTCCCGAGCAATGATACTTGGGAAATATGGTTGGATAAGAATGTTTGTTCCCGTATTATACCTCTTTCTTACTGTGGATGCAAACGATAAGTCTTGAATAGGAGTGAATTGTATTTTGGATATCACCATCGTATTGGGCATCATCGCAGGAATCATCGCATTAATTGGTGGCTTCTTATGGGAGGGCGGCGAATTTTCAGGGCTGCTCCAGGGTACATCAGCTCTGATTGTATTTGGCGGAACCTTCGCCGCAGTTGTTATTAGCTACCCCGCCTCCAAGCTGAAGACCATACCTACTGCTCTTCGGATGGCATTTAGCCGTGAGGACAACCCTACCGAGCAATATATAGAAGATTTGGTTTCCATGGCTGCCACCTCCCGACGGTCCGGCGTACTTGCGCTAGAGCGTATTTCCTCGGAGCATCCGAATGCATTTTTGCGTGAAGGTCTTCAGTTGGTCATCGACGGCACCGAACAGGAACAGATCAAACAGATATTAGAGCTTGAGTTAGATACCACTGAACAAAAGCATGAAGGATACGCCAAAATATTCGAATCCGCAGGCGGCTATGCCCCTACGATGGGGATTATTGGTACGGTAATGGGTCTGATCCATGTATTGGGCAGTCTGACTGAGCCTACTGCGCTCGGACCGTCGATTGCTGTCGCGTTTATCGCAACACTATACGGCGTAGCCAGCGCCAATCTGATCTTCTTGCCTATCGCTTCAAAAATAAGAGCATGCAGTGAAAGAGAAATCTCCACCATGGACTTGCTGCTGCAAGGTATTCTGGCTATTCAGAACGGAGAGAATCCGAAGCTGGTACGCAAAAAGCTGGAGTTCTTTATCCGCTCAGAACAAAATCAGGATTACAAACCGCCACGGCGCACACGCATAGAGATCACCACTCCAAAGGAGGACTCCTTCCATGAGAACGCGCGCTAAGCGTCGTGGACGTAAGGAGGGCGGAGACCATCGTGACCGCTGGATGATTACCTATGCAGATCTAATCACCCTGCTGCTCATTTTTTTCGTCGTGATGTACGCCATGAGCAGCCTGGATGCCAAAAAATATGAGGTCGTTGTTCACTCCCTCCAGGATACCTTCCGCAAGGGTGATTCTATTTTGGAGCAAGGTTCGGGCATCACGGGGACTGCGGATCGCTACACCAGCAAAAATCCGCCTGCGGCCAAGCAACAGACATCCGATAAAAAAGAAGCGGGGTCAACCAAGCTAAACGAACGTGAACAGGCATTTCGCAAGCAGGAAAAAGAACTGCAAAATCTCATGGGTGTCATTCAGAAGTATATTTCGGAAAATAAACTGGAAAACCAGATTTTCGTGTCAGATCAACCGCGCGGAATTGTCATTACGCTGAATGACCGCTTTTTATTCGATCAAGGCAGAGCGGCACTCAAACAGGGCTCGGCCAACACGCTATCCAAGCTGGCCAGTTTGTTCAGAGATTTGAAAACGCCCATCAGCATCGAGGGACATACGGACAACATTCCGTTCACTCGCACCTCAAGCTCATCAATCTACAAGGACAACTGGGAGCTTTCCGGCGCACGGGCGTTATCCGTACTCCGATTCTTTCTGGATAGAGAACAGCTGTCACCCTCTGGATTTCAGTATGCAGGCTATGCAGATACCCGTCCGGTTGGTGACAATAGCACCGAGGCTGGACGTCAAAAAAACCGGCGTGTCGAAATCACTGTATTGCGTCAGCTTCAACAGTAAATGCCAAAAACCTCCTGAGTCACGCAACAACGTGAATCGGGAGGTTTTTATTGGACACACATCATCATGTTACATGGCTTCCGCTCTGATGTAGACGCAGAACAATAAACCGTACGAACAACGTGTAAAAGAGCGGCGTACGAGGTACAATAGAGATTATTTTTGTTTAGTCTATATCCCTACTATGTATTAGAAGCCAAGGTGAAGTTAGGTAAATCTGGTCATGTTGCTTGAAGATCAATAAGATAGAACAAGCTCGTGTTGCTTCTCTTCCATCTGTGAACTTGGGGGTATGCTCTGTTGTCTACGATAGCTATATTTCCAGTCGCTGTACTTATTCAGGAGCCGATCCAACTCCATGGACTTGGTCAACACCCGCCGATCCTTCAATCCCACCTCGTTCGCCAAAACATTTAATTCTTGCCGCTTTTCTTCGATGCAGTCCTCCAATTCTTGCAATTTCACATCAATAAACCTCCTGTTTGGTGTGGTATTTACATTTATTTTACAAGCTGATACCTTCCCCACAGGTTAAAAATATAATAAAACCCATTTCATCCCTTTAACGGAATGAATCAAAAAAACAGCCTCACACGGGCTGTTTTTGGATAACTGTTAACCTCCTGCACCATGTCCAAAAACAATAATATTATGGGAGAATGCTAAAAAGCTAAAAAGCCCTATAATTAGCATGTATTTAAGGTTTTTTACTCGCATTGACTAAAACCTCCTCCATAATACTTTCATATTCTGATTTTTGGTCTCTTGTCGCTTTGTTTCTAAATCTTTCAAACAATGCTGTACAAATCATAAACTTTTCTTTATTGCTGATTTCCAAACATTTTCTCAAGCTTTTTAAAACATAATAAATACCTTTTTCATGGGAAAGGTTATTAAACATATATATAGCCAGTTGGTAACACAAATCAGCATATGTGTCGTAACTAAACGACTGTTTATAGTAGCTGGTTTCCATAGATAATTCATTATTAAATGAGGTCAATTCATGAGAAAACTGTTGAAGAATATGTTCAATTAAAAAACCATGCTTGTTAGCCGACTCCACTATCGTTAATAAACCTAACAAAATCTCGGGTGGGTTATTCTTCAGGAATTGAATATACATCGGGAAACTGCTTGTATCACCCATAAGAATTTTCAAATTAAGTTGATTAGCATCAGCCCAAAGGGTAAATTTTTGCACTTCTTTTTGTCCGATTTCTCCCAGATCTTTAAACCAACTCAAATCGGCATAGCCAGAAATATACTTCATGGCTTCTTCATATCTTTCTTGTTTTTCCAATGCAATTCCCTTCATCAAATAACCTTGACCATAGTAGACGACTAAATGTCTTTCAGTTTTCAATGTAAAATTCTTTTTATTAGTTTCTCTGCTTTTACAAACAATAGTTGCAAGAGCTCTTAATTCATCTGCATAACGCTCTGCTTCTTTCCATTGATGCAAGTTGTGATAAAGATTTAACAGTTTAAGCAAACCATCTAAATGATAATCTAAGGGTACCCGGTTTCTAAAGGGTACGAATCTTAGTGCAGCTTCCAAATTTATCTTCATAATTCCACTAACAGAAATTGAAAAAATTCTATAGTGACTAATTGCCAACCTCTCAGAATGTTGATACTTCTCATTTTCAATTACACATTCATAAAAAGGAATTGCCTCTTGCAACTTCCCTTCATCATAAAGATCCTCTGCCAAGGCAAAAATTGTAGGGATGTGATTAAGATCCTCCATTAATCGAGATAGTACTTTCTCTACACACCTCAGATTTCCTACTTCAACACAACGAATCAGGAACGGCTTAACCCTTTTCCAATGGGGTCTTCCATCATAAAAGCATTCATCAACGTATAGATCATACAACCAGTCCTCTGGATAATTAAGCGCTTTAGTAATCAAGTCCATTTGTCTCACAGAGATTGGTTTAGGCGGATTGCCGTTAAGCATAGCACTAAATATACCCCGATTAAGCCCTGTAGCTTGTCCAAAACTATTAAACGTATAGCCACCAAGTTTTAATTCTTTCTCAATTTCCGAACGAATCGTGGTTGTATTTTCCAATAAAGACACCTCCCGGCGTATTCAGATGATTTTAAAATCACCCTCCTCGACAACCAATTACAATATACTAGAAATTATATGAATAAATTGGATTGTGGTCAACCCCTTTTCTGCACTGTTTTAATATATTATGGAATTTAATGTTTATAAATAGTCCTTGTAAGGACTTAATAATGAATTATTCAGGCAATCCAATTACCTCCACGCTTGATCTACCTTTGTCTACACTCATAGTATAGGAGTGTGGACGTCTATGGAAACAACAAAACTCATAGGAGCGAAAATCCGCCAATTTCGAAAATTGCTTGGTATTACACAAGAACAACTTGCAGAAGCATCCGATTCAACAGGTTCATATATCGGGAAGTTGGAGCGTGGCGAGGTCAATGTGCAGATCAAAACATTGGAGAAAATAGCCGAGGCACTGGACACAAACGTGTTTGCATTTTTTGACTTCGATTCATATGAAGAACTTAAAAGCCAGCCCTGGATATGGGGATGTATTCATATCCTTTCCCAGCAGAGTGAAGCAGCGCAAAATAAAGCTTATCGCATTCTAAAGGAACTATTTACCTCTTCAGAAAGCGAGCTTCTAGAGAATAACTCTGATACCCCTAATGCACACGAGGAATTTTAATTCACTCGATTAATATGCACGTAAAAATTAAAAGAGCTGTGTGATCTCCTACACTAGGTAGAGAAACATAGCCCTTTTATGCTTTAAGAAGTCATTTGCTTGATGTTATTTTCCACTGCTTTTATCACTTTTTCATATTCTGTCCGTTGTTCTTCGGTCGAATGATCCTTATATTTCTCAAACAATAGCGTGATGGACTTGATATAGTAAGTCTTATCGTTTAGCTGTGAGGATGCTTTTAAACTAATCAGCATACTGTCTATTGCCTCGGTATAGCTCCTTTTATTAAAATAGTATCGACTAAGCTCAAGAAAAAAACGAGAATAGTTCAACATATTAAAATCCAAAGGGTAATAAGAAATGTTTCCACTTAATTCTCTAAATTCATCAATCTGCTCAGAAAACAAGATTAAAATATCATCTATTGAATAATTATATGCATTAGCCGATTTCACAATAGTTAACAGACCATGCAAAATTTCTGGCGGATTATTTCTAATTAGTTCAACATAGGAGGGAATACTAACTTGATCTCCCATTAGAATTTGTATATGCAAAAGGTTGGCTTTCGCCCATAATTGAAATTTCAGGGCTTCCATTGTTCCTAACTTATCAAAAGCTACCAAGCCCGTTAAATTAGAGTAATAAGGAATTGTTTCTAAAGCCTGTTCATATAAGCCTTGTCTCTCTAAAGCACTTCCCTGCAATAGGTATGCTTGACCTAAGTAAACGATTAAATGCCTTTCTGTATCAAGATCCTTAATCTTATAATTATTAACCTTTTTGCAAGTGTACTGCTTATAAATGTTTGTAGCTAGTATTTTCAATTCTTCAGTATAGAATATAACCGTTTCAAATTTCTGAAGTTTCAAATAAGTATTTGCCAGCTTTAATAGCGCATCCAGTTGATGATTTTCAGGCAAATTCTTGCGAAATTGAGCAAATACTGTAGCTGATTCACGATTTTTCTCCAAATCATCTCCTAACGAGTAACAAAACAAGCGATATTGGCTAATAGCTAGTCGTTCTGCATGGTAATATCTTTCGTTTTCTACTACACACTCGTAAAAAGGTATCGCTTCCTCAACTTTGCCTCCTTTATGTAGCTCTTCTGCAAGTTCAAATATCGTTGACACATAGGATAAGTCCTCTGTTAGTCTCGACAATACTTTCTGAATACAGTCCTTCCTTCCTAACTCCACACAACGCAATAAAAAAGGCTTGATCCGTTTCCAGTGACCTTTTCCTTCGTAAAAGCATTCATCTATGTACAACTCATACAACCAGCCCTCGGGATATCCCAATGCCTTGGTAATGAGGTCCATCTGCCGAACAGAGATCGGCTTGGGCGGGTTGCTGTTCAGCATGGTGCTGAATGTACCACGGTTAATACCGGAGATCTTACTAAAGCTGCTAAAGCTATAGCCCCTTTGCTTCAATTCTGTCTCTATCTTCGAGCGGATCGTAGGTGTGTGCTTCATATTAACACCTCATTTCGAATAATACTATTAAATCAAAATCGACTTCATGTTCCTGATTGTTGACTATTTATTAGAACGCAAAATTAAACTCCTTCTCAAATTTCTCTTTGTGAATTGTAAATTCAGTATACTGACTCTTTGTAGCAAAACTATTATATTTCTCAAACAATATAATAGTTTGTGCAAATACATTTGAACTATTTACTAACGTTGCTAGTTTTAAATTCCTAAGAATTGTGTTTATTCCCTCAGTATAATTTTCGCAATTAAGTTGATACATAGAAAGTTGTAAATTAAAATTGCAATAATCATCCATATATAAAGCATCCTCGTTCTCGGTAAATTTTTGAATATAATTACTAAAATGCTGTAATATATAATCTATATCAAAAGAATGTTTATTAGCTACCTCTAATAATGTGAGAATCCCTGGCAATATCTCTTTCTCATTCTCCTCCAGTAATAAAATATAGTTTTCCAAATTGCTTTTATCCCCCATTAATAAATCCAATACATATCCATTAGCTGTTGCATACATTTTTAATTTTTCAACTTCTCTTTGGCCAACCTCATCCAAACCTTTGAACCAACTCAAATCCGCATATTGGGAAACAATTTTTTTAGCCTCCTGATACAATTCTTGCTTCTGTAATGAGAAAGCTTGCATTAATAATGCTTGCCCATAATAAACCACTAATGAGCGTTCGCTAAAATATGGCTCAAGATCGTTATAATTTTTATTTTCTTGAGCTACTCTATATTCATATATATGCATTGCGAGTTCTAGCAATTTCTTGCTATAAAAAATGGTTTGACTCCATTTGTGCAAAGAAGAATAAATATTAGTCATTTGCAATAGTGCGTCCAACTGATAGGCCGCAGGTAAACGATATAAAAAAGGAGAGAATTGAATAGTTAACTTTAAATTCTCCTCTGCATTAGTACCCAATTGTATGCGAAACAATCTATACTGGCTGATTGCAAGCCGTTCCGAGTGATAATACCTTTCGTTCTCTACCACACACTCGTAAAAAGGGACAGATTCCTCAACCTTGCCTCCTTTATGTAACTCTTCTGCAAGTTCAAATATTGTCAACACATAGGATAAATCCTCTGTTAGTCTCGACAATACTTTCTGAATACAGTCTTTCCTCTCTAACTCCACACAACGCAATAAAAAAGGCTTGATCCGTTTCCAGTGACCTTTTCCTTCGTAAAAGCATTCATCTATGTACAACTCATACAACCAGCCCTCGGGATATCCCAATGCCTTGGTAATGAGGTCCATCTGCCGAACGGAGATCGGCTTGGGCGGGTTGCTGTTCAGCATGGTGCTGAATGTACCACGGTTAATACCGGAGATCTTACTAAAGCTGCTAAAGCTATAGCCCCTTTGCTTCAATTCTGTCTCTATCTTCGAGCGGATCGTAGGTGTATGTTCCATGCTAATCCCCCTCATATAAGTTTAGACATATCATAAGTGGCATTTTATATGTAAAATTCACCCTATAGGAAATTCACTCCAATACAAAATCACGAAAATAGTGAAATATATAGTCTATATATTCACTTTAATTTATGATGCCTTAGACAGAAGTCTTTTTTTAACGAATTCGGTGATAATTGGGGCTTGGAACACATCCCTTTTTCAACATTCAAGCACTTCATTAAAGTACTGATTATTTAATGCAAAAAGGGCTCTCTCGGATTTATCCAAGAATGCCCTTCGTTTTTCCGTTTAGTGAAATCTAGAGGATGCTGCACTACTAATGCTGCTATTGGTAAGCAGGCGCAATACTACCGAAGACGCCCGTATAAAACTCAAACGATTTTATCCACAGTTTAAAGACTGATTAGTGTACTAGTTATGTGATTTTACGAGGTTCTTGGGCGTAATTGAGTCCATCTAGTAGGGTTATCTACGGTTGCCGCTCCACGCTGTACCCTTGGACTAACTTCTATCCAAGGCTCATCGTATCCTAAATTTGCGTGGTATTTCACATTTGCTTTACTTGATATATCAAAATCTGTTGGGTTCCCTGAGTTTGTTCTAGTACTAGATGGCCCCCAAACATAAACATCATTATATTCATAGACATACTCGATAACTCCATCGCAACGTATATCTGTGATTTCATCAACATGGACATATGATGACGAGCGAATATCGTCGTACATAAGTTGCGCTTGAGCAGTATAAGTAATGTCCGGGTCGCCGTTCATTCCAGCAAGCGTGCTTATAATATAGCTTCTTTTAGAATCTGTTATAGAAGGATTGGTATAAAATCCATAAAATGTCTTACCCGATTTAAAGCTATCAAAATCACTCAATACAACTCCACTACCGAAATAACCCTTAATTTCATAGACAACACCACTATTTCCGCGTACACCACCATGGTCACTTCCAAAAGTAAGCCATCCCCCCTCTCTATATCCTGCATCACCTCTATCTGCCGCATGAGTGTAACTAGCTCCTAGTAAAACTAATAGTGGAAGAAGTATAGCTATCAGTAATTTTTTATTTAGAAGCGAGATATTATGCATAATTATCTTCCCTCCCATTTCTTGGTATTAAACTCATCAACAAGATTTTCCGGTATAATCGTTTCTAAAGCGTGTTCTGCTGCTTTGATAACCTCTGAGTTTTTAGAATTTTTATGGATTTCCTTTATGCCAGGGTACGCTTCTCCATAATTGATAATCTCTGATGCTTTTAAAGCTGTTATGATTTTATCATCAGATTGGCTTTTCAACATGGATGAAATGGTATTCAAATTTCTTAGTAAGGAGTACTTACCAACTTCCTCTGCATTTCCCTTAAACTTTCCATAATGCTGTACAACTAGATTTACTGCCTCCTCACCACCAGAAATACCAAGCGCGTATATTGTACTTCCAAAAACCTGCTCATCCTTAGTTTCATTAAGAATTTTTTTCACCACTTCTATATAATTATCTAATTCTCCGGCTTTTGCAGCACTTGTAACCAAAGTGCGTAGTAGGGGATCATTCGCGTTCTCACTTTTGCTTAAAGAAGATAAGACCACTTTAAAATTAGGATCTTTTAACCTCCGCATAGCTGTAATTGCGGCGGATCTTACTTGAACGGATTCATTAGAATCATCAAATATTGCTTTCAAATTAATAGACTTTTCTTCAGTACTTAATACAGGGTCTTTTTGTGGCTCCAATTGCAATAAAGCATATCTCCGAAGATTCTCCTCTTCATGCTTATTTTCTATGACGGTTCTAATTTTTTCGAGACTGTTTTTATCCAATTTGTTACCATTAGCCAGTATATCTATAATAAATGCTCTTAATTTAGAATTATATTCTTGATCAGATACTATATCAGAGACTCCAAGTGGCACCTTTCCCTGCCACTCCTTATTTAAATAAGGTAAAATTGATTCTGCATACTTTTCAAAATTTGGCTCGTCGTAAATGGAAAGTTCACCAAGTGTTTCAAACAACTCGTTACCATTTAATGTTTTCAAATATTCAGTTTGTTTTACCCGGCTATCCGAATCACCATACACTGATAAGTTGACTGTTTGAGCGTTATTCAGTGATTTCAATACTTCGACATGATCTAAATCTTTAAGTGACGATATAGTTGGTTTAACAAAGCCTGTTGATTCTTTTGAGGCAGCATTTAATGCTAGAGCAGCAGGAACGACAGAGGAAATTAAGAGAATGGTAGTCCCGATTGTTACAACCGTCTTATTTATTTTCATCACTTGACCTTCTTTCATTTTTAATGAAAATTAACTCATACTATCCAAGAAGTATGTGTATACTTAGTTGTATTATTTTTTGCGACTACGGCGAATATATGTTATATTAACTGTAAATATTTGTTTGGAGGTATGGTCAATGAAATCATTTCGCTTTTGGTTGGTCCTAATCTCAATTCTAGTAATTATTGTAAATATTTCAGGATACGACGACTATAATATGCTATTGGCTATTATTAGCCCGTTGGTTTGGATTTACGAATCATTTCGATTTGTACGAGAAGCAGGTATTCCAATAGTCGTTGTATACTTGACTACACTAGGTTTCTGGTATCTTATTGGTTTGGTTTTGGATCGTCTAATAAAAAAAACAAGATAAAAATTTTAGACAAAACGTCTTATTTTGTATTGTAATCCGCCAAAAATGCGGCACTATCTTATGCCCTTTGAGCATGAGGTACACCACAGGTCAGCCTCTCCTGATGAGTCCCCGATCATGTATTGTCCTTTCTTAAAAAACATACACAAAATGAAAAAATTAAAAACAGATTCCACTCCATATTCCCTTTCATACAGGTCACCAAATGCCGTTTTTTGTACATATCCTTATCCCATTTCCGCTGCACTCGGCGATTTCTCTGACTTGGGATCACGGAGAATGCACTTTGCTCTTCCAAGATGTTCAGAATTTGATTGGTATCAAAGGAACGGTTCGCCAAAACAAAGGCTATGAGCTAAATCTATTGATTTCAGCAACTCGTAACCCTACCGAATCGTAGTCTTGCCAGTAGTCAATTTAAAACGCATGGAATTGCCTAAAGCGTCTACGACCGCATGAATTTCAGTGGTCGTCCGCTCTTTGTATTTATTTTTTACTGGAAGGATCACTCTCTAAAAAAGTAGGTGTTTTTATATCCCTTCCCTTCTTAGCGGGGTGCCATGTAGCACAAACTAGATCTTGCGCGGCGGGTTTCTCCGCCTAGATCTGGAAATCCCCATTATTCATGCTTCATGTGTCAAAAATACGAACTCCTTTCAAACAAGTGCTTTAGCTGCTTTGTTAAAATGCAAGTCGCTTTTAGCAAGTTCCTTCTGAAGTCCTTCCTTCATCCACTGAGCCAATTGCTTTAAATCATGTACAGTTATTTATCTTAAAACCTATCCCCCTTCCTACTAGCTCTAAAGAGATTATAGTTCTTGATGTGTTACAAAAAAGATAGAAATAAACATATAATTTCTTTTTTTACAAAATAATCAATAAAAAAGACCAATCTCGAAGATTGGCCTAATCTGACTGCATATGATCTTGAAGAATATCAATCAAAATTGGTGGCTTAAACCAATTCCTTTTTTTGGATAGTGAAAGAAAATTGAAAAAATCCTTTTGCCCTTCTAGTGCTCTTCCACGTTTGTAATGGTAAATGGCAAGCTGATACATGTAAGAATAATAATAGGTCAATTGTTTAACATCCTTAGAGTCCTGTAATCTCTTTATTTGCTCAGAATATTTATCAATAATAGAATCTACATCAAAATCATATCTATTAGCAGTTTCAAGTATAGTTACAAGTCCGGAACTTATTTCTTCGGGGTGATCTTCGAGGAAAGTTATATACGCCGGAAGGATATCTTTCTTGCCTATAAGTAAATCCAAAGTATAAGAATTGGCTTTAGCCCACAAACGGAATTGCTTCACATCTGCTTCACCTTCTGAGTCAAGCCCTTTAAACCAGCTTAAATCTGCATAGCCCTCAAGCTCTGCCCTTGCCTCTTTAATATAGCCTTTCTTTTGTAATGCTGTAGAGACAGAAAGGAATCCGTAGCCATAGTAAAATACCAAGTGTCGCTCTGCATGTAACCATGTAGTTGCTCTTCTTTTTTCTTTCCTTATTTGCTGGTTCGTATAAATTACATACGCCAGTTCCTTTAATTCGTGGCCGTACTTCTCCACCTCATCCCATTTGTGTAAGTAAAAATATATATTTGTGATCTTATGAATCGCCTCCAACTGATAATGCTCAGGAAGCAAATTACGATAAGGTATAAATTCCAATACTAACTCAAGGCTCTTTTCCAAGTCAGACATTGTAAATGCTTTAAACCTTTTGTATTGGCTTATAGCCAACCGCTCCGAATGACGATATTTTTCATTTTCGATTACACACTCATAAAAGGGGACAGATTCCTTTTCCTTGCCTCCTTTAAATAGCTCTTCTGCAAGTTCAAATATCGTCGACACATAGGACAAGTCCTCGGTTAGTCTCGACAATACTTTCTGAATACAGTCCTTCCTCTCTAGCTCCACACAACGCAATAAAAAAGGCTTGATCCGTTTCCAGTGCCCTTTTCCCTCGTAAAAGCATTCATCTATGTACAACTCATACAACCAGCCCTCAGGATATCCCAATGCCTTGGTAATGAGGTCCATCTGCCGAACGGAGATCGGCTTGGGCGGGTTGCTGTTCAGCATGGTGCTGAATGTACCACGGTTAATACCGGAGATCTTACTAAAGCTGCTAAAGCTATAGCCCCTTTGCTTCAATTCTGTCTCTATCTTCGAGCGGATCGTAGGTGTATGTTCCATTTCAATCCCCCTACAATAAGTTTTGGACATACCATTGGTGATACTTTATATGTAAATTCATCTAAATTGGAAATTAATAATGATATAAAATTGAGAATAGTGAAATATATGGTCAATATCCCTATTTTAATTTATGATGCCTTAGAAAGAAGTCTTTTTTTAACGAATTCGGTGATAATTGAAAAGTTGAATGAAGTTTATGAAGAGACGCATTAAAAGCAAGCTTCAAGTTTTTTTTATTTGAATGTCACAAACGCATACCATTTTCAGTTATATAGGCAGAAAGGAGGGATGTTAATGGAAAAACTACATGCAAGTAATCAAGACACAGATATCAATCTTGTCATAGAACAGGTTCAAGCGGGCGACAAACGAGCATACACACATATCATACGGCGTTATCAACAACAGATCTTTTTATATTGCTACTATTTACTTAAAAATCAGGAAGAAGCAGAAGATGCCGCTCAAGAAATATTCATCAAAGGGCTTGAGCACATCCATCAGTTCGTACCTACAGTTTCTTTTTCAGCTTGGCTTTACAAAATCGCTCAAAATCACTGCACTGACTTATTAAAAAGAAACGCTAGAACATTCAAATCCTTCATTCAGTACAAACTGAACCTAAAGCAACAACCAATACACGAATATACAAATTTAATTCACGAGTTACTGGACCAGCTAACATTAAAAGATCGCCAAATTTTATTATTACGTTCACTTGAGGATTACAACTACGAAGAGATTGCTACAATTATGGGACAGAAATCATCCACTATTCGAAAAAGATATGAGCGACTCCGTAAAAAGCTAATCAACTACAATGAAAAGGGAGGAAAAACATATGAGCATTCCTTTAAAACCGGAAGATAAAGAAATCGAGCATTTACAAAAGCTTATTCGGAATACCCCATTACAAGTGGATTTAATTGATAGAACTATGGAACGCTTTGAGAAAATGGACACAAGGCTTTATAAGCGTTCTAACATTCCACTCAAAAGGATGCGTAATACAATTATTGCGACTTCTGCTACGCTTGCAATTATATTTATGGTTGTGGTTGGTACTAGTTTTATTTCCCCAACTATGGCTGCATCCATTAGACAAATTCCAGGTATGGATTCTATATTCCAGCTTGCTGGTGATCTTGGTTTACAAACAGCAGACGAAAAAGGGTTGTTATCAAAACCAAATCTTAGTGACACTCACGATGGCCTGACTCTCAGTGTACCGGAAGTCATGTTTGATGGAACACGTATATCAATTGCCTTAGAACGACAAACCTCTGACAAAAGATTTTTAAATACCGAATTACCCTTATTACTTGATGATTTAATACTTTCCATTAATGGAGAGGAAATAAATTCTTCTTATGCACCTGCTAACACAAGCAACTCCATTGATCCCTATATGATACCTGGAAAAAATTCAAATTCAACAATTATACAATTTTCAGATTTACGTAACCAAGGAGGAAAAAAATTTCCAGATAAGTTTGATTTAACACTTTCCATGCCTGTCTCCGGCATTAAGCAACCATTTAAAATAGAAATTCCTGTGGAAAAGAACACCAAAAATAACTTGGTTTTTACACCATCCCTTAAGCGAGAGTATAAAAACATTGACTATACTCTAGAAAAAGTTGAGCTCACGCCGATTACAACCAGCATCACTACTCGCATAAAGCTACCCGCTAATTCAAAAATTTCTTCTTCACTTCCTTTGTTCTTGAGTTATGAAATTTACGATGATAAAGGAAAGCAACTAAATTTTATTAGCAACAATGGTTGGAGTGCTACTGATGGAAACGTTCTGATAAGTGATTCACGCTTTGAACCTTTCATCTCTCTCCCCAAAGAAATTACTATAAAGGTTTACAAATCTATCTTAAAAAAGGATGATAGGAGTAAGTTCGAACTAGGGAAAGATGGCAATCCAAAAAAAGAGTATTTCCCTGATTTAGAAATCACTTACCCAATTAATCCATGAAAATAAATAAGTGAAGGAAGTGAAGCGTACTTCACCTCCTTCACTGCATACAAATACTATCTTTCAACCTTAAAAGTATAAACTCCAAGTTTGGCTCCATTAGATTTAAAAGCTTCAACCTGAGCTGTACCGTAGCCAATCATCTTAGCTTTATTTCCATGAAGTTCGACAACATCACTTCCATACAAAATCATCCAGTTAGAACCTTCCATTTTATATGTGCTACCTATGCCTAATCGAAGTACGGGACTATCCTGCTTTGTAATGGGTGCTTTTTCTCCTGTTGCAAGTTCAAAAGTTACTGTAACTGTCGCTGGTTTTACATCTGATGCCGTTGAACTTACTGGTGAAGCGGAGGCTACTCCCCTAAAGATAATGCTAGCGCAGAAATTGATAGTGCTAAGATTGCTTTTTTCATTTGTCATTTCTCCTCTTTAATAGTCTTCTTTCTAAGCCACTAAATGCCTTGCTTTATGTCTGTGACTACGTTTCTGTTATTCTCAAGATATTAACCTTTTCATTTCTTCATCCCCTTTCTTCTAATTAATTCCATTCTAATTCTTGATGTGTTACAAAAAGGATTAAAATAAACATATCATTTCATTTTTTACAAAATAATCAATAGTCACAACCACCAGCTTAGCCGGTGGCTTCATCAGCCCTATAAGGGCATGGTACAAGCAAGCGGCTCAGAAGGCGTATTGGAAGTCTACCAACCGCGTGGGTTTTCGGTTTACCGACTCTCTCGTAAACGGGTCTAGCAGTTCTTTCATGGTCAGTTATTCGTATGTATATGATCCGTAGGGGTTTCCTTGTACAAAAAAATGAGCAGGCGGGATACTAAATCCCCCTGCTCATTTCAGCGATGGTATTTATATCATTTTAAAATGGCGGGAACTCGCTACAACTGCTCTACGCACCGCGTTTCCTCCTCCACACTTGTAAAAGAGATGCTCTCGCGGATTCCCGTAAAATCCTCGCAGCCGAAAATCAGAATCAGCGATATCAGATACTTTCGATTGCGTTCCAGTGTCTTTTTACTGACGTTGATCTCTTTGGTCATTGCCTTCAAGGGAAGCTTCTTTTTTTGAAAAAGATCGTTCAGCCACTCCCGGTTGTCACAAAAATTGCGGGCAATCCGCACCAGCATTTGCCGGGTATCCCGATGGCTTGGCATGATATCTTCCAGTTCCCGAAGACAAACACCGAATTCCTGGAGTCTTTCATCGTAGCTGACCAAATCCTCCGACAGCGCCGCAGCTCGTTCCTGCCTCTCAAAAGCATCCAGCGAGCTTACCTTATCTGCAATGTACAGCATTTCCTCTTCGTCTTTCCAATCGGCTTCGTTTTGGGAAATTTTTATTTTTTTCCGAAAATCATCAATCAATCGTCTGCGGATCATAAGAAAAGCGAAATTATTAAATGTTTTTCCATACTCCGTACGGTATCGATCGACAGCTTCATTGAAAGCGATCAAACCTATACTTGCTTCATCATCACTCCATCCAATTCGGCGCTTGCAGACGTGTTTGACAACCTTCAATATAAAGGGACGGTATTGAACAATCAGAGCCGACCGTGCCTGCTCATCGCCGTTGCGAATTTGCGGCAAGTATTCTTCAGATAAGTTGTTCATCTGGCAACCACTTTCCAATTTGTAATCACTTCATTTTTTTGTATTGTGGTGATTTACGGCCATCATAATGATGGTATGAAGCTTCGGGTTGAGAAGAACGTAATGTCCCCCCTCTCTTGGCGTTGATTCACATGTTGCCGTATATCAGACGCTTGCCTTAATTTGCTGTCGGTTCGGTTCCCCAAACAAGTTCGTCATTTTGATACAACGTAACTTTCGTATGATCGGCAAATGAAGTTTGCGTGCCTTTATACGAGTAATCGTCACTTTCGTTATAGTTCGACCAGTCTGTTTTATTAATACGGGTTTGAATTTCGCCCGTGCTTCCTCCAGGTGCTAACACGCCTGCATCCGAGTTGAAGCTGACTTCCAAATAATAATCAGCACCGGTTGCAGCTTTATCCATTTTAACCAGCTTGCCGTTCAGCTTCGAGCAGCCCAGCGTCGCATAGTCGCAGTTGAATGTCTGGGCGCGGTCGCCGTCGATCGTGTAGTAGTAGCGAATTTTCAACTCGTTGATCGGTACGGAGGTTGTACCTTTGTTTAAAATTTGGAAATGTGGCTTAAAGTGATTGTCGTTCACATTTGTATCCGCTGCGCGATACTGGAGCACCAGCCCTGTTGTCGGCTGCTGAACATCCGCTTTCGGCGCTGCACTAGCCGTGTTCGAAATCGTTTGGCCTGCATCGTTCTTCGCTACGACTTGGTAGTAGTACGTCGTGTCTGCCGTTACGTCTGTGTCCGTGTAGCTGCTTCCGTATACATCGCTCGCTACTGTCGCAGGCGTGCCGTTTGCAGCCGTCGAACGCTTCACTTCATAGCTTGCCGCCTTCGCCGATGCTGTCCAGTTCAGCGTTACTTTCGCCTTTTCGCCCGCTGCACTCAGCGTGAAGCTGCCCGGTACTGACGGTTGCTCGGTAATGCCATACGTTTTTAAGTTGGTCGGGAGCTTGTCAAGCGTAATGACGTTCGGATGATTATACACTTTTTTCAGATGCTCAAGACTGTTTTGTTTGCCGTCTCTCAGGAAATCCCCATACCATGTAGCGAACCAGCTCCAATGGGCTTGATACGCCTTCATCAGATCAGGATCTGGGATAGGTCCGTTTTCGCTCATGGCAACTAACTTCTTGTCCTTGCCCAATGTAACAAGGTCTTCGTATTTTGCAATTTGCGGGCTGTAGTCGCCTGCTTGCGGATAAGAGTCAAAGCTCAAAATATCCACATACTCGTCTCCCGGATACCAATCCGGAGCAACAGAATTCCAGACCCAAATCAGATTGTTCAATTTGTGCACTTTAGTCAAACGGTCATGCATCAAAATATACAATTTTTTAACAGGCTCAGGACCTTTGGCGCCCCACCAGAACCATTTGCCTTCCGCTTCGTGCAAAGGACGGAACAGGACAGGAACTTTCGCATCCTGCAACTTCTTCAATTGCCCTGCAATCACATCGATGTCGCGAATAAGCAATTTATAATCTTCGGACTCTGGATTATTCATCGCATATTCTATATCGAATGTAGTCGAATCGGCATAGAAGCCTCTCCACCATTCTTTACCTTGCGTATCGATAAGATCTTTCGGCGCGTTCCAGTGCCATGCAAAGGAAACAATGCCCCCTTGCTTATCCCACTCAATCGCCTTTTCCGTCTCTGTGGAATTAAGACCGTGTTCCGCTCTGCTTGGCGAATAGTCGATCAGGTCAAGCGTCGCAATAGCCGGCTTTTTACCTACATTTGCTTGAAGCCAATCAATTTCGTCTATATTCTCTTGACCAGAGAGCATATTCTTGCCGTATTGATCAACCAGGTAGTTCATCAATGCTTTTGCTTCTACCGTCGCATTCGGATTGGTGAGCGTTTTGGTTACCGCATGCGCTGGACGATCAGCAGCAGGCTCCAGCTTGACGTAGTCGATATCGTACCAGCCCCAGCCTGTTTCAAAACCGATCGTATTCGCCCCTGCATTCAACAGAAGCTTACCTCCGGATGTTTCTTTAAAATCAGCCGATTTCCAAAGCACCAGCTCGCCAGACGATTTGCCGTTTAAAGAGAAATTCGTGCGTTTGTCGTCATAAGGAGAACGGTAGCCGATTGTAAGATTGTACAAACCTGCCGCTGGAGCCTGAATCGTCATCGTCAGGGAATCCCCTGCATTGTGGAAATTAGTTACGTAACCGGTACCGGAGAAGCCGGCCCCGCTGGATTCCACAGTTGTTCCCTTCAGCGTGCCGTCTTCGGCTTCAAAGCGAACAGGGCCGTCTACAGGCACCTGCGGAACCGCATTCACGACATTGGAATCGCTCGTTCCCGCATTTGATCTAGCGGTTACTTTGTAATAGTAAGAAGTGCCGTTCTTTACGCTGGTATCCGTATAAGACGTTCCGATCAAGTTGGATGCTATAGCAGTAAAAGGACCGTTTGCATCCGTTGCCCGCTGTACACTGTAACCCACAGCTGCGCTGGAAGCGTCCCAGGACAAATCGATTTTACCATCGCCAGCCTCAGCTTTCAGCGTAAAGCTTTCAGGATCATCTACAGGAGGTACAGGCGGCTCAGGTGTACCATTGCCGGCAGTCAACACGATGTGATAAGCCGTCAAAGGTGGTACTGTATAGGTAAAGCGGTTGCCTGAAATTTGCGTGATTGGTGCAGCTTCCTTAATTTGCGAGCTATTTTTGTCGAAGCCCCATACTTTACCGGAACCGTAAGTTGTCTCACCGGAAAGATCGAATTGGGCGTCGAATGCGCTGTCCATGCTTTTATTCATGACAACGAGGTGCAGTTCTTTGTAGGATGCATCCGTTACAGAAGCATGCACTGAGCTATTGACAATATCCGAGGTTTGCGCATTAACGCTAATATCGCCGAAAGTAGAATTTTTTCCGTCATAATTGCGGTAAAGCTTGTAAGCAGCGCTAACGTAGTTGTTGGCGCCATCCTTTAACTTCCAGTAGTCTGCCATATAAACGTCGTTTTTGCCAAATATGCCCAGAACATCAGTCATAGCGATACCGCCGGAAATATCATTTTCACCGCCGTAGCTATACTCGGTCAAAGCCAGCTTGGTTCCCGGGTAATACTTGTCTATAGACTGCTTCAATCGAGGCAGTAAAGGCAAGAATGCGCTGTTCCATTGAGCGATCCAGCTATCTTCCTTGTAGGTCGGGTCCCACAAAGTACGAGGCGCCTGCATTCTGGCTTTCTTCGTTTCGTCGTTGCCTACCTCATTCGTAATTCGTATGCCTCCGCCCATCGCTTCGGGATACCAGTGCACATCGAAAACATCCAGCAATCTCTTGCCTTCGGCTTGCGAACTGAGGCGCATTTGATCCAGGAAATAGTCCACGAACCAGCTGTAATTGCCTTTTACAGAGTTCCAATCAGGTGCAGATTGAAGATCTGTATAGGCGCCAAAACCGTAAAGAACCGGGCCAAAAATTTCCGCACCCGCATCAACCGCTTTGACGGCTTTGGATAAACTTACCGACCGGTCTACCAACTCTTTCGCTCCGACCTTTTCACCATGAATGCGCGGATGCGTATGCGACCAGAGAGCTGGTTCATTGTCGAGCGAGTATCCTTTCACACCCGTCTTTGTTGAAGCAGCGCCGTACTTGTTCACCAAAAAGTTGACGAATTCATCCGCATAAACCTTATTGTCATTCAGATCAGGCTGCAGTTGGAACGGCGCATTTTTGGCGTTTACGACCTGATTCCAACGAGCGGAAGGGGCCTTTTCGCTTTCCTGTACACTTCCGTTTCCATCCTTGGCCACATAACCGGCCATCGGCAGCGTGACTAAAGAATAGGCGCCAAGCTTCAGCGATTGATCATGAAACGAAGTCGTCACCGCTCCTGGCTTTTCGCATTCGGCTTTTGTCAGGCCACCATTAGTGCATAAATAGTTATCGCTGGATTGCTGCCAATCGCTTCCTGCATTGGACATATTGTTTTCCCAGTTGTAGCCGGTCATTCGATTGCCACCAAGTCGTCTGGCAGCCATATTTTCATCGCCTGCCAAATCCTGATTCGTACCGTATATATAAGGACTAATAGGCTTACGATCCTTGGATGTATCGACTTTAATGGTAACGGTCTTTGCCGTTTGACCATGAACTACAGCTGGAGACGGTAGTGCCCCCCCTACTATAATCGTGCATGCCATGACGACAGGCAGCCATTTGGAACGTTTGGACAAAATACCACTACTACTATTTCTTGCCTTCATGCCGCTTTCCTCCTTTAAATTTAAAAAGAGCGGCACCCATACGGGTGCCGCTCCGTCAGGCTTTAAGGCTCCTGACCCCAAACGAGCTTATCGTTCTGGTACAGCGTCACCTTACTCCAATCCGCAAATTAATTTCTTGTAGGATCGTAGGAGTAGTCATCTGCCATATTGTAGTTCGTCCATTCGTTTTTGTTGATACGCGCTTGAATTTCGCCAGTCGAAGCTCCAAGTATCCGGCTGACTACACACTCTTCTCCGTCCGAAATCCAGAATTGGCCGGATCGTCAAGTGTCGCAACAGCCGCATTCACACCGCACATGATGCGTTTGCCGCTTGCATCGAGGTAGTATTCTTCGCTATCCATTACCGACCAAGCCTGCATATCGAACCAGCTGTTGGACGGAAGGTCCATATACACAGGTGCTTCCAGATAAGCCATATGGTAGAACATGCATTCGCCGCTACTACGCTTTGGTAGTTTTGGTAGCCTTGGTGCATATGGCTCGCGCCCCTGGACAAGTCATCTAAACCGCGTCTGACTGAATCTAAAAATATGGCAGGTATAACAGTTTACCTGCATAGCTTTCTACATAGTTGTTCTAGCTATGTCACCGCCTTTCTTTGAAACTGGACAAACTTCGACAGGTTATCTATTTATACGCAGGAAGATATTGTTTTCTGTCCGTCCTACTTCATATTTTTACATTTTATTACTTTCCCCCTCCCTAGATATAGAGATTAAGAACGATATATGTCGAATTGTGAGGTTATGATATAACCTTAACACAAAGGTGTATTGAAATTTTTAATCCTAGTTTTAATTAACTAGGATTAATTTCCTAAACAACCATAAAAATTGAATATTTATCCATGAATTGCGATATGGGTATAGAAGAATGCTAAAGTCAAATTGCTTTATGTAGCTTTGAACCTCTGAAAATAAAAAAGAATGGTTGAGCAAACACGGAGCCTGCTAAACCATTCCTTATGGAAAATTAATACGCCGTCCAGTCGCCACCGACGGCGATCACGACCCCGTTTATGAAACGGGAATCTTCACTCCAATCTCCCTATCGCACCTTGTCCTTTTGAATAAGCTCATAATAGATGCGCGAAGGCTCTGATTCTCCTGTGGATAAAATATATTCTGCCAAAGGGGCACACAGCTTTTGGAGGTAAAAGGAATATAGCAGCTCGGCCGTGTCAAAATGGATTTTCAGCACCTGCTTCATCAGTCCTTCAAATCTGGAGTAATCCAATTCCTCCGGGGTAATGTCAAACGGGTATTCAGGAAAGGTTTTTCTCTGAATCTCAACAAATTGTTCTCTAAGTTTCGGATGATTGCCTGATCGGGCAGCCGAGAAATTCATCATAAAAAAAGAAATAAAATCTGTCTCACGGTCACTTAACCCGTAATACTCACACCAACGCATGAACATCAGCGGTTTTACCATACATAAATCCCCTTTAACAAAAGCTCAGAATTATTATGAATTACACAAAATCTAACAGGTTCCAGCATATGTAATATATAGGTTAAGTCCCATTTTAAAATATGATTCCTTAAACGAATTTTGCTTTTAAACATATCCCCTTATTTCATAAAAAACTCTCCAGATATGATTCATCCGAAGAGTTCTTCGTGTCCGTCTCATCTTCACACCTTAATTATTTTCTCCAATTGGAATTTTCATTGCTAGTTCAGGCAGGTATGTTCTTTTCCAATTTCCTTGTTCATCATATGCGGGTTTGCCCCCCACCTCAGTTACATTCAAATAGGGTTTAATGGTAATGAATTTGGGTGTTTTTTCAAAGGGAGCAACGAAAATTTGGTGAATAGCCGCCCTTGTTTTAGTCCCAGGACGTCCTGAATCTCCAGTAACCCATGGTTGTTCCTGCCCTTTGTCATCAAAAACCGCATAGCCTAGTGTATTCATTGCCAGTCCATACCCGTATGCCTCACTCCCATACGTAGTCGGTCCTGGGCTTATATAATGGGTCTTAGTCGCAATCATGGTAGACATTGGTGTCATCTCTATTTTTTCTACAACCAAACGGGCAAACTCATTTGCTTTCTCCATTCGAGGTGTGAGCACCAAGTTTTTAGAAGGAATCTTTTGCACTGGTAATTCAAACTCAAAAGGTTCTTTTACTCCTTGGATTTGTATGCCTGCCTTTAGTTTAAATTGATCAGGAAGCTCTTTTCCCGAAGAGTACATTTTCTCCAAATCACTATAATAAACGATAACGGAACCCGGTGTGCCTCCGGAATTATAGCTTAGAAAGCGTCCATCGAAATCAAACGGTTTGCCATTGCACCATAATGTGATATCTTCAATTCGGTCTTTCAGCGTTGTGCCCAAATCTTCCCGGTTACTTTCCAATGTCAGAGCCAGACGAACACCGTCATAAGCAACCTGAGAAATGTGGAGCCGGGTTCCGTTATGAGTGCTGCTAACCGCTGTCTTTGTCACAAGACCTGCTTCCTCAACCTCCTGAAGTCCCAGGTCACCTGCTCGCATAAACGCATTTCCACCTGCTGTTGAAAGCCCTTGATTCGCTGTCAGTTGTAGAACACTGCTCACTATTGGAACTTGCCATAACAATTTCGCCATATTAGGAGAAATGAATGCAGAGGCTACGATTCCACTACTCAACACAATAGTTGTTATGAGCAAAGTTCCTATAAATCTACGACGGCGTGAAGTTGAGTCCGCGCGACTCGTATCTTGATAGATAAAACCTGTCTCAATCTGGCTATATACAGCCTCCAGCCGTTGTCGCACATACGGTGTTATGACATGCTCATTCCTAGCTTTTGCTTTAGCTGTTACCCACTCATTATCCAGCTTAATATCTCCCATGGATTGGTGTTCCCCTTTCTCCTGAATTTGATAACATGCGAAGCAGAGATTTCCGTGCGCGGTACAACCTCGTTTTGACCAGACTCTCTGATATGCCCAATGTTTTTGAAATCTCCTTAATGTTCAGATCATAGAAGTATTTTAAAATAATAACGAGCCGCATCGGATCTTCCAACTGATCCACTGCTTCATACAGTTCAATGTTTTCATACTCACCAGAAACACCAACTTGGTGCGAAAATTCAGATACGGCAACGGAGCGAGAACGCTTTTTAGCCAATTTATTGGATTCGTTAATGATGATCCGATACATCCAGGTTTTGAAGAGACTCTCGTCCCTCAGTGTGCCCAAAGATTTATATGCCTTGAGTATGGCTTCTTGTAGCGCATCAGCACTATCTTGTTCGTTTCTCAGGATAGAGTACGCCATTCCGTATAGATCGTTTTCAACTTCTCTAATAATGTTCACAAAAGCCCGTCTATCTCCGTGTTGCGCCTTTTTAACTTCATTTTCGATATTCAAAGGAAACCTCCTTTCAAGTTACCTATCTATTAGATCAACTAACAGGACGATCCGTTACAATTTAATTCCAAATTACACAACAAAAAAGACCTGTTCAACATCTTAATGACGCTAACCGGGTCTTCCCAAAAATTCTCTATTCGTATTTATTCTTATCCTCTACATAGGTGACAGATCACAGGCTGCAAGTGAATACATAGGCAGGTGGGACGTTGTAGTGTACTTTTTTAATTTGGATATCAGCAAAAAAGGTGCGAAAAAAATTGTGTTTGACCTTGCTATACTGGAACGTAATAAATTTACCCTCCTGACCTAAAACCTCTGCTGTTTGTCCCAAAATAAGGCTGGATAACACGGCTGGCAGGCTGGTAAAAGGAAGCCCTGACACAACATAGTCCACCTTGGAGACCTCATACTGGCGCATATACTGTGCTACGTGCTCAGCCGATCCGTGAATAATGTGCACCCGCTCCAAATGTCCGAACTTGCTTTGTAGTGTTTTGTAAAACGATTCATTGGCTTCGATCACCAGAAGTAGCGTTTCCGGGCGCTTGTTGGAGATCAACTCTTGCGTAAACACACCGGTACCTGCGCCGTATTCAATAATACACGATGCTTTGTCGAAGGAAATCGGTGTGGTAATTTGCTTGGCCAGCTGTCTTGAACTGGGGATAACAGCGCCTACGCTGCGCGGATGCCTAATATACTCTCGAATAAAGTGAATTGCATTCATCTTTTCCTCTCCCTGCTTCACACACTTGATAGGCATACGGTTCATCAACGTATCATATTCCATATCCATTGTATATTGATCAGAATAGTCATTTCAAGCAGGCGACTACCTGAATAAAAAAAGAGCGCAGCACTTTATTCGACTCTAATCCAATAAAGACTGCCCTCTTGTGGTAAACCTATTTTTCCATGGTGTCCAGGCTTACACCCTCTGCCTTCGATGCCTGTCCAGCTTTACGTCGCCGCGCACCTATATGCATGGCAAGAATCCGGTAGATTGAGGCCGACTGTATGGACACGGCCCAGCTCGCGTCTTCATCCGGTGCAAGCACGACCCCTAGCTGGTGATGATCGCCATCGTACATGCCACGCTGTACAAACTTGATCTCACCTTGAAGGTTGCGCACCTCCAGTTTGCAAAAAGCAGAATTGATTCGCAAGGCCTGGTGCAGCTCGGCACGGCTATTTACAATGACGCCGTTCACACGGTAAATGGCCTCCCCTGGCACAATGCCCATGGCCATCGCCGGACTGTCCGGCAGCACAGCAAGAACGCGCATTCCTTGCTCCGGATGAACAAACATCGGACTGAGACGGCTTTCCTCCAGGTTGCCATACCAGATCAGCGCTTCATGGGCGAGGAAGGAGAATAACGCTGCCAGCAGCATCAGCGGGCTCCACCATGCCGCCAGCAGACTTAGCAAAAGCAAAGCCACGCTGTACAGGAGCAGACGGTTCGACGTGAGCACCGCCTTTTGACGTGGCAGGTTGCCCAGCGTCATGCTGCTGAAGCCCATCAGGACTGGCAAGGCAGCCAGCATATATCCGGCTCCGGCATCGCCGCCGAATAAAGGTGTCCATGGAAGCGTAAAGCCTCCCTGAACGGGAACCAACAGCAGCAACGGAATCGGCCAGAGATCTTCCATACGGTAGCCTCCAACCAGCCTTCCCCGTTTGCCCTCCACAAATAGCGGAGTGGCCGCCTTTCCTCCTTGCCAGCGAACGAGCAGCGCCTCAGCCACATGCAGCGCGGCGACCAGCACCAGCAATGCAGGTATATCCAATCCGCGGATGGCTGCTAACGATGCTCCGAGCGCCCCCACAGGCTGCCAGCCATCTGCGACGTTCAATACAAATTGAGCCACACCCAGCAGACCTACCGAATAGGCCAGACACAGGTAACGGACACGCACCAGCATAAGCAGCAATGTGGTCACCCACAGACACACGATGGAAGCTGTGTTCAGATGTACGCTGACGAACATTCCCAGAGCGGATAGCACCATTCCAGCGATCAAGCCACTCCATACGACGCGCCAGGTTTGTCCTGCCCAACTGTGCACTTTGGTATGAAAGAGCTTGCGCTCCAATAGCATTTGCCGACGGTAGCCAAGCGCGACAATGAGTATCGAGATATAGTAAAACGGCTGCAAAAGCAGGTACAAGCAAGCATTCAGAACGCTCCATCCCCATTGTAATGCCCATTCCAAGTTCATTCACACTCCTTATGCCCCTGGCCCGCTGGTATAGCGGATCACGTACATTTCATATCCATTTATTCTATATGAAATTGCCAACGTAGGGAAGACAAACCGACAGACTGCAAATAAATCCCAATAACAAAGGAGGCTGTTTCCAGCCCCCTTGTTGTAGCCTTCCTAATTTATTTCGCTGCGCTAGTCTTCATTTCCTTCCGAATCTCTTCAATCCCCTGCTTGAGTTGATTATCGTTTTTCGGATCACGAATTTTTTCAATCAACTTGGCTTCCATCGCCGCTGCTGTCTTCGCATCAATGATACCGCTAGCCGTCAGCTTCGCCTGTTTTTGAAAAGCAATAACAGAGCTCTCGGTCGCTTTATCAAAGTAGCCGTCTTCACGCCCCGGTTTGTAACCCAAGCCTTGCAGAATGATTTGCGCATTTTTTACATCGCTGCTATTCATATTGTATTTCAAGGACTTTTCTTTGTTCAGTGGTGCCGCTGTGAAGTATTCAGGTTGCTCCACTGCGATATCCGGCTTAATCCCTTTTTTATGAATCCACGTACCATTTGGCGTTAGCCATTTGGCAATCGTGATTTTGAGTAGGCTGCCGTCGCCCATTTGCTTGTCATAGCTGGTTTGTACCGTTCCTTTACCAAAGGAGTTTTCCCCGATCAACACTGCACCAGCCGATTGCTGGAGAGCACCTGCCAGAATTTCGGACGCGCTGGCGCTGCCTTTATTCATCAGCAAAGTCACCGGATAGTTTTTGCTTGAACCTTTGGATTTCTCTTCTTCACGCTTCTGGTTCTTGTCCTCCACCTGTACAATCGTTTTGCCAGAAGGAACAAATTGCTGGGCAATATCAATGACGACCGAAAGCACACCGCCAGGGTTATTACGCACGTCGATGACGAGTCCTTTAAGCCCTCGTTTTTCCAGCTTCGTCAGCTCTTCTTTGAAGCGATCTGCTGTATTTAACGAGAATTGGGTGATGGTAATAACACCTACACCGCCGCTTTCCATATGAGCTGTGACGGTTTCCATATCAATGTTGTCACGGGTAATCGTGTATTCAAGCGGATCAGGAGAGCCATTGCGCTGAATTTTGACCTTGGCCTGACTGCCCTTGGGTCCCCGAATTTTGGAAACGGCCTTGTTGAGATCTAATCCATCCAGTGTTTCACCGTTAACAGACAAAATAATATCCTTAGCGCGTAGTCCCGCCTTCTCGGCCGGAGAGCCTTTAATCGGCGTTACTACGACTACTTTCCCGTTTTCCGCCGCTACCTCGGCTCCGATCCCGGTAAAAGAGCCTTCAATAGACTGCTCAAACTGTTGTGCAGTTTCTTTGCCCATATAAGAGGAATACGGGTCGCCTAGCGACTCCATCATACCATTGATGGCGCCATCCACCAGCTTGGTACGATCCACATCCTGATAATATTGTCCCTGAATCAGGTCCATCGCTGTCTCAATTTTGCGGATATCACTTCTGGAGGCGGAACTGCTCCCTGTCACACTTGCCAGCAGTCCCTCGCCCAGAGCGCTATTCCCCACTGTGGCCGTTCCAGTATAAGCAAAAGTGAGCAGACTGCCGCCAAGCAGGCCAATCACCATCAAGAGTACTGCTGTACTTTTTTTCAACATCTAATCGTCCACCGCCTTCTCTTTATCTTGTAGCCTATTCCTCAAACGCATATCCATTCACGCAGTATACGTCTAGCTTGTACGGAATATGTTAATTGTATCCTACTCCGTGTCTCAATGCACATGTTCTTCATCGGGTATCAAGTTATGAAAGCAAAGCCCTATCTACAACCGTATTGGCTACAAATAGGGCCTGTCTTTTTCAACTATAGATAGTTCATCGGATTTACAGGTTTGTTATTCTCGCGCACCTCAAAATGACAGTGAGGTCCTGTTGAATTACCAGTCGAACCAACTTCCGCAATTTTTTGACCGCGTTTCACCGTCTGTCCCGTATGAACCACCGTACCGCCATTGCGAATATGTCCGTATAGGGTCCATAGCCCGTCCCCGTGGTCAATTACAACCGTGTTTCCATAGCCACTCCACCATTCGGCTACAATGACAACACCGTCTTCTGCTGCATGAATATCGGTCCCCTGCGGAGCCGCCATATCAATGCCTGTGTGGCCTTTCAGCTTGCCGGTTATCGGATGTACCCGCATGCCAAAAGTAGATGAGAGTCGGTAATGGGATACAGGCAAAGCCAATGTGCCCGATCCGCCTGTATACGTACTTGCTGCCGCATGGCTGGAATTCGAGCCAGTGCCTGAGGATGAAGAAGCATATCGCTTGGCTTCAGCAGCACGTGCAGCCGCTCTGGCGCGTGCTGCTTTAGCAGCCTGCTCCGCTCTGAGCTTGTTTTTCTCCTGCAACAGACCCACACGTTTGTTAGCAAGGGCTACCAGCATATCATTTTGCTCTTCACTGATTTCATCTGACTCAGCAATATCATGATCATAGCCGGCGATCAGTCTTTGCTTCTCTTGCTCCTTGGAATTCAGCTCTGCTTTGGCGTCCTGCTTGATCGCATACAGCTTCTTCGCATTTTTATATTCCGTGTCGAGCTGCTTCTTCTTGCTTACGACCAGAGCCTTGTCCTTTTTATGCTCGTCCAACAGGATTTGATCCTGCTCCACGATCGTTTTCAAGGAATCTACCCGGCTGAGAAAGTCGCTAAAGCTGGTCGAAGACATAAGTACGTCCATATACGAGACGGTTCCATCCGTATACATCAGACGCACGCGCGTTTCCAGCATTTTTTCCCGTGACTGGATACGATCAATTGCTTCGGCCAAGTCCTTTTTAGTTGCACGCAGATTATCTTCCGTTTGATCTATCTCAACCGCTACACGAGTCAGCTGGTCGCTGACACTATTAATCTGATCAAGTACAATTTTCAGATTTTGCACGGTTTTATTTTTATAATGCTGGGCATACTGTTTATCTTGAGCAGCCTTTTCCTGCTGTTGCTTGGCAGATTTGGACTGCTTATCCAATTGGTTCAACTGCGAATTGATTTCACTCATGCTTTTGGCATATCCGTCAGAAGGCTGAATCAGCAATGCGGCTACCAAGGTAGCGGCCAACACAGATCCTGTTTTCTTCAACTTGCAATCCCCATCCTTTATCGCAAAATCTTTATCGCAACATAACAGCGGGCTTCCCCGTTCTAATTAATATCAATTACGACGTCCACCAAATGATTCTTTATACTTTCAAGAACTTGCGCATGGACAGGGTACTGCCAATAATGCCGACCAGCATCCCCAAAATAACCAGCAAAGCACTCAACTGAATCCAAATGCCCTCAAGCGGCATAAGCTTCAGCATATTCAATGCGATATCTCCCTGAACGGCCGTGAGCAGACGCTGATAGCCTGTAAATAAAATACCTACGGTAATCAGGGAACCAATGAGACCAATAAGTGCGCCTTCAATAAAAAACGGCCATCGTATAAAAAAGTTGGTCGCACCGACCAGCTTCATAATGCCAATCTCTCTGCGTCGTGCCAATATCGTCACACGAATCGTATTCGAGATCAGGAACATGGACATAATCGCCAACCCGGCTACGAATATAAAGCCAACATTGCGGATCAGCTTGGTTATCGTAAAGAGCGTCTCTACGGTGCCTTTTCCATAACGAACCTTTAAAATCGGCTTCTCTGGATGCAACGTATTCAGCTTCTCAATCTTCTCGGCCACAAATGGAACCGTCGTCGGTTCAATAACCTCTACCACAATTTTGTCCGGCAACGGATTGCTATCCTTGTCAAAACCCTCCAGCAGGTCTTTGCCGCTGTCTCCCAGATCTTTGCGCAGCTCTTCCAATCCTTGAGCTTTAGTCACAAAGCTGGTTTTGCTGATTTCCGGCATGGCCGCGATTTCCTTTTGCAGCGTTTCACGCATGCTCTGATCCACATTCAGCTCCAGAAATACGTTAACCTCCACCTGACTATCTGCTTGATCAGCCAAGGAGTTGACGTTGAGCACCAGCATGATAAACACGCCCAATATAAGCAGTGACACAATAATTGAGGTGATGGATGCTACGGACATCCAGCCATTGCGGAATATGTTTTTGAAACCTTCCCGCATATGACGCAAGAAGGTATTAAAAGTCATATCCGTACTCCCCTCTTACCTGATCTCTTACGATGTTGCCATTTTCGATAGCAATAACGCGTTTACGCATGGAGTTCACGATGTCCTTATTGTGTGTTGCCATCACAATCGTCGTCCCCCGGAAATTAATTTCGTCCAGCAACTGCATGATCTCCCACGATGTTTCGGGGTCCAGATTACCCGTCGGCTCATCGGCAATGATCACCGAGGGATTGTTCACGATGGCCCGTGCAATCGCTACGCGTTGCTGCTCCCCACCGGAAAGCTGGGCAGGCTCGCGATTCATTTTTTCTTTCAAGCCAACCAATTCGAGCACTTCCGGCACTCGTTTGCGGATCAGCTTTTTGGGAGCCTCTATCACTTCCATAGCAAACGCTACATTCTCATAGGCTGTCAAACGCGGCAAAAGGCGGAAATCCTGAAAAATGACTCCGATATTACGACGAACATAGGGGATTTTACGCTGCTTGAGCTTCCCGATATTAAATCCATTAACTGAAATTTGCCCCTTGGTCGGTACTTCTTCTCTATAAATAAGCTTCATGAAAGTCGATTTACCCGCCCCGGACGGGCCGACTACGTATACGAATTCATTACGGTCAATTCTGACCGACACTCCCTGAAGTGCGTGGGTCCCGTTAGTATAGGTCTTCCACACATCCTGCATTTCAATCACTCGATCACTTCCCGCTGCTTAATCATGTTACGTATAACCTAATAACCATTCGACATATTCCATGCATTTCCTTTATAAACTTCTGTATTTCATCATACCGTCTATCATTGTAACAAATTTGTTACCTAAATAGTACCGAAAGTTTTCCGCTTTTGGCACATATACATGAATATGATGGCACACGAATGCGTTACCAAGCTTACGAGACAGGAGACAGCTGCATTATGAAAAAAATTCATTTATCTGTCATTTGGATATGGTGTGGAATTTTGGCGCTGGCGATGCTATGGGGAGGGCTTCACCTGTACGCCGACAGACAAACGCTGCCGAAGGGAGTAAGGGTCGGAGGAATCAGCATGGGAGCTATGGATAAAACAGCCGCTCTTCGATTGCTGGACGAAAAACTGGATGCCTTGAAGCAACGCCCTCTGATCTTAACGGATAATGACAGCAGTGCGCAGGATATAAAACTTACCCTTGGAGAAGCAGGGATTACTTATAAAGCAGCGGCATTCCGCAATGCCGTAAAGGCGCTCGGCTCGGAGCATCTGTGGACTCGTGTGCAGACACGCTTTACCTTTGAAAAGGAATGGTCTGTCACGCCTTCCCGACAGGAGACCGCCTTAAAAGCCCAATTGGGAACCGATTGGGAGGAACAGCGCTACGGCATGCCGGTGAATGCCGTGCGTCAGATCACCGCATACGATCAGGTTCGCTATATTCCGGGGCGATCCGTCCGCCGCCTGGATTGGTCTAAACTGGACGTAGCACTGGATAGTGCGCTACCCAAGGATTTAACCGCCTCCGGGGAGCCGGTGCAAGTGGAGCTACCGTTCCGTCAGTTGGAACCGGATGTTACGGTGGATAGCCTGCGGGGCGAAGGTATCGAGCGTAAAATCGTCCAGTTTTCCACCAGCCTGGGCAGCAGCTCGGAAGGACGTGTGTATAATGTTAACTCGGCCGCCAGCACCGTTGACGGTTTGATCCTCAGGCCTGGCGATATATTTGACTATGGTCAAATAATAGCCAAGGCTGAGCGCACTCAAGGCTTTCGTGAAGCCCCGGTAATCGTGAACGGACAGCTGGAATCCGGCATTGGCGGCGGGATTTGCCAGGTATCCAGCACCGTCTATAATGCGGCGCTGCGAGTCGGCTTGGACATTGTTGAGCGCCACAACCACTCCTTGCCGGTCAGCTACCTGCCCAAGGGACAGGATGCTACTTTTGCTACAGGGTCTATTAATTTTCGCTTTAAGAACAATACGGGCAAACATTTGCTCCTGCGTGCCGCTGTTCAAAACCGCATGCTTACCGTAAAATTTTTTGGCACCTTCCCGTCTAATGTGTCCTTTGAGCTGGAATCCCGCACGGTTCGTGTCCTCCCCATACCGGAAAAGAGAATCCGTAATGGCTCATTTTCCCCCGGCTTCTATCAAGTACTTCGGCAGGGCAAGGAAGGTTATATAGTGGAAACATACCGAATCAAAAAGGTGGACGGCAAGACTGTGGAACGCACCCGGATCAGCCGCGATACATACCGTGCGCAGCAGCGTATTGTTGCTGTTCCTGACGAAAGTACATCGTCTGAGCCCCAAACACGCGAACCGCAAAAGCGTATTATCGAGGACGGCATAAGCGAATAAACGAAAGATCCCCCTCCAACGGCTGCCTGAATTGGTTCAGACAGAGTTAAAGGGGGATTTTAATTATAGACTGATTACTCGCTGCGTTTACCCAAAACAGAAACTTCTACAGGCGCAATTTCGTTGCCGTCTGCATCTTTAGCCTTGATTACCAGTCTAACCGTTGCTTTTTGAGCAATCACGCTGATACTAAATGTACCATCATCCTTGGCTACCGCACTACCGATGGGCAGATCGTTGGAATAGGCAGTTACTGTGGAACCAGCTTTGGCTGTCCCTGTAATTGTACCTTCCCCGTCATACACGTCATTGACTTTCAGTGTACCTGTGCTTGAAACCGCGTCAGTAGTTGCGTCTTTAGTTGCGTCTGTATCTGCACTAGTATCGGTTGTTGCAGAGTTGTCCACAGTCGTGCTGCTGTTCGTCGTAGCATCTGTAGTTGTGGTTGTGCTTTCTGTGGTTGTGCTAGTGCTGCTATCCTCAGCTTCGCTGCCATAAGTTGTAGACGTGCTGCCATAAGTGGAATCCGTAACATTGCTGTATGTGGAATCTGTTACGGTTACGCCAGGAGTCGTTGTCAGATTATCAACGGAGCTCAGGTTGTAACCGGATGCCGCATCCAGAATAGCAATCGCTTCTGCACGAGTCAGCGGCTTCAGTGGCTGGAATTTGCCATCAGGATAGCCGTTAATGATTTTTTGCTCCGCAGCTGCCGCTACACTTTTCTTCGCCCAAGATCCAATCTTGTCGGAGTCGATGAATCTAGTGACATCTGCTGCGTTACCCGCAGTCAGTCCAATCGCTTTGCCCACGATAGCCGCGGCTTCCTGACGTGTCACTTTTCCATTCGGTTTGAGCTTGTTATCTGCATAGCCACTTATGTAACCTGCATTCACGGCACTTGTCAGCTCATTGTATGCCCAGTGCGATGCTGGTACGTCTGTGAACGTTCTGCTTCCATTACCGTTTACTTTCACACTGTCTGCATACGTTACGTCCGTCACAGCCGGAGTTTCCACTGTAAACGTACCCAGGCTGCGGTTCAGAAGAACAATAAATTCTGCGCGCGTGATCGCTGCATCCGGTTTCGTTGCACTATCCAAATGCCCTGTAGCCGACCAGCGTTGTATCTGATCTCCTGCCCAATGGCCGCTTGTTGTTTGAGGAGCTGCTGCCGCTACGCTGAATGCGCTTAGAATAAGGCCCGTACTCAATACACCTGTAACTGTGTTTCTGAATTTCTTCCCCATACTGTAAATTCCTCCTTTGGTTGGCTTCATCATTCTTTTTTAAACACTTTACCAGAAATCAAACCCGAATAACCCCCAAATTGAAAAAATCGTCCCATATAACCACACCCCCGCCTAATGTAGGATAAATAAGACTCAGGACTTAATGCCCAGCTAATTGCTAGGATATGTATATGTGGACAGGCCACGGGCTACCTTGGGGACGCCAAAATCCAGGATGTATTGGCATGGCTGCCGATTCAGGGGCAACTAACAGGTTAAAAAAATCCCCACAGCCTTCCTCACCATACTACAGTGAAGAAGAGGCCGCGGGGATTTGTTGCACAATCAAGGAGCTGTTGTTGTCTCCGTTGATGCAGATACTTTAGCTTGTGACTTGGGTAACACTTTGTACAGGCGCCACTCGCCGTTAAACTCACGCTCAAGCTGGACCCACGGTGCACCCTTTTCATATAAATTCGGATATACCATATTGATTTTACTCAGTGGCATGCCTGACATGATTTTAGGTACAAGGATATAATCCACATGGCTATCCTGCGGATAGCTTAATGCTTTATTGAACGAGTAATCACTTGTGATCAGGAAACGTTTGGGATACTGACTATATACGATCATCGTGTAGGCTGAGGCCGAATCGGTCATAATCGTAGACTTCGGCAGATGCTCGTCCAGCCAGACGGCGATCTTTCGATCTGATACCTGTCTTACATAGTTCACATTCCCCGTCCGGGTGAGGAAGCTGTTCTCATCCGGTGCAATATCCGGACGAGTCAGCGCATAAGAGAGTAATCCTGCGGTAAGCAGCAGACTGACAGATACCAGACCAAAGGCCGCTCTCCGCCATCGTCCCTGAAGCTGGCTCAGCTCATACGGCAGCCATGCCACGGTAATGGGGAACACATACATAAAATAACGGAACCACCCATACGAGGATTGCTTCATCATAAGTAAAAATTGCAAGCCCGGCACGGACAGAAACAGCAGCAAAATAATCAGGGTTCCCCACCGGAACAAGCGCCCGCTTAATAAACGAATAAGCAAAATAGCAAACAGCGGTACGGAATACCAAATCGTTTTGGAAGCAATAAACTTCAAGGCTACCAGCGGATTGGAGAACATCTCCACGAATTTATCATCATTCAGCAGCTCTGCTGATTGCGCCGTGTTCGAATACTCCGAATTGAGGAAATAAAAAGCATTTCCCATAATGAGATAATTAAAGAAAATCCACAGCAGCCCGGAAAAGACCACGGGGAGCAGGAGCAGAAGCCAGGTCGCCTCGACCTTGTGCAGCTTTTCCCGCAAAGGCAGCTCACGTCTATCCATATGCCGATGTAAAAACAGCACTGCTACGACCACGCCACAGGCCATTGCTACGCCCAGAGGCACCGCCTCATAGCGAGTCCAAAACGCCATAGCTAACGCTAATCCGGATACAATCAGACTCGCTGTCATACGATCCTTGAGCCACAGCGCAAATTCAATCACCGTCATCATAATAAAATATATGTATAGCGAATCACTCAGCCCGTTGGCACCAAACAGTAGAACAAATGGATTTAGCGCATACAGCAAAGCTAGCAGCAAGCTCATTCCCGAGCTAAGCCCTGTTCTGACACCTGCCCGATACAGCAGCATAGCAGTCAAAGCTGCGAAGGTAGCACTAAGGATGACCGCGGCCAATCCATGGGATGCTAATGCCGGAAAAACCGGATACAGCACTAGAATCACCATTTCCAGAAGACTGGGCAGCGGATTCCAGATAAACCCGATTGCGCCCAGATGCGGGTCACGGCTATACAGCACATAAAATGCGTTAGCTACGCGACTGAGCGCGTCCGTATGCATATATCCCAAAACATAGCTGAAATAAATGCCTGCGGACAGCTCTAACGCAAGTATAAATACAAACAGACCTATAGCCATCCATCTGCTTGCAGACCATTTGCGAAAGGACATTCCTCTCGTTCCCCCTCAAACTTGTTGCGGTATTGCAGCTATAGCCTTATCTTCCAACCTATAGCTGCATGATTCGAACGTTTTTCCGTGTTTTTTAAAATTATGAAGCCTCTTTCTGATGCTTTTGCGGAACGGAGAAAATCCAATAGCGATTCCAGAGGTAATTATGAATGGGCACGATGATGGTAGTCAGCACTTCACCAATCAGATACGACCAACCGATCCAGTGAATCGTTACGTACATAAGACCTGCATTCAAGAGCAGACCACAGGAGCAGACCAACAAATATTTAAGAAATTGTGTGCGGCTCCCCTCGCCGGTGGGTTCGAATGTCCAGTTCCGATTCAGCACGTACGAAACGCACAACGTCACCACAAATCCTATCGTAGTAGCTGTTACCGCAGGGACCTTAAACAGCTCCACCAGCAGCACAAGTACACCGACATGAATACCTGTACCCAGCAACCCCACAATACCGTATTTAATGATTGGATACTTTAGATATGAACGTCTGATCATGTTGATTAAACTCCCTATCCACCCACAATCGGTCAGCATTCGCCCGTTTGTCCGCGATTAGATAACGGGGTCGGGCTTTGACTTCGTGATATATGGCGGCAATATATTCTCCTACTACTCCAATGGACAGCATGAGGACACTGCCAATGATCAAGAGCAGCAATATGACAGTGGTAAAACCGGTCACAGCGTCACCCATTAATTTGCGCATCAAGGTTTGAATCCCCAAGACGACTGAAATCAGCATAAAAATGATTCCCATCAAACTTACTACCCGCAGCGGTACGGTTGAAAACGAAACGATCGCTTCTGCTGCCAGCCGAAACAGCCCAAACGGACTCCAACGGCTTGGACCTTGCTCCCGTGGAGCTACCCGGAACGAAATCTGGGCTTTGCGGAAGCCAAGCCAAGCCGTCATTCCGCGAAAAAACGGCATCCGCTCCGGCATCGCCATCCAGGCATCCACGACCCGACGATCCAAAAGCTTATAATCAGAAGCATCCTTCAGGTTAAAGCCCGTCAGACGGTTCAAGGTCGCGTAAAACAATGAAGCACCGAGCTTTTTGCCCACCGACTCTTCTCCCCTGAATTCCTTCACACATTCCACCAGATCATAACCTTCATTCTGCCATAAACGCACCATTTCCCCGATCATCTCAGGAGGATGCTGTAAATCGCCGTCCATGACGATGATCGCATCGCCGGAGGCATTTTCCAAACCTGCGCACAGTGCCAGCTCCTTGCCAAAGTTCCGGCTCAGCCGCAGCGCGAGCAAAGAGGGCATGCGACGGGACAATTCGGACAGTTTGAGCCACGTATCGTCTTTGGAACCATCATCTACGATAATCAGCTCATAGCGTGAGGTGACAACAGACAATACTCCATCAATTACCGTGAGTGAACGCTCCAAATGCGAGCTTTCATTGTACATGGGAATGACGACGGATAAAAAGGGGGTTTTTGTCTCCATTCTTGCTCCTTCTCTCTTCATATTCAGGAGGACTGTGCCGGGGCATCATCCAAGTCGTGCATATCGGTCAGACCATGTGTCGTCTTCTCCCAATAGAACGGTTTGGTAATGAGCTGCCAGGCTGCTTTTACCGCAGCTATACTCATAAGTACCCAATATATTGGCGAAAGCAGCCCGTATTTGACCATCGAGTATGAAAATGTTCGTTCACCACGCTCTTCCAGCTCCCCGATGACCCAATACATGCCGGCCACATTACTGAATACGAACAGAAAGTTGCCGATATAAAATTCCGCGCTGGCCAGGTAATACACATAACCCGGAAACAGCTTGGGAATAAAAGACAATTCCCAGCCGAACCATAAAATAAGCAAGCCCCAAAAAATCGGGTTCAGCAAAGGCAGCATTGGAGTTGCCAGAATCATGACCTGGAAACCGAAAAAACCTTTCCAGCCCACTTCACGCACCAATTTAACCGGATTGCGCATATGAACCAGCCATGTCTGCATATAACCCTTGATCCAGCGTGACCGCTGACGAATCCAGTTGCCGACGCGGCTGTTGGCCTCCTCCCATGTACGGGAGTCGACAATGGCGGTTTTATAGCCGCCTTTATACAGACGTATGCCCAAATCGGCATCCTCGGTTACATTGTAGGGGTCCCATGCGTTGATATCTTTTAATACAGATACCCGAAAATGATTGGACGTGCCGCCGAGCGGAATTGGGGTATCTAGCTGCATAATGCCTGGCAGCAGCAATTCGAACCACATACTGTATTCTTGAGTAAACCAGCGAGTGAGCAAATTTTGCGTGCTGTTAAAATAATTGAGCTTCGCTTGAATACATGCATAATTCTCAGGAAGTGAGTCGAACGCCGCAATGACCTTTTTAAGCTGGTCAGCGTCGGGACGGTCCTCGGCATCGTAAATGACGACAAATTCGCCACGTGCCCGAATTAGCCCGTAATTACATGCCTTTGGCTTGGTTTTCGGCAAGCCGTCAGGAACGATCAGTGTCGTATAATAGGCAGGCAGCTTCATTTCGCGAAGCAGCTCAATCGTCTCAATGTCATCCTCTTCAATTAGCAACCGCACATCCAGCTTGGACTTGGGATAATCCAGCTGCTCCAAATTCCGCAAAAGCATCGGAAGCACGCCAGCCTCCTTGTACATCGGTACAAGAACCGTATAGATCGGCAGCTTTTTTTCATCCATGGCGTCAACCTCTTCCTTCGTGAAGCGAAGCTGCGCTGCACGCCGGGAACCGAGATAGATAATGCCGAATTTGAAAAGGGTCATAGCAAAATAAAACAGCTGAATCATCATATTGATAATCAGCACCGTTTTCCAACTGTTCCAGAAGAGGCCGAGCAGTGTAATTACGCCCATCGCCGTGAACACCCATAGCTGTCCCTTCGTAAAGGTCGTGCGCGCCGAATTGTGCGGCTCTTTTTCCAGCAGTCCGGTCGTGCTCTCCTGCATCATTTCTTCGCCGTAAATTTTACCCCAGAGCTGCTCCATCTCTTCCTTGGTCGCCAGCACTTGCTCTACCGGCATACCGAGGATTTCCTCCAGCTTCAAGCGTCGCTCTTCCGGCAGCGGGTCACTGACCGCCACAATATAGCGGTTCATATATTGATGAATGACGACCACACCATAAGCCATAGCCACCTGCTCGGGCAGCTTATAGGCAGCATCCAGCGCTAATTCCTCACCGATACGGCCGATACGGTTCTGTGTAGCAATCGCGCGGTACAAATCCGCGGGTTCCAGCATTCGCAATGACAGTAAAATGTCGCCGAGCAGCCCGCCGCTCTTCGCCTGGAACTCCAGTGCACGCTCTAGCTGCTCGGGTAAAATATAGCCGGAACGAACCAGCATATCGCCTAATCGTTCCTTGGACTCGTCCCCGCTAACCTGCTGCTGCAGCTCCCCGACTGTAATGAAGCCCATCTCCACGAGAATGTCACCCAGCCTGCCACCATAACGCTTCTGGTTTCGGATGGCGTCCGCCAGCTGATCCCGGGTAATCAGCCCGTTCTCCACCAGTTGATCCCCCAGACGGGCTTTACCGTTTCGTCCGCTTTGGGCTCCAGTGAAAATCTCTCCATCTGCCGCGTCTGCCATGCTGGAGGCCGCTCCTACAGCGGCGCCTGCTGCCTGTTCCTGCTGCCCGGAAGCGTACTGGACTTGCGCCTCCTGTGCCTGTCCAGCCTGCATGCCTTCATCCAGCAATGGCTCCACTGCTGCTGAATCATCAGCGTTCTTGATAGCCTGGATGCGAAGCTCTGTATCCTGAAGTCGCCGTTCCAGCTCTTCGATATGAAAATCAAGCTTGTACAGCACCGGAGCTTGCTCCGACCGCTGGGCTTCCAGCTGCTGCTGCAGCTGAGCGATCAGTTGACGCTCTTCTTTTATTCTTTTCTTGGTTTGGCGAATCGACACTCCGCCAATCTGCCACCTAAGCTTGTCACCCATGGATTCCCGCCCTTTCAATCCAGCGCCGCTCTTCGGCGAGCGCGTCCGCAAGCAACTGCTTCAGCTCCGCATCCCGCTGCTTTTTCCGTTCCAGCGCCGCGTGAAAAAGCTCCCGTTCCTCACGCAGCAACTTCTCCGCTTGCATCCGCTCCTCATTCAATGAAAACACCAGTTGTTCGGCGTCAGAAGCACGATAACCGATCCATGCGCTCTTTAACTTCCGTGCCGTTCTTTTACTTCTCATAATACCTCCTGTACGGTCCCAACTCTGTCCCTTGAACATATCACTACTTCGATGATCCATCCGTTACGCATATCAGAACATCCTTATATTTCTTATATATACCAATCGTTTACACATTGATGCAAATTTTCCGGTCGGAAAGAGCTCTTTCCGACCTAAACTCAGCTATGTAAAAATGGGTCCGTTCTGGCTAATTGGGTCTACCTTTAAAAACTTAGTGCTATTCTACCATAATTATGTCAGAAGTAGGTATACAATAATATAAACTATTCAATCTTTCATACTTATGTATGACCAGGTATTTAGAACTACTTACATATGCCTTAAAAAACACAAAAGGCACCGCGAACGGTGCCCTCTCTTGAACAAAACTTGAAATTCCTATTTTGCTGATTTAGTTACTACGTTGGTGTTCTTCAAACCAGGCTGACGTGTTCGCCAGGAGCTGCTCACTGCGTCCAATGGCTGCCTGTACCTGCCCTGTAGCTGTTCCGCCATATACATTCCGTGCGTTCACTACTGCCTCTGGTTGAAGCACCTCATAAATGCGGTCGTCGAACAAATCGGAGAACTGCTGGAATTCCTCCAGTGTCAGATCAAGCAAATATTTGCCGTGCTGAATACAATACAGCACGGTTTTGCCGATGACCTCATGCGCCTGACGGAAAGGAAGTCCCTTGCCGACCAGAAAATCCGCAATATCCGTTGCGTTCGAGAAATCTTGATTGACCGCTTGACGCATACGATCCTTGTTCACCTTCATCGTGGCGATCATCGGTGCGAACAGCTGCAGCGCTCCTTCCAGCGTAGCAACGGTATCAAACATGCCTTCCTTGTCCTCCTGCATGTCTTTGTTGTATGCCAGTGGCAAGGATTTCAGAACGGTTAGCAAGCCCATGAGATTGCCGTAGACACGTCCGGTTTTACCGCGTACCAGCTCCGGTACGTCCGGGTTCTTCTTCTGCGGCATAATGCTGCTGCCTGTGCAAAAGGCATCATCCAGCTCCACGAAGCCAAACTCCGTGCTGCTCCACAGCACCAGTTCCTCGCTCAGACGAGACAAATGCGTCATAATCAGCGAGGCTCCAGCCAGGAACTCTACTATAAAATCCCGGTCGCTGACGGCATCCAGACTATTTTCATATACGCCATCAAACCCGAGCTGCTCAGCTACAAAATGACGGTCGATCGGGAAGGTGGTTCCTGCCAAAGCGCCAGCACCTAACGGCAACACATTGATACGCTTGTAGCTGTCCTTAAGACGGTCAATATCACGCTCCAACATAGATACATATGCGAGCAAATGATGTGCAAATAAAATCGGCTGCGCACGCTGCAAGTGTGTGTATCCAGGTACAATCGTGCCCAGATTGTCTTTCGCCTGTCCGATTAATGCGGCTTGCACGTCATGCAGCATCCCCACCAGCGATACGACACGGCCACGCAAATACAAGTGCATATCCGTGGCTACCTGATCGTTGCGGCTGCGGCCTGTGTGCAGCTTACCGCCAACCGGACCAATAGCTTCGATCAGATTTTTTTCGATATTCATGTGAATATCCTCGTCCGAAACGGAAAATTCAATCTCGCCACGACGGATGCGCTCCCGCACCGTGTGCAGCCCTTCCTTGATCGTGTCGGCATCCGCTTGCGGGATAATGCCGCATTTGCCCAGCATGGCTACATGGGCCAAGCTTCCTTGAATATCCTCTTCTGCCAACGCTTTATCAAATCCGATGGAAGCCGTGTATTCCTCTACCAGCTTGTTCGTTTGCTTTGTAAAACGCCCGCCCCATAACTTACTCATTGCATAATCCCCTCTCTGCAATAACAAGCCGCCCTCGTCGTTTGGACAAGAACGGCCCGCATTCCGTACATTTTTTTTAGATTACATCATTATTTATGATTTTTTGTGACGCCCGCATTAACCTTCAAACGCAAAGCATTCAACCGGATGAAGCCTGTTGCATCGCCTTGATCGTAGGCTTGTGTCGGATCGGCTTCCATTGTCGCAATATCCGGGTTGTACAAGCTAACCGGACTTTTGACGCCTGCGCCGATAATATTGCCTTTGTACAGCTTCACGCGCACCGTACCACTGACATTTTTCTGGCTCTCATGAACCAAAGCCTGCAAAGCCACACGTTCCGGCGCGAACCAGAACCCGTTGTACACCAAGGTAGCATAACGGGTAATCAGACTGTCACGCAAATTCATAACTTCGCGATCCATCGTGATGGATTCCATTTTGCGGTGAGCTGTGAACAGGATCGTACCGCCCGGTGTCTCGTAGACTCCGCGGCTCTTCATGCCCACAAAACGGTTCTCCACCATATCCACACGTCCGATGCCGTGCTTGCCGCCCAGTTCATTCAGCTTTTCCATCACCTGTAGTGGAGTCAACTGCTCTCCGTTCAAAGCGACGCAGTTGCCTGCTTCAAATTCCAGCTCCAAATATTCCGCTTCATCAGGAGCGTCCTCTGGCGCGTTGCTGAGCAAGAACATCTCTTTATTTTCAGGAGCGCTCGGATCAAACCAAGGGTCCTCCAGCACACCGCTTTCATAGCTGATATGCAGCAGGTTGCGGTCCATGGAGTACGGCTTGGCTGCAGAAGCGGTTACCGGAATATTATGTTTTTCAGCATAGGCAATCATTTCTGCCCGGCCCGGGAACTGATTGCGGAACTCTTCCAGCCGCCAAGGTGCAATCACCTTGATATCCGGCGTCAACGCCGCCGCGTTCAGCTCGAAGCGCACCTGATCGTTGCCTTTACCTGTTGCGCCATGAGCGATCGCTGTTGCTCCCTCGGCAATCGCAATATCGACCATCCGCTTGGCGATCAATGGACGTGCAATACTCGTTCCGAGCAAATATTGTCCTTCATACAAAGCACCCGCCTGAAACATCGGATAAATAAAATCCTTGGCGAATTCATCACGCAGATCATCAATGTACACTTTGGAAGCTCCCGTAGCGAGCGCTTTTTCCTCCAAACCGTCCAGTTCTTCCTTCTGACCGATATCAGCGGTAAATGCGATGATTTCGGCATCATACGTTTCCTTGAGCCATTTCAGAATGACCGACGTATCCAGACCGCCGGAATATGCGAGTACGATTTTTTCTTTTGCCATGATTAAAGTCCTCCCCAAAATGCTTCTAGCCTTTATCTTCCTTACCTATCTTCCTTACCCCAGCAAAGCAACCAACAGCGCTTTTTGCGCATGCAGGCGATTTTCCGCTTCATCAAAAATGACCGAATTCGGACCGTCAATGACACCCGCACTCACTTCTTCCCCACGATGTGCAGGCAGACAGTGCAGGAACAAATAATCCGGCTTCGCCAGCTTGACCAGCTCCTCATTCACCTGGAAGTCGGCAAAAGCAAGCTCACGCTCCTTTTGCTCTTCCTCAAAGCCCATGCTCGCCCATACATCCGTATAAATTGCATCCGCATCCTTTACCGCTTCTTGCGGACTTTGGGTTATAACAATTTCACTACCTGTCTGTTTGGCAATCTCACGGGAAGCTGCAACGACACTCGGGTCGGGCTCATATCCGGCAGGACTTGCAATCGATACATGCACTCCGAGCTTCGCTCCACCAATCAAAAGAGAATGCGCCATATTGTTGCCATCCCCGATGTAAGCCAATTTGAGTCCTTTTAGCTTACCCTTTTGCTCATACAAGGTTTGATAATCAGCCAGCACCTGACATGGATGCGCCAAATCGCTCAAGCCGTTGATCACAGGAACGGATGCATAACGTGCCAATTCTACGACATTATCGTGCCCAAAGGTACGGATCATAATGCCGTCCAGATAACGTGACATCACTTGTGCCATGTCGCTAATGGGTTCGCCGCGTCCCAGTTGAATGTCATTTTTGCTGAGGAAAAGGGCGTGCCCGCCCAATTGATACATCCCAACTTCAAAGGATACCCGTGTACGTGTGGAGGATTTTTCGAAAATCAGTCCAAGTGTTTTCCCCTGTAGCGGCTGATAGGTTTCTCCGTTTTTGTGCTTACGCTTGATTTCGATGGCGAGATCAATTAAATACTGGATTTCCTCTGCCCTGTAGTCATCCAGCTCAAGGAAGTCCCGCCCCTTCAAATTCATCTGCTGCAGTGCGCCGCTCTGGCTCATGCTATCGTCTCCTTTTACACTTTAATCTGGATGATTTGATCTTTAAAACTAAGCCACATGCTCCCGAATCAATTCAGCAATCAGTGTTACAGCCTGATCAATTTCATCCTTCGTTACATACAGGTTAGGCAACAGGCGAATCACGTTTGGTCCTGCTGTAATGAACAGAATTCCCTTCTGCTGTCCTGCCAAAACAAGCTCTGCTACCGGCTCTGCACACTCAATGCCGACCATCAGCCCTTTTCCGCGGATATCCTTCACAAAAGGAATATCTCCAAGCTGCTTTTGCAGGCTATGGAACAAATATTCGCCCATCTCAGCTGCACGTTCTGGCAGTTTGTCATCTATAATCGTTTCAATGGTAGCCTGAACCGCTGCCATCGCGAGCGGCGTACCACCAAAGGTGGAACCGTGGCTGCCCGCCGTGAACGCTTCACGCAAATATCCTTTGCCCAGCATCGCACCTACAGAAAAGCCACTGCCCAGTCCCTTCGCCAATGTAAAGATATCCGGCTCTATGCCATAATGCTCGAAGGAAAACAGCTTACCTGTCCGTCCCATGCCTGTTTGCACCTCATCAATGATCAGCAGCAAGCCATGCTCGCGGCACAGCTTGGTAATCACGTCTACGAAAGCAGGGTCTACCGGATACATGCCGCCTTCAGCCTGCACCATTTCCAGCATAATGGCCGCCGTATTTTCACTGATGGCCGCTTCAAGCGCAGCCTGATCATGAAGTGAAACGCTTTTAAACCCGGCAGGAAGCGGCAAAAATCCCTCTTTAACTTTATCCTGACCGGTAGCGGTCAGGGTTGCCAGTGTCCGCCCGTGAAAGGATTGCGTGAACGTAATGATCTCGTAGCGGGCAGTCTGCTTTACTTTTTGATGATACCGACGCGCCAGCTTAATCGCAGCTTCATTCGCTTCTGCTCCGCTATTGCAGAAAAATACAGCATCCGCGCTGCTATTGGCAGTCAGCAAAGCTGCCGCCCGTTCCTGCCCCGGAATATGAAACAGATTGGATACATGCCACAGTTCATCAATCTGTTTTTTCAAACGCTCAGCTACAGCCTGAGGGGCATGCCCGAGATTGGTAACGGCAATGCCTGACATGAAATCCAGATAACGCTTGCCCTGATCATCCCACAGCCAGCTTCCTTGACCTTTGACCAGTGACAGCGGATATCTTGCGTAGGTTGGAAAAAGAGAGCTTTGCGGCTGCGCTTCTGCCGCTACCTTTTCCGTGCGCACTCCGATTGCATCCGTATTTGGCAATTCCTCGCTCACCAGTGCATTAGACTCCTTACTCATGTTGTTCACGCTCCTTTTTTTGTTTGGTTATACAGGCTTCCTTATATCACAATTACTGCATACGCACGATGCGCGTTCCAATTGATTCCCCGCCCAGCACACGGCTCAGTACCTGCGGTTCACTGCCATTCACAATAACGACTTCCTTCACTTTTCCGTGGATGCAGGCAATAGCCGCCCTCACTTTTGGGATCATGCCCCCGTAGATTTCACCCGTGCTGATCATATCTTCAATCTCCTGTACAGTGATGGAGTCCAGTACCTTCTTTTCTACTCCATTCTTTTTCAATATGCCTGGTACATCCGTAACAACAATCATCCGGCTGACGCCGAGATGAGAGGCCACTGCACCCGCCGCTGTATCGGCATTAATGTTGTAACGCTGACCAGATCGATCAATGCCAATAGGTGCAATCACAGGCATATAGTCCATATCCAGCACACCTGTAATAATCGAAGCTTGAACAGACGTTACCTCTCCGACCCAACCGACCTCTGCGGCATTCGGCACAGGCTTTGCTTCGATTAAATAGCCATCACTGCCTGACAACCCCAACGCTCGCCCTCCGTGCATCCCTATTCTGCGTACAATCTGCTTGTTAATGTTGCCCGCCAGCACCATTTCCACGACATCCAGCACAGGTTCAGTCGTTTTACGCAATCCATTAATGAACTCTGTTTCGATTCCCAGTTTCGCCAAATTGTCAGAGATCGCGGGCCCCCCGCCATGTACAATGACAGGCTGAAGACCTTCCGACTGCAAACGGGCCAAGTCGTCAAAAAAGGAATCAGGCAGCGCAGCCAGCGTACTTCCTCCGCATTTCATCACAAAATTACGACGTGCCACTCCGGCTTGATTGGCTTGATCCGCGTGTTCCGTTGCTGATTGCATATCATCTCTCCTTTTCTCCTCTGCACAGTCCATGCAATTTTAAAATGATGCCAGATTTAACCCGTTTTGTTCCGTACTTATTCCTTGCATTTATGTCCGATATGCAGCGTTAATCCGCACATAATCATAAGTTAAGTCACAGCCCCAGGCTGTAGCAGTCCCGTTGCCGTGATGCAAATCAACGACAATTCGCACCATGTCTCCCCGCAAATAGGAAAGTGCCTCGGCTTCATCAAAAACGACCGGACTGGATTGGCTCAGCACGATAATATCACCCAGGCGGATGTCTACCGTATCTGGATTCACCGGCTCTCCAGCACGCCCGACGGCTGCGATAATGCGTCCCCAGTTGGCGTCTGCGCCGAAAACGGCTGACTTCACCAGACTGGACCCGATCACCGTCTTGGCTATCGCCTGTGCAGACGCATCGCTTACCGCCCCGCTCACAGACACCTCTACCAGCTTCGTAGCACCTTCTCCATCGCGAGCAATCGCCTTCGCCAGCTCCCGGCAGATATAGGTGAACGCCTCGGCAAAAGCCTCCCAATCGGGATGACCTGTATCCAACTCGCGGTTGCCCGCCAGCCCGCTTGCCATAGCGATCAGCATATCGTTGGTACTTGTATCGCCATCTACTGTAATCATATTAAAGCTCGTATCCGTCGCCTGCTTTAGGAGCTGGTGAAGCGCCGCCTGCCCGATGGCTGCATCACAAGTCATAAAAGCCAGCATCGTTGCCATATTCGGATGAATCATGCCCGAGCCCTTCGCCGCCCCGGCGATGTGCACCGTCACACCATCCACTTCAACCGCCACGCACGCTTCCTTTTTCACCAAATCTGTCGTCAGAATGGCCTGGGAAAATTGCTCCGCTCCATCGCTTTCCCCGTTCACGCGGTCAGGTAATAACGATATACCGCCAAGCACACGATCCATTTTCAAATGCTCACCAATCACGCCAGTCGAAGCAACGGCTACATTGCTCTCGGCAACCTCCAGCTCACGAGCCGTAGCCGCACGCATAGCGTAGGCATCCTGCTCCCCTTGATGCCCCGTGCAGGCATTGGCATTCCCGCTATTCACCACTACCGCCTGCAAACGGCCATCCGCCAAGCTCTCGCGGGTCACCTTCAGCGGTGCAGCCTGAAACACATTGGTGGTGTACACCGCAGCAGCCGTCGCCTCTACCTCGCAACGAATTGCGCCAATATCGTTGCGGTCTGTATTTTTCAGTCCGCAGTGCAATCCCCCGGCTGTAAAGCCACGCGGAGTTACGATGTTGCCCCCATTTACTACTGTAAACCCTACTTTACTCATAATTATGTGCCCTCGTACGCAACATATGGGATGAGTAACAGCTAAGCTTGCGTTCCCAAACCTGCCTGCTGTCGTTCCCCGCAACCTGTTGCGGTTACTTGCTACTTACGGATATACCGGTATGAAGCCCAGCCCGAGGTTCTCCTCCCATCCCATCATCAAATTTAAATTCTGAATCGCCTGTCCGGCGGCACCCTTCACAACATTATCAATGACAGAAATAATCGTAAGGCGCCCGGTTCGGGCATCTGCTGCAAAACCGATATCACAATAATTCGAGCCAAATACTTCCTTCGTCGCCGGCCATACACCTTCGCCACGTACACGAACAAATGGATGATTTTTATAGTAATCTCGGTATAGCCCGATAAGATCCTGATCCGTATGGTCACCTTTCAACGTGACATAGATTGTACTCATAATTCCCCGGGTCATAGGCACAAGCTGTGTCGTAAACGTGACCGTAACATCCTCGCCCGCAATATCACCCAGAACCTGTTCGATTTCAGGGATATGCTGATGCTTGTTCACCTTATAAGCCTTAAAGTTCTCGTTCATTTCCGCATAATGCGAAACAAGACTTGTTCCTCGTCCAGAGCCGGATACCCCGGACTTGGCATCCACAATCAGCGTCCGATGGTCGATCCAATCCGCCTTCAGGGCAGGGATAATCCCTAGCAGTGTTGCCGTTGGATAGCAGCCCGGATTAGAAATAAAAGAAACACCCGCAAGCTTTTCTGCATACACCTCGCTGAGTCCATATACCGCTTGCTTGAGATATTCGGAGGAAGCCGCAGGCTTTTTATACCATGCTTCATACGTTTCCCCGCTTCGGAGCCTGAAGTCCCCGGATAGATCAATGACCTTCAGTCCGGCATCCAGAAGCTGCGGCACCAGTTGGGTGCTAACGCCCGATGGCGTAGCTGTAAAAACCAGATCGGCCTTGGCAGCAATTTCGTGGATATCGACACCGTCCAAATCCTGCACCACAATGTCCGTCAGATGTGGAAACCCGTCACTGATCGGGACACCCGCGCTGGACGAAGATATAACAGATACAATCTCTACCTGCGGATGATGAACCAAAAAACGAATGAGCTCCACCCCGCCATACCCGGTGGAACCGACAATTGCCACTTTTAGCTTGCTGCTCACAGACCTTCCTCCATTCCGTTCCTATGAAATATGTATTATTATACGACTCTATTCATATAAATACAACACACTCATGTAATGTTTTACCGCAAATTTAAAATTACCGCTCCTGCCTATTCTTTTGACGGACAAGCTATGCAGACTATAAACAAAGAAATAAAAAAAGAGACAGGAAGTCTCTTGGGTACAGTCCGACGTTCTGCATAAAGAAAGAGGCTTTATTCAGTTGAACGCTTCACTGGTAACCACAAAAAACCCTCGTCTGATAAGACGGGGGTTTCCAGCAGGTCACTCCTGTTTTTAGCTTTCCTTCTTAAAACCTTCTCCCAGCACTTCACGCGTGTTACTAATGATCACAAAAGCTTCCGGATCTACCAAGCGGACGAGCGTTTTGAGACGAGTTACCTCGTTTTGCCCGACCACAACCATAAGTACAGGGCGTTCCTCATTCGTGTAACCTCCACGTCCTGCCAGCTCTGTCAATCCCCGATCCAAGTCCTGCAATATGGCCTGTGTGATCGTTTCCTTCTGGTTGGATATGATGTAGGCCACCTTGGAATAGCTTAGCCCCATTTCCACAGCATCAATGACCTTGCCTGTTACAAACAGGCCAATCAATGCATACAATGCCCGCTCCGGGGACAGGGTAAAGCCAGCCAATGTAATGACCGTGCCATCCATTAGCATGACACAGAGAGAAAGGCTAAAGCCCGTATATTTATGAATAATTTGCGCCAAAATAGCCAGTCCGCCCGTCGAGCCTCTGCCCCGAAATACGGTGCCCAATCCCAAACCCACTCCGATCCCGCCATACAGCGAAGCCAGCAGCGGATTCGTTGTCGGAACCGCCCAATCCTTGGTCACATACACGAATAGCGGCAGCATAATACTCCCCAGCAGAGAGCGCAGTCCGTACTTTTTCCCTAACAGCAGCACCCCTGCTATAAATAGGGGGATATTCATACCCCATTGCGTATAGGCCGGTTCCAGACCAAACAGCTCCTCGCCCACGATAGACAAACCCGATACCCCACCGGACGCAATCCGGTTTGGAAGCAGGAACATATTGAAGGTCAGTGCTGTAATGAAGGACCCGAGTATTATCAGCAAAATATCCGTTACATTACGTACGGGGCCGCTGGCGGCAATCCAAGGCTTGCGGCGTCTTCGGCGAGCAACGGGAGGATTCAATTGAGACATAAGTTCATGTTCTCCTTTAATTCAAAATACCGTATACACAAAAATTCCTACAGTCCGCAGGCACCCGGTCCGCGGTTCTGTAGGAAAACGTACAGGCTATTATTCTGCGTCCAGCTTAATTTGACTGCGCAGGTAACCGTCGATGAACGGATCGAGATCGCCATCCATAACAGCCCCTACGTTGCCTGTTTCCACGCTGGTACGATGATCTTTGACCATACTGTATGGATGGAACACGTAGGAGCGAATTTGGCTCCCCCATGCAATATCAGACTGTTCTCCACGGATTTCGTCCAATTGTTGCCGTTGTTCTTCAATCTTGCGCTCATAGAGCTTGGAACGAAGCATCGTCATCGCACGTTCACGGTTCTTGATCTGGGAACGTTCATTTTGACAAGTCACGACAATACCAGTAGGCAAATGCGTAATCCGAACAGCTGAGTCGGTCGTATTAATATGCTGACCACCCGCACCGCTGGCCCGGTACGTATCAATTTTAAGATCTTCCGTGCGGATCTCAATATCCACATCATCCGCAATTTCCGGAACCACATCACAGGATACGAACGATGTATGCCGACGACCGGAGGAATCAAATGGAGAGATGCGAACAAGCCGATGCACGCCTTTCTCCGCTTTAAGATAACCGTAGGCATTGTAACCTTTGATCAACAGGGTTACACTCTTGATCCCCGCTTCATCACCTGCCAGATAATCCAGGGTTTCCACCTTGAAGCCCCGTTTTTCTGCCCAGCGTGTATACATGCGTAGCAGCATTTGGCCCCAGTCCTGGGACTCGGTACCGCCTGCTCCCGGATGCAGCTCCAGAATAGCATTAAGCTTGTCATAGGGCTGATTTAAAAGCAACTGCAGTTCAAACTCCTGCAATTTGCTCAGCAGCGATCTAACACTGTTTTCAATTTCTCCAACCAGTGCTTCATCGCCTTCCTCATCAGCCAGCTCAGCCATCATGCCTGTGTCTTCATATTCCTGACGAAGCTGTTCATAGCTGTCCACAGAAGACTTAACAGCATTCATTTCGGCAATTACACCTTGGGCCTTTTCGTTATCATCCCAAAAATCAGGCGCAGCCATCTTTTCCTCAAAGTTCGCGATCATTTCCTGTTTGAGATCTAAGTCAAAGAGACCCCCTAAGGTTTGTTAGTTTCTTGCCTATTTCTCGTAAATCATGTTTTACACTTGGATCAATCATGATGTTATTCTCCTTTAATATGTGGTTAGGGGGAGTGAAAGCGTTGTGAGTTACGGCTGGGTGGGGAGACGCTGCGCGAATGATTTGATCTTACGATCGCTGTTGCAGCGAGATGCCCTGATTGAAATAACACATTTAAAGGTGGGCATCTCACTGCAAAGGCGAACGCTTGCGCTTCTCCAGATTCAAATCCTCCGCTTCGCTACCGACCGCCGTAAAGTCAAACAGCTTTTAAATAACTGGCTCTGGTTAAGTGAGCCGAGTCAAGAGCTGAATTAACTGACAAACAAGCAGGGACCTGCTTATTTGTCATAATTGTTTTAAAAAGAATTGGGAGCGCATCCGTCCCCTGTATGGCACAAAATGGCCGACGGGCAGTGTTTGAACTGCCGTCTGCCATTATACGCATTGCACGGAATGGTGTATCTCTATATCAATTCTTTAATTCAAATCATTATCTTCTGCGTGGACGCGCAGGGGCGGATTTCTTTTTAGGTGCAGCAGGTTCGCCACTCGTCGAGATTTTATCTTCATCAACGACAGCCTGACGTTCTTGGTTGGATTCAATTTGTGCTTTCATGATGTATGTCGAAACTTCCTCTTGGATGCTGGCGATCATAGCATGGAACATTTCGAAGCCTTCAAATTGGTATTCACGCAACGGATCAGTACCACCGTAAGCACGCAAGTGAATGCCTTGACGCAATTGATCCATAGCATCAATATGATCCATCCATTTGCTATCAACCGCACGCAGTACGATAACTTTCTCGAACTCGCGTACCATATCTTCGCCAATCATTTCTTCACGGCTGTGGTATCTGTCGGTAACTTTCTCGAAGATCATATCTACCATCTCTTCTCTTTCCTTGCCCCACAGATCATCACGAGTCAGTGTATTTTCCTCAAGCAGGTTGTTATTTACATACTCTGCAACTTCTTCAAGCTCCCAGTTTTCAGGAATGTCATCCCCGCAATGAGCTTCCACCACACGCTCAATGACAGGCTTGATCATATCAAACACAATTTCCTTAATGTTCTCCGATTCCAGCACTTCACGGCGCTGTTTGTAGATAATAGCACGCTGCTGGTTCATGACATCATCATACTGGAGAACGACTTTACGCTGATCAAAGTTGTTGCCTTCGACGCGTTTTTGCGCTGATTCGATAGCACGTGTAATCATGCGGCTCTCGATTGGCTGGTCTTCTTCAAAGCCCAAGCGCTCCATCATATTCAATACGTTATCCGCACCAAAACGCTTCATTAATTCATCGCCGAGTGATAAGTAAAACTGCGTGGACCCTGGATCACCCTGACGTCCTGCACGTCCGCGAAGCTGATTATCAATACGACGGGATTCATGACGCTCTGTACCGATGATATGCAATCCACCGAGTTCTGATACGCCTTCACCCAGTACGATGTCAGTACCGCGCCCTGCCATATTGGTAGCGATAGTAACCGCGCCAGCTTCACCTGCGTGTGAAATAATCTCCGCTTCCTCAGCGTGATACTTGGCGTTAAGCACTTTATGACGAACGCCTTTGCGTTTCAGCATCTCAGAAAGCAGCTCCGAGTTTTCGATAGAAACCGTACCTACCAATACCGGCTGATTCTTTTTGTTACGCTCCAGAATTTCATCCACTACTGCATGGAATTTGCCTTTTACGCTCTTGTATACAACGTCAGGCATATCTACACGCTGGTTAGGTCGATTCGTTGGAATTTGGAGCACTTCCAGACCATAGATTTTTTTGAATTCTTCTTCTTCTGTTTTCGCTGTACCCGTCATACCAGCCAATTTGCGGTACATACGGAAGTAGTTTTGGAATGTAATCGTCGCCAGCGTCATACTTTCATTTTGTACAATGATGTTTTCCTTCGCTTCAATGGCCTGATGCAAACCATCACTGTAACGACGTCCAGCCATCAGACGACCTGTGAACTCATCGACAATCAGAACTTCACCGTCAGCTACGACATAATCCACATCCAGGCGCATAATAGCGTTAGCCTTCAATGCCTGTACAATGTGGTGGTTGATCGTCACGCTTTCCTGATCGTACAGATTTTCCAGTCCGAAGAAATTTTCGGCCTTGGATACGCCGTTTTCGGTCAAGGCAACCGACTTCACCTTGATATCCAGTGTGTAATCCTCTTCAACATTCAGGCTCTTCACAAAACGGTCAGCTGCGAAATACAGCTCTGTCGATTTTTGAGCTTGTCCTGAAATAATCAATGGTGTACGAGCCTCATCGACGAGAATGGAATCCACTTCATCAATGATACAGAAGTATAATGGTCGCTGTACCATCTGCTCTTTGTAAAGCACCATATTATCGCGCAGATAATCAAACCCAAACTCATTGTTCGTACCATACGTGATGTCACAGGCGTAAGCTTCCTGCTTGGCGGCATGATCCATGTTCGCCAAATTCAGCCCTACAGTCATCCCCAGGAAGTTGTAGATTTGTCCCATTTCTCCGCTGTCACGCTGTGCCAAATAGTCATTGACCGTAACCACGTGCACACCTTTACCCAACAGTGCATTCAAATAAACCGGCAGCGTACCTACCAATGTTTTACCTTCACCGGTTTTCATTTCGGCAATTTTACCTTCATGCAGCGCAATACCGCCGAGCATCTGAACGTCATAATGACGTTTGCCCAGCACCCGCTTGGACGCTTCACGAACGGTTGCAAAAGCTTCCGGCAGAATTTCTTCAGCCGTAGTACCTTGTTCAATCCGCTCTCTAAACTCCGCCGTCTTCGCTTTCAGCTCCTCATCCGAGAGCTTCTCAAAATCCGGCTCTATTTTATTGATCAGTTCAACCGTCTTCATCAAACGTTTGACGTCACGTTCATTTGTATCACCAAAAATTTTTTTAACAATTCCTAGCATGGTTTACCCCTTTCGCGCAAAACAAATTAATAGAATCAATTTCACAATAAGAAAGGGTCCATGATGAAATTGATTCCCGATATGTTTGACAGGCCCGGCTGTACCAGCCCATCGTGCGATGTTCTTTGCATAAATTGTAACAGTTTGTAGGACATGCCGCAACACAAGCAGCCTCAGGAATTGCATCCAGTTAAAGAAACCAGAGCAATTGACGCATGAAATACACATTTGGTTACGTTTATTCGAGTTAAAATTACCCTATTCCATTTACAACATACATATAAAAGAGCCCTACCCCGCCAGATTTGCAAGGATAAGGCTCGTTGTTATTTTCATTTTCGCTAATATCCATAAAGCATGCTTGCATTGAAACTGTACTATTCATTTTAAAATAAGGTGAGCTTCTAACTCTACAAACTATTCCCGTTCAATTAGACCGTACTTACCGTCATTGCGTTTGTAAACCACGCTGACTTCTTCGTTATCGATATTGGCAAATACGAAGAAATTATGTCCAACCATGTTCATTTGAAGAATAGCTTCTTCCACATCCATAGGCTTCAATAAGAAGCGCTTGGTGCGAACGACCTCCAGCTCATCCAGTTCTGCATCCTCATCTTCAGCCACAACCACGCCACCTGCCGGATCTTCCACAAAAAGAGTTTTCAAACTGCCTTTTTGACGGAATTTTCGGTTTAGCTTGGTTTTGTTCTTTCGGATTTGCCGCTCAAGCTTGTCTACCACGGCATCAATGGACGCATACATGTCATCGCTTTCGTCTTCGGCACGGAGTACAAGCCCCGGCAAAGGAATGGTTACTTCTACAGTGTGCAAATCTCTGGTTGTGCTTAACGTTACACTTCCGTCAGACGTCGGGGGTGCATCGAAATACTTTTCAAGTCTGCTGAATTTCTTATCAACGTAGTCCTTCAAAGCGTCGGTAACCTCGATCTGTTGACCTCGTACTGTTAAGTTCATAGGGCACGCCTCCTTTGCCCCTTCAGTATAACACATATGTTAACGCCAAGTAAAAAAAACACCCAACATTTCGAAGCTTTTTTACAAAAATCTTCATTATTCGATAAAACGCTTCAGGTAACGTCATCCTTGTATCTGGAGCTTCACCAGTTACAGGCATTACACTCGGCTCGCTTGTTCCTTCCAGCAGTACCGTAGTGAATTTCCAATCGGTTGTTTCGTCTCTGCTACCCCCGCTTGTACCAACCGTTCTTGGGCAAGCGAACTTTACCTACTCACCGCCTGACGGTAGAGTGCTGAGTGGTTCTATCACATCAAATACAGTCAATGTCAGCGTATCCGCACTAATACCCAGGTGACGCAAACACCCAGCTTGGGGGCCGCTGTAATCGGCGATACAGTCAGATACACACTGAGCATCACGAATAGCGGTGTAGATTTGGCCACATACCGTTGTAACCGATATTATTCGGCCGTAACCTCCTTTGTTCCAGGTAGTGTGCTCATCGACGGCGTAGCCATCTCTAAGCCTCTCTAGTTGCTGGAATTGCCATTGACGACGTTGCGCCTGGAAATACATTCATCGTTAGCTTCCAAACATCTGTCCAAACTTTGCCGCAGCCTCCACTGCTCACAAATATCTCAGCCGTCACATTTACCAGCGGAACATTCACCGACACTACCTTTTCCGATCCGCTTATCGTACCTGTATTCCAGCCGCTCATTGCACTTGCCAAAACATCCAGCACCCTTAACGCCTCTGTTGGTGATACACTAACCTACACGATACAGCTTAACAACTTTGGCAACGTAACTACGGAAGTTACTTTGCCAAAGTTCATTCCGGCCGGAACTCTGTTCATTCCTGGCAGCCTGCAACTGAACGGTCAATTGCTGTCGGGAGCCAATCTATTAAAGGCGGTATCACGGCACAATATCCATTGTTCTCAGAGCTGTTACCACAAGGATTGGTTTATGTACCCGGCAGCCTGGCCATCCAAGAAAAAGCATAGCCAGGCGCCAATCCCGGTACAGGCACCGCCCTCCCGGATATTGCACCAGGCGAAATTCTCAACCTTACGCTACAAGCGCTGATCCACGAAGTACCGTGGCTCTTTTTTATGTCAGGATTCCAAAAAAATCCTTATGTGTTTAGAAAAAAATAAAAAAGCCCTGGAATATATTCCAGGGCAGTTGCTAGCGCGTTATCCATTGCTAACCATCTTACCAATTATGTAGGTCGGCTATGCCGGGGATGATTATAATTTGGTTACGTTAGCGGCTTGTGGTCCACGTGCGCCTTCGACAATGTCGAACTCCACGTCTTGTCCTTCTTCAAGCGTTTTGAAACCTTCTGTTTGAATTGCGGAAAAATGTACAAATACGTCGCCGCCTTCAGCAGTTTCAATGAAACCATAACCTTTTTCAGCATTAAACCATTTTACTTTACCTTGCATGCACTAACATTCCCTTCGTCATCAAATGAAGTGAAGCTCTCGCCCACATTTCCGACTATACCACCCAAACTTATCCATTGTCAATTGGAATTGATAATGTTTTCATACATTATTTTACCACAATTTAGGATTCAGTATTGATTTAGTCAAGGCATATATACAAAAAATAAAGGAGCTTCTCAGCTCCTTTACCCCGTACAAATTTATTTGAAACAAAAAATTTAAATAGTTTTCTTCTATAATTAAATTACAGAAGAGCTCCATCACAGAAAATTCCGTAAGAGATATTTTTCTTGCTCATGCTCCATCCTCATATGAGACGACTATTCATGGTCATCGTTAGAAGTTGGTCTTATATAAGATTTTCACTTTGTTATATTTTCTCCAGAAACCGATCTTGAATATCTGGTCCATACCTTACGAACCGCCTGAATTACATCCTGCACATCCTGATCTGTCATCTTAGGAAAGAGAGGGAGTGTTAATGCTGTCCGATAATACTCCTCAGCGTTCGGACACAGCCCTTCCTCATAGCCGAGGTTTTGGTAATAAGGTTGCAGATAAACAGGAATATAGTGCACATTTACACCGATATTCTCAGACCGTAAGGCCTCAAATATCGTCTTCCGATTTGCGTTAAAATGCTCTGGCTGCCAACGGATCACATATAAGTGCCAGCTAGAGTTCGCCCCGGCAAGCTGCTCAGGAAGGACAATCCCGGTCAACTCACTCAAAGCTTCATTGTAAGCCTGCACGATCGTACGACGCTTCTCTACAAACGCATCGAGCTTCTTCATCTGGGAATGCCCCAATGCAGCCTGGATATCTGTCATACGATAGTTATATCCCAGTTCCTGCATTTCGTAATACCAAGAGCCGTCGTTTTTTGTCAACTCCTGTGGGTCGCGTGTCATACCGTGGCTACGGAACAATAACAATTTTCGATAAAATTCCTCAGAATTCGTCGCAATGATGCCACCCTCGCCTGTCGTAATATGCTTGACCGGATGGAAACTGAACATGGTCATGTCCGCCCATGAACCTACTTTGCGTCCATGGTAATCCGCCCCCAAAGAGTGAGCCGCATCCTCAATGAACACCAACCCACGGTCCCGGCACAACATCGATATTTTGTCGAGTTCAGCCGGCTGACCCGTAAAATCGACGGCTATGACCGCCCGAGTATGCTCGGTAATCCGCTCTGCAATCCGGTCCGCATCAATATTGTAGGTGTGCATATCAATGTCGGCGAACACCGGCGTTCCTCCCTGGTATAATACGCAATTACTACTGGCGAGGAATGTAAGTGGTGTTGTGATAACCTCATCGCCTTGTCCAATCCCTGCGGCAAAACAGGCTCCATGCAGTGCAGCAGTTCCGTTGGTGAACGCCACCGCATACTTGGCACCTACATACTCAGCAACCTTCGCTTCAAATTGCTGAATCGCAGGTCCCTGCGTAACAAACCCGCTACGGAGTACATCCACAACAGCTTGAATATCTTCATCGTCAATCCATTGCTGTCCATATGGCAACAGTGTATCACGCACAGGTTCAGTTATTACATCATCGGACATTCAATTAACCCCCTCTATGCTTAAAACAAACTAGATCATGCCGCTCTCACGAATCCAGACTGTCGTACGCCGGATACCTTCTTCCAAACTAATACGCGGTTCCCAACCAAGTAACTCCTTCGCCTTCGTCGAGTTACACAACAGCTTCTGAATCTCACTTTGCGGATGGATGTGCTCCACATGCTTGATACGGGACTGATCGCCACTTATCAGAAATGCCAGATCGTTCACAGAAATATCCTGACCCAATCCCGCATTGACAATCTGACCATTGACACGGTCGCTAAATCCAGCCTCCACGACGAAGCGAGCGCAATCCTCAACGTACAGAAGATCACGGGTTTGTGTGCCTTCTCCATAGATGTTAAGGTCTTTACCTTCCAAATGGTTTTTAATGAAGATCGCAACTACGCCGCCCTCACCGCCTGTCTTTTGAAAAGGGCCATATGTATTAAACGGGCGAATAACCACTGTTGGTAAACCATAAGCGAAATAGTAGGATAATACCATATTCTCAGCAGCTACCTTCGCTCCTGCATAAGGAGAAGCCGGCTTGGTCGGATGCAACTCATTAATGCCTTGATCGTCGCTACAGCGGTCATAAACCATACATGTACTCATAAAAACTACCTTGGTTTGATGCTTGCGGCACTGCTCCAAGATTGCGAAGGTTCCTACCGCATCGTTATTAAAAGTAGTGCGTGGATCATCAATAGAATCCTGTACATTTATGGAAGCTCCTAAATGGTAGCAAATTTCAAACGAATGCTCTTCGAACAACCGTTCCAGCAGCGCTTCATCCAAAATACTTCCTTTGATGAATTCCTTGAAGTTGCTGTGTTCGACTAGATCCGACAAATTTTCCTCGCGTCCATTCGACAAATCGTCGACAATCCAAACCTGATGCCCATCCTCCAACAGACGCTTGGCAACCCAACGCCCAATAAAACCAGCGCCACCAGTGAGTAAAATGTTCATAAGTGCAACTCCTGTCTATTTCATTTTGTCGAGACTCTTCATAGTGTATAGCCTGATTGTACTTACTCTATGACCTGTGGCTCACAGGCACTTAAAATAACCCCCAGTTTACTGGCGTACCTTTAGGGGTATTCTCTTTCACTGATTTTCCAATAATTTCGTCTAGAAATTTTGTCGGCAGTCCTAAGCCTGGACGAATTGCCTTAATATGCTCCCTAGTGATCATTTCACCCTTTTGGATGTCCTTGGCGATATAGAGAGACCTTCTATGCTTCAAAGACTCCTTTTCTCGTTCCGTCGCACCATATGTAATATGGCCGATAGACTGCCAGGCACGTTCTGCTTCCGTCACCAGCGCAGCCATTTCTTCAGGCTCCATGGAAAAGGCTGAGTCCACTCCACCATCAGCACGACGCAACGTAAAGTGCTTTTCAATTACCGTCGTCCCCAAAGCCACACTCGCCACCGACACGCCAACCCCCATAGTATGATCCGATATACCAACCTGGCAACCGAATAGTTGTTCCAAATGAGGAAGCGTCGCAATATTCGTATTGTCTGGCGACGCAGGGTAAGTACTTGTACATTTCAGTAAAACAATGTCCTTGGCGCCAGCCTCCTTCGCTGCACGAACTGATTCATCTAGTTCAGCTACCGACGCCATACCTGTTGAAATGATCAGTGGTTTGCCTGTTGCCGCAACCTTTCGAATTAATTGGATGTCCGTGTTTTCAAAGGAAGCTATTTTATAAGCAGGCACTTTCAATGATTCAAGAAAGTCGACAGCTGATTCATCAAAAGGAGTGCTGAACGCCAAAATCCCCAACTCTGCACATTTATTGAAAATGGGTTCATGCCATTCCCATGGCGTATATGCTTCCTGATAAAGACTATACAACGAATTGCCTTTCCACAGACTGTTCGGGTCCTCAATGAAAAAGTCGCCCTCATGAATGTCCAACGTCATTGTATCTGCTGTATAAGTTTGGAGTTTGAGCGCATCCACTCCAGATGCCGCCGCAGCCTCCACGATGGCAAGCGCCCGATCGAGCGACTGATTATGATTACCAGACATTTCTGCTATTATAAAAGGTTTGTGTTTCTTACCGATCCAACGGTCGCCAATTTGGAATTCCACTATAATTCCCCCTTCAATATGGAAAGGATGGGATGTCTCCCGCTCCTTCTCTGTGTCTCCGTCAAAGCCAGAACCGCCCTGCTCTGCTCAGCTAACAATTCGGGCTTATTCAGCAATTTCTCCAGCATATCTGTAACTTGTTCAGTCCTGACCTCCCCACTTGCCCCTATATGCCATGCAAGTCCCCGTTTTGCTGCTTCCATAACAGTTGCCTTCTGATTTTCAGCCACGGTGATAATCACGGAAGGTACACCCATATAGCAGCGCTCCCACATAGAGATTCCACCTGCACCGATCGCCAAATCCACTGAGGCTAACAGCTCCGCCATATTCGAATAATTCTCATAAAACGTAACATGGTCAAAAGGAGAGAATGCCGCTCGCAGTTCTGGTACACGAGAATTGGCTGGACCTGCAACTACAATAAAATGAAACTGTTTCCCGATTTCGCTTTCAACGACAGGCAGCATTTTGCCCAACTCATTGGTTGGATCACTTCCACCGAAATTAACAAGAATGCATTGACATTGTGTCCGAGCGACCGCGTTTTCCGACAGACGGAAAAAGTCGTTCCGTAGCAATGCAAATTCCGGGCCCAATAGTTGAAGTGCATGCTCCGGCAGCAATCCAATATATCTTTTATCCATATCTGGATATAAGTTCTGGTCCAATAGTACGTCACAATCATGTGGCCGATTTGCCAGGTCATCAATCACGAAGATACTGCGGACATAAGGACGGAGCAATTGCTCCCAACGGGCATCTAAGCCATAATGGTCCACAATAAGCCAATCGCATTGTTCACCACCTACAGCTGCAGTCTCCCGGGCATCCCGGTCCATATCTAAGGGTTCCTCATCAGTTCCCGATAGACAGGAAAGGCTAAAGCCTCTGCAGCAAATATCTTCAGCCAAAGCTTGCGGTATATCAGCATTACACACAAAGCGGATATCTGCTGGTATGTTATCTCGTATGCTCAAGGCAAGGGTAATGCACCTCATCACATGCCCGGTTCCCAGTCGAGAAGAGGCATTCGCCCGTATCAGAATCTGCATTTTCATTGGAATACATCCCAAGCAGTCGTAATCTCAAACAATTGGTCCAAAGTCTCCACTTCCACATCTGCATTATATTCCTCAGGCTTTACGGTATCCTTAAAATGCCCTCGACGAATTCGAATCGTGCGGTACCCTAAAGGCCGTATACCCACAAAGTCTTTGTTCGGATTATCTCCAATATATATAATATCGGACGGATCAACCTTTTCCGTTTGCGCGATGAGCTGGAAACAATAAGGAGAAGGTTTAGATCTATGTCTCCCGTATCGATAGGTGATATAGCATTTCCTCACCCGCTCTTCCAAACCTAATGCTTTAATCTTGTTATATTGTACGACCTTGTTGCCATCCGTCACAATATAGATCGGGGAGCCTTCGACCGCCAGGCGCTCCAAAACCGCATCCGCATCAGGGGATAGTGTGATGTCCGGTCGATGAAGCCTATAAATCGATAGGCATTTCCTGATATTACGCCGTGTTGCCATCCCATAATGTTCAAGCACTCTGTCAAAGACCTTTCCTCTACCCTCTTGCTCCAGCACATCCCACATGATTGAGAAGGCCTCCTGTGAGTTTATACCAAATTGCTCGCTCAAGTAAGAAGCGACCGCCTGAAATCCGCTTCGAACAAAAGTAATTTCTTCGTACAAAGTATCATCAAGATCAAAAACAAAAACCTTCATAAGATTAGGTCCTCCGCATGCCGAACTAGCATTTTCTCATGCGCAGATCTATGAAAGAACAAGTCGTCAATTTGAGTCCCCTCGCTCTCCTTCAGAAACCAGAAAAAACTATCCAGCCCCATTGCTAATGATAGCGTCGACGCTCCCCCAAACCGACAGTTACACTCAATTAGATGCTGCCGTTTATCTCCATCCACTATAAGCTGGAAGATAACATGACCACGAAATCGGAAACGCTCTGCAATCTGCTGACACAGTTTCTCTATTTCCGGGTAACGGACTGATGTCGTGATCTGTGACTCCCCATTCATCACCCAATTGCGTTGCCGAACAAGAGCCCCCACAGCCTTACTTTCCCTTGTTAAGAAAACATCAACACTATATTCGATCCCTTGAATCAGAGGCTGAAATACTGGGTTCAACATTCTTTTCGCATGCCTTTTGGTTTCATGGGGGCTAAGACCAATACCCGCATTGATTGAACCGGCCCCAAATCGCTCTTTCACCACATATTGTCCAACGTTATAGTAGGAGGATGTTGTTATAGCTTCAAGCTCTGTGAATGTTGGAATTACCGGATATCCCTGTTCCGCCAGTACCTCATAAAAGCGTAACTTGTCCAAACATAGCTCTACTGCATCAACATCCGATATCATAACCGTAATCCCGGCCTTCTCTAGTTGTTGCCGATGCTCTGCAAAATATAGTAATTCTCCGTCTCTGCTCGGAATGATTACTGAAATCTCTTGTGCATGACAGTAGCTGATAAGACTATCCACCGTCAAATCTTGTAAAGAAGGACAAAGCCAGAATACATCAACCACATACTGCCCTAAACAGCTAGCACTAATATCCGCTCCATACAACTTGGCACCTGGACGGGCACGATGCAGAGCATCCCTTACCGCTTTAATCATAGGCACCTTCTGACTGATACTCATGATCATGACATTCATACCGCAAACCTCGCTTTATCAGTCATCACTTTATTACTCGCCTAGCTTTTTTTGCTTTACCTCCGCATTGATCAGCGCCAGTTCAGGTTGACGCTCAAGTAGCGAAAGTATCTCGTTCCAGTGGAAAATGCTGCCTGTATATAACTCCCCATAAATCCTGGAAATCAGCTCCCAATCCTCGGGGGTATCTAACGTCAACCTGTATCGACTAAAATCTGTGCTGCTGCTGTATGCATGGATATGAAATAAATCAGGATGCTGGTAAATGTAGGGTGTAACGTGCTCGTATTCATATTCTTTCGTGGCATGAAAATACGATCGGCTTAAAGCATCAAAGGTAAACACTTCTGTATCCAGTCCCCGTGCAAAAGTACCACTTAAACCACTGCTGGAATAATCTAAATCATTGTCCAAAAAATGAGTAATGACTTTATCGGAAATAAGTGGGTCTAACAGAGGACAATCCGATGTAATTCGCACAACAACATCTGATTTTACTTCCTTTGCTGCTTCATAGTAACGGCTGAGGACATTCGTCCGGCTTCCCCTGAAATAGTTTACCCCGTAATGGCTTGCCTCCTGACAGATATGGTCATCCTCCGTCTCCGTGGTCGTAGCCACGATGACCTGGTCCAAGGTAGGAATTGCAAGTACCCTATTAATCACATGTCCCAGAACTGTCTGATCCCCCAGCTTGTTCATAACCTTGCCAGGAAGACGCGTAGATCCCATACGGGCTTGGATAATGGCAGTAATATTCATGAATATTCGCCTTTCTTTTATTCAATAATGATATAAGAACATAGTGGATTCATAGGATCTCTTCTAATGGCATATCGACTTAAACCCAATACTTCTTTTAAAGCGATTGTCTCACCAGGAAGTGCACTATAGTTAAGCTCATCAAAAGCTAAAACACTTCCTTTTGTGAGATGGCTTGAAATAGCCTCCAGGCATTTTTTTGTAGGTTTATATATATCAAAATCAAAATATGCTAATGAAACAATAGTTTCAGGATGATCAGATAGATAAGTCGTAATACTATCCGTTGCATCTCCCTTTATCAACTCATATTTTTTAATGTGGGAAATCGGACTTTCTTGTTCATGAAATTGCATCACACTGTCCAAGTACTCAAAATAGTTAGGAGTAACAGAATAATCTCCTTTACTGACGTGCTGACCATCCTTAATATCTACTTCAGGAAAGCCTTCAAACGTATCAAATCCAATAATTTTTCTATTATAATTATATGGTTCATATATACCCCTTAAATTTTCATATAACGACAGATTCTGCCCCCATCTCACTCCAAATTCCATAATAACTCCATGAACATTTATAATCTTTTTATATAATTCATTAATGTATAATAGCCTTGAGAGAGTTTGTCTTCTTAGATAAATCCCCATATTATCCAAAATTTCCTCATCAGGAATGGGTGAATTCTTCATTATCTCCACGAATTTTTGTTTACCTTTTTTTTCTTCATTACTTGAGTTTCCTAAATACCTGATTGAATTCATATGTTACTCTCCCCTACTTTTTTATAGAATCCTTTTTTCAGTGCTTCTCGAACGGTAAATACTAACACATCAAATGCTCTTTAGATCTCTTTCCATGGGTTTATTTTCAATTTTTCATATCCTGTTCGACAACAATTAAATCAGATTTTCTGATATTAACCAGTCTATAATCACGTTTTTAGCAATTGGAAGCTCATTTGGCTTAATAATCTTATTTGATAACGTTTGATTTTTATTTTTAGAAAGTGATGGTATAATATACATTTGCTCTGTTTCTAGAGCATTTAGTCGTTCGTCTTCAGTCATTAATTCTTCAAACATCTTCTCGCCTGGACGAAGTCCTATCCGTTTAACTTCGACTTTAGTTTTGATCCCGGATTTTTCTAAAAAAACCTTTATGAGCGCTTCGGCTAAGTCACCAATTCGCACAACAGGCATTTTCAGGACAAAGACTTCCCCCCCCTGTGCATCCTCGTTAGCCTGCAGGATTAATTCAATCGCCTGTGAAGGGGTCATCATATATCTCAACATCTCTGGATCTGTAATGGTGATTTCGTCATTTTCCAAAATTTGCTTCTTAAACAATGGAATAACGGAGCCACGTGAACCCATCACATTTCCAAAGCGAACCGAAGAAAATATAGTAGACTTGGAGCCCTTTTGATATTCAGAGGCCGAAATCAGACGCTCTGCTGTTAGCTTGGTTGCACCATAAGTGTTGGTCGGAGAAATAGCCTTATCCGTACTTGTGAAAAGGACCTTTTTCACACCATTCTCCAAAGCCGCCTGAATGACATTCTGAGTACCTATTACATTGGTTTGTACAGCCTCAAACGGGTTATACTCACACGAAGGTACGTGCTTCATTGCGGCTAAATGGAATACGTAATCAATATCCTCCATTGCTCTCATCAATCTTTGCTGATCTCTCACATCACCAATCAGAAAACGCAATTGATTAGAATGGGCTTGAAAATCTATATTCATTTCATACTGTTTATGCTCATCACGGCTAAAAATACGAATTACACTCGGCTCATCTTTCAAAAGTCTCTGCACCAGTTGACGCCCTATTGTTCCCGTTCCACCTGTGATTAATATTTTCTTCCCTTTGTAGGTTTCCTTCTGCATTTTGAACACGTCCCTTGTCCTTTAACTCTTTATATTATCTATTCTGCGAATTGCTTCTATAAACAGTTCTTCAAGCATCGGAATTTTATCCAGTATCTCATTCGTTAGCTTTCCTAGATGTTCATGTATCATGTCAGCTTTGCGGGAGAGATTTTGCTCTATAGCGATCAAAGGTTGTTGCTGGTCAAATAGACCAATTTCCAGTGGAAGTACGGTTTCTATAATAGGATTAAACCAATCTCTACTTACAATGCTGGTCCAGCGTTGTTCAATTTCAACAATCGCATTGTGACATTTGAGCGGCTTCATTCGGCTCCATTCTCTAATATTCCCGATCGTTTTCAGCATGATTTTCAATTCTTCCCTGAATTGAGCGAAATCATTGAGCGTATGCTGTATTTTCCCTTTAACCTCTTCGATACGATTCTCATTTATAATAAAGGGCTGATTCCGTTGGATACTGGCTATTGCATCGTGCTCAATATGTTCCTCGGCAATCATATCATATACTTCTTCAATCGGCTTCCAAACGGTTCCCTCTAGCGCGGCCCCGTTACGAGTCGTATTAATAAATTCAATACTGGATAAAGCTTCAAACAAGTGCTCAAGTGCGTCTTTCATAAACAAGAAACTTTCGTTCGTAGCATTATATTCACCATGCACGTTCAATACCTGTTGCAGTGCCTTCTCCATAAACGATGCTTTGTGGGATTCGTTAATATGTCCTACTCCATCAGCGTAGACCTTATTACCTGGGAAGGATAAATCCTGCCCCATCAGTACGATGCGCCGAGCCCCAAGCCATGCAGCCGCTTGTATGGCTGAGCCTACAACCGTCGGTGTTGCTGTTATAGCAACCTGTGTCTGGTCAATTCCTAAATAATACTGCGAAATAGGATCATTACTCAGCACAAAATGGATGGTATCCTTCTGCTTTCGATCTGTAATCCCAAAATAAGAGGTAGACCCGTATAATAGAGGAGCTTCCAACGTTTCTGGCTGGGAAAACACCTTATCATTGATAATACCACCATCCAGCGTGACCGCTAAATGCGGCTGTATTCCCTCTTTAACTAGTGCTTGAATACTAGAGCCCGCTGCGATAACAAGCGCATGAGGTTGCACTCGCTTAATCCACTCAATATCCTGCTGAAGCGATGGCCCCGATGCGATAATAAAAGCCGTGCTTCCGGGAAAAGAAAATTTAAAATCATCAATAGAGGGCGAAGACAGCATTCCCGCCATCTGGTACATGCTGTTACGAATCCAGTCCTGCCGAAAAAAATGATTAGTGCGTTGGTTTGATTCATAGGTACGATTGTAATCTTTCAATTTTTCTTTAACATCACGTAATACATTCATTTCGTCCTCGAGATAATGACGAAGTGCAACAAAGGCTAACTCTCGCTGCATATGGACAGACGCCATATAAAACAGTGAATTTAATTGGAGATCGCCAATGGCCAGCCAGTACAAATTGGGGTGCTCTAAAAGAATCCGCATATCATAACTGCTAATAGACTTTAGGAACTGGTATTCATCCGGTTCATATACAAGAAGCAAGCGGTCAGGATACATTTCAAGGATGTCAGCGACGCCAAGACCCTGACCAAATCCATAAACAAAGACACATTCTATATTTCCTACCGATTGCTGAACCGCCTCCAGCCAAATATGATCTTTTTCTACAGGTTCATTATAAGACTTGTGATCCTTGACCCCAGTTGGCTCAAGTGAGAGTACTGTACTAGAAACATTTGGAAATCGCTTCTGTATAGCTGTCAGATTCAATGATAAAATTGTCAAGACCATACCACCATTCATTATGATTCTTCATAATTAATATATCGGACTGTAACATGAAGGAGTGAACCTTGCAAATAAAAAAATCCCTCCCAGTATAACCTGAGAGAGATTATAATACCATTTACTTCCTGTGATCTATAAAAAGACTATCAACTGAATAAGCACGCTGGTAAGCACTTTGTTGGACACGTATATTTCCTTTTCTCTCCATCCAACTACCGGCTTCATCTTTCAACTTATTCATACGCTCCAATATCGGTGCATCCATATCCAAAATAAGTCCTATTTCTTGTTTATCTTCCTCAGTGATAACATTCCGAAATTTCTTCATTTCCTGCACAATTTCTTGTCGACGATCGACAAAAGCAACTAACTCTTCCTCTTCTATGATCGAGAGTCGGTTGGTCGTCTCTATTGTCATTTCTTTTAATGCTTGAATGAGGGCTTGAATACTGTTACTGTCCATCAGCTACCTGTGACCGAGCTTGGAAGTTTGCTCACTTCCACCCAAGCCTCACGAAGATCTGTTAGATGTTCCTCTACTTCCCGAGCCTTAGAGACATCTTTATGAACGTTAGCTTCAATCAGACAATGCAGCATATATTCATAAATTCTTAATAAATCCTGTGCAATCGGATAGTCAAAATTCAAGGCAGATATTAATTCATGGATGATAGCTTGTGATTTACAAAGATTATAGTTCGCTTTCCCGAAATCTTTATCTAAAATCCCGTCTATACCTGCCCGAGTAAAACGGATTGCCCCATCATACAGCATAATCAGAAGTTTAGGCTTGGAGGCAGTCTGGGCTTGAGCCTGCTGGTACTTCTGGTAAGGGGATTGAATCAAATGTATGACCTCCTTATTTATCTAAAGCTGGACAAACTAGAAGAAGTGCTATTATATTTATTAATTGCCGTCTCCATAGCTGTGAATTTTTTGTAGTAATTCGTTTCTATCATATTCAATCGGGCTGTCATATCGGTAATTCTTCTGTCAATACTCGTTAACTCTGTTCCCATTGTGCTGTTGATAAGGAATGAAGCACTAAGATCAGTACTTACCTTTGAGGTTCCTGCCTTGTCAGCTAACTTTTGCAGCGCAGTATTGGATATTTTTTTCATGCGTGCAAAAATCCCGTCTTGGTCCGTATATTTATTACTTTGTGCTGTGGCAGAATCCTGCTTACTGAAAAAGTTGGTCACAATATCAGGATCTTTATCTAAAGCAGCTTTCAGCTTATCTGTATCTAAAATAAGTTTCCCTTTTGTCTGATACGTACCTGTTGTTATACCGAGCTGGGCAAGACTAATTGTTGTACCGTCGTCCAGTTTAACTCCCTGAGTCATTGCACTACGCATATCCGCTGCTGCGCTCTGCAAAATACTGTCATTTTTAAGCATTCCACTTTTAGCTTTATCAGTCCATTGTTTAACTTCATCATCACTCATGTCCTTTTTTTGGGCAGTTGTTAAAGGTGTATATTTTTTGTATCGTTCTTCACTAACTTTGTTATTCAACGTAGAGAGAACATCGTTGTACGCATCAACAAACCCCTGAACCGTTTCAACCAGCTTATCCGTATCTTTGACCACTTCAATGCGTGTAGAAGTACTGCCACTGGCATTATTAAGCGTAAGTTCGACACCATTCATCGTGAAGGTATTGGAGGATCTTGTGATATCCAAACCATTTACAGTAAGTTTAGCGTCTTCGCCGCCTGTAATGGTATTCCCCAGCTTTAAAGCAGAAAATACCGCTCCATTAAGCTCAATATCTTTGGCTCCAGTCGTTTTACTTGTTAGAGAAATCTTACCTGTGGCAGAGTCATAGATCGCACTCACACCAGCTTGCTTATTTGAATTGATTTTTTGGACAAAGGAATCAATCGTTTCATTGGCAGGATCTATTTCTATGGATGCTTCCGAAGCTCCTGAACCAATTTTGACTGTTATTGGAGTGGTTCCTGAGATTCCCGAATCTTTAATATCCTGTAGCTTAACAGTTCCCCAATCGGTCGGTGCAGAAACAGAACCATTGAGTTCAATAGCTGCAGAAGAAGTAGCGCTTGATGCTGTTGCCAGCGAGGTCACTTTTACATCCAATACTCCACTGGCCGACGAAGATACTTTCGCACTAACTGCACTAGTATTTCCGGTAATATTCGCCTTCTGAGCACTGATTGCACTACTCAAGTTAAGTTTAGATAGTTTATCTTGCGTAAAACTAACCAGTTTCACACTGGTCTCCCGATAGTTTTCACGCTTCCATTCCATTAGCTGTTTCTGTTGATTTAGCTTGTCGAGCGGAGCGCTCTCAGCTGTCATCAGCTTTTTAACCATTGAATCTATATCCATACCAGACGCCAAACCACTTATTCTTGTTACCATGAACGTTCCTCCTTATGCCTTTTTATCAACAATAATCCCGGTGATTTCCATCATTCTTGCTGCTACATCCAGAATTTTTTCTGGCGGAACCTCACGAATGAGATCGCCCGTTTCCTTGTTTAAAACTTTAATCATAATAGTGTGGGTTTTTTCGTGTACAGATATTTCAAACATTTTTCGAGGACCTTGAATCGCATCAATTGCTTTTTGCAATTGTTCAATTGTTTGCTCGTGTGTTTGCTGTACTTTTGCAGGAATTACAGATTGGACTGGATCAGTAGCTGTCTCCTCCTTTGGAGTTCCGGCAGAAACATGAATCGGTGTTATACCTCCTGCATTGGCGGGTATCAACGGTTCCATAACATAACCCCTCGCTTGTAAAATGGTATGCCACGCACTGCATCTCTTTTATTCCTATCAGATGTCCTACTTTATATATCGGTTAATGATTTAGAATGTTTATGAAAAATAATACAAAAAAACAAAAAAAGGCTCTGCATTTTGCAGAGCCTTTTTAATAATTCGCTTGCTTTCCAAAATCTTAACGAAGCAGGGACAATACGCCTTGTGGCGCAGAGTTTGCTTGTGACAGCATGGATTGCGAAGCTTGCAGCAAGATGTTGTTTTTGGACAAAGCAACCATTTCTTTTGCCATGTCAGTATCACGAATACGGGATTCGGAAGCTGTCAGGTTCTCAACTGTAGTACCCAAGTTATTGGAAGTATATTCCAAACGGTTTTGAACAGCACCCAGTCTAGCACGTTGTGTAGCAACTTTATCAATACCGTCACTTACGCTTGTCAACGTGGAACCAGAATTCAAGCCAGTAAATCCTGTAGTAGCAACACCACTAACTGTAATTGTAAAAGCTTTATCGTCAGCTTGTATTTTTACGTTAGAAGTGATTTTGATTCCATTGAACGTTGTGTTGGACATGATAGCGTTGATTTGCGATCCCAATGCGTTAAGCTCCATGTTGATATTGCTCTTGTCGCTTGCAGAATATGTTCCGTTCAGCTTTTGAACGTTCAATTCTTTCATACGGGAAAGCATGGAGGATACTTCGTTCATTGCACCCTCAGCAGTTTGTGCAAAAGAAATACCGTCTTGAACGTTACGTTGAGATTGTTCCAGACCACGGATTTGTCCGCGCATTTTTTCGGAGATGGAGAGACCAGCAGCGTCATCAGCAGCACGGTTGATACGCAGACCGGAAGACAGCTTCTCCATGTTTTTACTTGCTGCAGCATTATTCATACCCATGTTACGATGAGTGTTCAATGCAGGAATATTGTGGTTAATAATCATTTGAAATTTCCTCCCTGAAATGGTTTAATTCCCACGTCCTTGTGGTATGAGCGTCTTCACAGGTCGGCCGCCCTGAAGAATTACCGCTCTAAATTATATATCGACACCTGCCACTGTATTGTTTATAGCATTTCAAAATTTTCAAAAAAATCTATTTTGGAAAACAGCATTTCGACTCAAAAATTTTTATTTTAACCAATAATTGATATTTTTTGAACTCTAGCTTATATTAAGCTTGTGGTAAAAAATATACTAATATAAGGAGTGTTTCAATTATGCTTCGGAAAACTATTCGTTTGCTATCCGTTTTGATACTCGCGGTTGGGTGGTTCTCATCTTCTTTTAATCAGGCACTTGCGGGTTCTTCTCAAGCTAAACCTATTCAGTTGCCAGCACAATTTCTGAATTCCATGTATAAGAATGGCTCAAACACACTTTTAAGCGACCTACATACAACGCCAACCCAATCCAAATCTCTTTCAATCTCCAAGGAGGAAATTTTAAAATATCCAAAGTTAAATGCATTACCAGAGACTTCGTCTAACAATAAAATTTCCGTCTCCGCAGTCACATATGATGTTTATAATACTACACCCGATGGTGCGATCTTTATTAAATCTGGCATTTCCACACAAGGTTATATTACTGCAGAGGGTGAAGGCCGCTGGTTTTTCACACGTGTTGAAACTCCCAATAAACTGACTGTCTTTCTGAATCCAGGGGCATCCACAACCAATGATTACGATCTTCATCTATACAAGCTTGATGAAAGCACAGGAACGCTAAACAAAGTTTCCTATTCCACAAAGGGGGCTGGTCAATATGAACAGGTCAGCTATGTAGCAGGGAGCGGCTATTATTTCATACTTGTCCAATCATATAAGGGATTTGATGTCACCCAGCCATTTTCCGTTCATACTATTCAATCCGACAGCTATGACAGCAGTGAACCAGATGACAATCCTTGGTTTGCTAAAAACCGCGGATCAGCTACCTTTAGCAGCAGCCAAACGATCGACAATATCCTGGATGAGGATTGGAGCAAAATCAAGCTTCCTTCTGATACTAATGTCCGTCTCAACCTCAACAATACGTCAGCTTACGGCGAATACCGACTGGACCTATATGACGCTAATTTGAACAGTCTCGGATATCTGAACCAGAACACAACTGCACAAATAAAATTATCCGCAGGTGAATATTATATTCGTGTTATTGCGCCATCCAAATTCGATCTCACCACTCCATATACTTTGACAGTGAGTTACCAAAATGCTGATGTTGCACGGGTGGTAACTTCCAACATTACAACAGACGGTGGAGTATACGGTTTTATCAACTATGGCTATGGACAAAAATGGAGAATAAAAAATAATATCACCATTAGCGGCAGAGCGTTTGATGCCCAAGGTACTCCTGTTGCAAATGCTATTGTTACCACGAGAATTATTGTGACAATAAACAATAAGGTATTCACGGCAAGCGGAACAACCAATGAGCAAGGATACTTTACGATTCCTGTAAATGGTTTAACCTCGGCTGCAGGTAGGTACTCTTTCTACAACAGTGTCAGCACACATTATTTCGATATTATCCCAATCGACTTTTACAGTGGCGGTAAACTACTAAACTCCGATATCAACAGTCTCTATCATTTCGCTTACCAAATAAGATAGTATAATACAAAGCGAAGGTTATTAAATCCTTTTCAGTTTAAACAGCATGATAAATAAAACAAAAAAGCTGGCCCCCGATGGGGTCAGCTTTTTTATCAAATCTAACAGAGGCCTACTCGATGCCGCTACTTTCTCTTCCCATTTCCAATATTGCGTTTTGGAGAGTTTTAAGATCCATTGCTGCGCTTTGGTTATTATCCTGAATTGCGTCGAAAATCTCTTTACGATAAATATCTATATCCTTGGGGGCAGATATTCCAATCTTAACGTTATCTCCTTCAACGGAAAGCACGGTTAAAACAATATTATTCTGAATTACGACAGACTCGCCTTTCTTGCGGGACAAAACCAGCATCAGGCTTCACCGCCTTGCTCTTCCAATTTCAAATCTGGCCATAATGCATGTTTGGTCGTATACTCTGAACTTTGCAGAACGATCTGCTTACCTTTTAAATTTTCAGTATTAAAAATGATAGGTGCAATTAAGTTGACCGTTATTTTGTCTCTATTACTGTGCCAGGTTACAATACAACGTACTGCCACCTGCTTTTGCTCTGTTACATCAATATCTGCAAGAGCATCATTAGACAACTCAAACTCGTAATCATGTACAAAGTCAAAAGGGTTGATTGTTATAAAGGAGACCCCTGTCTCTTCTACAGCACTAAAAATACTAAAGAACTCGTTATGTTCCTGTAGCTTAAATTCACGTAAATACTCGAAACCGGGTAATCCTTTAGGGAAAATAAAAATGGACTCTGTTTTATATTGTCCCTTTTCATCTACTTCATGTTTTTGGTTCATACCTCATCCTCCTAAGATAGTAACAAAAAAGCTACGGACTTTCGTCCATAGCTTCAAAATGTCAAAGAAAGCAAAATGTCATCTCATAAAATCCATAAGAGATGGCTGCATGATCTGAGCCGATGATTTCAAAGCAGCTTCATATATGGTCTGGGCAGAGGTCGCCTGAATCATCAGGCTTGCAATATCCGCATCCTCAGTCTTAGACTGCAAATTTGTTAAATTCAAATTACGATCACCCAGACGCGCTTGCACAAGCTCCACACGATTCGTGCGCGCTCCAACTTCGGATAGGCCGGACTGCATTGTGGTATAACGCGATTCAATATCTGTGAGTTGATTCGCTACTGTCGTTTGGTTTCCACTTGCTAAAGCTGCACTCAAATTATCCATAATTTTAAAAACGTTATCTGCATCCGTTGACGCTCCAAAAAACTCACTTCCAGAAGTATTCACCTGAAATGTGGATTGATCTCCAATTGCAAAATTTACAGCACCTTGATCTGTATCAATTTGGTCATAGCTAGTAATTGTACCAGTAAGCTCGTATGGCGCCTGGTCATACTTTTGACCATTAAAAATGTATTTACCACGAATCTGGCTATTCCCAATATTGGTCATTTGCTCTTTGAGCTGATCCACCTCTAACTTAATCGCATCCAATCCGGATTGAGGAACAGTACCAGTTGAGGCTTGAACTGTTAGCTCTTTTAGTCGTTTCATCACATCTCCAGCCTGCTGCATAGTGGAATCCGTAAAATCCAACCAGCTTACGGCTGCATCTGCATTGCTGGAATACTGCTCATTGGAGGCCAGCTCAGATCTGTAACGAAGAGCATAAGTCACACCCACAGGATCATCTGAAGGTTTATTGAGCTTACGTCCGGTTGTAATCTGATTCTCCATTTTATTCATATTGCTATAGTTACGATTCAGGTTACTGAGCGTTTGCATGCTCATCATCCCCGAGGTTACTCGGATCGCCATACGCTACCTCCTACTAATTTGAATTAGAGTCCTACACGGCCTGTGCTATTAATCAGCTTGTCCAGCAATTGATCGAATGTCGTCATAAAACGTGAAGCCGCACTATAAGCATGTTGGAACTTAATCAGATTGGACATCTCCTCATCCAAAGATACCCCGCTAACAGACTGTCTGCTCAAATCTACTTGCTCTGTCAGTAGTTGTGCGTTCTTCGATTGACGTTCTGCCTCCTGAGTCTGAACCCCAAGCTGCCCGGCAATAGAGCTAAAATAATCATCCACTGACGTTGGACTAGATAAAGCTGCCCCGAAATCAAATTTTACATTTTTCAAGTTAGCCATTGCCATAGCTAAAGCGTTATTCCCGAGTATCACCTTCTCATCTGTCGTTCCCGTACCCTCTACCCGCAGAGAAGTTGCAATTTTATTAGGGTCACTTTGTATGTCGGGGTTTAGCGTAATATTACCCGCTGTAATCGCAGCTCCATCTTTAGAGGTAAAAAAAGCATCCCCTTTAGTAGGAGTTGTCCCACTAATTGTATAACCCAACTGGTGAAGTCCATTGATACCTTGAACAGTAACTTTCAAATCGCTCGTTAAAGTCCGGTTATTATTAGCATTAGAGTAAGTAACCGCTGTATTATTCGGCCCTGTATTCAATACCGTTCCTTCAGGAAGCACAGTTCCTTTAGGAAGGGTAACCTCAATATTCCCATTAGCTAGTGTGTTCGCCAATTGGTTCATCTGGTTTTTGTAATCCGCAACATATCTGTCACGTGATAATACCATTCCGTAAACTTCACCGCCAGTCAAGGTGCCACCTGTAAAAGCAGCCTGAAGACCGTCTGCGGTTAATGGTGTAACTACAGTACCAGCTACAGCTATTTGCCCAGCTACTGTTACTTGATACCCATCATCCAGTTGAGTAACCTGTACATTAGCCAATTTGGACAACTTATCGATCGCATAATCTCGCTGATCTCTCAAGTCATTTGGATTATCTCCCAACGACTCCAACTTGGTGATGTTACCGTTTAAATCTGCTACAGATTGCAAAAGAGCATTCATTTCTGTTGTTTTTAATGTAATATTATTGGTTAAATCAGAATCTAACGCATCAAGCTGTTTGCTTGTCTGATTCAATGCATCCGTCAATGCCAGCGTCGTTTCTTTTACGATTTTACGGTTAGTTACATCCTGGGGATCTTGACTTAAATCCGACCAAGCATTCCAGAAATTATCCATAACCTTGCGCATTCCTGTGTCAGAGGGCTCGTTCATAATTGCTTCGAGCTTATTCAAAGTATCGTAGCGGATATCCCATCCACCTAAAGAGGAGTTTTCATTGCGATACTGGTCGTCCAAAAATGTCTGACGAACACGCTCAATAGCAGTGAATTCAACACCTGTACCCATTTGCCCTCTTACAACGGAACGATTCAAACCATAAGCTTCCATAGAGTCGGTGGCTTTCATACTGACCACTTGTCTGGAATAACCAGCTGTGTTGGCATTTGAGATATTGTGTCCGGTTGTATTGAGTGCTGCGGTTTGTGTGTTCAAGCTTCTTTTTGCTGTTTCTATAGCATGAAATGTTGAGACCATACTTTCCTCCTTCAATTAGGCCCGAGTGTCGAATAACCCTGAGCGGATAGTAGAATTTTTTTCATCTGGTCGGTGATACGTTGTTTCAGATTCCTCATAATAAGACATCGTCTCTATGGAAAAATCAATGTAAGAGAGCGCCTGTTCTATAAGCTGACGATTCAACTCATTAAGTTGCTTAAGTTCGTTCAACGTCTCCGAAAGCCGTGCTTGAATGCTTAACAATTTCTGCTTGTCTTGAAGGTCAAAAACAAGACGGGATAACTCTGTAATGGTTAAGTTCAACTTAGATTTAATTCCGCGTTCCTGCAAAAACTCATATGCAGAGGAAATACGTTGTTCTTCAAGTTGATCAATAAGTTTGGATATCTTCGATTCCTGATTCATGACTAAAATGAGCTGATCTACCTTATTAGATATCAGTGCTGCTTTTTTTTGAGTTCCTAATGCAATCAACTGCTCGTGAGCCTCTCTCAACTGCTCCAGCACATCAATCAGGCGCTCTAAAGGCATATTTTACTTCACCTAGCTTTCGGAAGACTGCTTGAAGTAAGGCAACAGCTTCTCTGCAATTTTGTCTGCATCCACACGATATGTTCCAGAAGCCACTTGCTGCTTAAGATCCTGAATCTTTTTAACTCGATCTGTATCGCTGCTGCGGTTCAGCATTTCCATTGCTTCCGGGGAGATGGAAACCTCATCCTTGCGACGAGATTTCTTTTGCTCCTCTTGGCGCCCTGTTTCAATATTTCGCTGGTATGGATTAATCGCTCCGATGCGGTTGGTCTCGTTAATTTTCATAACTTCCACCTTCCTTAGTTATTTGATATGGTCAGAATGTATCAGACGACATAGCGTCGAACATGGTTCGTATTATGCCTTACTTCTTTATTTTGTGCGTGATTGCTAAAAATAAAAAAACCGATAAGCTCTATAAAGATTATCGGCGGTATTTGAAACTTTTTGAATAGCTAAATACGTTTTTAATTCCCCTGTACTACTTTCCACGAAGTTTATCCATTGCACTGTAGGTACCTTTGCCCATATTGTTACTTTGCTCCTGATTACTGCTTTCACGTGCGGCCTGATGCAGGTCTTTGGTCAGTCTTGTTCGACAAGAATCGCACATGTGTCCTTCACGAATCGGTATTCCGCACACCTCGCAAGGATACGTCATATTGGGTGCATTAGCAATGGAAATACGTCCCTCACGTATAAATGTCGTGATTTGCTTAACGGATACTCCAGTAGCCTCCGAAAGCTCATGCATATGAATCCCTTTATTTTCACGTATATGTTTGACGCAGCTCTCATATTCAAGCTCAATTTCTTTAATACAATTCTGACAGATTCCTCTGACATTTATAATAAATAGCTTTCCACAGCGGGGACAGTTATCCAAATTCATCCTCTGCAGCGCCCCTTTCCAATTTCCGGTCTCTTATTACTTTTATCCTTACATTACCTTATACTGAAGAGCCTCGTCTAGCGGATATTTCAAAAAAGATTCTCAGATTTTACACAACTACACATTTTGTACGTTATCATAATTAAAATATAGATGATAATACTTCATCAGCAAAATTTTCTCCACATCTATATGTATCATTATTCAAATGACATACAACCAAGGAAGCCAACGAATCTTTACATCTCAACCTATGGCATGTATCTATTTATCGTCAAACAAGGCGACTTATTTAAGATGAAAAAATAAAATAAGCGCCATTCCAGTAATTTTCGGGAATAGCGCTTCATTATAATTAAAATAGCTATATATGAATATGATCAAACATAGAAATGCAGGTCAAACTGAGGGGAAAACCGGGCGAAACAATCCTCAGAAGAATTCATGTTCACCTGTGCCCCGAATACTATCAAGCAAATGCTGTAAATCCGGGGGATCGGCGCCCATACGAATGCTCCGCACATGGAGTGTGGGGATTCATAAATCTTATGCAACTATCCTCATCTCAATTCATAAACTATCTGAAATCAAGATAGGTGCATTATTGAAAATTTGCAGCCCAAAAAAAACAAACAATTATTCAAAAAAGCATTGTTTTAATAGAGGCCTTCCCGTATACTATAGTCAAACACTTGGTTTAATAAACACATATTATTATGCATTCATAATAATAATTATTTATTTGTGTTTGTTTGTGGCACTTGCAGTTCTTGACCCACTTTAATCAGGTTGTTGATTTTAACCAGTTCTTCGACAGTTACGCCGTATTTTTCTGCAATAGAAGCCAGTGTATCGCCGTCTTGAACATTTACTGTGATTGTGTTTACAGTAGCTGGTGTTTCAGTTGTAGTAGTTGCTGGTTTTGTAGTTGTTGTTTGGTTGTTCTCAGTAGCTGGTTGAGCTGGTGTTGTAGCTGCTGCTTCTTCAGTAGCTTTAATTCCAAAAACTTTTGCTTCGAATGCTTTTTGTGCTGCTTCTTGTTGTTGAATGATCAATTGTTCTTCAGCTACATCTTTATCACGATCTTGTCCTGATGCTGCCATTACTTGACCTGTTGCGAGTGGACTCAACAAAGATACTGCACCTAAGCTAACTGCCAGCATACTAGATACTGCTACTTTTTTCATTACGTTTTTCATGATTTTTTCTCTCCTCTTTTTAGCTTTAAATTTTAATTAACTGCTTTACTACTGAGCGAGACACTCCCAATGTCCGCTCTGTTTGTCGTTAGCCAATTCATTACCAATTCATGTTAGCTATCAACAGATAGAAATTTTACTCCTCTTTTCCAAAAAAATCAACCTCTAAATTGAAATATTCTTAATTCATCCCTCACTTCCTTACTTTTTGTTTGTCTCTATATTTTTATTATATATCTCTTTCTAGCTCGTTGTCAAATTCTGCTGATTGCGCAGTGTAAAAGGACTCTACTCAATCTTTATTTCATAGTTTCAAATAGGCCTCCCATAACAAATACAGAAAATTTAGACTTATGATCTTGCTAAAGTCAGGCAAAAAATAGCCAAATGCACCCCTTGCTCTGCTGCCTTTTCACCTAAAACACGCGCACACGCCTGCAAGGTGCTACCTGTTGTATAAATATCGTCTACGAGCAAAACAGTAACATACTGCATCCTCGCTGATGTATATCGAGAATCTGCTTTTAAAATAAGAGGCTTCAACAACTTTGGCATATCAGGGACAACAGCAAAGGCATTATCCATGGTGCTTATGCGTTCCTTTTTGGTTTTAAAGCTCTGTTTGCCTGTATCTTGTGGACGAGCAAGTAAAGATACGAAAGGGATCTTATTCCGCCTGGCAATCTCTTCTGCCAAAACTTGAGCCTGATTGAAGCCTCGTTCTGCCAGTCTTGTCTCACTTACCGGAACACAGGTCACAACGTCTACGTTCCACAAAGATCGTTTGGGAATAGAATGGCCATGGTCTGTAAACTCATGTCTCATCGCCCGATAGGCTCGGTTCATTATCTCGCCCAACGCAGAAGCATACTTTTCATTCCCACGATATTTGAACTGTCCAATCCATTCTCTCATCATCGGCGTATAGCTGATTGCACTTCGATTACACACATAGTAGCCTGCTGATCGGACAGGCCTTACACAATCCGGACAAAATGTCGGACGCCCGCAATGAACGCACCGAATTTTGTAAATCCAAGGAATTTGAGCAGAACAAGAAGTACAAATCCCGGAGTACTCGGAAAAATGCCCTGTGAGAGTGCCACAAGAGATACATGTTTGGGACTGACGATGAAGTAGCCAATTCATAAAAAGACGGGTTTTGGAAATCATACCCATACCAGAATACACCTTTCTTGGTAGTTTACGTACCGACATGGCTTCAGGTTTCATATTTCTAAAAAAACTTTTTTTATTTACTGCATTTAATGCTTTTTCTCCTTCAGATAGCCTTTTTTTCGTGCTAGTGTATTCATGCGTTGAATCTGTCTGATTGCTCTCTTTTGACCACGAGTCCATTGGGAAGATGTAAAAATAACGCCACCACACGGGTCATCCTTGGATCTTCCCGCGCGACCCGCCATTTGGACGAGAGATGCCTCATCAAAAAGGCTGCTATCCGCGTCCAGTATGTACACATCGCTTCGTGGAACAGTCACGCCCCGCTCTAAAATAGTGGTTGTAACCAGTACACGTATTTCAGTAGCTCGGAATAAACGTACTTTAGCGGTTCGCTCTTCATCCTGTGATGAGGTACCCGCAATAGGAACATCAGGTAAGTGTTTAATCAGCAGCTCTACAAGACCCTGAATATGTGAAATTCGTGTCACAAACAAAAAGACCTGCGCTCCACGTTGTATAGATACACGCAGGTGTTGGATCAAGGACGCAGGAAGCTGAGCTTTTTGCAGCCACTGCTTCACTGGAGCAGTCCCTAAGCGATATGGAACAGGTAATGGATAGCGATGAAAACGAACGGGAACCTTGGCGTGTGGCAGCCAGCCGCGTGCAGCCTCTTTCTGCAGGGCATGCGGTGGCGTAGCAGACAAATAGATAAACTTGCCCTCTGGCTTACATACAGCTTGTGCAGCAAAAGCGAGCATAGGATCATTGTGATAAGGAAACGCGTCAATCTCATCAATCACTACCAGATCAAAGGCATGACGATAACGCAATAGCTGGTGTGTCGTTGCCAGTGTCAGCTGTCCTCTTTGCCAACGTTCTGCGCTTCCGCCATAGAGCGTTACCATGCTAGCCTGGGGAAAAGCAACTGCCAAACGAGGTGCCAACTCCAGCACCACATCCCGGCGCGGTGTTGTTACAAGCGCTGTCCCTCCGCGCTCCAACACATGCTGCAGGAGCGGAAACATCATCTCCGTCTTGCCTGCGCCAGTCACGGCCCAGAGCAGAAAACGTTCTGCCGCGAAATCGTTGACTTGCCGATCAGCGATACGCCCCGCACGCTGCTCGCTGCCGGCAAGGGTACTGCCATGCGTAGCGGCAGCGCCTGAGCCCCGGCGCGTAACCATGCCGCGCCGGAACAATTCGCACACCCGCAGCCAGTGGCCTTCCGGGTGGGAGCGTCTCCGCACCTCCACGGGTGGTGCGGCCAAAAAGCGCAGTGCCGCTTCGGCGGCGGCACGTTGCGCAGGGCTCAGCCCCCAGCGGTCGAGTTCCACCGCCGGGGCTGCTGCCGTGCGCGGCACGGCGGGTTTCGCTGCACCGCGCAGCAGCAGCGAGCATTCACGGCTGCGCCCAAGTGCGAGACAAGTCTCGCAGTAGGCGCACGCCTTGCGTCCGCACGATGCGCAGCTCGTGCGGTACACCATCCCGCTGCCACAACGGTTGCAGCGGAGTTCATATGCACGCGCGGCAGACCAGCGCGCACGTGGTGCGGGGGCGAGGCCAGCAGCAAAGCTGAGCCGGCCTTGCAGATATGCTAGTTGCGCAGCTGAGCGCCAAGCATGCTCCAAACCTGGCGCTGCCTCCGCCAACAGCGCTTCGGCTTCCGGTACGAGCAACTGGCGTCCTGTCAGCAATTCAACCAACTCATCTGCTTGGCGTGCCACACACTGCATATCCAGTTCTTCAATTTCACTGCAGAGATTCTTTTTTTGAATAAAACATAATGCTCCTTGTATTTCTCGTCTTTCTCCCTCATTTTCTGCACCAGAAATCCAGCCTTGTACACGATCCCAAATGCATAAATGGTCTGTTTCTCCAGCTAAAATTCGTTGTCCGCCAAAAGGTTCCAGAGACAGCTCATTCTTTAGGTTGGAAAGAATATATCCCCACCACTGCTTATTCCCCCATCGCTTCATATCCACTAGTTCCTTGAATATTTCACACAGCTTTGTTCCCCAAGGCAATGGAAGCCCTTCTCCTAATAACACCCACCTATCGACAATATTCTTCTGTCCCTCATTTCGATGCATCCACCATGTCATATCCACTCGAATATCCACAGACAATCGTAAATTCCAATGCCCCATATACCTAACCGCATACACAGCAATTTTCATCGTATTTCCCTCCCGCCTATCACGATCATTTTTTCTGCTTCTTATCACACCAGATAAAAACAAAAAAGCACACTCCTATGGCTTATAGCCTGAAGTGTGCTTCACATCAATCGAACCTCAACAAGATCCGTACCATCTTGCATATGCAATTGCTTATACATATTTATATCCGATTTTGAGCCTTGTGTCCACAATTCCCTGTCATTAAGGAACAAGCGGGGTGTCTGCCAACGGGTTGGCTGTTCTAAGATCAATAACAACCTGCTTTTCACCGCCTGACTTCGGTAAAACCGGGTCCCCCGGTGAGAAACGACATGAAATAACTGAAATTTCCATATGGCTATAACGCACCATCCGTGTCAGAATCGGCAGTGTTTCGTCCATGGACTCATCATCCAGTACCGTCACATGCAGCGGCCTCCGGTGTAGCCAAGCAAGTATGCTTAACGAACGCATCACCCATTCCACGCGATCACCGTCATTGGACGTAATCACAATATAGCGGGTCGCACGATGCTCCGGAGATAATGAGTGCGCATCTTCACCATTGCGATAAGCCTGAACCGCCTGTCGTATATACATGAGATGCACGACCGCGGCTCCTAGACCGTATATAAGCAATATCCAAACCAAGTGAGCCGTCACGAAGGTTCCACCTCCTCCTATAGCGACAATATATGCCGTATAACAGGAAGAGGTGTCACGGTTATGTACTGGGTTGCAAAGACTACACTTTACAGCGTAACCCATCCGTATTTGATCGAGTTAATAACCGCTTGTGTTCGGTCGTCAACCTCCATTTTTTGCAGAATGCTGCTGACATGGTTTTTGACCGTTTTTTCGCTAATGAATAAATATTCACCGATCATTTTGTTGCTCTTGCCTTCAGCCATCAAACGCAGCACTTCAGCCTCACGGCGGGTCAACGGATTATTTTCGCCTGCGACAAACTTCACGCCTGCTTCCTTGGTATGACCCTCAGCCATAGCCCCGGTTTCATTCAGGTAGGTCATCCGGCGGAGCTGCTGAATAAGTTTACCCGTTACCTTCGGATGAATAAACGCATATCCTTCATGAACCGAGCGAATTGCGTTAATAAGGGACTCGGCCTCCATATCTTTTAACAGATATCCGTTGGCCCCCTTGCGCAACGTTTCGAATACGTAGCTTTCATCATCATGAATGGATAAGATGATCACTTTGACATCCGGGAACATCTCGCGCAGCTTTTCGGTTGCCTCTACACCATTTTCAATTGGCATATTAATGTCCATCAGAACAATATCCGGTTTCTCTACGTTACAAAATTCCAGCACTTGGATGCCGTCGCCACATTCCCCGATGACCTCAATGTCATCCTCCATATTCAAAATACGTTTAAGTCCTTCACGGAACAACTGATGATCGTCCGCCAAGAGAACTTTAATGGGTGCATTACTGACTTCTTGATTTTCCATGTTGTTACTCCTTTCCCTTTTCCACGTTGGTTGGGATATGAATCACTATCTTGGTGCCCTGATTCTCAGCTGATTCGATCTCCATTCTCCCCTCGAGCAGTTCAACCCTTTCCCGCATACCAATCAGACCAAAATGCCCATGATCTTTGCTTTTTTGCTGGAAGAGCTCTGGCTTGAAGCCCAGACCATTATCCTGTACCACGATTTTTACAAGCTGCGCCTGATAGGTAATCTCAACAAGCACATAGGTAGGATAAGCATGCTTGGCAGCGTTGGTCAAAGCTTCCTGAATCAGACGGTAAATGGCTGCTTCCATCGCGGAAGAGAGACGGTGTTCCTTGCCCCTTGTTTCAAAAAGAGCTCTAATCTTCGTTTTTTCTTCAAAATCTTGCACATATTTTCGGAGCGTCGGAATAAGCCCCAGGTCATCCAGGGCCATAGGACGCAGATTGAAAATGACCTTGCGCATTTCCTCAAGACTGGAGCGGACTTGTTTCTTCAAGTCTACTATTTCGTCCTGAACCATCTTAAATTCCTGCTTGGCGATCATTCTTTCCACAATTTCCGTCCTAAGCACTAGATGTGCAAGGAGTTGCGCAGGTCCATCGTGAATTTCACGAGATATGCGCTTACGCTCCTCTTCCTGAGCCAAAATAATTTTGAGACCAATAAACTGTCGATTTTTAGCCGATTCGATGATCCGCGTCACTTGTCCCAGCTCACCTGACAAATATTCCAGCACGACACCCATCTGTGAGCCAATGGTTTCGGCGCGCTCGACAGAAGCCTCGACACTTTGGGCTCGCTTTTGCAGATCATCTCTTCTGGCTTTAAGATACATTTCCTTCTCGCGAAAAATCATCACATCGAGTTGAAGCTGTGTCGCCTTCTCATAAGCCTGCTTGATATCTTCTTCTGAATAGCGGACAAAGTCACGGCTGACCTCAGTCAGCCGAATGCGGGACCGCCGATAATTCATTTCCAGCTGGTCCACCTTTTCAATCGTTTCCGCCGTTTCCTTCAGGACACTTTGAAGCTCCTGATTTAACGTGACCAGCTCGGTCCGGGCCGTGTCCAATATTTCGAACATCTGATATTTGCTGTTCTCCATCACCTGGATGGCATTTTTAATGACTCGGTCTATGATATCGGCTTGAAAGTCCACAAATGTTCTACTCCAATCCTAGCATTTCAAGTATATATCATACCATATCATGACTGGAGGGTGATGGTCTTCGTTTCTTGTTCCCATTTTACAGTCATCCCTAACTGCTCAGACACGAGTCTTAATGGGACTAAAGTCCTACCGCCTAATACTATAGGTGCTACATCAGTGCTCTGACGCTTTCCGTTTAGAACAACTTCTTTTTTCCCCACGGTCAAATCCATCAGTACACCGCCACGCATAATCGTGATCCGCTGATCGCCTGCATTCCACTTGGCCTGCCCACCAAAAGCATCAAGCACATACTTGATCGGCACATATGTTGACCCATTGCGTGTCATCGGAGCCGCATCAATCGCGGTCGCTGTTCCGTTCACGCTCATTGACTTTTGCCCAATCGTCATCTGAGCTGTTCCTTTTTTGAGTCCTTCGGTGCCAACCGTTCCCGGTGTATTAAAAGAAATATTATCAAAAGCAACATTGCCCGTTTTAGCGCGCTCATCCTGACCCTCGGCTACATTGACTACATAAAGACGCTTGAGCTTCGCCGGATACGAAATATTCAAACCGCTCATATCTGCGTTTATCGTTTTCCAGCCGTTCCAGTCAATCACTTTGGCCAGATCAATATATGCCGTTTTGCCTTGAGCATCCTCCAATTCCGCCCGCAGCCAGTTCAGACTCTTATCTCCTCTCACATCAACGGAAATGGATGTAGCCGCTTGTTCCAGCGTTTTTCCGGTTGTACCGTTCAGTTGAGCATAAGCATACATTTTGCCACTGCCATCCGTCATGTCGTAGTTCAGCTCCAGCACCTTAGAGTTGGCATGATCCCCATCTCCTTGCACAACGGCAGCTGTCCCGGTAACACCAGCTACATTCGAAGTAAAATCAATCGGATACGAAACATTTTCGAAATTCTCCCAGTTGCTTGTACTCTCCCCGCCTGCAGACAGGAAGACAACTGCACTGAAACCATCATAGCGACCGATGGCATAGCCCGTTTTCACACCCGAGTCCACCGAGTTGACCGTAAGCTCGCTGTCCTTAACACTTCCCTTAAAGCCGATGAATTCCCACTTGAGGGCATCTGACGTAATGCTGACGCTCTGGCCATCTTTCGTCTTTGCCGTTACAGGTACTGCAATTTTAGCTCCAGCGGCAAGTGAGCCTGTTCCACTTCCTGCGGTCAGTGATGAAATTTCATCTGCTCCAAGCACCGTAACCTTGGTTGTAGCGCTTGCTGAACCACTGGATGCTGTTAGCGTAGCAGTTCCCGGCTTGGCTCCCTTGACAATGCCGCCGCTCACTGACACAACAGCCGGGTTGCTGGATTTCCACGTTACTTGCACCTTCGAAGTATCGAATGGATTGTAGTAGTTGTCATATCCTTTGAAGGAATAGCTTCCGGTCTGACCGATCAGCAATGTTTTATTGCCTTTAATCGTGAAGCCTTTAAGCGTTCCTTTAGGAGCAGTGGTATATACACCCACTCCATTCACGACGCTGCGCTGCTCTGTACCGTATTCCGTATTAAAAGTAAGCCCTGCAGTCGTATCTCCCAAATCACGAGTTACCATGGTAGTAGAGCCGCCCCCGTCAAGGTTCATCCCCTTCCAGACGCCAATATCTTGCATCAGCGTTTGCAGCTCGCTCAGAGAGACACCAACGCTGTTCCCGTTCTTCTCAACGGCAATGACATAAGCATAACGCTTGTCACGGGAATATCCCAAAGCTGTACGCGCACGGGTCCCGCCTATGCTTGTTGTGCTTCGGGAAAACGAGGTTTTCTGACCGTCATTTACTAATATGGTATGTCCACCAATCATCATTTGAAGGTTGGAAGGATCTACTTCACTCCCTGTCGATTTCACACGAAGGTGATAGCTCGTTTCTACTGTCTGTCCCACTGTCAGATGCTCTTTGGCATATTCAGCCGCCTTACCATGAGTACGCAAAATATAGCCATCCTGTGGGACTGTCATATTCAATCCAGCGTTGCTGGAGACTTGCGTAACCACACCGTTTTGTACCAATACCTCGGTAGGCGTTGTCGAGCTGTTTTTTGGACGTTCCACTGCCTTCCAAGCAGATGTATAAATATACATAGCATTGGAGTGGCTGTAGCTGCTTCCACTCGTTTCAGGCGTATATGAAGCCTTGTTCATCCCTGCCAAAGAAAAGGATGACCCATCCCCGGCCTGTACTGTACCTTCAAAAGTAAACTGCTCTACCATCGGAGAACCGTCCTTGGTTACGGCAAAAGCATACATGCCTGTTAAATCAGACGGAGTAGACATTAACACACCCTTGGATACTTGTCCGCCAATCGGTGCTCCCTCGCTGGAGGTATTAAAATAATCTCCGTTTACGCCAGCAACCGCACCGGTTTCTTTTGCCATGCCACCAGTACTCTGACGGGTTGTGAACTGTCCGTTCTTCCCAGTCATGACATCCAGCTTGACGTATGGATTTTGCAAGTCCACCCGAATAATATCAGCCAGTGCCGTTCCTTTTGAACCTTTAAAACGATATTTCATCAAAGTTGCACCAGAAGTAAGGATTTCTTCGCCCAGCTTTACAGTTGAACCGGAGGCTGCATTTGCGATTGGCACAGACATCCAGCCATTTAACGGGATTAGAGCCCCTGTACCAGCAACCGGCCCTACCCACAATACTCCTGCCAGTGTCAGAACGGCCCATTTCTTAGCTATTCTTCTACCTTCCACTTTCTCATTGCCCTGTTTCCTATTACTTAAAAACATTTGGATAATAGCTCCCATCTTCATTGTATTCAAACGGAATGCTCCGTACGTGTACTCTACAATAAACAAAAAAAGTCTTCTTATATTAATAGACTTATTATAAAGGCAAAAGTTACGAAAATCCCGTCAACTTATTCACAAAATCGAAAACAGCGAATTGACGAACACAATATGGGCGCAATATAATACAAATGAACTAATAAGTTCAAAACATACTAATCAGTTCAGGTCTATTTTCATATGGCCTATCGGGAGGTTTGAAATCATGAATAAACAACGGTTACTTACCGTACTTTCTTTATCCCTGAGCATAGCGGTCGCTGGATGTTCCAGTGCGGAGAAAGATGCCGCTTTAGGCTCATCTGCACAGCCAACCGTTGTGCGTACTGCAGTTGTCAAATCCTCTCCGCTCCATACTGCCTATAACTTATCAGGCACTCTTCAGGCTTATGAGGAAAACACACTGGCTTTTCAAAATGGAGGTACCGTAGCCAGTGCATATCTCACTATCGGTACTGCTGTACAGAAGGGGGCCGTTATTGCTCGTTTGGATGATGCTGACTACAAGCTTCAGGTGGCACAAGCGACTGCCTCCATCCTGGAAGCGCAGGCTGGTATTGATAACGCGCAGGCTAACTTACAGGCTGCCGCCTCTGCGATTCAATCTGCCGATGCAGGTATTACAGGAGCTCGCGCGAATGTCAACAAGGTCAATAAAGGGGCACGCGCTCAAGAGAAGCAGCAGGCGCAAGCTACTGTAGATAAGGCACAAAGTGCTTATAATAAAGCCAAAACAGATAGCGAGCGTACACAGAAGCTGTTTGAAGCAGGTGCTGCTACCGCATCAGATAATGAGAACGCTCGCCTGAATGCTACCGCAGCCCTGAAAGATCTGGAGCAAGCCAGGGAATCCCTATCCCTTTTGCTGGAAGGGGCCACAGTCGAAGATCATCAATCCGCCCAGGCTAACTTTCAGGATGCGCTTGCAGGTAAAAGCAAAGCTCTTGCTGCCAGTGAGCAGGCTGCGGCTTCCCAAAAACAAGCCCATGCCAACTACGAAAAAGCCCTTGTTGCCAAGGGGCAGGCAGAACTCGCACTTTCACGCACCCGTCTAATCGCTCCAGTGAACGGCGTTATTTTAGGCAAGAGTGTGAATGCAGGTGACTTGGTCGCTTCAGGCCAGGCCGTCTATCGGATAGGCTCTATTGACCGTCTCAAGGTACTACTGCCGGTACCGGACAGTGAAATCAAAGATTGGAAAAAGGGACAATCGGTGAATGTGATGCTATATGAAGAAAGCCGCCAAGGCACGGTTTCCAACATCTATCCTTCAACCAGTACCAATACGGGAATCGTTAACGTAGAGATCGTTATAAACAATCCACAGCGAGACTGGTTGCCTGGTCAAGTCATTAAAGCTGCTCGACAGGTGACAGACAAGAACGGCATTCTCGTTCCCGCTGAAGCGGTCATTAACACAGGAAGCGAGCCCTTTATTTTCAAAGATATTAAAGGAAAAGCTGTTAAAACACCCGTAGAGCTTGGCGATCAGGTTATAGAAAATCAATTGCAAATCGTATCCGGCCTTCGTGAAGGTGAACGCATTGTTATTAAAGGGGCAGAAAATCTGTTTGATGGAAATCCGATTAAAGCGGAGGAAGGCGGCCGCCCATGATTGAATATTTCGTAAAAAAGCGAAAAATTACGTTACTGTTTTTTGTTATGCTTGTTTTAGTCGGAGCTTTTGGATTTTTTCAATTGCCGAAACAGGAGATGCCAGATGTCACCATACAGAATGCTATGGTAACAACAATCTACGCTGGTGCTTCACCACAAAAAGTAGAACAAACCGTAACCAAAGAACTGGAAAAGCGCATTAAGGAAGTTGAAGGTGTTAAAACGATTAGTTCGACTTCCGGCAACGGATTCTCCTCTATTTTAATTGAATCCAAAAATGGAGTTGATCCTCAAACCGTCTGGGATAATATGCGTAAAAAAGTACAGGATGCGCAAGCTGATCTTCCCGAAGGTGCTGAAACACCTGTTGTGAATGACAAGCTGACCAGTTCGTTTATTGGTTCCTATGCCCTGGTCGCTGACTCTCCTGCACCGCTGTATAAACTAAATGATTTGATCACAACGTGGAAGGATCAGCTCAATACCTTATCAGGTGTATCAAGTGTCAAGTTCAATGGCCTTCCTGATCAGGAAGTACGTGTCCAAATCGACAATCAAAAGCTTCAGCAATACCATCTGTCGTGGGGACAGGTTGCACAAGCGATCCAGTCACAAATGGATCGGGTTCCTACCGGTGATATTGAATACAACGGGCGCACCTTTCAACTCATCGTCCGGGAAACCCAAAAAGCCGAAGAATTAAATCAGGCCATTCTGACACGTACAGAAGCAGGGGCTCCTGTTTATTTGCGAGATGTCGCTTCAACGGAGCTGTCACATCCCCATGCAGAATATTTTGCCTATGTAGGGGAGAAGCCAGCCATTACGCTAAGCATTGGAGCAGAAAAGGGCACAGACGTCCCGTCTATGAACGAAAAGGTCAATGCGAAGCTCAAAGAACTGGAGAAAACACTTCCCGAAGGCGTTCGTCTTGAGACTCTTTTTGCACAAAAGGATCAGGTAGATCATATCTTCGGTGATTTACAACGAGAGACGATTCTAGCAATTGCAGCTGTTATTCTCGTTTGTATGTTGGGCCTGAATTTGCTGACCTCAACGTTTGTCGCACTGGCGATTCCAATTTCGGTTGCGATTGCCATTATCTTTTTGCCTATGTTCGGTATTACACTGAATCAAATTTCCGTTGTCGGTCTGATCATTGTACTTGGTATACTCGTTGATGACGCCGTAGTGGTCAATGATAATATTGAGCGAAGACTTACGGAATTAGGAGAATCGCCCACAGATGCAGCTGTAAAGGGTACCAAAGAAGTGATGCTTTCGATTTTGATTGCAACACTGGCTACCATCTCGGCCTTTGCTCCACTGTTGTTTCTACCCGGAAATGTAGGTGCATTCATCAAGCCTATTCCGGCCATTGTTTCTCTGACCATGCTTGCCTCCATGGTTATGTCACTCACCATTATCCCAATTTTTCGAGAATGGTATGAGAAACGCAGACAGACTCGGCGACCTCAAGGTAAAACGAAGCCTGCAGGCTTGTTGGGCCGGCAGATTCAGTCTTTGAACAAGCTGTACTCACAAAAGCTGATGCCCAAAGTCATTAAGCGTCCCTTGCTGACTGCAATGGCAGGACTTATGCTTGGAACGGCCGCTTATGGATTGGTTCCTTTCACCTCAGTTGAACTCTTTCCAGAAGCAGAGGACCCTCATGTTGCATTAAATATAAAGATGCCTATAGGCACCTCCGTTACAGAAACAGATCAGGTTGTCAAAGACATTGCAGGCTGGATCAAGAAGCAGCCCGAAACCTCCAAGGTCGTCTACAGTGCCGGAGGAACTGCTCCGCAACTATTTAGTGACATTAGTAGTTCGGGTGGTGATATTAGATATGATGAGACTGTAGGACAAGTTGCTATCGTCGGTAAAAAAAATATTTTCGATCTCAATAAGACAGTCAATGCTTGGGAACAGCATGCTAAAAAATCCTATCCTGAAGCTACTGTGACGACGTATATTCCTCGTCTTGGAATCCCGGTGGGTAAGCCCATCTCTATTCGGATTTCAGGTCAGAACCTGAATCAGCTACAAACCCTTGCCCAAAAAGTAAAAGAGCAGATTGCCACAGTAGAGGGTACAAGCGGTGTCATGGATGATATAGGAATTGAAAGATATGCACTGGATTTGCAGGTCAACAAACAAGCCATGGATCAATACCTGGTAAGCTACACAGATCTGACTCGTACCCTGCTTTTATTAAAAGAAGGGGCTAAAGTTAGCCAATTTGATACAGGAAACGATCTGGTGGATATCAAATTGTATTTGAATCATGACAACGAGGAGCCCAGCACGCTTTTCCAACAATTAAGTGTAGTCAATTCAGCCGGTGCGCAGATTCCGTTAAACCAGCTCGTACAGATTAAGCCTTCATTTGCTATTCAGCAAATCAAGCATTACAATATGGAGCGGACGATTACGGTAGAAGCCGACTTGAACGGGCGAACTGCAAGCGATGCAATGGTGGATGTAGAAAGCAAACTGGCACAAATGAAGTTCCCTGAAGGCTATAAATGGGAGGTAGGCGGCGAAACATCCGATCAGTCCACCATATTCGGGGATTTAGGAAAGCTGGCAATCGTTGTAGTCCTGCTCATTTTACTCTTGATTACCATGCAGTTTTATTCGCTGTCCATCCCTATTATCATTATGACAACCGTATATCTGGCAGCAGCTGGCGGCATTATTGGTATTTTCTTAACTGGCATGCCTATCGGTTTTATGAGTATCATGGGGATTATTGCACTCTCAGGTATTGTTGTACGGAACGGTATTGTGTTAATTGAATTTATCGAGGATGCCCGACATGAAGGAATGGAGCTAAAAGAAGCTGTGATACAAGCAGCCGCTGCCCGCTTCAGACCCATTTTATTGACTTCTCTGGCGGCCATTGTAGGCATGATCCCGTTAGCTCTGTTGGGAAGTCTTCTCTTCAAGCCACTGGCCTTTACCGTCATTTTCGGTTTGCTATTTTCAACCTTGCTAACCTTGTTTGTCGTGCCGTCCTTATATATGATTATGGCCAAGTTCAAGATGCGCCGTCAGCTCCAAAAACAGCAACACACAGTTATGACACCCGACCGGCCTTTGTAGAATGAATGTATGGAGTAAAGCGGCGGGATGGCGGATTGGCCCCTAGGGGGTAGTATGTATGGAAAGCAAAAAAAATGATATTTTACAGGCAGCCATTCGGCTGTTCTCCAGAAAGGGCTATTATTCAACATCTGTTGAAGAAATCGCCAAAGAAAGCGGGATGGCAAAGGCATCCTTTTATAAATATTTTCAGGGAAAAGAAGAATTGCCTCTGGAAATGTGCGTTATTCTGGAGAACAATATTGAACAAGACATCAGAGCACTTTACAGTAAACCCGACCTCACTAATGAGGATAAGCTGCATGATTTTACTGTGCTTTATTTAAGAAATCTTGTGAAAAACAAAGTATACCTGATGATGGATCTTCCCGAGCCGTCTATGCTTATTTTTCAAAATGAACAACTCAACAGCACCTTCGAACAACATGAATACAAATTGTACAAATGGATATGTGACTGCCTGATCGATGTTTTCGGACCAAGTATTGAAGATTATGTATGGGATATTACCTTTGTGCTCAAAAGCGTTGTATTTGAATATATTCGTTTCTTTGCTGACCGAATGAACGATGAAACGATTGAGCATCTTACGCAATTCATCATCTTCTTAATCAAATCCTTGGTAGCCAATCTGAATAGCGCTGATCCGGCTCCTCATTTGTGGAGCCGTCAGGGCTGGATGCCCGAAAGTGTACTAAGCAGTCCCTTCGATCATGGGCGCCAGATCCAAAGCCTCCTCCACTCTCTGGAAGACAGCATACTGTTGTCTACCTTGAGTTTGGAGGATAAGCAGGAGTACCAGCAAATTTTCGCTCTGTTAAAGGAGGAGGCTCTGAAAGCGAGCCCTCAAAAGGGGCTCTTAAAAGCTCTTTTCTCTTACTTGGAGCAGCGTAAGGAACTGCAAAAGGTTTGCCATTTACTCAAAAAATTATTGGACCTTGCACCGGTATCGGAATAATAGCCAATCATTCGGTGCATTATAACAGACTTTCAGACGCCGATAAAGTAAATTTTGCTGAATCTGCTGTAGTTAGTCTGCGAAACATAACTAAAAAAGACTGCTCATTTACATGAGACAGTCTTTTTTAGTTTATTACTGTTATTTAAGAACATGCGAGGAATTATAGACCCGCTTGTTCTTTCAATGTTTCTGCCTTGTCTACGCTCTCCCAAGGTACATCCAGATCTGTACGGCCAAAGTGACCGTAGGCAGCCGTTTGCTTGTAGATTGGACGGCGTAGATCCAGCATGCGAATGATACCTGTTGGACGAAGATCAAAGTTGCTGCGGATCAGTTCAACCAGCTTCTCATCGCTTACTTTACCTGTACCGTATGTATCCACGTTAATCGAAACCGGCGTAGCTACACCAATCGCATATGCGAGCTGAATTTCCACCTTGTCAGCCAATCCAGCTGCCACAAGGTTTTTTGCTACATAACGAGCAGCGTAAGCAGCGGAGCGGTCCACTTTGGTCGGATCCTTGCCGGAGAATGCTCCCCCGCCATGGCGTGCATAACCACCGTATGTATCGACAATAATTTTACGACCTGTCAGACCTGCATCTCCTTGAGGTCCACCAATAACGAAGCGACCCGTCGGGTTGATGTAATATTTGGTTTGCTCATCCAGCAATTCAGCAGGAACAACCGGCAAAATAACCTTTTCCTTAATGTCTGCTTGAATTTGCTCCAATGTCGTATCCTCTGCATGCTGTGTAGAAACCACAATGGCATCGATACGAACAGGCTTGCCATTCTCATACTCAACCGTTACTTGTGTTTTACCGTCTGGGCGGAGGTAATTGAGTGTTCCATCCTTACGCACTTCAGACAAACGTCGTGCAATACGGTGAGACATAGCGATAGGCAAAGGCATCAGCTCAGGGGTTTCATTTGTAGCAAAACCGAACATCAAACCTTGGTCCCCTGCACCAATGTTTTCTGTTTCTTTATCCACTTCAGCAGGATCACGGCTCTCCAAGGCAGCATTAACACCTTGAGCAATGTCCGGAGATTGTTCATTTAAAGAAGTCAATACAGCGCAAGTGTTGTAGTCAAAACCGTACTTTGCACGTGTATAGCCAATTTCCTTGATTGTGTTTCGTACAATGGATGGAATATCCACGTATTCCGATTTGGAGCTGATTTCACCAATGACGAGAACGAGACCGGTAGCTACCGATACTTCACATGCTACCCGTGCATTAGGGTCATTAGCCAAAAAGGCGTCCAAAACAGCATCGGATATCTGATCGCAGATTTTATCTGGATGCCCTTCTGTTACAGACTCGGACGTGAACAAATGACGGCCCTTTACAGACATGAACTTCAACCTCCCATAATTAAAATACATGAGGATTTATATGAGAAATCCTTACATGACGATGGTACTATTCAGGGCACCTTCAAGCCAGCATATGACAGGAAGATATCTTTTCACCTGATTAACAAAAAATGAACCTTTTCCGGTAGGAAAAGGTTGCGTACAAGCCTCAAATGTCATGATATCCTATTTAAAACAAGGTGTCAATTCATATCGCTTAATTACAAGCTTCGAAGTCGGAATAAGTTTGCATGTGAATCATTTTCGACTCACATGCAAACAACTTCACTTCACAAGCTACTATGTTTATGGAATTTGTAGAGATTATTGTAATTTATAATGCACCAAATTCAGATAAGCTACGCTCAGCAGATTGTACCAATCGCTTCGTAATTTCTCCGCCAACAGAACCGTTTTGCCTTGAAGTTAAATCTCGCCAGGCCATATTCCCAGTTCCCGCAAACTCCCCCAATTCCGCAGCGAATTCACTATCAGCGTTGGGATGTATATGTGCATATTGAGGGTTATAGACAGGAAGTCCAAACTCAGCAGCGATCTCATACTTCAAATCATGTAATCTGGCACGGCTTTCGGGAATTAATTGTCTTTGACTTCTTGACGCCATTATACACACCCTCCATTACATAGTATTGTCTTTCATGAGGTTAGTGTGCAGCGATTAGAGATCAATTAGCCAAGAACAATTTGCTATCCCAAACAGTATTTATGAACAAGAGCAGTTACTGTAACGTATAACCGCCTCGCACCATAACGACCAGGCCAAACTTCTGACCTTCTTTTACCTGAATACCTCTTCCTTCTCTAGGAAAAGATAATAAATGATTTTTTTCAACAGCCTGATTATGAACAATTTCCGTTCCAGAAGTAATATCAATAGCACCACTGGCATCCATACTATACACAACAGCATACCCATTACGTAAAATAAATTCCGCTCCAGCTTTGGCAATCAACTTTTGACCAGGCTTTACATCAACAACCTTCAGTTCCTCGGTCTGTTCCACCGATGTGGAAGCTTTGCCTGTGCTAGAGGCTCCCGAAGTTGTTGTACTAGAAGTGGCATTTGTCGCGGGAGCCGCAGAAGTAGTCGTTTTACTATTAGTGCTACTTGCTGGTGTCCCACCTTTGATGGCCTGAGCGATCTTTTGGTCGACATAGCTTTTGGTTACGACCGGATCATCAGCTGTGCCTGGTTGTCCAGAGCTGGAGGCTCCATTTGCTGCGTTGTTCATTAAGGAGCCTGCAATGATTCCTCCTCCAAGTAAAACTGCAGCCAACGATACTTTGTAGCGTGATTTCATGCTGATCCTCCTACAGCAGGTTCATGCCTCTGTAAAAATAATTATATATTAGTATTGTTGTTAGCTTGCTTTAAGAAGAAGCACCTTGCATGGCCCACGGTTTGTTATAAGCCATCTTCAAAGTATCAATACTTGAAACCAAGTCCTCTGCTTGCTGTTCAGCAGTGGTCACTTTCAAATTAGCCTCATAAACCTGAAGTTCAGTAGCCAGGCCTACATCAAATTGCTTTTTAGCCATATCAGCCGCACTTCTAGCGCTCACCAAACCAGCTTGAATTTGAGAGTATTGACTTTCCAAGCCTTTGATGTTGTTATAAATCGTTCTTACAGCTTCTTCAAGCTGTCTCTTTGTACCTTCTGTAGCATACTGAGCTTTCTCAACATCAAGTTGTTGAGCTTCGTATGTCGTTCCTTGAGTATTAAAACTGTAGAGCTTCAAGCTCAATTCAGCTAAATCCACTTTTTGTTCACTTAACCAAATAGCCGTGCTGCTGGTAAGTACTTGGCTCACCTTAGTTTCCACATTATCTTTGAATTCAGAATAAACAGGTTTATCCTTCAATTCGTAACGCTGTTCTGGCTTGTAACCAATCACTTGATTCAAAGATATATATGCACTATCCAGATCTTTTTTAGCCTTGTCTAAAGCAGCTTGATTTTGAGTTAACTGATTGGTTGCTTGAGTCACCTCATAATCACTCGACATTTGATTATCTCGTTTAATTTGTGCAACTTTCAGCTTGCGCTCAGCATCTTCAATATTCAAAGCAGCCAGCTTAACAGCATTTTGCTTTTGAAGAAGCTTGTTATAAAGATCCTTCACATTATATTCAATGCCTTCTTTGGTCATTTCCAGGTTCTTTTTGGCAGCCGTATAGTTAAGGTTAGTTTGGGCATAGCCTTTAAAAGCTTTATCTTGTGCTTCATCACCTGCTTCGGCAGGAACAAAGTCAATATTTTTACCTGTTTCCTTCATAATCTTGCCAGCTTGATCGATATTCACTTCTCCTGTTTTAACGGAGGTACTATCAGCTATAGCCAGCTTAACCGCATCATTATAGGTCAAAGAATCGTTATAGTATGTGTCATAAGTAACTTTAGTCACCGGAGCTGTGAAAGGCTTACTGGACAAGCTATCTCCAGTAGTGCTTCCATTAGCTTGATTTGAAATCGTTACTGTTCGTGTAGTCTGATTCCAATCTACTTTGGCGCCTAATGATTGGCTCACAAAACGCAAAGGAACGAATACTTGGCCCTTTTGAATTTGAGTTGCAGCGTCCAATTGCACAGGTGCGCTGTTCTTATAGGCAAGTTTAGAACCAACATTTAAAGTCAACGTATCTTCATTTTTAGATGCCGTTACTTTTTTAGCTTTGCTATCCCATTCCACTTGCGCTCCCAAGCTTTCAAAGACACCGCGAAGAGGCACTAAGGTTGTATTTTGACTAACCACTGGAGACTGTGTATATTGCTGAGTTACACCGTTAATAATAACCTTTATATCACCTGATTGAGCACCTGCAAGACTGGCAAACGTAGAAGTAAGAGTCAATGTGGACAGTAGTGCCACTCCAAAACGTTTCATAATTTCTCTCCTTTGTCAATAAGGCTAATAAAAGAAAAGGGCTCCAAAAGGAACCCTCTTCTCATCTAATTCAGTTAACTCAAAAGAGCTGCTCTTAATTACTTGTTGTTTTCAACAGTAACTGTTTTTGCAGTTGCATCATAGTTAATGGATGCATCCAGCGCTCTACCTACCCAAGAGATTGGCAGTACAGTACGGTTTTTGTTAGTTACAGCTTTAACGTCCATACGAATCACAGAACCGTTAACAGTCAACAGGTTTGTGTTCAGTTTGATTTGAGCAACAGTGCTACCTTTGATCAGGGTAACTGTGGAAGTTGCTTTGTCAAACAGGATGTTTTGTGGGGATACACCCAAAGCTTCAGCTGCATAACGTACTGGCAAGTAAGTGCGTCCGTTTTCAGCATAAGGAGCTACTTCTGCTGTTTTAGATTGACCATCTACAGTATAAGAAGTGCTTCCCAGTGTGAAGACAGCTTTAGTACTAGTAGCGCCTGGAGCTGGAGTTCCAACAGTTGCGATTGCTACTTCAGCAGCTGCAGTGTTGTTGTCTTTCCAGTTTTGAGTGTTGTCAGTTGCGCCTTTGTATGCAGTGTAAGAAACTGCGCTACCTTTCAGCTTAGCAACGATGTCGCCTTGAGCTACAGTACGGTCAACAGTCAGCTTAGGAGCCGAGATTGTGATTGTACTTGGAGTAGCACTTTCGCTGTCGATGTAGAAGCTCAGACGGCCTTTGTTGCTTTCGCCGTAAGTATCAGTAGATACGCTCTTCACTTTAACGTCACCAGCTGTAACTTTTACTTCTGGAGTAGAAGCAAAACGTACGCCTGTTGGCAATTCCAAGATTACTTCGCGGCTACCGTCTTTCTTAACGAAAGCTTCTTTAGCAGCTTCAGTGATTGTGATGTCGCCAACTTGTTGGTCGCCCAGACCGATTGTCAGGGTTGGTTTGGAAGCAGCAGCCAAAGTAACTGCTTGTTTCACAGTTGCAACCTTAACAGTACCGCTCAGACCTTGGCTACCACCAACTTCAACGTTCAGATCGCCAGAGAAACCTGGTTGTGTAGCAACTTCAACGTTTTTCAGTTTCAGGGTACCAGCATCAGTTGTGCTGTTAACGTTTTTGAAAGTCAGTTTCAAAGTACGTTTGTCAGAGTCAGTGTAAGAAACATCTGCTCCACCCAATCCGTTAGTGTTCTCCATAGAACCTACGAAGTTGCTTCCTGGGCTGTTGCTTTCGAAAGTAGACTGCCAACGAGCACCTTCAGGCAGACGCAAAGTTACAGTACGTCCATTAACAAAAGATTTAGCAACAGTTTCTTTAATTACGATGTCGCCAAGTTTTTGTTCGTCATGACCTGCAAGGATAGTTGATGGAGTAGCAACGGAAACGCCACCACCGATTTGACCATAGCTACCAACTACGAGGGAGCTAACGTCAGTTGTTGCACTACCGGAAATGTTAGCTGTAACATCGCCTTCTTTAGCACTAGTTTCATCATCAACATAGAATTCTACAGGCAATTGGAAAGATGTTTGTTTAGTGCTTTGGTTTTTCAAGGACAAAGTCAAAGTGTCGCCGTCAATTTTAGTGATTACATCACCAGAAGCGATATCACCATAAAGAACGGTTGCATTACCAGCAGTGTTCCATTTGAAACCACTTGGCAATTTGAATTTAATGTTGTTGTTGTTAGCCAAAGAACCAGCAGTTTCTTCTTTAACTTTCAAAGTTGCAGTGAAGTTTTCTTCGCTGGAAACAGTATCAGCTACAGACAAAGATACTTGACCGGAAGAAACTACATTTGCAATTGTAACTTCACCACTAGTCAGACCACTTGCGGAAGCAGCGTCAATAGAAACTTTTACAGGGCCATTGCTAGGTCCAGTAACGTTAACTTTACCAAAGTTCAGGTAAAGATCAGCGCTATCTTTGGAGTTGCTGAAATTCAAAGTTACTTTTGCAGAGTTGTTAGTCAGCTTAGTAACTTCCACTGCATTAGCGTCGTTATATCCAGTAGATGGAATGTTTTCTGGATCGTCGTTATCTTGTGCATCCAAGTATACGCCCAAACCATAAGTATCATCAGTAGCAGTAGTTACGCGACCAACTCCGTTATTAGCGCCAGAAAATTCAAAGCCTTTTGGCAATGTTACTGTAAAAGATGCGCCAGCAGCGATGGAAGCTTGGCTAATGCTAACTTTTGCTCTACCCAATGTAGCGTTAGATTGTGCACTAGAGCTAATGCTAGGAGTGCTCAATGCAGTATAGCTGGAAGCCGCATGGATTGCAGTTGGTGCAGTCAAAGCTGCGATTGGAGCTGCAACACCAGCAACCAATGTTGCTGTTGCCAGCACGTTGATCATTTTTTTATTAAACTTTGTCATAACCTTTTTTTCTCCTCCTTGAATATAAACAGAAATATTATTTTTGTCTTTTTGTCGGATCTTGTCACTCATCAGTCGTTACACCTCCTTTCCGAGCTTTATGAGAACCCTTATAAAATGATATCTGTGACAATATCACAGAAGCTTGGAATCTAGTTGAAAGAAAGCGTCCATTTACGACGTACTCCAGTATTATACAATGTGATAACAATGCCGTAAAGATTTTTTTTAGCGAATTTTGTCTTTACACGCTTTTGTACCCCTTTGTTTCATACTCACCCAATTAGACGTAGCATAGGTTTAAAAAGTTGCGTCAGTTTCAAAAAAAAATTTATTTTTTTTGATTATGTATTCCGCTTTCCACAGTCATAATTATACTATTAAACCTGTTCCTCCGTCATCCTACAACTTTTACCTTATCAGCCTTAAATGTACAAGGGCTTTCCCTGTGCTTTTAAAGCAGCTTTTATTGAAGTATATTCATTGAGAAATATCCATAGAATATATAATGTATACAAAAGATCAAAGATACCTTTGAGCTCTTATACATTTTAAGCAGTAGGTAATGACGGAGTAACAGTATTTATTTTGAATATTACAAAAACAATTACTTCACTATATTAACCTTCGCACCATCTGTAAGCAGACTTATACCTTTAACGGCAATAGTCTGCCCTTCAGTAAGCCCTTTGGTTACTTCAACCTGTTTGGCGCTTTCCTCGCCTGTTTGCACCTCTACCCGCTTAGCTGTGGATCCCTCAACTACATACGCATACTTTTTCCCCGCCTGCTCCGTAATTGCATCCTGCGTCACGAGAATATTGTGTGCAGCTTCTGATTTCATGTAAACATTCACTACCATACCGGATTTGAACTCGCCAGAAGGATTAGGGACTGTTATTTCGACAGGATATGCCTTGAGATCATTATCCATAACGGGATTGACCGCTGTCACTTTAGCTTCAATTCGCTTGTCTAACGAGTCCACCCCTACAGTCACAGTGGAGCCTACATTTAACTTAAGCAGATCCTCTTCAGATACATTTACCTTGGCAAGGATCGGATTGGTGTTTGCAATTGTAGCTACAGCTGATTGAGAGCTGACCATTTGCCCTGTTGTACCTGACACTACGGAAATAGTGCCTGACATAGGGGCTCTTACGACAGCGTCAACAAGCTGACTACGTGCCGTATCCAAAGCAGCCTTGGCCTGATTTACCGAAGCACGTGCTACATCAATACCTGTTTTTTGCTGTGCCAGACGCAAAGATTTCTGAGCATTACTGTATGTTGTTTGAGCACTTTCCTTGGACGTTTGCGCATTATGAAGTGCAAGCTGAGCGTTTTCCAGCGCTGTTTGAGCTTTTCTATGCGTTATTTGAGACTGCTCTAGATCAGATTGCGAAACAGCACCTGCACTAAACAACTGCTGATTTCGAGTTAGCGTACTTTGGGCATCACGCACAGAATTCTGAGCATCTACCAGAGCATTCTGAGCCTGTGTAATAGCATTGTCTTGCTGAACAAGTGCACTTTTAGCTTGGTCTACACTCGATTCACCCTGCTGCACCGATTGTGATGCTCCAGACTCAGCCTGCTTCAAATTAGCCAGTGCAACCTGATAGGATTCTTGAGACTGCGTGATGGAATCCCGAATGTCTTTCTGATCAATCGTAAACAAAACATCGCCTTTGTTTACCTTTTGCCCTACCGTCAAATTAATGTTCTGTATTTTTCCGCTAATTTTCGGGGAAACCTGAGCCGTATCTTTAGGCGCGAAGCTGCCTACAATCCCTGTTGAATCCGCCAGACTGCCTTTAGCTACTTTTGCTACCTGGATTGGAATTGCTTTTTGGGCAGCAGGTGAAGCAGCGGGAGCCTCTCCCCCACCGCAGCCTGCCAATGCAACTGATAAAAGCAATGTCGTGGCAATCAGAGCACTTTTTTTATTCATTATATCTCTTCACCTCATTATTAAATGTGAACACTCTTTTGTTGCAGCTTTGCTTCTTTTTTAAGCTCTCTCTTCGCCTGTCTTTTCAATTTCCGATTTTTACGTTTTTCGATCATATTATCCATGATTACGTAGACTACCGGAATAAGAATCAATGTAATCAAAGCAGCGAAGGACAACCCGAACACAACGACAACTGCCATAGGTGCTTGTGTTTCATTACCATCTCCTGTAGCGAATGCCATTGGAAGCAAAGCAAGTACGGTAGCAAGCGTAGTCATCAAAATTGGACGTAACCGCTCAGATGCTCCATGAATAATGGCTTCATCCCGATCTTGACCTTCTTTACGGAGCTGGATGATGAAATCAATCATAACAATGGCGTTATTCACGACCAAGCCGACGAGCATAATATAACCGGTTAGTGCCGATACGCTAAGACTAGATCCTGTGACAACCAAACCGATAAGCACACCTATTAATGTAGGTGGAACCGAAAACATAATAACAAACGGTGTAAGCAACGATTCGAACTGTCCTGCCATAACCATATAAATCAGCACGACAGATAGCAGAATAGCTATCGCCAAGTTCATAAAAGACTCCATCATTTGTTCATTTTGTCCGCCACCTGTATCTGCACTGTAGCCTTCTGGGAAGTGAGTACTCTTCAAAAGAGCATCTATTTTTTGATTAATGGTAAGAATGTCCCCTGTTCCATCAATATCAGCAGTAATCTGCACTTGACGCGTTTGGTCTTGACGAGAAACAGTATCGGGTACAGTCCGTTTATCAATACTTACTACTGAAGACAAAGGTACATCAATACCTTGTGAAGTGGTAATCCGTAAGGCTTGAAGGTATGACAAATCATGGCGATTCTGTTCTGGCAACGATATCTTCACATCAATCTGATCTTCACCTGTACGATAGCTTGTGGCGACTGATCCATTAAAAGAAGTATTCACTGCAGATAAGATTTGGGTCGCTGATAAGCCATATCGACTAGCAAGCTCCCGATTAACCGTAATCTCATATTCTTCGCGAACCGCACTCAAGGAACTTTTTACATTAACGGTACCAGGTATGTTTTTCACGTCCGCAACGAGATTGTCCGAGAGTTCTCTCAGGACGTCAATATCGTCACCTTTTAGATTAATATTAACTGCCGCTCCACTTGAAAGGCCTGTTGTAGACACCAGTGTAATCTCTGCATCCGGAATACTATCAAATTTCTTACGAAGGCCCTCAACTATAACATCTGTTGGCTGATGCCCATCCTTCAGCGCAACATTTAGATCTGCCGAGTTGGTTGGAGTTGCGCCTGAAAAGGCAGAATTGCCACCAGAACCAACTGTCACTGTCATTTTATCCAGATCAGGAACTTTCAAAATTTCTTTTTCTATATCTTGAACAACCTTTTCAGTTTCTTCCAAGACCGTTCCATTAGGAAGTTTTACGTTAACTGTGAATTCCCCAGTATCGGATTCCGGGATAAATTCAGTCTTAACCATAGGAATCAGAGTCCCAGCTGCAACAAACATTAATAATGTAATGATTAAAACAGATTTTCTATGGTTAATCCCCCACTTCAGTACACGTCGATAGCCACCCTTAAACTTCTCGAAGCCAATATTAAACCACACAATCGGGTTAATACCTTTATAAGTACCTGAAGAGTATATTGATTCATCCGGTACGGTAGGTAACCAACGTGAGCTGAGCATTGGAACAATCAGAAGAGACACCACCAAAGCTGCAATGTGAGAAAAAATAACAGTTAATGCCAGCGGTTTAAATAGAACTCCCGCAATTCCGTCAACAAAAACAACTGGTAAAAATACTACGATCTGCGCAAGTGCAGACGCCATAACGGCATTACCCACCTGCTTGGAGCCATCAATAGCCCCTTGTAGCATGCTCTTCCCTTCATGTCGCTGCCTAAAAATATTCTCAATAATAACAACGGCAAAGTCGACAAAGGATCCCAATCCCAGTAGCAAACCACTCAATGAAATGACGTTGATGGTTTGTCCGCTAAAATACATCATCATAAACGTTGCTACGAAAGAAATTGGAATAACGATAGCAGCAATAATGGTGGAACGTGTACTATTCAAAAATAACAGCAACACAATGGCTGCGATAACAAGCCCCAATATAGCATGCTCTACTAATGAGTTTACGGAGTCGCTAATGGGTTTGGAAGCATCTGTTACCATCTCCAGTTGAGTTCCCGAAGGTAACTCCTTCCGTATTGAATCTAAACTATCCTTCACAGAATTGGCGATTGAAAGGGTATTTCCCCCTGTAGCTTTAGTAACAGAAATATTGATACTTGGCTTTCCATTATAGGTAGAAATGGTTGTAACTTCATCCACAGAATCTTTAACTGTCGCAATGTCCTTTAGCTTAACGCTTCCCTTCCCTACTGGAATTGGCGTTTCAGCCATTTCTGAAACAGCTTTATATTCACCTTGAACCCGAAGTTGGATTTCTGTATTACCTCGGTACACCGAACCAGCAGAACCAGCTATGTTATTGGACGATAGTGCTTGGTTGATTTGATCCAGCGTAATGCCATAGCTTTGAAGCTTGGCCTGATCTACCGTAATCTTCACAAGCCGTTCTTGCCCACCTGACATGCTGACTGACGCTACTCCCGCAATTCTTTCAAGCCGCGGCTCAATAATATCTTCAGCAATAGGCTTCAGCTTGTTAACATCCTGGTCCCCTGTAAAAGAGAGCGTAATAACCGGCGTTGCGTTAAGATCCAATTTAAGTACACGCGGTGAATTTGCCGCCTTTGGAAGAGATCCTCGAACCCCATCAATTTTATCTCGCATGTCGAGGGTTGCCTGATTTATATCTACTCCCCAATTAAATTGAACTATGACCATAGATGATCCTTCTGAAGACTCCGACTGGATCGTATCCACATTCTCAATAGAAGCCAGACTCTTTTCAATAGGTTTGGTCACCAATTCCTCAACTTCTGTCGGTGTCGAGTTCGGAATACTGGTCGCTACCACAGCAATAGGCAGCTTCATATCCGGCATCTGCTCGACAGGAAGCCTTAACGCAAAAATACCGCCCCCGATTAACAAAGCAATAATTAACATAAATACTGTTACAGGACGGCGTATTGAAAACTGAGACATCTCATCACTCCCCACTCATTTCTCTATGTAATATTTAAGCACACTAATCCTCTACTACGAAGAAATAGACGTAAAGTTTCAGTTAAATGTGCAAAAAAAATATATAAGCAAATAATAAACACATTTTGAGATAAATACTTAAAAAAAAAGTAGTTTATTTAAATGCATTCATGGTAATACAAGAACAATAGTACTGTAAACTTTACCATTAGTTATTTGCTCATTGCTATTATGGCATAGGCCCTTAATCCCAGTCAAATAGCTGATTTATAAAAAACATCCCTCCCATGTATATGAAAGGGAATTCCAATTTCGCATGGAGGGATGTTTCAATAAATCAAGCTTATTAAGGATTAGATTTTAGGAAGCAGCTTTTTATCAGCCATAACTTTACCAATAATAATGGCCGCATCGCCACGCAAGGTCAGTGATGTAGGATTAAACATATACCCTTGCTTCAGATCACTTGCATCAACAGGCGAACCAGTGATGAAGCCCTTCTTGGCAATAGCCAGCACAGATGCTTGTGCATAATAATCAATCTTGTCTGCATCTTTAAAGGTTTTGGACAGATTCTTCATGATCTTGTCATGATCTGTTTCCAGCTTCAAATTCAATGCCTTGGCGATAATGACCGCTGCATCTTGGCGCGTGATTACATCTTCCGGCATAAAGATTCTCGGTTGTGAGCCTTTTACAATGCCGGCACGTGCAGCCGTTTCAATATAACGATAATCGTAAAGAGCATCTGCTGATATCGTATTTGGAATGGACACATCGTCAAAATGCTTCGCCCCACTGAAATTAAGAGGAAGTTGCAGGCCTTTAACAATCATGGCCGTGAATTCGCCTCTCTTAATGTAGCTGTCAGGTCCAAAACTATTAATTGGATCCATCGGATTCATGACACCTTTAGCCAGAATAGCCTCAATGTAATCTCTGGCGTACTTGTGCTTAATGACATCACTATACGTTTCTCCAACCTTAGCAACTACATAATAGCCGAAACGATCGAACGGTACTTTAATGGTATGTTTCTTCGGATCTACCACACCACCAATGTTCTGCCAATCTTTAAGATCAGAATCAAAATAGAACACCGTCATTTGTTTCCCTGCATCCTGAGCGATACTATCATCATACGTCAGCGTTAATGTACCGCGCTTGGAAGGCACTAATTCATTAGAAGGATCACGCCAGTAGAAGTTTTTGATCTTACTACTGTCATTTTGCGATTTATTAGCCAGTTGATAAGGATCGGCACCAAAAGTCACCGGATCGTATTCATCTGTTTTAATATCATCTGCTACACCTGGGTCAATCCAGAATACCGGACTCGACATGTTAAAGCGAGTTGGGAATTCTCTGTTAAAGTATCTGCTTCCATCTGCAATCAAGCTCTGCATATCCGATAATGCTTTTTCAGTTTCAAATTCATGACGGTCTACTACACCATCTTCACTATTTGCTATTGCAAAGTACAAAGTATGGCCGGAGAACACCTGATTTTTGAACTGTTGAGGTTGATCGTAATCCCGGCGGATCAGACTGGTTCCTTTTGCAAAGGTAAGTGCCAGATTGCCATCAAACACTTTGTGTGATGTTTTCATGGCTTCCATATATTGCTCGCCAGGGATATTCGTAGGTACATATTTAACAGTGATAGTCTGCTTCAGTTTTTCCTTACCTACTGTAACTACCACGTCAATCTTAGTATCTTTGTTGGCTTTCAGCCCTGTAAAGATAGCTTTATAAGCTGAAGGGTAATCAACAGTGCCGTCATAATCAGAGTCAAACCCCTCTTGAACTGCTGTTTCCTTGCCCACTGTAACACTATCTGCATTAGGTGCATTCACAATAACTTGTACAAAGTTTTGATTCACGATTCTCTTTTCAGGGAGCGGACGCAAAATATCAAAAGCTGTGGATTGGCCGGATACTTGCAGTCGGAAAGTAGCAAATGGTCCACTCTTGCCACTGTTGTACAAAGTAATGTTATAGGCTACTGGTGTTCCATCTTGCGGAACGGTCTGGTTTTTCAGTACAAAGCTGAAATATTTTTTGTCCGGATGATAGTACACAAGCAGATCCTTTAAATCTTTGCTTGTAAATTTATCTGTAGTAGCGCCGGAGTTGTACGTTGTTTTGGCATCTTCTGCTGAGAAAAACTCATTATTCAGCGTCCAGTTCATCTCAGTGCCGTCTGAGCCCTTAATCTCCAGAATATATTGATCTTTATTGGCAATATCACTTAATGAACCATTTACCTGATCTGCTTTACCCAAATCGGCAATACTGAAAGTACCAAATACATTAATATTTTTCAGAGATGTTTTGTAGTTCGTATCATCTACCTTAGTAAAATTAGCATCTTTTGCTTTTGGTGCAATCTCGCTATATTTTGGCGTACTGCTCAAGCCGCTAACTGGTGTAAAAGGAATAATCCCTTGTGTGTTTGGCACCGGAATTACCGGAATATTCGTCTGTGTAAAGTTTACTTTTACCGTATTGCTGTACTCAATACCTGGTTTGTACACAAACTTGATTTCATTATTCCCGTTCGCCAGTGCATTGGCTGCGGCTGTTTCTGAGGAAGCAGCAAGCTTAAAGTCCACTCCTGAGCCATCCAGATCAACCAGCACATTGTTGACATACAAGAATACGTTTCGGTTAGCACCAGTGTAATGAATATCTGCTGTGTTGCTTACATCAAGCAATTTACCTTTAAAGTAACCCAATTGCGTCAGTTTATAGGTGTTCAAGTTTGAGCTGGATGTATTCAACGGAATTTGTTGCCCATCATAAATCGTATCGTATTTCATGAACGGACCCTGCAACAGATTCACCGTTGCTTTAATTAACTTGGTCGAGTCACCATTCAGGTAAAAATTCAGTACATTTTGTCCTTCTTTAGGCAAAGTGTCTACATAAGCAACGATTTTCTTCACTTGTGTTGCCTTGCCATTGATTGTTCGAATCACATCTTGAGGTGACCCTACAGTATGAACCGGTACTCCAGAAAGCTCACTGATTGAAGAAGGTGCACCGTTAACAACGATGAACTCCATACCTACAGGAACAGATGGAGCATCTGTGGTCTTGTTCTTCATAGAGCTTCCAGTTAATTTCATGGCTTCATCTATGGCAGTGGCCTGATCAGACCCGCTTCCATTAATTCTGTTCAACAACTGATTATTAAAATCAGGAAGATAGTTTACATCATCAATGTACGGCTGAGTGCTGCTGCGCAATGTAAATTGAACAGCCGATGGAGCTGGAGGTGTACTGCTATCAGTATAAGTTATACCCAGAGATGCTCTGGTCAAATGATCAATTACAGCCTCTGATGGTACAGTCACTGTGAATGGATACACCTTATAGCCATTTGATGTAACCACATTAGCCGTATCAATCGTGGCATCAATCCCAGTAGCACTACCTACAGCACTGCCATTGTTACTTACATCTGTAAAGCGTGCATTAATCGTAGCTACTCCTGGATCAGATGCACCGCCTGGAACCAAAACCTTACCATTCAAAACAATTCCACTCGTAGATGAAACGGTAAAGTCAGGTGAAGTGGTCAGGTCAGCAGACACATTTCCATCCTTGCTCAAATTCAAATCGGAAAATTCAGGTTTGCCTGTATAGATTGTAATTTCACGCGTAACCGTAAGGGCCTGAGTTCCGTTACCCACTTTAATAGTCACTATATTTTTACCAGGGCTGAGTACAACACTACCTGTTAATCTATAGCCAGTAAAAGAACTAATGTTATACGAGTTACTGCTTTTGGTAGACGTGAGCGTTACACTGTCGGCGTTAGGAGCTGTACCTTGAATGACCACCTTAACGTCATCCGAACCACTATTTCTAGCGTCTGTCAACACAGCTGTTTGGTTCTCTACCAGCTGCTCGGTTGCACCATTCAGCGTGGCAGACAGATCATAAACCTTGGGTCCATCCTGGTACTCTACGTAAATAGAATCCTTCATGTCAGCCGAGTTTTGGCTGCTTTGGAATGTGATTCGGTTCAAACCAGGAAACAGTTTAATGTCTGTAACTTTAAGCGTAGAACCACTAACCGTAATTCCGCCTTTTTGACTCTCATTTTTATTCACCACGTTAAGAGTCGTTCCATTCTTAGAGAGCTGGAATACACTATACGATATCGTGCTTCCATTCACTCCGTTAATCGTTCCGTTAACTGTAATGCGGTCGGTGTTTACCGATCTGGCCGAATCCACATCATATTTTTCATTTGGAAAAATAAAATAAGTTCCTGTCGCAGCATGAGCCGTACCTACCAGGGCCGCCGGCACCAAGCCAATGATGAGACCAACCGTCAGCAACATGGATAGCAATCGTTTCAAATCATTGTCCTCCTTTGATTCTGTCGCACCTTGGGGTACGTAATCATTCAATACTTTTTTTATCGGTAGTGAACATACAAAAAATTAGTAAATTCTCAAAAAAGGAGGGGGATTTTTTATAGCAAACAACAAAAAAGCCTTCAAACCCGCGGCATACCGCCAAGCTTGAAGACTTACATTTTAAATAAAAAATTTATAATTTCGATCGCGTCTGCGAATCCGGCTTAGCCAACAGGCGAATCAGTGTGTTAATAACTGGACGCTTGGTTTTGCCCACCAGACCAATAACCTCTGCACCAATCTGTAGGAAAAACATCATAATACATATCACGACAAAGGTAACCCAGTTTGCTTCATTAAGCGCAGCAGACGATTGAATCACGGCTAATACACCGAAAAATGCAGCAATACCGTAAATAATCAAAACAGTCTGTCTATGACTGAAACCTAGTTCGCGTAAGCAATGATGCAGATGACCTTTATCCGGTGAAAAAATCGGTTTTTTCTGCAACTTGCGACGAATGATAGCAAAAAATGTATCTGATAAAGGTACACCGATAATAATTAATGGCGTAATAAACGATACGATAGCAATCTGCTTGAAACCAAGCATCGAGAGCATTGCCAGACTGAAACCTAAAAACAGCGACCCTGTATCACCCATGAATATCTTCGCAGGATGAAAGTTAAAAAATAAAAATCCGATAATGCTGCCCAGCAGCACCAGACAAAGCATAGCCACCATGTAGTTGCCCATCAAAAGGGACATCACAAAAATGGTTCCAATCGCAATCCCTGAAACACCCGCAGCCAGTCCATCCAGACCGTCAATCAAATTGATGGCATTCGTCACACCTACAATCCAGAAAATCGTAAGCGGGATGGAAATCCAGCTTTCCAAAGACGAGTATGCATCCTGAAAAGGTACATTTACAAAATCAACACGAATATCAAAGGCAAACACAACCATACAAGCAACGGCAATTTGAGCCAAAAATTTCAACTTTGCATTGAGATCAAAACGATCATCGAGAGCACCAATCAGCGTAATCATCGTACCGCCAATCAGAAAGGCCGCGATAAAGTTAATATCCCGTGAGGACAGCATTCCGTCGGGTACAAAAGGCAAAATCGCCAATAAGGACAACAGAAACGCCAGGAAAATCCCCAGTCCGCCAAGTCGCGGCATAATCCGGGTATGTACTTTTCGGGCATTCGGTACATCGACGGCTCCAACCTTAACAGCGAATTTCTTGACGAGCGGTGTCAGTAACAGCGCAAGTCCCAGTGCCATGATGAAACCAATAATATAGATCAATAGCATTTGATCATTCGACCCCCAATTTTAAAGCAAATCCCTTTTCAGATGTAACCGCATTGAATTATACTCTGATCAAAAATAAATACCAAGCTTCATATTCTGGCAAATTAGCGGGTTTTGAAGGCAGATTCAAGCTATTTATCACACTTTTGTGACGTTTTCTTTTTCACGCATCACTTTCACGGCGAATTTCGGCAGCGCAAGCATTCTTTTGTACCGACTGGGCTCTTTAAGCAGCCTATACAGCCACTCAACTCTGAGTTTCTGGAACAATTTAGGCGCACGTTTGGTTCTGCCAGATATAACATCAAAACTACCGCCAACCCCCATCATTACCGGTACGCCCAGTTGCTCCTTGTATTTACCAATCCACGGCTCCTGTGTGTCCGCGCCACGTGCTACAAATAACAGATCCGGATTCGCTTTACGAATGGCTGCGATGACTGCCTCATCCTCTTCGGACCCGAAAAAACCATCGCGCTGGCCACAAACCGTAATTCCAGGATAAAGCTCATGTACCCGTTGTGCAGTCGCTTGAATCACCTCGGACGTTGATCCGAGCAAATAAACTTTCCAATGATAGTTTTCTCCGGCTCTAAGCAATTCATGTAATAAGTCAAAACCCGCTACTCGCTCAGGTACAGGGTGTCCTACATAATTTGCGGCCCAGACCACGCCAGTCCCATCTGGAACAATTAGCTCGGCCTGCTTCATCACTGACATGTACACAGGATCTTCCAATGCAGCCATAACCATAATTGGATTGGCAGTGATCACTTGATGGGGTCTGCGAGACTCCACCGCCTGGATTAATACATTTAAAGTATCTTTCATATTAAGCCTTGATACCCGAACACCGAAAATCGGGACGGTAGGCACATTCGTAACCTTATCAACTGTCACTGTATCCATCATCCTTTGCGACACAAGTAATTAATGATATGCTGTGCCGGCAAACGTGCCTCGCTCTTCAACAAAGCAATTGCCGCTCCTTGGCTCTCGATCCATTGATTTCGCTCGTCTAGCAGCCGCATAGCCTCTTCAGCCAGCTTTTGTCCATCCAGTGCTTCTGTAGTGCCTACAGGCTGACTGCCGACGCGGCTGAGAAAATGGTCAATTTTGGGATCGTAGGATATCCCCAAAGGGGGCACTTGATGAGATGCTGCATAGATCAAGCTGTGCAGTCTCATCCCGATCATCAAACTGCAACGACTGACTTCCAAAAGCATCTGCTGAGGATCGGTAACCTGATCAGATATACTGACACGGCTACCTGTTTCCCTAATATCCCCTAACAAATCCATTACCATCCTTGAGGCCTGCTCGTCGTCAGGCAAATGGAAAGGAAAGAAACGCAAGTGTACGCGGCGTCCAGCAGCTAATTTTTTCAGACCGTCTGCGATAGCCGTCAAATCGCGATGCTCCTTGTCCCAGTAGCGTACAGACACACCGACAATCGGAAGTTCATCCTGATTAAGCTCAGCAGCAGCTTTGTGCGCCTGATCGGAATCGGAGGGCAATGGGAGTCCCATTACCGGATCGGGAACGACCTCGACAGTCGGACGCTTTAGCTTCATGCTACCCAATAATGCGGCGGATTGCTTATCTCTTACAGATACATATTCGCAACGTTGAAACACAGACCGGATCATGGGATAAAAAATTTTCCGTTGCACCGGACCAATACCCTGAGCATATACAAATGTCGGCTTTCCCGCCCATTGAGCGAGCTTGAGAATTGCGAGGTAATAAGGAATGCTTTTGGGACTTGTCGCGTCCTGAAGCAAGCTTCCACCACCACTGATTAGCCCGTCGCTGTTTTTAATCGCGCTTCGAACTTCCCCCAGACTCATACGTGGGACAGCTTCTACCCCATACATTTTCTCTGTCCATGCAGGGTCAGAAGATAGAACAACAGGCTTAACCGTAATCCCGGCTTCACGGCTTTCCTCCTCTAATGCAGTTAAAATGGACTTGAGTACCGCTTCGTCTCCACTATTGCGAAAGCCGTAATAACCCGAAATGATTATCGTTTGAGCTGTGGTGACCATTTCTTCCAACATCCTTCCAGCACTTGCCACGCGACAATTGCAATAATTCCCAGAAGCAGGCCCAATCCCAATCCTAATAGTCCACGACTAAGCGAAAGTGCCGCTGGAGAGTGAATGTGAGCAAAAGTATCCACCATAGAGGCTTGGCCTATAGCAGCTATGATCAGTACATAGATCGCTTTGCGGTATTTCAAGGCCAAGAACGCGCCTGCAATAAACAGGGGGTGTGCCATCAAAAATTCCTTATTACGCGGACGTACACCAAATGCATTCTCAAGGAAATTCCGGAAAACCAGCTCCGTGTTCGACACGGTTCCCGCATTCCCTGTACGGCTCAAGTAGTACATTCCTGCGGCTCCGATAATAGCCAATACAACTACCCACAGTACGGTAATCGGCGTGCGGAGCAACTTGGAAATTTCCTCACGTATAGAAACACCACGATAAAAGAAAATATAAACCGCAGCCAAAAAGATTGGCACAACGTGAAGCAAGCTCACACCTCTAAATTGGTTCAGCACAAGGCTGTAGGCAATACTGTTCAGCAGCGCAATAACAAAAGGTACCGCAGCCAGCGACAGGATTGCTGTTTGAACGTACAGAATAAGCGTTTGAACCAAACGCTGACCTGGAGAGGGCTCCTGTTCACGTTTAATTCTAATCGTACGTACGGCAATGACCATTGCAATCGTAGGACCGCTAATTGCTGCGAGCAGCGCCAAGCCTTGCTCCATCAAGCTGGAGTTCAGGACATAAAGACCTGCGGAGCCGACCAAACCAAGTGCAAACGCCAGCAGAGTCAATGCCGGGACAAAATAGGATACCATAATAGAGAAGAATGCAAGTGCGCCCAGTACGACGACCATTTTCAGATAGCGTTGAATTGAAGAATCAACCACCTGGAATGGCTCAGCCTGTCCGAGCTCAAACCCCTTTTTCTCCATCCGTTGTACTGCATTTCCTGGCTCGCCCAAGCTGTGAATCAGATTATCTACCGAATCCTTTACTTTAGCCTCAGCTACACTACGCGTAGGGGCGGTATTAAGATACAGCATGCGAATATTGCGATCCTTGGTTGCCAATGCAAAACGATCAGCCAAGGTCTCGACATCAAGTGTTGAATCCTTGTCGCTCAGAGAATACAGTCGAACAACATTATAGTGTATATCGTAAGCAAGCCTGTTGAAGCCGGCTTGTGGTTTTTTCAAGTTTTCAATAGCAGCCAAGCCAATATCATATTTATTAAGCAATTTAGCAAATGCCGCCAGACTATGCTTTTTTTCATTATCTGTAAAGCCTTTGACCGAATCTCCTTCAAACAAAATGCGTTTCACACCATTCTGCTGAAAGGAGGCCAGCATTTCTTCCGTCAATTCCTCGTTATAAGGAAGACTGTCACTCATCCGCGGAACAATAAAAAATCCTTTGCTCCGAAGCTGCTTCATCGCAATCGGGTCAGGCTGCATCGGCTTAAGGTACGCATCCTCCGGGGATGTTTCCACAACGACCCCTTCCTGTCCCTGATAGCTCCAAGGCTTTACGTTAATGCCCAGGCTTGTAAACGTACGTTCAATTAACGGCTTTAGTGCCTCAGCATTTTCTTTGTCAGCAAAAACAACGTACGTAAAATTCTCATTTGCAGGTGAAAGGCGTTTTTCCAAATCTGCAACGTTCTGAGTCGTATAGGTTACGACCCGGCCCGCTTTGCGGAAATCGTCCAACGTACTTTCATACATTGCCATACTGTTCACACCCGCCTGCTTTAAGCGGTCAAGCTGCTCGTTCAAATAATCCTGCGGGTGAGCCTGATACGAAGCTGCCTCTGTCAAATCCCGATAATCGAATACAATCTCTACTTTTTTACTCGAAGATTCTGTCTTCACACGATCGGCGATGACTGGAATGGAGGCCAACAAGCCGAGCGCGACCAGAATCCACAACCATTTTCGAGAAGCCGTATTCCAATACTGCCATTTCTGATACACCAAAGAACCTCCTTAATATCCGTTGCCGCAATAAGCCTATTTTCCCAAAGCCTATTCTAGATTATTCTGCAACATAGAAATGACCCCCACGGCGTACTGCCCTTTGCCGTGAGAGGTCACCGATTACTTATTTCGTATCCAATTGTCTTAACCTATTCTATTATAAATGGATTTGTCTCAAGCGTCTACGCGCGCCATAACAGCATCCACCAGACGGCTAATTCTTTGCTCTGCATCTGCCAGCGAAGAACCGCGTACCGCGAAGTATACTTTGATTTTTGGCTCAGTACCAGAAGGACGCAGACAGAACCATGAACCGTCCTCCAGTAAAAATTTGAGTACATTTTCCTTAGGGAGTCCGTCCAACCCTTGCGAGTAGTCCAGCACCTTGTCTACCTTCACGCCTGCAATCTCTTGAGGAGCATTGCTGCGCCAATCCGTCATTTTGCCCTGAATCTGTGCCACTCCGTTCTTGCCCTTCAGTGTACGAGACTCAAGCTTCTCAAGGAAGTATCCAAACTGCTCGTACAGCTCTTGTAAAACATCATACAGTGTCTTGCCTTGGGTGCTGTAATAAGCAGCAGCTTCAGCAATCAGCATGGCTGCCAGAACGGCGTCCTTATCACGAGCGTAATTGCCTGCCAAATAGCCATAGCTCTCTTCATAACCGAACAGGTAGGTATAATCTCCCGTTTGGTCAAATTGGTTCATTTTCTCACCAATATATTTGAAGCCAGTTAGCGTATTAAACACAGTTGCACCAAAATGTTCGGCAATGACTGCGCCCATTTCGCTGGTGACGATGGTTTTGATGACCGCCCCGTTATTCGGGAGCTTACCTGTTTCCTTCAGCTGATTCAACAAGTAGTACACCATAATCGCACCGGACTGATTCCCGGACAACACCACATATTCGCCGTCACGGTTCTTTACCACCGCCCCCATGCGGTCAGCATCAGGGTCTGTTCCGATCAACAAATCCGCACCAATCTTCTCGCCCAGCGCAATCGCCAGCTTGAATGCATCCCGTTCCTCCGGGTTCGGCGACTTGACGGTGGAAAACTCAGCATCCGGCAGCTCTTGCTCAGGTACAATATGCACCTGCTCAAAGCCGATTTTCTCCAGCACACGGCGAACCGGTATGTTTCCAGTGCCATGGAGAGGTGTAAACACGACCTTGAAGTTTTTGCCTGGTCCAGCCGCAATCAGCTCACGGTTCACACTTACACTGGCTACCGTATCTACAAACGCTTCATCTTCCTCTTCTCCAAGCCAAACCAGCAGTCCCTGCGCCTCGGCTTCTTCACGGGTCAAACGGTGAATATCAGCAAAAGAAGGAACCTCACGGATATAGCCAATCACCTGTTCAGCCTGATCAGGGACAAGCTGACCGCCTTCATCATTGTATACCTTGTATCCGTTATATTCAGGCGGGTTATGGCTCGCAGTTACGACAATCCCTCCACTGGCCCCCAAATGACGTACGCTAAATGAAAGCTGCGGCGTCGGACGCAGGGACGGGAACAACTTAGCCACAATGCCGTTGCCAGCCAGCACCAAAGCTGCATCCAGGGCAAACTCTGGCGAGAAATGGCGCGAATCATGTGCAATGACAACCGAAGGCTTGCCTTCTTTTCCAGCATGCTGCTCCAAAATGTAGCGAGCCAGCCCTTGAGTCGCACGTCCAATGACGTAGCGGTTCATTCGATTACTACCTGCCCCGATTACTCCACGTAGACCGCCTGTACCAAATTCCAGCTCTTTGTAAAAGCGATCCTCCTGCTCCTGCTCGTTGCCCTCCAATGCGCGCAACTCCTGTTTGGTTTCTTCATCAATATAAGGGTCTTGCAGCCAGCTCTCAATGCCTTCTAGTGCTTTTTTACTCAACTGCGTCATACGTTATTTCCCCTCTCCATTTTTGGTTGTCAAAACAGGATTTCTATGTACACATGCACTCGGTTCAAACGTCGTGCTTATGTCAGCAGAGCTTGCTTATTGGGAAGGATCGGACAAAGCAAACATAATTTCGCCCTCAGCTACTACCGTATCGCCTACTTTAGCCGTAGCTTTCCCTTTGCCAAATGATCCTTTGGAACGGGTTATTTCCACTTCAAGCGTCAGCGTATCCCCAGGAACTACCTGTCCGCGGAAACGGAAGCCATCCAGCCCTGCCAAGAAGCCGATTTTACCGCGATTTTCCTCTAGATGCAGCAATGCGACAGCTCCAACCTGAGCCAGGGCTTCAGTGATCAGCACACCTGGCATGACCGGATATCCCGGAAAATGTCCAATAAAATGAGGCTCAGTCATCGTTACATTTTTAATGCCTACTGCTCTTTTCCCTTCCTCCAGCTCAATAATGCGGTCCACCAACAAAAATGGTGGTCGATGCGGAATAATCTCCTGAATTTGATTAACATCCAATTGCAATTTGTCCATTTACCTTAATAACTCCTCTCGCTTGCAGGTTCGGTCCTGAATCAGTCATGAATTGCTGCAAGCATAATATTACCCATCGGTGCTGCATAAAAACAGTTTATTGCGGCAACAATGATAGATATCCTTCACCTACTGCAGAAGTGAAGGTTGAGATAAGGGGCTTTTTCCGCCGGTTATGCAACGAGAGGCGCGAAGAGGCCCTTTTGCCCGTGTTTGGTCTTACCCCGCAGTGTTATAAACTTCCCCATCATTATACAGTCATCAGGTGCAAAAAGAAAATTACGCGGAAGTACCATATTGGTTGCTCCTATTATGGGTAAAGCGGAGCTTCAATTTGAGTCAAGGTGGACGGGCTGCGCGATTTATTTGATCTTCCGATCGCTGTTGCCCCTTAATTTTTTCATTTTATAAAACCTGTAAGGTTAAAATTTAGGGGCAAAGGCGAACGCTACCGCTTCTCCAGATTCAAATAAACCTCTCCGCCGAGTTACTTTTGGCTCAAAAAGAAAGCTCGCTTCAATAATGCTCGCTTGTCGTAAAGGGCGGAACAAAACCGCGGGCCTCTGCGATGGCCTTCATTGTTTGCAATCCATCCGCGCTACGCTGGAGGCTCCTGCCATTAAAAACACAACAAAACCCTGCGCCACTGGCACAGGGTTTTGTTTTTTATTACTACCCGCACAAATTGCGGGTGGTTTATTTTAATAAGAGTGGCCCTGATGGCGGGTAGCAGCGGAGCGGGCAGAATTGTTCTGAAGAAGCGCAGCGTTTGCCTTTATCCCCGGATTCAAACCTCGAATGTTTTAAAATCAAAAGGAATCTGGGGATAACAGCAATCGGAAGAACAATCTGCACGCGGAGCGACCTTCTCCCACCACCCCACTCATTTAAAGTAAACTAAGGCGCAAATATAAGATCAATGACGTGCTGCCAGGTTTTCCATTCAAATACGCCTGCCAGTCCTTGCTTACCTACAATCACGTATCCTGCAATTAAACCACCTAACAGCGAAAACAGGAGCAGCAGCGGAACTACGAAATAACGGGCAGTACGCCAGCGGGACTTAGTCTTTTCAGGAACTGGACGGGAATCGGCTTGTTCTTCTTTCATCACCAAATCCCTAAGCCCTCAGATTGTTAGCCAAGTTCATCATCGTATCGCTAGAAGTCAGCGCCCGCGCCGCCATTTGATACATCCGCTGGACTTGCATCATATCCGTCATTTCACCTGCTAAATCCACGTTAGACTGTTCCAGGTAACCGGAACGCACGGATACGTCCGCTGGTACAGCTCCCGCTACACCTGCTGCACCGAATACGTTTGCTTCTGTTACTCCATTCGCCAATACGAACAGGTTATCATCCCGCTGTTCCAGTCCTTCTGGACGCTGAACATCCATCAGCTTGATTCGCTGGCCAACTGTTGGTTCGCCCGTCCCATTCGCACGAATCAACAACTCACCGTCTGAATTAATGGCTACCTTAGAACCCGCTGGCGCAGTCACAGGAACATCATTGTTGTCCAACACCGAATAGCCTTCAGCCGTGGTCAACATCATCGTTGCACTATCATTCGGATCAGGAATAAAATGAAAGCTGCCGTCACGCGTCCAAGCTTTTTGTCCATTGCCCTGAACTTCAAACATGGCATTGCCCTGGATCGCCAGATCAGTAGGAAGTCCTGTCTCCTTGAGTGGGCCTTGTTCCATATTTTTCATAATCGAGGCTACTTTAACTCCGTAGCCCAAATTATAGCCGAGCGGCATAGCCCGCCCATTTTGGAGATACGTTGAAGGCTGCTGCTGTACATTAGCCAGCACATCTTCAAAGGAACCCTGTTTACTCTTATAACCAGTCGTATTAATATTGGCGATATTATCGGCAATCAAATCCAAACGCTGTTGCACACTGCCCATAGACACCATTGCGCCAATCATGGAGTTGTTCATCACTTACCCCCTGTGTTATACACGGCCTACTTCGTTAACGGCCTTGTCCAAGCTTTTATCATAAAATTGAATAACCTTCTGATTCGCTTCATAAGCTCTTAACGCAGCCATCATATCCACCATCGACTGAGCAGCATCTACATTAGATACTTCCAGATAACCCTGGCGAACGGACACCGCATCGTTAGCGGTCATCATTCTGGCTGTAGCACCGTCTGTATCATTCAAGCGGAAATTTCCGTTGCCCTCACGCACGAGCTGGTACGGCCGATCAATGACACTAATTCCGAGCGTTGTTCCCAGTGTCTGGTTGGATTGGCTATCCACCAATTCGCCCCGCTCATTTACTTTAAGTGCTGAAACAGCCCCCGTCAATCGAATCGGGTTGCCATTCGTATCCAGCACTGCTGATCCAGTCGACGAAAGCAACGCTCCCGCTCCATTTACCCGAAAATGTCCGTCACGCGTATAGCGTACATTTCCGTTATTGTCACGGACCGTAAAAAACGCTTCTGGACGGTAGGTGACTTCACCGTTAGCATTGACAAATTTCCCCGCCTGATCAAAAGCCATAGGCTGACCAGTTGCCGGGTCGTTCACACTAATGTTGGACTGTATCGCGAAATCCGTAGCTTGTCCGCTGTCCTTCAATGCCCCCTGAATGTAAGGGGAGAGGCTTTCCTCGGCAAAAACGCCAGTATTGAGCTTGCCGACCGTACGGTCTGGATTATCCGGATTACCGCCCGTCATGGAAATAAGCATTTCGGGAAAAGAACGTTGAACACTGTTCTCCTGTTTGTATCCCGGCGTATTCATATTGGCAATATTTTGCGTCACGGTGTCATGGCGTCGTTGCTGTGTTGTCATTCCGGCTGCCGCAGTATATAAACCTCTCAACATGTATCGTGCACCCCAATCCTGTACTCTGCTAATGCATCATCATCTGCTCGCACGGAGGACGGAAGCCGACATGCTAGGCATTCTGTCCGACCGCACACGAGTCTCATATAGTCACTATCGGCAGATTAGAACTTTTTCTTAACCACATGATCCAAATTATCCAGCATAATTCCTGTGCCTTTAACGACACAATGCATTGGATCTTCGGCAACCAATACAGGAACACGCAATTCTTCAGCAAGCAGCTCATCCAATCCGCTAAGCAGCGCACCGCCGCCAGTCAGAATGACACCACGGTCAATAATATCAGCTGACAGTTCCGGTGGGGTCTGCTCCAATACAAACTTGGCTGCAGCAACAATCGCTGATACAGGGTCTTTAAGCGCATCCTGAACTTCTTCTGCGGAAATACTTAATGTTTTGGGCAATCCGGATACCATATCCCGTCCACGGATGTCCATCTCCGCACGTCGTCCACTCGGATGTACAGTTCCGATAGCAATCTTGATATCCTCAGCCGTACGTTCCCCAATGAGAAGCTTATACTTTGTCTTCACATATTTCATGATGGCTGAATCAAACTTGTCCCCTGCCATTTTAATGGAAGAAGCCGTAACCACATCCCCCATAGAAAGGACTGCAACGTCTGTCGTTCCGCCACCAATATCCACTACCATGTTGCCGCTAGGCTCAAAGATATCCATTCCTGCCCCGATAGCAGCCGCTTTTGGCTCTTCCTCCAAAAATACTTCTTTCGCCCCGCTGCGCTCCGCCGCTTCACGAATCGCTTTTTGTTCCACTGAGGTAATGTTCGTCGGCGCACAAATCAAAATACGAGGGTGGCTGTACCAGCTTTTTCCTCCTACGCGATTGATAAAATATTTTAACATTGCCTCCGTCACTTCAAAATCGGCGATAACGCCATCACGCAACGGACGAATGGCTATGATATTACCAGGAGTCCGCCCAACCATACGACGTGCTTCCTCTCCGACAGCCAATACTTTTTTTGTATCGCTTTCTATCGCAACAACGGAAGGTTCGTCAAGAACAACCCCCTTCCCTTTGACGTGGATAAGCACGTTGGCCGTACCGAGGTCGATACCGATATCATTACTGAACATATTAAAGAGGCCCCCAAAGTGATATTTTAAAAGCTAAGATTCGACAAGAAGCGGCAAATATATGTATAAACCTACGGTTACATGTCATTTTTCGTCTTGTACCATCTTTTAACATATCATACTTCAGGGGGGTGATTCAATGGCTTTCCCAGCCAATTCACTATATATTTTTAAGACTTGCCGGAAACGAGAATCTCCCTTCTTTTCCCACTCGTTTTTTTGTACTTAATTTTTGTCGCTTCCCCTCCTCGCAGATGGCGGATGGATTTATGGTATTCGAGAATGTGTTTCACTTGATCGGCAAGATCCGGGTTGATTTCAGGCAGCCGTTCGGTCAGATCTTTATGCACCGTGCTCTTGGAGACACCAAATTCCTTGGCAATCGTACGGACCGTATTCCTTGTTTCCACGATACAGCGACCGATTTTGATGGTCCGTTCCTTGATGTAATCGTGCACGCTCCCGCCTCCCTACTGTGGATAGTTTGGTACATTATATGAGGAGCGTGCTTATATATTCGCGGTTTGGCGGGAAGACATGCTTCGGAAGGCCTATTTATTTGCCAGCAACAGCTTATCTGTTTACCTCCTGAACAAAAATGAACAAGAAAAAAGCAGGGAATGTGGATTCCCCGCTTTGCATGCAAAGCCATGACCGAATTTATTTTTTAGGAAGCAGACCTGTAGGATTCACCGGCTTGCCATCCTGATACACTTCAAAATGCAGATGTGTTTTCAAATCCTTTTCAAGCTCGTTACGTCCCGCTGAAGCGATCACATCGTTTTGTTTAACTTGGTCGCCCTCTTTTACTTTCAGATCACTCAAGCTTTGGTACACCGTTTTGAGATTGTTATCATGCGTGATTTCTACGACATTCCCCATCAGCGGATGCTGTTCCACACGGGATACTTTGCCACTCAGGGCAGCTCTCACTTCAAACGTCTGATCGTCGGCCCGGGAAAGATCAATTCCGGTGTTAGCAGTAAAGGTTTTATCATACTCTACCATTGCTGCTGCCTGTTCATCAGCTGTCGCGTTTTCGTCAAAAAATGGCTTTACGACCTTTACTGCGGCGGCATCTGCCACCGGCCATGCGATATTTTCCGACTGGGCAACGACTTCCACACTTTCTGGCTGTTGTCCATTGACATCGGTATTGACTGCGCTTGTGTTTTGTACCGATGGACTAGCTGGGTCAGGTTTGAAAGACTTCTGGCTGGCATCCTGATAGACCCACACTAAGGTTAGTATAATGGCTGCTGCGGCAATGTAGGCTGCCGGGTATGCCCACCTTTTGGACAACAGCTTTTTCCACGAAGACGGCTTTGAAGCTCTTACACCCTGAAAGGTTTTGGGTGTTTCTTCATGATTTTGGTTCTGGTTTTTATTTTGTTCACTCATTTGCTCATCACCTCAGTAACCAGTGTTACCGGGTGCAACTCTTTTATACTTCAAAGTTTTGAAAAATTTACTAACTTAGAATACGAGAAGCCTGTGCAAAGGAAATCCCAGTATAGTAGTGAAGAAGAATTTGAGTAGCAGTGTGCCCTTCCTTGGCCATTCCGTTGGCTCCCCACTGACTCATGCCGACACCATGGCCGTAGCCGTAGGTAGTTATAGCAATCTTGTCTCCCTCGGTCCTCCACGTAAATTCAGCCGAACGCAGTCCCAGTTTATTGCGAATTTCCGGTCCTGTAAAAACAGTTCCTCCTACTTCAATTTTTTTGATGCGATGTCCCTCTGTCTTGGAAAGTACCCGGATCTCGGGCATATTTTCTCCTTCAGTAGAAGCGGCTATCGCAGCACGGCTCAATCCCAATCTATCAAACATGCTCTGACGGCTCAGTGTGATGGTTTCTGTATATCGAGGAGCCAGCTGCTTGTCCCATGGGCTCGATACGCTCCGCAAGTAAGGCACAGCCTTGGCCCATACATCCTCTGAATTTTCGGTATAACCGTTGCTGGTAGAAAAAAAAGAAGCGGTAATCGGTTTGCCCTCATATACCATGATCGTATCCTTGGTATCGCGCACAGCCTGCCGAATTTTAGCCAGCTCAGCAGTTTTACCGGAATGTCCCCACTCTCTAGTAAGTTTGGCTTTAGAAATGTAAGCCTGATGCTTAACGGTATCCGTCACATCCGCTCCTGCCGGAGCGCCGCTGGTGTCATCAGCCAGCAAACGCCGGGTGATGAAGGTGCGCGCGGCAATGGCCTGCGCCTTCAGTGCCTCGCCTTCGAAGCTGGGCGGCATTTCGGCGGCTACAACGCCGACAATGTACTCCTCCAGCGGCAGCGTCTCTGTACGGCCCGTAGACGTGACGTACACGCGCACATCCGGCTCTGCCACTGCCGGAACACTGCGCGCTGGAGCAGCGGGCACCGCCGGTATGGGCGGAACCCCCGGCATCCGCGTGACGGGGGCCTCAGGCTTCGCTGCCGCGACGGGCATCTCGGGGGCTGCCTTGCGGCCGCCCGGTGGCAACGGCTGCGCCGTATGGCGAGGCCACGCTATTAGCGCGGGCACAGCCAGCGCAAGCGCCAGCAAGCCTGCTATGGCGGCAGCCGGCAGCCAGGGGCGGTGGCTGCCCCAGCGTGGAGCACGCCCGGCGGCAGGCCGCAGGTGCGGCACTGGCACCGACATCGGCGGCCTGCTTGCGCCGCGCGTGTCGCGAGTTGCTGCGCCGGGCACAGGCAGCGACGCACCTGCGGGGTGCAAAGCGGGAGCCACTGCCGTTGCACGCCGGGCGTACCCGGCTTCAGCGGGCAATAGGCCTCGTGTGCCCGACTGCTGCTGAGCAAGCTTGCTTGTCTGTGGCGGAGCAGCTATAAAACCGGGACTTTCCTCTGCAGGTAAAGTCCGGCGGTGTTCATTGTCATGATAAATCGGTATACGAATACGAACCTGTGAATCTTTCATAGGCTGAAACCTCCATCAAAGGGCTGAATATCCGGCCGGAAGCAATGATCTGTCCAGTAGATATTTTCAATCATATGAGGTCGTCCACTTTGATAGAACCGTTTTAAGAGAACTGAAAGAATGAAAAAAAGACAAGCTGAAAACACAAAAAAACCAAGCCCTTGCGGACTTGGTTCCTAATTGTTTGTAAACATGCTCATACGTTGCATGAAGCTGCGTACGTTAAGGCTTAAGCCAAAGAAGGTTGAATCTTTTTGAACAGATTCCCTGTAGTCTCTTCCGGCATCACACGCTCTGTACTGGACGAATGATCCAGCTTCGGCTCTTCTACGGTCACTCTGTAAATATCCGCGCCTAATCTGGTCAGCTTCTCAGCCAAATGAACGTAGCCACGGTCGATGTGATGTACACCGGATACTTCCGTTGTACCTTCCGCAATAAGTCCCGTCAGGATTAACGCAGCACCTGCACGCAAATCTGTCGAGGTCACTTTCGCACCTGTCAGCTTCGCATTGCCGGTTACAATCGCAGAACGGCCTTCGACTTTAATCTCCGCATTCATGAGATGAAATTCATCCACATGCATAAAGCGATTTTCAAAGACGGTTTCCGTGATAATGCTCGTTCCTTCAGCAGCAAGTTGAAGTGCCATCATCTGAGACTGCATATCTGTAGGGAAACCAGGATAAGGCAACGTTTTAACATCAACGGCCTTTAACGGCTTATCTGCGATAACACGAATTCCGTTTTCATCCGGTTGAATGGTTACACCCATTTCTTCCATCTTGGAGATAACAGGTCCCAAATGATCGGATATTGCGCCTTCTACATATACGTTCCCGCCTGTGATCGCAGCAGCAACCATATAAGTACCTGCTTCTACACGGTCGGGAATGACCGTATGCTTCACACCATGAAGTTTCTCGACGCCTTCAATACGAATAACGCCTGTGCCTGCGCCGCGTACCTTGGCTCCCATACCATTGAGGAAGTTCGCAAGATCAACGATCTCAGGTTCCTTAGCAGCATTTTCAATAGTGGTTACGCCCTCGGCAAGAGTAGCGGCCATCATAATATTCTCAGTTGCTCCTACGCTGGCTACATCCAAATAAACTTTGGCCCCGCGCAGACGCCCGTTACTTTTAGCTTCAATAAAACCTTGGCCCAGACTAATCTCGGCCCCCAATGCTTCAAAGCCCTTCAAATGCTGGTCAATTGGTCGTGTACCAATTGCGCATCCGCCTGGAAGCGAAATTCTTGTGTGTCCCAAACGTGTAAGCAACGGTCCCATAACCAAAAATGATGCGCGCATTTTCCTAACCCACTCATAAGGGGCTTCACAGGAAACTATCTTCCGCGCGTCAACACGAATGACCTCATCTTGGTATGTAACGCCTGCTCCTAAGGACTCCAATACTTTGTTAATGGTCATCACATCGTCTAGAGGAGGTGCATCAATAATAACACTTTCTCCTTCTTCTCCTAGCAGAGAAGCGGCGATGATCGGCAGAACTGAGTTTTTGGCTCCGCTGACTTTGACACTCCCGGTCAATCTGTTGCCACCGCGGACGATAAATTTGCTCATCTATGATTCCCTCCGCGCGTCATTTCCCTTTTCCATCATGGAAAAAAAGAACATATTCCGCTATTTTCATGCCTTGCTTTTTCATTACATAAAAAACAAGATTTCATTATACCCTAACTGCCATCATACCACTGTTCAAAACAAGTATACAAGCGTTTTTTGTACTTTACGTCCATCGTAATCCAACTGAATCTGTCGGCAATACATGTATGTTCTTTTGTTTACCATTGTTGACAATATGGAACGATGTTATTCGACAATTCCCGCAGAGACACAGTCATAAAACCATATAACCCGCCCACTTCATGTTAAACAACACGCTAGAGCATCTGGCTCCACGAGATGTAGCTCAACAGGAAACCAGCAACCAATTGCCCGACGATAATAGCAAGAAACAAGTGTAACAATCTGCCTTGCGGCCCTTTGGGGTGCCGGATGATCAAATCCAGCTTTAAGCTCTGTAAAGCCCACCAGGCTAACGCTATACAGATGAGTGACACGATCATGGAGATCAACGCGATCATACTCGCTGATTGACTTAGCTGTTCAGCCAACTGCTGCTTCCCGTTCATCCGAAATCCTCCCATCTGCTTTACAGACTTCTTTATAATACTCGGCGAACGCCTAATATGCTAGTCATATTTCTGTTTTCAGAACATTTATTTCGACAAAATATGAACAATTACTTCTGTTTCGTGAATTTAAAAGGTACTATGTACCTAACTGCCAAGCAAGAAATAGGACTGCATATTTGGTAATGTTATCTAAAAAAAGGGCCCGATCACAGTGATCGAAGGAAGGTAAGGTTTTCCTCTCCTCCTGCCGGACACTCTCTGGCAGAAGTTATGAAGCGGTCTCCCTGTCATTCCATCCGTATACTATGCCGAACCCTCTTATAATTCCACTAAAACCTAATATTTAATTCTTACTTGGTTCTGATGCTTGTAGCATTCAAACGGTTAAGCGCCCGTTGCAGGGCCACTTCCGCCCGATGATGGTCTATCTGTTCCTGCTTGCTCTGGAGCCGCAGTTCCGCCCGCTCCCTTGCCGCACGGGCACGCTCTACATCAATCTCTTCAGAGCGTTCCGCACTCTCAGCCAAAATGACCACTTTATCCTTGCGGACTTCAACAAAGCCCCCATTGACCGCGATCACCTCAGTCTGACCACCGATTTTAATACGTATCGGTGCAATCTTCAAGGGAGTGACCAAGGGAAGGTGTCCGGGTAAAATACCAAGGTCGCCTTCCGAGCCGCGAACACTGATGCTGTTGACCTGCTCTGCATAGACCAGGCGCTCCGGCGTCACAATCTCTAATAAATACGTGCTCACTTGAATCCCTCCTGAAAGCTGTCCACAGACAGCTCACTTCGTAAGGCTCTCGGCTATTCTTTGCCTGTGTACTTACAGCGTTTTGGCTTTTTCTACTGCTTCTTCGATGGCTCCTACAAAAAGGAACGCTGCTTCTGGAAGATGATCATACTTTCCTTCCAGAATTTCCTTGAAGCTTCGTACCGTTTCTTTAACCGGCACATATTTACCCGGGAAGCCGTTAAACGCTTCGGCAACGTGGAAAGGTTGGGACAGGAAACGCTGGATTTTACGTGCACGTGCTACCAGCATTTTGTCTTCTTCACTCAGCTCGTCCATACCCAGGATGGCAATGATATCCTGAAGCTCGTTGTAGCGGGCCAAAATTTGTTTTACCCCTTGTGCTACATTGTAATGCTCTTCACCTACAACATCTGGAGCCAAAATCCGGGAGCTTGATGCGAGTGGATCAACCGCTGGGTAAATACCCATTTCGGAAATTTTACGTTCCAGATTCGTCGTTGCATCCAAGTGGGCAAACGTTGTAGCAGGAGCCGGGTCAGTGTAGTCATCCGCAGGCACATAGATCGCCTGAATGGAAGTAACAGAACCTTTTTTAGTCGAAGTAATCCGTTCTTGCAATTGACCCATTTCAGTTGCCAGCGTAGGCTGGTAACCTACTGCGGAAGGCATACGTCCCAGCAGGGCGGAAACCTCAGAACCCGCTTGGGTAAAGCGGAAGATGTTATCAATAAAGAGCAGCACGTCACGGCCTTCCTGATCACGGAAGTACTCCGCCATTGTCAGACCGGTGAGGGCAACACGCAAACGCGCACCCGGCGGCTCGTTCATTTGTCCAAACACCATCGCTGTTTTGTTGATAACGCCGGACTCTCTCATTTCATGGTACAAGTCATTTCCTTCACGTGTGCGTTCACCTACACCCGCAAATACAGAAATACCGCCATGCTCCTGAGCGATATTGTTAATCAGTTCTTGGATCGTTACGGTTTTACCTACACCGGCACCACCAAACAAACCAACTTTACCGCCTTTGGCATAAGGAGCCAGCAAGTCGATAACCTTAATGCCTGTTTCGAGCATTTCTGCTTGAGTCGTCAATTCATCGAAAGTAGGTGCCTGACGGTGAATTGGATTTTTTTCTGCTGCACTAATATCAGCACCATTATCAATTGGATCTCCCAGTACGTTAAATACACGTCCCAGAGTAACCTCACCAACAGGTACCGAAATTGGTGCCCCAAGGTCTACCGCTTCAGCTCCGCGAACCAGACCATCTGTGGAAGACATGGCAATACAACGTACACGATTATCGCCCAGATGCTTTGATGCCTCAAGCGTCAGATCCAGTTTGACTCCAGTCTCCAGCACAGTCCCAATATGAATAGCATTAAGGATTTCCGGAAGCTGACCACGTTCAAATTCAACGTCAACAACCGGACCCTGGATGCTCACTACGCGTCCTTTGTTCATCTTTTGGTTTCCCTCCTACAAGCTTGCACAGCCGCAAATCCGAACATCACTGATTTGTTTTGCGCTCGCAAATGATCATATTAGTATAGGCTCTGCTATACAGCAGTCTGCAAAAGCTCATTAAGACTGAGCATTTGCCCCTGCCACAATTTCCGTAATTTCCTGGGTAATAGCCGCTTGACGGGCACGGTTATAGGTCAGCGACAGTTCACCAATCAGCTTGGTAGCATTTTTGGTAGCAGAACCCATCGCCGTCATCTTCGCTCCCAGCTCACTAGCTTTACCATCCAGCAAAGCGCCGTAGATAAGTGTTTCTGCATAACGCGGCAACAATACTTCCAGCACTCCTTCTGGTGAAGGCTCATACTCGTAATCAACCGAGGATGAAGCAGTATCCGAATCCGGTGTTGCCATTGGCAACAAACGGTCAACGGTCGGAATTTGAGTCAGTGCGTTGACAAAGCGGTTATAGCATAGATAAAGCTCATCAAATTCTTTAAGTTCAAAGCCTTTTACAGCCTTGCTTGCAATCGTTTTGATATCTGCAAAAGCAGGTGTATCCGACAAGTCAGTCACTGACTCTGCAATAGGGAACTCACGACGTCTGAAATAATCCCGTCCTTTTCGTCCGATGATGAAAATCACATATTCATCCTGTGAACGGTGACGTTCCGCAATCGTCTGCGTAACCTGCCGCAAAATATTGGCGTTATAACCACCAGCCAGACCACGATCAGATGTGATGATGAGATAAGCAGTCTTCTTGACCGGACGCGTCTCCAGCATTGGATGCTTGACGTTATTCGATCCAGAAGCAATACTGCTGACGACTTCCTTAAGCTTTTCCGCGTAAGGACGAGCCGATTCCGCTTTCTCCTGAGCTTTTCTCAGCTTGGATGCAGCGACCATTTCCATCGCTTTCGTAATTTGCTTTGTACTCTGCACACTTTTAATCTGACGTTTAATCTCGCGCATACCTTTTGCCATGATTTCACCACCTTCAAGCTTTGGCAAGGCCAAAGCTAACTTCGTAAGCAATCCTTAGCTTTGAGAAAAACAAAGCCACTTTGTAAAGATTCAAGCCCAGCCGAACATATGTTAAAGGGCCTGTTATTGAGGGTAAAACGTGCCAAGGAAGCCAAAGCCCGAGGGGCACGCTTCCTTAGAACATTTTTCGTCATAAACAGGCAAATTCATGTATTAAACCGACGTGGCAAATGATTTTTTGAATTTCTCGATAGCTGCCTTCAAAGCTGCTTCGTTATCAGCCACCAAGTCTTTTGTATCACGGATAGATTGGAGCACATCCTGATGATCAGACACCATGAAAGACAAGAAGTCCTTTTCAAAACGTTTTACATCCGCTACCGGGATATCATCAAGGAAGCCTTTAACAGCAGTGTACAAGCTCACGACTTGCTGCTCAACAGGCAGCGGCTGATGTACACCCTGTTTCAGGATTTCCATCATGCGCGCACCACGGTCAAGACGGGCTTTCGTGGATTTATCCAAATCGGAACCGAATTGGGAGAACGCTTGAAGCTCACGATATTGAGCAAGATCCAGACGCAGGGAACCTGCAACCTTTTTCATCGCTTTAATCTGAGCGGAGCCCCCTACACGGGATACAGAAATACCTACGTTAATCGCCGGGCGTTGACCTGCATAGAACAAGTCAGCTTCCAGAAAAATTTGTCCATCTGTGATGGAGATTACGTTAGTTGGAATGTATGCAGAAACGTCGGAAGCCTGTGTCTCGATAAACGGAAGCGCAGTAAGTGAGCCGCCACCCAATTCATCATTCAGCTTCGCTGCACGTTCCAGCAAGCGAGAATGCAGATAGAAAACGTCACCCGGATAAGCCTCACGACCCGGTGGACGACGCAGCAACAGGGAAAGCTCCCGGTACGCAGACGCTTGTTTGGTCAAGTCATCATATACGACAAGGACATGCTCGCCTTTGTACATGAAGTACTCACCCATAGCGCACCCGGAGTAAGGGGCAATGTACAGCAAAGGTGATGGCTCAGAAGCAGATGCCGTAACAACAATCGTATATTCCAAAGCACCGTGACGACGCAATGTTTCAACAACTTGAGCTACCGTAGATTGTTTTTGACCAATGGCAACATAAATACATTTCATGCCGTTGCCTTTTTGGTTCAGAATCGCATCAATCGCAATAGAAGTTTTACCTGTTTGACGGTCACCGATGATCAGCTCACGTTGACCGCGGCCAATCGGAACCATAGCGTCAATGGCTTTAATTCCTGTTTGCATTGGCTCATGTACGGATTTACGGGCCATAACACCTGGAGCCTGACTTTCCACCGGACGGAATTCCGTGGTAGCAATTGGGCCTTTGCCATCGACTGGTTGTCCCAATGGATTAACAACGCGTCCAATCAGTGCGTCCCCAACAGGGACCTGCATGATTTGGCCTGTACGTTTTACTTGACCACCTTCACGAATGTCAGAGAATGGTCCAAGAATAACGACACCGACATTGCTCTCTTCCACGTTGAGCGCCAAGCCCAATACGCCATTATCGAATTCAACCAATTCCCCGGCCATGACTTTTTCCAGTCCGTAGACGCGGGCAATACCGTCGCCGACTTCAACAACAGTGCCGACTTCAACGACCTCGATATCATTTTTATATTGTTCAATCTGACTTTTAATCAATGAACTGATTTCTTCAGGTTTGATACTCAAGTGTGTTCACCCCTATCTTCTATACTCGTCTGTTAAAGGATTTCTCAAGACGATCCAGCTTGCCGGCCAGACTGCCGTCGTACAGTGTATCGCCGATAACCACTTTCAATCCGCCCAGCAGACTCGGGTCTACTATATTTTCCACACGGATTGTTTTATGTTCACGGGCTCCGAATTCCTCGGCTACCGTTGCTTTTTCCTGCTCACTCAACGCATAGGTGGAATACACCTTTGCATGGGCCAGTCCCAGCTTGTACTCCTGAATCTCAAGGTATCCGGCAAGGAGATCTTCAAACAAATCGGCTCTGCTGCGCTGAATCAACAGCTTAATCGTGTTAATCAGCGAGGTAGACAGCTTGCCTTCAAAGCTGTTGGCCAGAACCTGAAGCTTGACCTCTTCCGTAATATTAGGAGAATTAATAAACTTACGGATTTCCGCATCCCCCGATACAGCCTCTACAAAAGCACGCAGTTCCTGCTCGGTCTCCATAATGGTCTGCTCCTGCTCTGCCACTTCAAACAAGGCTTTCGCGTACCGTTTGGCAACTACCGTATCCCGGCTCATGCTTTGCCTCCTACCTCTTTAAGGTACTGGTCGACAAGCTCTCCCTGGACTTGGTCTTCCTTGATTTCTTTTTGAAGCAGTTTGGAAGCAATTTGTACCGAAGCTTTACCCACTTCGCTGCGCAGTTCGGCAACTGCCTTATTGCGCTCGCTTGTGATTTCACGAACAGCTTCGTCTTTCAGGCGAACCGCTTCATCTTTAGCCTGAATGATAATTTGCTCCGCTTGCTTGTTACCAGTTTGTTTCGACTGCTCAATAATATCGTAGGCTTCCTTGCGCGCTTGCTGGAGAGCCTGTTTTTGCTCCTCAACATAGGCAGCAGCCTGTTCACGCGTTTGTGCCGCTTCACTCATTTGCTTCAAAACAAGCTCACGCCGCTTCTCCATAACTGAAAAGAGAGGGCCGAATGCATAACGGGTCAGCAACCAGTACAAGATCAAAAATGCAATGACAGTAAACACGATACTTGTCCAATTAAAATGCAATTGAAGTCACTCCTTTCCGGTGAACGTCAGTCCTAGATCTTTCATATTCAAACGAACAAAGAAGGCGCGGATGGCTGTGCCTTCCCCGCCAAACCTTGCTTCCATTCAATTAAGCACCTGCGTAGAAAATGAATGCCAGAACGACCCCGATGATTGGCAGGGCTTCGACCAGACCTACACCGATAAACATTACTGTTTGCAATGTTGCTTTTGCTTCAGGCTGACGAGCGATACCTTCAACTGTTTTACTTACGATCAGACCGTTACCGATACCAGCGCCCAAAGCGCCCAAACCTACTGCGATTGCAGCTGCGATATATGCCCAAACTCCCATTTTTAAAAATCCTCCTTAGTGATGTGTATTTGTATTTTACATGTATTTGCAGTTAAGAGCGAAGCGCACTCCTGAACTTAACTAAAAACCGGAAAATGAGCCTGTCTAATGCTCTTCTTCATGCGTATCAATGGACTGTGAAATATATACAAACGTCAGAATCGTAAAGACGAACGCCTGGATACTGCCGACAAAAATACTGAATCCTTGCCAGACCACGAGTCCCAATACGGAAGCAACCATACCTCCAACGCCAAGTGCTGTCATTTTCAGCAGAACACTGATCAAAACTTCGCCGGCAAAAATATTACCGAATAGACGCATACCATGTGTCAGTAGTTTTGAGAACTGCTCAATCAGGTTAATTGGCAGAAAGAAAGGAAATGGCTGAACGTAGTGCTTAAAGTAAGCTTTGGTGTTACGGAAGATTCCCAGGAAATGAACCAGAACAAAGATCATCAATGCCAGTCCAATGGATACCCCTGCATCTGCGGTAGGTGATTTCCACCAGTTGACACCTACATGGGCAGCTTCGCCCGGATGAGTCGCCTGTGCTTGCTCTAATGCTTCCTTGACCGGAACGATATCATGCCCGAATACTTGTGCGCTTTGCACATTATCGAATTCAGTCACGATCCCGAACGGCAGACCCAGCATATTTCCGACGAAAATGAACATGATCAGCGTCATCCCTAAAGAAAGGAATGGCTTCCCTTTTTTCAAATCCATCGTACTGGAAATGAGTCCTTGAACGAATTCGACAACCCATTCCAAAAAGTTTTGCAGCTTTCCTGGATTGTCCACAGACAAATTGCGCGTTGCAGCAAAAGCCAGTCCAAACACAATAGCGCAGGTCACTACCAGCATAATAATGACGGACAAGTCAATGCTAAACCCGCCCAATTGGATAATCGGTGATTCATGCAACATGTTTTCTCACCCCTTTCTCAGTTGAGCCATCATTTTTCCTGAAGCGCGAATATGATGCCTATAATTAAAAGAAGGAATTGCCCAGTTACAAGGCTTGCCATTACAGCGATCTCATCGAAATAGGCCGGAAATTCTACAGCCAGCACCACTGCCAAAATTGAGGTCGCTAATCGAACGCCAAAGCCAATACCTACTACTCTCTTCTTTCTTTCACCGGCGGCCGCACTCGCAACCTGTCGAATTTTGTAGGCCATATACAGCACATTTAGACAGCTTACTCCCGTTCCCAGAATGATTCCGTGAGCAATGTCACGATGTTGGGGCATGAAAGCGGAGACCAGGAAACACAGAGCCATAATCATAAGCGCTACGATCCATAACATTTTTTGCATACGGGTCATCTCATTCATGGCTATCCCTCAATACCTTTCCGATCACAAGGGCAATACTCAATGCGCCTACAACCAAGCCTGCGAGAACGCTTACGCCAATCCAAATTCCGGAGCCACCAAGTTTGGCATCAAGCCATTTTCCGGCATAGAAACCACCCAGTGTGCATACCGTCAGATCAATGCCGATAGCGCTCACCAGTCCAATTGCCTTGAAGGCATTTCCGGTGTTATTTTGGTTGTTGTTTTGCTTGGAAGGTTTGACCACTTTTCCATGTCACCCCTGCAATTCCAGTCCATTTTACTTAAATATAAGATGCTTTGTCAATTGAGATATTTTAGTGCCCTAAAGTATAAAAATCAGTCGACAAAGCATCTAAAAATGCTGTATCCCTTGGTAACCGTACAGTTTAACTGTATGCTTGCCTTGTAAAGGAATATTATTACGAGCGAACACCTTTTGTGAACATTGTGTGAAATTTCTCAGGACGTTCAGATTTAACACCATAATGGTGCAAAATCGCATTGACAATTCTTACCGAAGCCTGTCCGTCACCGTAAGGATTCGCCGCCTGACTCATAGCCTCATACAACGCGGAATCTGTCAAAAGTGCCTTGGTGCGATTGTAGACATTCTCTTCACTCGTACCGACCAATTCCAATGTGCCTGCCTCAATTCCTTCCGGTCTTTCGGTCGTATCCCGCAGTACCAGTACAGGTACTCCGAACGAAGGCGCTTCTTCCTGAAGACCGCCGGAATCCGTAAGAATCAGGTGCGTGTGCGGATAAAAATTGTGCAGATCCACGACATCCAGCGGATCAATCAGCTTAATACGCGGATGGTTGCCTAAAATCTCAAATGCAGGCTCCTTCACAGCCGGACTCGGATGAACCGGATACACGATAGCGATATCTTCAAATTCGTCTGCGATCCGTTTTACCGCATTAAAAATTTGACGGTGTGGTTCCCCTTGTGACTCCCTACGGTGGGCTGTCATAAGAATCAAACGCTTGCCCTGCGCCCAATCCAGTACCGGGTGCTCGTAATCCTGGCGAACCGTATACTGAAATACGTCAGTCACCGTATTTCCTGTTACATATATTCGCGATTCAGGTTTATTTTCCTTCCGCAAATTTCCAGCGGATAAAGAAGTAGGCGAGAAATGAAGATCAGATAGTACACCTGTGAGCTGACGGTTCATTTCCTCCGGATATGGAGAAAGCTTGTTCCATGTCCGCAAGCCTGCTTCCACATGCCCTACTTCAATTTGTTGCATAAAGGCTGCGTAGCTCGCCAGGAAAGTCGTCAACGTATCACCGTGAACCAATACGATATCCGGCTTGGCCTCGCGCAGTACAGGTTCCAGCCCCTGAAGTACACGTATGGAAATTTCGTTGAGTGTCTGACGGTCTTTCATCACATCCAGATCATAGTCAGGGTGAATGTTAAAGACCTCCAGAACCTGATCAAGCATTTGGCGATGTTGAGCTGTAACGCATACCACGGACTCGATATGCTCCGGATGACGCTGAAGCTCCAAAATGAGAGGAGCCATTTTAATTGCTTCCGGACGCACTCCAAAGATGGTCATTACTTTGATTTTGGACATTTTGAGTTGAACCCCTTTTCATAAATAAACGTCCGGTTCACAGATCTTCTTAATCCGAAAACGATCTGTCCGCAACGTCCATAAATTTGCCGAAACGCCAAAGACGGTCTACTTGGTTCCGTACAAGCGGTCTCCCGCGTCACCAAGACCTGGAACGATATAGCCATGATCATCCAGACGCTCGTCCAGTGCAGCGACATAAATGTCTACATCAGGATGCGCATCTTGTACAGCTTTGACTCCCTCAGGAGCAGCAATCAGATTCATCATTTTAATTTGGGTACAGCCTCTCTTTTTCAACACATCAATGGCCGCAATCGCCGAGCCGCCTGTTGCAAGCATCGGATCAATGACGATCAATTCACGCTCAGTCACGTCTGTAGGCAACTTCGTGTAGTATTCCACAGGCTGCAATGTTTCAGGATCTCGGAACAATCCCACATGACCTACCTTTGCTGCTGGCAGCAGCTTTACAACGCCGTCCAGCATACCCAAGCCTGCACGCAAAATTGGAATGAGTCCCAGCATACGTCCGGAAATCACTTTACCTTCTGTCTCAGCAACCGGTGTTTGCACCGTAATGCTTTCCAACGGGATGTCCCTCGTAATTTCATAAGCCATCAAAGTTGCTACTTCATCCACGAGCTCGCGGAAATCCTTGGTGTTGGTCCGCACATCGCGGATAAATGTAAGTTTGTGTTGGATCAAAGGGTGATCACAAACCACCAGTTTTGCCATGATATATTCCCTCCGGTATTATCGTCACGTTCTTCCGCACCAGAATATCGAACATTCTGAATGGAAAGGGATCTATGTAACCTATTTGTACAAACCAAATAAGCACAGATGCAGTGCGTGCCTGTAAATCCTGTTTATTATAACATTCCCTTGATTGATTTAACACCTGCCACCGCAACCTTTAGTCAAGAGAAAGATATGTAAAGTAAAATACCCACTCCGCTACTTTGCGGGTGACTTTTGTCATAGAAAATCGAATCAAAAAAAGGCCCTGACGGCCCTTGACCGCTAAAGCCTGTAGAACTTTAAAATCCTTTCGAATTTCCACAATCCGAAAGTGTGTACATACCAGCCAAACAGCATATGGTAAGCTTTGGAGCTCCCTAATCCAAGATGATTTTTTGTAAACGCTTCATTATATATGTAAACGGTTATTTACCCAAAAATGTAAGTTTCGAGTCGCCAGAAAACAATAAGGGCTGATTCCCCTCCGACTTGCAGAAGGAAAACAGCCTTATTCAACCTGGATAGGTGACCGATATAATTAGTATTGAGTACCCGGATAGATCGGGAATTTTTCAGTCAGCTCGCCAACCGCTTGGCTTGCTTTGGACAATACCGTATCATCCTTCGGATTTTTGAGCGTTTCGGCAATGATTTTACCGATTTTAACCATAGCCTCTTCATCCATACCACGAGATGTCGCAGCAGGAGTACCGATACGAATTCCGCTGGTAACGAACGGGCTGGTCGGGTCGAAAGGAATCGCGTTTTTGTTCACCGTAATGCCTACGGAATCCAGTACATGCTCCGCTTCTTTACCTGTAATGTTCAGATTACGTGTATCCAGCAGCATCAGGTGATTATCTGTACCACCCGATACGATGTTAATTCCCTCTGCCAGCAGTGTCTCAGCCAGCACCTGTGCATTGCGAACCACGTTTTGTGCATAGGTTTTGAAAGAAGGCTGGAGCGCTTCACCCAAGGCAACCGCTTTGGACGCGATCACATGCATTAATGGGCCACCCTGAGTACCTGGGAAAATAGCCTTGTCAATCGCCTGTGCCCACGCTTTGCGAGTCAGAATCAATCCGCCACGCGGACCACGCAGCGTTTTATGCGTCGTTGTGGTTACAAATTGAGCATGCGGAACCGGGTTAGGGTGAATACCCGCTGCCACCAGACCGGCGATATGCGCCATATCTACCATGAACAACGCCCCCACATCGCTGGCAATGGAAGCAAAGGCTTCAAAATCAATGGTACGCGGATATGCGCTCGCCCCAGCTACAATCAGACGAGGGCGATGCTTGAAGGCCGCCTTGCGCACTTCATCATAGTCAATGCGGAAGTCGTCTTCACGTACACCATAAGCAACAAAGTTATACAACAAGCCGGAAGCGTTAACGGGACTTCCGTGTGTCAAATGGCCGCCATGCGCCAAATTCATACCCAGTACGGTATCTCCGGGTTTGAGCGCTGCTAAATACACGGCCATGTTCGCTTGTGCTCCAGAGTGAGGCTGCACGTTGGCATGCTCGGCACCGAACAATTCTTTGGCGCGATCACGTGCAATGTCCTCGACGATATCTACGTGCTCACAGCCACCGTAGTAACGTTTGCCCGGATAGCCTTCAGCATATTTATTTGTCAGTACAGAGCCCATCGCTTCCATAACCGCTTCACTGACGATGTTCTCGGATGCGATCAGCTCGATATTGTGGCGTTGTCGTTTCAGTTCAAGTCCCATTGCTTCCAGCACTGCCGGGTCACTATTACGCAGATGTTCCATCATGATTGATTACTCCCTCTCCATAGTCAATTGTTGGGTATACAAAGTATAAAACAAACAGTCCACGCCAAATGCTAATCACAGTTTCCGCCATCTTCTTGTTCAAGGGTGTACACTGCCCGTTGTCCGCCAATCAGCGGAGGGCGCGTGAATGCAGCAGTCACACGTGCTTCGCCAATCCAGCGAAGGCTTGGACGAAACGGAACGGCTATGGGGCGCAGATGCATGCCAATCAGCGTTTCGCCAATGTCTATCCCGGCATGCGCCTGCACGTTCATCGCCAAACACGCGTCGTCCAGTGACCGATAGGCGACCGCAGCCATAGAGCCGCCTGCCGTACGGACAGGAACGGCGGCAACTTCCATGAATCCCAGCCGCTCCAGCACAGCCCGCTCAACGACCAGTGCACGGTTCAAATGCTCGCAGCATTGAAACGCCACGTCAAAGCCATATACCTGGCGTACGGACTTTACTCCAGCCAGCAGCTGCTGAGCCACATCAAGCGCTCCCGCCGTGCCGATCCGACTTCCAGCCACTTCACTCGTGCTTACGCCAACAACCAGCAGACGACCAGCCTTCAGATCGGCCGCTTCAGCAAGTTCCCGCACGACAGAAGCGGTCTGTGCTTCAAGTGAAATCTCACGATCCAATTGTCCTGCCATTGGAACCTCCCTTGGTTGAACAGTCCCTCAGAGACTAGGCACGGTCTCATGCCTCAAGTTCAACAGACTTTCTCCTGATATCACAATCTGACTATATTATAGCCGATGATTCGGATTTCGAGCAGAAAAAATAGAAGAACAAGAAGGCAGCAGAAGATCCGGAATAGCTCATATACGAAAAAAGAGCAGTCCACACCTACGTGGAATTGCTCTTTTGCCCAGGCGACCGGCCGTATATCCGATGCTCCATCGTGGTTAATCCCACTGTTGTCGCCAGTTACACCGGATTCTCATTTTTCCACCTTATCTTAACGGATTAACCGCCGAAAATCAACAGATTCCGTACAAATCAGACGAGCGGCACCGACTTTATTCGGAGGAAGCCTTTAACTTGTCCAGCAGCTTATGCAGTGCCGTGCGGATTTCCGCAGCTGTTACATCGTAATCCTCCCGCGCCCCCCCGAATGGATCGGAAATATCAAAGCCCGGAATCCGTTGGTGCAGCTCAATCATCCGCTCACGCTCCTGCGCCGACAGCTCTTGTCCGAGTGAAGTCATCAACTGTTGTGAAGCGTACAAGCCATCTAACTCCTGTACATCATTCAGCACCTCATCCCGATCCTCCGCATATTCCTTGAGCGTAAATACTTTGTCCGCCGCATGGGGAAACCGCTGAATGACGTGCTGCTTATGACCTTGCGTCAAGGTTAAAATCAGATGTGCCCACTCGGCAAGTCCACCGCTCAAAGGGGTCGAGGTCATCCGATCCGAGATATCGTGGTCCCGTAGAACCGCCTCTGCGTGTCGGGATATCGGTGTGCCTTCCATCGCGGCCACTCCCGCAGAGCGCACCTCCAGCTCCAATCCGTGTTCAGCAGCCAGCTTGCGCAGCATCCCTTCAGCCATTGGACTGCGACAGGTGTTCCCTGTGCATACGAATAAGATATGCTTCAACGTTTTCACCCCCCGTATGTTTCAAAATATATAAACAGAGGATCACTATAATCCTAAGCCTATGCTATCATTCTGTATTTATTTTACACTGTCCACGCTAAAATCAAAACATAAACATAAAGCCAAACGCCAGCAAAATAGCACCGCCTACGGCTTCTCCATAATCCCCTAGATTGTGGCTGACCTTGCGACCCAGCAGCAATCCCAGCATCGCCATCACTCCTCCGCACAAGCCAAACGCCAGAACACTCAGCACCAGATCACTTTGGAACATCCCCAGCGACACCCCTACAGAAAACGAGTCGACGCTCACCCCAAGCGCAAACAACAAAAGACCCAAAGGTGAACGATGATCCAACACTTGTACACCGTCTCCCTTGAAGGAGCTATATACCATATGCCCGCCTAAAAGGATGAGTAGCCCACCTGCAAAATAGGTCGTCACATAGCCCAGTAAAGAACTCATATAATGGCCTGTGAACATCCCCAGTAATGGCATCAGAATGTGAAAAAAGCCAATAACCGTACTGATGCGCAGCATATCCCGCAGGCGTATCCCCTTCATGCCGATCCCTATACCCAGCGATAACGCATCCATCCCCAGCGCTACTGCCATGATCAGAATCGTTACGACCTGCCCGACATGGGCAGAGGCTGACAGCATACTCCATCCCTCCATTATCCGTCCTTTCTTGTACACGTTATGCGGACAAGGGGGAAAACAGTACAAGCATACTGTGGATGTACCTGTATAATGCTAAAGACGAACGACTCGATGACCTGCCGCTTTCAGCAGACGATTCATGACAGCTTCTCCCAGCCCATTGGGCGGACAGGCTTCCGACAAAATATAAGTGACACCGTCCTCATCGCAGCGACGCAGCACGCCGTACAGGCGCTGCGCCGCCTCATGGAGTGCGTCCCGCTTGCCCAGCGCGTAAACGCGCTCTCCGGCGTAGCTGGCGGCATGCTCGTCGAACGCGAGCACCGCCGTGCGCTCTCCGCGCGCGCGCGCCTCCGCCAGCGCAGCGCGAATCCAGCCCGCCACCTCATCGGGCGACGGGCCCTGCACTACACTCAAGCGGCCGCGCGGCGCGTAGTGCGTGTACTTCATGCCCGGCGAACGCGGTGCCGGGCTATCGGCGTCCTCGCCGGGCGAAGCGGCGGCCAGGCCCGGGTCCAGCGCGACGGCGCGAGCGACCGCAGCGAGCTGCTCGGCCGTCACGCCGCCGGGGCGCAGGATGGTGACGGTTCCGTCGTCACCGGCCTGTACCACCGTGGACTCCAGCCCTACACCCGTAGGGCCTCCGTCCAGAATGCCGCCAATGCGGCCCTCCAGATCCTCCTGCACATGCTGTGCAAGGGTCGGACTGGGCCTTCCCGAGCGGTTCGCGCTTGGTGCAGCCAGCGGACAACCCGCTTCCGCGATCAGGCGCAGCGCTATCGGATGATCCGGCATACGCACGCCGACCGTGTCCAGTCCTGCCGTCACACGAGGTGACAGCGCCCGCGGCACCACCGGCAGCACCAGCGTCAGCGGTCCCGGCCAGAACGCTTCCATCAGCGCCTGGGCCGTATCGTTTATTTGGGCTACCATACCGCTCAATTGAACAGGATCGGAAATATGTACAATGAGCGGATTGTCGGAAGGACGCCCTTTGGCGGCAAACACAGCCTCCACTGCTGTTGTACTGCGTGCATCGGCACCCAGGCCGTATACGGTTTCTGTAGGGAATGCCACCGTCTCTCCCGCCTGAAGCAGCTCGGCGGCCTCACGGATGCCCTTTTCCGCTGCAATCCAAGCCTGTCCACCCCCCAATTCGCTGGAGGCATCCTCTTCAGTCTCACGAACAGCAACCGTAACATCAGCTTCTTTCATTCCAGCAGACGTCCTCTTAGCAGTTGCAGTCATGTCTGTTTCGGGAACCAAACATCTTACATCCCACCATTTTGTATCTGAAGCCTCCAATGCCTGCTTCAGCCTGTGAACCCCTTGTTCACCCAGCTCCCGCTTGGGCTCCTCCTTCCTTGCAAACGCTCTGTGCACATCTTGTATTGGATTCGATTTATCGGTCATATCAGATCATCCCATATCTTATTGTCATACAGTCCGGTCCATATCGCTTGATCTCCAAAGAAACCTGCTTTGAAAACCCGACTGAATCGGCCCTGCCATGTTCATATATATTGTACATCCCATTATAGCATATGGGAGACTTGCAACTCTCAAGATTAGGCAAATAGGCCGCTTACCCAGCCCCACAACCCCGTAAGAGCATCCCACAGAAAAAAGCGCACTTCCGGTTCCTTGCCATTCGCATTTGTCTGACTGTCTCCGCGATTCGCTTTTGCCGCTACCGTTTGTGCCGCTGCTTCCCCACTGCCTGCATCAATAAAACACAACGGTGGAAACAGCACGCACCACCAATTTTGCCCTTTGCCTTGTCCCAGTGTGACCCGGAGGGCCTCATAATTCCCTGCAGGATAGACAAGACCACCATACATTTTCGTCGGAAAAGGAACGCTTGCCAGTTCCACCTGATGATTGTATACAATACCGCGCCGAGCCAGCTCGGCACCTACCAAACGATTAATTTCAGGCAAGTGAGCAGCAATCAACGATCTCGCCTGATTTAAGCTTTGCGGGTTTTCCAGCTTTCCCACCCACGCAATCATCTGCTGTACGATGGCGTCCCGTATATCGCGCTTGACCAGTTGATCCTCTGGACGATCTGAATTGGCTAAAATGCGCAGCCGGATAGATTCATGTGGAATCACTCTAGTCCCGGTTGTTGTCATTCCTGACGTTATAGGGCCTCTGGTTCCTGTGGTCATGGCAGCATCCGTTTTTTGGCCTTCCCAGGACATCATTAAGATCGAAATACAAAATAGGATCATGGCAGCTTGCTTTACCCAGCTTTTCATCTTCATCCCCCCAAACCCAAACTCTATCATGTCTATCAGTTTGTCCGGTTTGGGAGAGTCTAAACCTATGAATCTCAAAAATGTTCAGGGCAAAGCTTTGTTTATGGTTTGCGAATATGAAAAAGCCCAGATTTCGCAATCTGGACTTTTTCGCCGCGCCGTTCTACCCACAATCCATGTACACTAGACCTTTTTCGCCTTCGTCAAATTCGCTCTGGAAGGCTGTGGCAGATCATCCTCCAGCTCCTGACCGTGCACCTTAATACTCATAACCAAACCAATACTAGCCATGTTAATGAGCAACGACGTACCCCCGTAGCTTATGAACGGAAGCGTAATCCCCGTGAGCGGCATGATGCCCAGAAATGCGCCTATATTCTCAAAAATCTGATATAACAGCATGGACACAATACCCACGATAAGATACGGTCCGGCACGATCACGGCATTCCAGCGAGATCAGGATCATACGGTGAATTAGAATAAAATAAAGCAACAGCAGCACCGAAGAGCCCACAAAGCCGAATTCCTCCGCTACCACTACAAAAATAGAATCCGCATACGTATAAGGAACACGCCCGGATTGTACCGAGGTTCCCTGCAAAAAGCCTTTGCCCATCATTCCGCCAGAGGCAATCGCCAGCTTGGCGTTTTTGGTATGGTAGGATGCCTTCGCGGTCGCTTTTTCAGGTACCAGCCAAGGGTCGAGACGCTCCACCCAGTGACTGCGACCAATCCCTTTCATAAAGGAATCAATCTCATCGTGAAACGAGATATAGGCTTTGAGCCCGCCACCAACAGCGACTGCAAATATGGTAAATCCGATCAGCGCATGGGATGCCTTCACATTCCCAATCCATAGCATACCAATGACGATGACGATGTATCCGAGCGCGTTACCCAAGTCATTTTGCGCCATCACCATAGCAAAAGGAACAAAGCTCACCAGAGCGACTGGAAGTACGTCCTGAACAAAATACAGCCTGCTCTTGCGCTTTTTGATCAGCATATACGCCAGAAAGATGATAAGAACCAGCTTGAATACCTCGGCAGGCTGAAGGTTCAAGCCACCGATTTTCAAAAAGCCCTGGGAGTTGTTAACCGTCCCGCCAAAAAAACCGAGCACGAGCAGGAATATTCCGCCTCCATATACATACAGTGCTTTTTTTATAAATATCCGAAAATCGACCACCGCTATACCCAAGATCGCCACAAAGCCCAATATATAATATCCGATCATCTTCTGGTAATCGTTGCCGTGATCCGCCAGGTTTGTAGGACCTCGACCTGCGCTGTATACCGTTATGATACTAATCGCCATGAGCAACACCAGAATAAAGATAACCGGACCATCAATTTTTTTCAATTTCTGAAGCATGATTTCCCCCTGAGCCGTTTCTCGGTCATACTCCTCTTATTCTAAAGGAAAGACTCGCAAAAAGAAAATGCAGCACTACTCCGAGACACCTAGGACATGTCTTTCAATCCTTGCAAGGTCTGGCACGATCAAGATTGTCTTCCAATGACCTGCCTGCTCCAGCAACGCGGCCACGTCTCCGGCCTGCCCCATGCCCAACTCAAATCCAATAAGCCGTGGCGGAGCCTGAAGGAGCCCTAGCTGCTCCAACATCGCCCGATACGGGCCAAGCCCGTCAGGGCCGCCATCCAGCGCCATGCGCGGCTCATGGTCGCGCACTTCCGGCTGCAAGCCAGCGATATCAGCAGCCGGGATATACGGCGGATTGGACACGAGGATGTCCACCGCCGCACCCGCGAACGGCGTTAGCAAATCGCCCTCGCGGAATTCCACGGCTGCGCTGTTCGCAGCGGCATTGCTGGCCGCCATTTTCAGCGCAGCAGCGGAAATATCCCCCGCTGCTACGCGCCAGCGCGGGCGCTCAGCCGCCAGCGTCACGGCGATTGCACCGCTGCCCGTGCCGATATCGAGCGCCTGCGGAGCGCCGTTCGACCACAAACGGTCGCCGTGCTGGAGTATGGCCTCGACGAGCAGCTCGGTCTCGGGGCGCGGGATCAGCACCGACGGCGAAACCGCAAACGGGCGGCCATAAAATTCCTGCCGTCCGATAATATACTGCGCCGGCTCGCCCGCTGCTTTACGGGCTATGATCGCTTCCCAGGCCTCCTTGCCGGAGGCGGGGAATGGGTCAGCCAGTGCAGCATAGAAGGCCGTGCCTTCCAGCCCAAGCACATGCTCCAGCAACAGGCGGGCGTTATGCTGTGGCTCCAATACGCCACAGCCTCCTAAAAAAGAAGAAGCCTCGACTAAGGCTTCTCTGATACTTATGCTCCGATCCGGCGACATTCGATATGCACGATCACGTTCGTGTCCCAAGGCTTAAACCTCTTGTTCCATCAAATCAGCCTGCTCCGCAATCGTGAGTGCCGATACGATTTCTTCAATCTCCCCGTTCATCACCTGATCCAGCTTGTGCATAGTCAAGCCAATCCGGTGATCTGTTACACGACTTTGCGGGAAGTTGTAGGTACGAATGCGCTCACTGCGATCCCCGGTACCTACTTTGCTCTTGCGCTCACCTGCGTATTTGGCTTCTTCTTCCTGGCGCATCATATCCGAAATGCGGGCGCGCAAAACCTGCAGCGCCTTCTCCTTATTGGAGTTCTGGGATTTGCCGTCCTGACAGGTTGCCATAATGCCTGTTGGCATATGCGTCACACGCACGGCGGATTTAGTCGTATTGACAGACTGACCGCCCGCACCGCTGGAGCAGAAAGTATCCACGCGGATATCCTTGTCTAAAATTTCGATATCCACTTCCTCTGCCTCAGGCATCACGGATACCGTGGAGGTAGACGTATGAATACGTCCGCCAGATTCCGTCGTCGGAATCCGCTGTACGCGATGTGCGCCACTTTCGAATTTCATTTTGCTGTATGCACCGCGTCCGTTAATCATGAAAATAACCTCTTTAAAGCCCCCCAGGTCATTCATGTTTGCATCCATCAGCTCTACACGCCAGCCTTGGGTATCTGCATAACGGGTGTACATCCGGTACAAGTCCGCTGCAAACAGTGCGGCTTCGTCACCGCCCGCAGCACCACGAATTTCGATAATAACGTTCTTATCATCGTTCGGGTCCTTTGGCAGCAGCAAAATACGGATTTTCTCGTCCAGCTCCCGCTTGCGGGCACTCAGCTCTTCAATCTCCATTTTGACCATTTCACGCATCTCGTCGTCCAGCTTTTCACCCTGCATGGTTTTAGCAGCGTCCAGCTCTTCAACGACAGTTTTATATTCGGTATATGCTTCATAAGCAGGCTGTAAATCAGACTGTTCTTTGGAATAATCTCTAAGTTTCTTGCTATCGTTCGCCACATCCGGATCGCAGAGCAGTTCGCTCAGTTTATCGTAGCGGTCCGCCAATGATTGCAATCGGTCCAACAAGCGATTCACCTCTTCAGTTAAATTAATATGAAACCAGCTTCAAATTCACTGGCTACAGCTCTTTATTATAACAACTAATCGGTTAATTAGCTACAAAAATTACTTACTAATTTAGGATTTTGCAAAAATCCGCAAATCTATTGGAGTCGAATACACAAAATCCTGAATGAATTAAATGACAAATTTTCAATAAGAAAAAAATACGCAGCAAATAAAAAGCCGCCGCCCTGGACAGGCAGCGACTACTTAATTAGGAAATACAGGAAACTAATGCATGCTAAACATTAAAACGGAAATGCATGACGTCTCCGTCCTGCACCACATATTCCTTGCCTTCCAAACGAAGCTGACCACGTTCCTTGGCCCCGTTCATAGAACCGGCAGCGACCAAATCATCGTAGGATACAACCTCGGCGCGAATAAACCCACGTTCAAAATCCGAGTGGATGACGCCCGCAGCGCCAGGTGCCTTCGTTCCTTTGTGAATAGTCCATGCGCGTACTTCCTGCACACCTGCTGTGAAGTACGTATACAATCCCAACAAGCGGTAAGCTGCTTTGATCAGACGGTTCAGACCGGATTCAGTCAGTCCCAGCTCCTCGAGGAACATCGCCTTGTCTTCGCCTTCCAGCTCAGCAATTTCAGACTCTACTTTGGCACTGATCGGTACCACTTCAGCATTTTCTGCGACTGCAAATTCACGTACCTTTTGCACATATGGATTGCTGTCAGCTTCCGTTACACCATCTTCACTGACATTAGCCGCGTACAGTACAGGCTTCATCGTAAGCAAATGGAGATCGCGTACAATGAGACGGTCTTCGTCCGACAATTCTACGCTGCGCGCAGGTTTGTCAGCATACAGCGATTCCTTGATCCGTTCCAGTACTTCAACCTCTTGGGCGTACTGTTTGTTGCCGCCCTTCATGTTTTTGCGGGAACGTTCAATACGCTTGTCTACGCTTTCGATATCCGCCAGAATCAACTCCAGATTAATAGTCTGAATGTCGCTGATCGGGTCAATTTTGCCGTCCACATGGGTAATATTCTCATCTTCAAAGCAACGCACCACATGAACAATTGCATCTACTTCGCGAATATGGGCCAGAAACTTGTTACCCAAGCCCTCGCCCTTGCTGGCACCACGTACAAGTCCTGCAATATCAACAAATTCAAAAGCCGTTGGCACCGTTTTGTTCGGTACGACCAGCTCAGTCAGCTTATCCAGCCGCTCGTCCGGTACTTCAACGACCCCTACATTAGGGTCAATTGTACAAAATGGATAGTTTGCGGATTCCGCCCCCGCCTGCGTTATTGCGTTAAACAGTGTTGATTTGCCCACGTTCGGCAGACCCACGATCCCCGCTTTTAAAGCCATAATCAGAACAACTCCCGTTTATATAAAATATGCGTTATACCATCTGTTAGTTTACCAACCCACATTATATAGGAGAACCTATACATGCGGCAAGCATACGGCTGTGGATTTAGGATTTTGCTGCATTCCTATCTAGATTTCTTTGCTCATCTGGATATCCGTAACCCGATAACCCGACTTGCGATATACATGCAAAGCTCGCTCATTATGCCCGAATACGTGCAGACCGATGCGAACCGCGCCCAGCTTGCGGGCCTCCTGTTCCAACGCCCCCATCGTCAACGTACCCAGGCCTCGCCCCTGATATGAATCGTAAACGAGAATATCCAGCAAAAAAGCCTCTTTGCCTTGCGTACCTTCTGTAATGTTGAACCAGATATATCCCGCTTCCTCCGGGCTCTGGCCAGCACTACCTGAATATTCAAGCATGTACAGGTGAGCATGAGGGGTATCCAGTCTTTGCGGCAAATATGTTGCAAAGCTCTCCCTTGCCCTCTCCGGCGCTTCTTCTACCGTCCACGTGCCTGCCTGAATTTTCTCCTCCGCGTAATCCGCGAGCGAACGCTGTTCAAAGTGTTCATATTGCTCTGCGTTCATCGGAACCAATCTGATGAATCCACTCATCCGTTCGCCTTCTTTCTTAGTCGAGTTGTGTCTTTAAGACCTTCAATCCCAGCTACTCCGATGCCAAACATGACTGTACGCAATTCCAGCTCTACCTGCTCCAATCGCGCTTCCAACGCCTCGCTGGAGGCGACCGCCGAGCCGAGCAAGGAACGTCCGAAGCCTGCCATGTCAGCGCCCAAAGCAAGCGCCTTGGCGGCATCGACACCATCTCTCAATCCACCGCTGCCGATCAGAGCACCATGGGGCTGAGTGGCCCTGACTTCTACGATGCAATCTGCGGTGGAGTTACCCCAATCGGCAAACGCTTCCGCCGCCGCACGGCGTACAGGATCGGGATTGCGGAATTTTTCCACCTGGCTCCAGCTTGTCCCGCCCGCGCCAGCAACATCAATAAAAGCTGCACCCGCATCATATAGTCTGGAGGCCGTCTCGCCATCAATGCCCCAGCCTACTTCCTTGACTCCTACAGGCACTGAAAGCTGACGACACAGCTCCTCGATACGCCCAAGCAGACCACTAAAATCTAAATTCCCTTCAGGTTGAAAAATCTCCTGCAATCCGTTCAAATGCAGTACCAGCATGTCAGCTCCGGCAATTTCCACGGCACGACGACAATCGTCCACACCAAATCCGTAGTTTAGCTGTACCGCCCCCAGATTGGCAAAAATCGGTATACTGGGCGCCAGACGGCGAACCGCAAAGGTTGAGGCCAATTCTTCTCTTTCTATCGCAGCCCGTACCGAACCAACGCCCAACGCCCAACCACGCTTCTCGGCCGTCTCTGCCAATCGCTCATTGATCGCCCCCGTCTCGGCGCTGCCTCCTGTCATGGAGCTTATAAGCAGCGGTGTGCGCACAGTGCGTCCCAGAAAGGCAGTATTCAGACGCACATGGTCAAAATGCAGCTCAGGCAGTGCGCAGTGTTTAAAGGCATACCGCTCCAGTCCACTGGTGATGCCTTCCCCCGCCACATCTTCTTGCAGACAAAGGCGGACGTGCTCAATCTTCCGTTCACCTGTCCGCGCGGCAGGCAACAAGGAGCCAGTCCTGCCGGAACCGTCAGGTGATCCTTTTTTATGCTCTGCATTACTCATCTATATTTCACCTCATCCAAGTCGCTCTGTTTATCGGTATCGGGTTCGAGAAGCACAAATAAGACCGTTCCCGAACACGGTAACCGATCTATTTATCGTCTCCTATATCAGAGCCTTTAAAAACGTCAATTTAAGATATCTTCATTGTATCATGGATGGAAAAATATATACATCACAAAAACCGCTCCCACACGGAGGGGCGGCTTTTCTCATCCTAATCTATTCGCGTCTGCCTCAATTCATCCCTCCAGTGAGTCAGGCACAGGCGTAATGTTTTTTTGTTGTCCCTTCGTACGCCCCTGACCAAGCTTGAATACCAGAATACCACCGATAATAACCAGCACCCCGATCAGCTTGTTAAAGGTGAACGGAATCTTTTCCAGCCCCAGCCACCCCAGCGAATCCCACAACAAAGCGGTGCCTAATTGTGCTGTCAATACAACCGAGATTGCATAGGTTGGGGCAAGCCGCTTCATGCCTTGTACCAGACAAAACACGACGCCGACACCAATCATTCCACTGAACCAGTACCACAGCTGCATATGCTGCAAAGTAAATGTATTTTTCCCTTCAAAAATAAGACTTCCGAGCAAGGAAGCCAGGAAGCCTGTTCCCAACACCAATGTGGTTGTAGCCCATGAACCTGTCCGCTCATTCACCTTATTGTTGAATATCGTTTGCAAACTGACCAAAGCACCCGCAATGATCGCGAGTACAATCCCTGATAACATGATTTCAACTCTCCCCTGATGATCCTTTGATTTACTACAAAGATTCGTAAATATTCTGGCCTGCCAGCTCGCTTAAACCCTGTCTGTCCCGAATGACAATGTAGCCTTTTGTCCGCTCAACCCATCCATCCTCAATCATCTTGCGTATGACGCGGTTAAGATGTCTGTAGCTGGTTCCGATCAGATTCGCTACATCCACTAGACTGGATACCCGTAATTCTTCATGAAAGACAGAATCGGATTCGTCAAAAGAAACGGATAGCAGATAGCTTGCCAATCTGACTTCCACGGGGTACATGAGGTTGAAGTTGGAAAAGTCGGAGTCCAGGCAAAACTTTCGCGTGACTACATCCAGTAAAAACTGGAGTAAAGGAGCATAGTCTCTTCCGTATTTTTGCATCCATTGATGGTGAATACCGATCACATAGATCGGAGACACAGCCTCTACCGTATTGATTACTTGACTACTGCGAATATATTCAACATCCCCAATGACTTCGATCGGTTTTTTGAAGCAGAGGATCAATGTCTTGCCTTCCGTAGAGCTGGTATAAATCTTGACCTTGCCCTGTACCAATATGTACAGATATTCAATAGCATCCCCCTGTGAACAAAGCTTTTCCCCTTGTTCCAAACGATGCAATGATAAATGAGGACGCAGTGGCTCATAGAGTATGGATTCCAGCTGATGCAGTTGCAAAAAATGTTGCAGTTGCTCTTGGTCCTGAATTTCTCTCATTCCTAAGCTCACCTTCAATTCTGCGTTCTGGACTTTTGCAACGAATAACGAATGAAGTTCTAGTTAGAGCTTCAAAATAATCACACCCGCGATCATCATGCCAATGCCTATAAATTGCGGCAGCTTCATCTTTTGCTTCATTAGACCGAACCATCCCCTGATATCGATCAAGAAGGTTAAGCACAACTGGGAAATCAACAGCGCCGAAATCGTGAACGTCACGCCGATATGTTGAATAGCCGTAACTTCGCTGAATATGATAATGGCTGCAAATGCGCCACCCCAAAGATACATCGGCTTTACCTGTTTCATTTCGGCCACGCGTCCGTCCCGTGTAACCATCCAGACCAAGGCAGCCAAAATAAAGCCGATTAATTGAGTAACCGTAGCTGCCTGCCATGTACCGATATCATGACTGATTCGTGTATTCGCCACCCCTTGCAGCGTAATGCAAGCGCCTCCCAGAAAAGCAAACAAAATTCCTCTCATCAATCGTTATTCTCCCCATGTAAATGACGTTTTTATATATTAAAGTATAGGGCAGACTTCCTATAAAGGACATATGTCCTCAATCATTCCATTCCGTTTCAGCCTGTTAAATGGGGGCTTTTATTAATCCTGAATCCGTGATAGATTGACATTTTTGTGGAGTGCGCTGGCTTCTCACTTTTCTACTTTTAATTGGACTGTGAATGTTGTTCCCTCGCCCGGTTCGCTCTTAACTGATATGACACCGCCAACCAATTCAATCACACGTAGCGAAAGCGCAAGTCCAAGCCCGTTTCCCTCTGCATGATGTGAAGGATCGCCCTGATAGAATTTATCGAAAATATGCTTCATCGTTTCCTCGTCCATGCCGCAGCCCGTGTCTGATACCATGACGGTAATCGTATCTTCGTCCGAAATTTGCCTTAGGATGATCGTTCCACCGGGAGATGTAAATTTTAGCGCATTGGAGATCAGATTGTGCCACACAATCTCCATCATGCTTTCATCCGCGTGAATGATGGCTCGATCCTCTATATCCACCACCAATTCAATATTTTTTTCTTCCCATGCATTTTCAAAATAAAGAGTGCAGTCGCACAGCTGCCTGCACAGATCGTAAGGGTCGGCCGCAGCGCTGATCTCCTGATTCTCCAATTTGTTTAGCTTAAGTATGTTGACTACGAGTGTTGCTAGTTTATTAGTGGAAGAAATGATTGTATCCGTATAGTCCTTCCGAAGCTCCGGCGGCAAATCATCCTGCTTCAGTGCCGTAGCGTAGCCGTGAATGACAGACAGCGGGGTCTTGATTTCATGGGACACATTGGCAATAAAGTCGTTTTTCAGCGTTTCAATGCTGCCCAACTCCTCGACCATCTTGTTGAAATCCTCAAACATCACGTCTACATAGTCCTTCTTGTCCGCTTTGTGAATTGGTTCGAGATAGACCGAAAAGTCACCCTCAGCTACCTGTTTGGCCGCCTCACTGAGTTTTCGCATGGGCTTATCAAATTTGTTGTACTTTTGTCGAGCGGTAACAAGGCAATAAATGAGGCTTACGATGACCCAATAACCTGAGATCCCGAAGATGTACTGCCACGGGAGGTATTCTCCGGGAATATACGCATTATAGATTAACGCTTGCCCTGCGGTTAGTGTGGACAGCAAAAAATAGGTGACCAAAAAATCTTTCCATGAAAAATACGATGACATAATCCGGACATCCGGCTTCAGTTTCTTCTTCATTGAAGCACTGCCTTGTATCCAAGACCATGCACCGTCATGATCTTGAAATCCTCACAGCAGGAAAACTTGTCCCTGAGTTTGACAATATAAACATCCACCGCACGAAGGCTGGTTTGGCTCTCGATGCCCCAAAACTCGTCCATCAGCTGGGCACGTGAAAAGGTATGCTTAGGATAGGAGAGCAATTTATAGAGGATATTAAATTCCCTGACCGTCACGGGAACTTCTCTGCCGTTCACCGTTGCAGTCCTATCATCTGCATCCATCAAAAGACTCCCTACCCTCAGCTTTTTCTCATGGGCAATATTGGCCCGTCGAAGCAGCGCCCCCACTCGCAAGACCAGTTCATCCATATGAATCGGTTTCACCATGTAATCGTCAATGCCTGCAAGGAAGCCTTTTTGTTTGGAGGAAATATCGTCACGGGCCGTAATAAAAAGAATAGGGATTGTCTTGTTAATACCTCTGACCGTCTCCGCAAATTCAAAGCCGTCGATTTCCGGCATCATGACGTCGGAAATGAGAAGGTCATACAAATTGTTATACATCAAGTCATATGCCTCCCGCGCATTCAGGCAACCCTTGGCTTTGTATCCGTTGTTGCTTAAATAGGTGCAAAAAATTTGGTTGAGCTTGGTATCGTCCTCGACAACGAGTATGTTGATCATAAAAACGTCCTTTCCAAGGGAATAGAATCATCATAATCGATAGATATTAAAAAAATGTTTGAAAGCGAACACGTACTTTTGAGCGAATCAGCAAATTATTTTTTATTAATATTTCGCACACATTTCTTCAACATATTTGAAACATTCCTGCTGCATGATAAGGCAATCCAATCCTCATTGGAAGCTGTTGAAGTAAAAAACGTGCAGGCGAACGATTATAATTCATAGGGAGTGAAGTCAGAAATGAAGGCAGCGATCTATTATGGCAAAAATGATATTCGGGTTGAGGAAAAATCAATTCCGGTTGTGGCTCCCAAAGATGTCCTGGTCAAAAATTTGTGCGGCGGGATATGCGGTACAGATATTAATATCGTCAAGGTCGGTAAAGGAGATATGGGAATCCGGCTTGGTTCAGAATTTGGACATGAAATGGTCGGCGATGTTGTAGAAATTGGATCTGAAGTGTCTCCACAGATCAAAGTCGGGATGCGTGTAGGGATTAATCCCATTACAGCAAAAAAAGTTGGGAGACGGTTGTCCCTGGAATGTTCCGGATTTTCCCAATATGTCCTGGTGGAAGATGCTGAGCTTAACTATAATCTGTATGAAATCGATAAAAGTGTTCCCTTAGAGGTCGCGTCACTGCTGGAACCGATGGCCGTTGGACGGCACGGTGCTTTCAGCGCGAACCCGCAGCCAACCGATAATATTGTCGTTCTGGGCGCAGGTCCGATCGGACTTCTCGCTGCTGCCAGCTTGATTGCTGAAGGCATGAACAACGTCTGTGTTGTCGATATTGACGAATGGCGATTGGCAAAAGCTGCTGGAATAGGTGCTGTAACCGTGAATACAGCAGAAACAACACTTGAAGAAGGTTTGGCTGCACATTTTGGTACCGTGAACGTTTACGGTCTTGACGTCCCCAATGTAGATGTGTTTATAGATGCAGCGGGTGCTCCGGCTTTGTTTGAAAGCGTTATGAGAATCGTTAAACCCGAGGCCAGAATTTCGATTATTGCCGTTTATAAAACGGAGGTGCCAGTCAGCTTGCACCAAGTCATGTCAAAAGAAGTACAAATTAAAGGTTCTAGCGGCTATACCCACGAAGATTTTTGCAAGGTTGTAGAGCATCTTAAAAATTTCAAGAGTGAGCTCTCCACCCTGACAACGCAGGTATACAAGCTTGATGATATTCAAGAAGCCTTTAATAAGGCCATTGATGCTAAAGAAACAGTGAAAGTGGTTGTGGATTTAACGTGAAATTCCACCAACGAGATTAACAACACCAGCCTTGATCTACTCATCCTACAAGAGTGGTGAAAGCAACCGGGCAAGTGATTCCATCAAGCGTTTGAACAGACGCTTTTTCATAAATTCCTCGCGAACGATTAGACTGGCGGACTGCAAGTCCCGCTCGTAATCCTTCACCATCTGCTGTACACTGTGCGTTTGAATCAACAGGGCATTGACTTCAAAGTTCAAATGAAAGCTACGCATATCCATATTGGCGGTTCCAATGGTAGCAACCTCCCCGTCAATGATGAGCAGCTTGGAGTGAAGAAACCCTTTTTCATATTCATATACCTTAACCCCTACCTCCAGCAGCGATTGGAAGTATGAATGGGACGCGAGAAACGGTAGCCATTTGTCCGGTTTCGCAGGAAACAGAATGCGCACATCCAGACCGGATAAAGCAGCCATCCGCAGGGCAGTCAGAATATCCTCGTCCGGGATGAAATAAGGTGTGGCCAGCCAGACCGACTTGCGAGCGGACGTGATCATGGAGAAAAACAGATTTTTGAGCGTTCTCCGCTCATTATCCGGGCCGCTGGCAATGATTTGCACGCCCCCATCCGTAATCGGCTCAATATTGGGAGACAGATATTCCTTATCCAGCACCGATTCGCCTGTCATATGAAGCCAGTCCTGCAAAAATATAAGCTGCAGCGTCCGCACAGCCTCACCCTTCACAATCATGTGCGTGTCACGCCAGAAGCCGTAGGCTTTATTGCGACTAAGATACTCATCCCCTACATTCAGACCGCCAATCAATCCGATATTGCCGTCAATGACCACGATTTTACGGTGATTACGGTAGTTTACCCGGCTAGAGAAGAACAATATCCGCGCGCCGCCGTATGCAACGACTTCTACTCCCGCATCTCTCATCTCCTTCAAAAATGCCTTCGACAACTGAATGCTGCCCACCGCATCGTACATAAACCGGACCTTGACGCCTGCTTTCGCCTTTTCGATCAAAATTTTCTGAATGCTTGTACCGATATCATCCGACCGGAAAATGTAATATTCCATATGGATATGATGCTGCGCCTTACGCAGCTCTTCCAGCAGCGTGGAGAAAGTTTCATCCCCATTGTTCAGAATTTGAGTTTCTGTTGCAAAATAAATCGGGGAGCGGGCCAGTCTGCGAGTCAAACGCATCAACTGCTGCTGCTCATCTGTAAAGCAGGTCAGATCACGTTTGACGTGCATGGCGTCCTTTTCAATCCGCTCGTAAGCCTCTTGGTCACGCAATGCCTTTTTGTCATACTTGCGGCGTTTGAAAACATTTTGCCCAAACAAAAAATAAAGAGGAAGTCCAACAACCGGCAGCAAAGCCAGCAGCAGAATCCATGACATCGTAGTGGAAGGATTGCGATTCTCCGTAAAAATAATCAGACTGATAGAGATAACCGTCAGGGTAGAAAAGATACTGATGACAGTCCCTTCATTTGTGCCGATGGAATTAAACAAGCCAAAATAATAAAAAATAAACACCAAAACCGCGATCAACACGGCCAGCAAACTTCGCCTCATAGCCAACCTCACTTCCAATGGACTGCATTTGACAGGTATTCTTCATTATATTGTACATGAGCCCCTTATTTCTTCCCACTTTTTTATTAAAGATAATGATAATAAATGAATCTGGAGAAAAGCAAAGTACAAGAGGATCTTGCAAGATCCTTACAAATGAAAGGATACGGGGTTGACACTCATTTTTTTTCGTGCAAGAATGAACTAACGAACGTTAGGTAGGTGAAAATAATGGGAATGGAAGACATTCGAAAGGCTGCTCTTTTCCATTTTGCCACCATTGGGTATGAGGGAGCATCCTTGAGCAATATTGCCGGTGAGGTCGGTATTCGAAAACCGTCTATATATGCGCATTTTCAAGGCAAGGAGGATCTGTTTCTACAGGTGGCGAGATACGCTTTTCAAGAGCAGAATTTACGTATTTTCGAATACTTTACGGAACGTAGAGATCAGTCGCTGGAGCATACACTGCATGACTTCCTGTTTTGGATGGGACAGGAATATGAGAACAACAACACCGCCAAGTTTATGATTCGCTTTTCCTTCTTTCCGCCTGTATCTTTGTATAACGAGGTTCTGGATATCGTTAATCCTTTTCTGGACAAAATGGAGCGAAAATTGACTCGCCGCATCCGGAATACGCGGGATCGGGAACCCTTTGGACATATGGAGCCAGTGGATGTGGCTTTAGCCTACATGACATTGGTGGACGGAATCATGGTGGAGCTGCTGTACAGTGGAAGCATCAACTACCGCCGGAGACTGAACGCTGCGTGGCCTATTTTTTGGCGTGGGATTACGTTAATTCCACCTTATGAAGCATGAAGAAGCAGAGAGGAGAACGTTCATCATGAACCGCAGTTGGATTTATGTTTTTGTGGGCGGCCTGATTGAGGTCGTATGGGTATCGGGTCTGAAGCACGCGGATTCTGTACTCGCCTGGATGATAACTGTGCTGGCGATCGCAGCCAGCTTTTATTTAATTATAAAGGCTGCCAACCGCCTGCCTGTAGGCACGGTGTATGCCGTATTCACCGGACTGGGCACAGGTGGCACCGTCGTAGGCGAAATGCTGCTATTCGGGGAACCGTTTCAATGGTCCAAAACGCTGTTAATTGCACTTTTGCTGGCAGGTGTCATTGGCCTGAAATTAGTGACTGACCGCGATGCTCAGAAAGGAAGTGACGCATAATGGCTTGGCTTGCATTGGTTATGGCGGGATGTTCGGAAGTATTCGGAGTCATTGGCATGAAGGGAATTACGGTTGGCAAGGGATGGAAGGCTTTAATGCTGATGGTCTTATCCTTTGTTCTCAGCTTCTCGTTGCTCAGCTATGCGATGAAGAGTTTGCCTATGGGGACTTCTTATGCGGTATGGACAGGCATCGGAACGGTAGGCAGCACGATTACAGGCATGTTTTTGTATGGTGAGCAAAAAAGCGTATTGCGTGTCCTGTTCATCGCCATGATTCTTGCCGCAGCTTTGGGTTTAAAGCTGATTTCCTAAAGGAGTGATGCCTTGTGATTACAACCGTAACGCTTAATGCGGCTGTAGACAAAATCTACACCGTTGCAGGCTTCGGCTTGAATGCCGTCCACCGCATCGAAGGCGGTCTGACGGTGCCGGGCGGCAAGGGCGTGAATGCCGCCCGCGTCATTCGCACGCTGGGCGAGCCTGTGCGGGCGACCGGGTTTGTCGCCGGACACACCGGACGGCTGCTCACCGACGGGCTGCGCGCGGAAGGCGTGAGCATCGATTTCATCGAAGCCGCTCACGGGGAAACCCGTCTCGCCATTACCGTGCTCGACCCGTCTGCGCACACGCAGACCGAGCTCATTGAGAGCGGTCCGACCATCGGACCGCTGGAGCTGGCCGCGCTGCGGCGCAAAATCGCGACCCTTGCCGTGGACTCGGCTTGGGTCGTATTCTCGGGCAGTCTGCCCCCCGGCTGCCCGCCAGATCTGTACGCCGAGCTGTGCACGCTGGCGAAGGCGCACGGCGCACGGGTGGCGCTGGACGCGAGCGGCGAAGCGCTGCGCCTGGGGCTGCGCGGAAAGCCCGACCTCGTGAAGCCTAACGAGGTCGAGGCCGCTCACTTCGCCGGCATCGACGCCGCGCGCCCGGATGCCGCTGAAGCGGCGGCAGCGCAGCTGCTTGAGGCCGGAGCGCAGCTGGCCGTCATTTCGCTCGGCGCACGCGGGGCGCTGGCGGTGACGCGCGATGCGCGCTACCGCGTGAGCCTGCCACACGCGGACATTGTCAGCGCGCTCGGCAGCGGTGACGCCATGGTCGCCGGGCTGGTCACCGGCGCGGCGGCGGGACTGGAGCTCCCTGCCATGCTGCGGCAGGGAGCGGCCTGCGGTACGGCGGCAGCTTTGCACGCCATGGCCGGCAGGATCGAGCTCCAGGACGTGAAACGTCTGGAGCAAGGCATTACGGTGACGCTGTTGTAAAGCAGCGTCACTTTTTTATTCCATTTGAATATTCTCTTGTTTATGGCTCGAATATACTTTAGTCCCAATGTGCCGTTCGCTGACGAGCTTACAGCAAAACCCTGTTTTCCAGTATATTTTTCATGCAAATATGTGACTTCGAAGGGCCCAGCTTGACCAGTGAATCTTGAAACTCTGCAATTTCCTCTACCGAAGCAGTTTGTATCTTGATAAGATAATTAAACTCCCCACTGATACGAAACAAATCGGTAACTTCCTTCGCTTCTTCACAAAAATCAACCAGCTCTTGGCAATGTTCTGTCTTTAATAAGATAAAAGTAGTGGTCCCTCGATTCAGTTCCCGCAAATTAAATACAGCACTATATCCGGAGATGACCCCTTTCTCTTCAAGCTTGACCATTCTTTCTTTAACGGACGGTTGAGACATGGAAATTTCTTTACTGATCTGGGAAATAGATATCCTGGCATCATGCTGAAGCAACTGCATTATTTTGTGGTCTATATCGTCTAAATGATGCTGCATATCAAGCACCTCCTGATCCAATTTTAGAAAAGTAATATTTTTCAGCCATATTACCTTTTATTTAATCAATAATCCAGCTCAATTACCTCTCTTTTTATATGTAAAAGCTAAAATATCATCTATATACTAAGGTTAACCTACATATAAGGAGAGATTTCAACATGAGTGTAATGGGACTAGCGCATGTGGCGATTCAAGCCATCGATTACCAGACAACTATAGCATTTTATACCGAAGTATTAGGGTTTAAAAGAGGGCATTACTGGAGCCTGCCATCCTTCCAAATCCAAGAGGCCTCTATGCTTATTTCACCTGATCAGAGAACCTGTCTCGAAATTTTTGACAACGATGCAGTCATTCCTGCCCAAGGAAAAAAGGCTGCTTCTGAGGAAGAAATTGCTCACGGTGCTTTATTGCACCTGGCCTTTTACGTAGACAACGTGGATGAAATATATCAACGGGCCCTCGACCATGGAGCAAGAACCTTTGTGGAACCTGGTCAGCTCACGCTTGGCGAACCCCCTCTGGCTGTCAAAAATGCATTAGTTCACAGCCCCAATGGTGAGGTTATTGAATTTATTGAAGATGTTAATTTTGACATGTCCTTATCGAACAAAAAATAATCAACGTAGTCCGATATTCCGATATATTGATTACCATGTTATCTATAAGGAGTAGATTATCATATCAATTGATTTTAATGTGTATTGGTTTCATTTTAGCTCCGATCTGCTGATGCCGTTGTTCAGCTTGCTTGGGCTGCTGCTCATCTATTTTGGATTCAGAACTATCCGTCGCCATCGCTATCGTAAACACCATTGGATTCGTACCAAGGGGCAAATCGTTGATGCGCATATTGAAGTTGACGTAGATGTCGTTCCCTTTGATCGTGATGATCCGGTAGATACCAGCTACACTCGCCAATTAAAAGTACGTTTCTATACGACTTCAGGCCAAGCTGTGGAATTCTGGAATCCTTATAGCACCAATCTAAGCTTCAACCGGGTTGGCAGTAAGATCAATGTACTATACAATCCGGCAAACCCTCGGGACGCCAGAATTGCTGGCGGTGTAAATGGGGCAGGCTGTCTTGCCTTCTCGCTGTTTTTGATCGGTATTCCCTTCGCTTTGAGCGGGGTATTCGTGATATTGAAGTTTTTCTTCTAGCAAGGTTTAGATTACATACCGGTGATAAAATTGATTGCCATATAAATAGCCAGTCCTAAAATAATCAGTGCCGATATTTTATTGAGCACCGTACCGAACCTTCCTTCTGAATCCATACGTCCAACGAGACGCCCAGCCATGGCCAAACCGATAAACCATATCCACGATACTGACACAGTGGCCAAGCCGAAGGCCCAGCGTTCCGCACCATCATATTGAAGTGAGCTGGTTCCAATTACGCCAACGGTGTCGAGTATGGCATGCGGATTTAGCAAGGATACCGAAGCAGCAAAAATCATCTGCCGTTTTGGAAGCATAGGCTGGCTTTCTCCCGAAGAAGCTGCCTCTGATCTCCAAAGGGTCCAGGCCATATATAGCAAAAACAAACAGCCTGCGGCATAGAGCACATTCGTGAGCCATAGAAACCGCTGCAAAACAAGGGAAACACCCCCAACCGCAAGCGCGATCAGGATTGTATCACAGACACCCGCCGTAATGACGGCAGGCAGTGCATTGCGAAACCGCGACTGTGACGCCCCCTGATTAAACACAAATACATTTTGCACTCCCAAAGGCAAAATCAGCCCCAGTGCCAATAAAACGGCATGGATAATAGTTCCCAGCATATTATGTACTCCCCCCAAAATCATTACATATCTTCTCTCTCATCTTCCACTATTCCCTTCCTGTCCTTGGTGAGATCATCGTTCTGGATTTCTTAGGTTTTCCGGGTTCCCTCTATTTTCTGTTTTTTGCATGGCTGGTACGTCTTGTATACACTCCAATTGTTTCACGGTAAGCTGGTAGTCCTGTGGATAGTTCATGTTGAACACAGCTTGCTTCCACATGTCTAAGCTCGCCCCCGACCATTCGCCCGCTCTCTCATAACGAACGTTCAAGGAATTCAGCCAGTCGATCAGACGAAGACGGCCACTTCGCAAACATTGTTCAGCAGACGGCAACGTACTGCGATGATATAGGCCCAGCAACGGATGTATACGTCCATCCACAGAGGCAATCACCGCCTGTAATGCTGGTTCCGTTGGCTGGGGCAACAAAGCGTTTTCAGCCAATGAACCTTGCTCTCCTTGTACTTGTTGCTTCCTTTGTTCACTGGCTACCTCTTGCGCCGCTGCCCAGTTCGTTGCATGAGCAAGTAGAGCATGCAATACCTCTGGCTGCACAAAGGGCATGTCACAGGCTACTACGATCCCCCATTCCGTTTTGGAAGCAGAAAGTCCTGCATGAATGCCGCTCAAAGGACCCAAGCCGGGATACAGGTCTGCCGTCGTTTCCAACCCCAGTCCCCTATACTGCTCTGTATCTCGGGTCACTGCAATAACCCGTCCCGCTACTTGTCCTAGCACTTCAGCTATTCTCTCCAGCACCGTAACTCCTCCGAGCTGGAGCAGTGCTTTGTCCTGCCCCATTCTGCTGGAGCGTCCGCCTGCCACGATAATCCCAGTCACCTCCACCATTACCATCGCGCCTCCTTTTTCCTAGAAAAAAATCTATCATTAAATAGCGATAGCTCTAATAATAGCATCTATTATAAACATAAAAAATGGCGATCCACACGGACCGCCAAAAAAAGAGTATTAATTCGTCTAATTCATTGTTTTTTAATTTTGTTTTTTAATTTATGAACTTAATAAGTTGCAAAAACCGTTTTAATATCGAGGTCGCTTCTACCCGTGTTGCCTGCTGTTTGGGAGCAAGCAGGTCCGGAGACACGCCTTTGATCAAGCCTTGCTCTGTGGCCTGCGCCATAGCCTCTTGGGCCCAAGGAGAAACCGTAGAAGCATCACTGTACATCTCTTTATATTTCTCACTGGAAGAACCGGCATTCAGAGCCTGAGCATAATGCGCAGCCTTCTCGGTAATGACTGCGATCTCCTCGCGCGTAATCACCTTTTCTGGTCCAAATGACTGATTTCCGTAACCACGGATCAGACCAGCTTCCATCGCAGCCCCAATACTACCGGCATACCAGGCATCTTCTTTTACATCTGTAAAATGCTCTGCTAACGGTTTCTCCTGCATACCAAGCCCACGCACAAGCAATGCCACAAATTCAGCTCTTGTTACAGCCCGATTTGGCTCAAAAATATCAGGTTGGACACCTTTGACAATCAGCTTGTTTGCCAGCATCTCCACATCTTTTTGCGCCCAATGATTCTCCAGATCCTTAAACTTTTTGTCTGCTGAGACTACAGCATAAATGCTGTTATGATTTGATTTGATGATTGCCTCTGTTTGTCCATTCACATTCCGTATCAACACGGGAACAGATGACAGCACACCTGTCTGAGGATCGAACCATACAGCCGCTACATGCTCAGGGTCAACCTCATGATCGAGTATCAATTTCCGCTCCACGTAATGCCCGAAAAATTCAGTGATCTCTTGATTTCCGGCCATTAGCTTGAAATCAACCGGGTTTACCACAACACCCACTAAACCCGTGTCAGCAATAGCTTGCCGTACTTGTGCCCCGTTTTCGCCTGCCAACGATGAAATTTCGACGATCAGGTTGTCTTCAGGATATAATGAGACCAATTTGTCAACCAGTTCAGTAGAAAGAGTGAACTGGGCTACATCTGTGCGTATGCTGATCGGTACCTTTTTAGTTTCTTTTTGATATTCTTTTAAAAAGGCAGAAGGTATATTCACTTTTGCTGCTTTATTGTATCCCGAAGCATCAACTACCAGCTCTTTCTGGTCAACATTTGTAACATTCAGAGCTTGACTGGCTTCTCCATCATTCAAGCCGATAAGTTGAATAGTACTGCTCTTATCGGGTACTGTCTTAGCGTCTGTTAATACGACACCAGTCTTAGACTCCGTTTGTGAAGCCGCAGACGAGGTATCCTGATCAGACGTTTCTTTATCCTTGGAACGATGTGGGCGCTCATCTCCCGTACGGAATGTCCATTCCTCTGGAGTATGCACCCCCGCATACGGGTTCATTGCCATATCTGTCAGTGCTCCCGAGGTGATTTCCACATAATAAGGTTTCCCTTCTTCCAATCCGCCCGATAGCACAAAGTACGCCATCTTCTCCTGGCCTGACACCGTATATATCCTGTTCGAGTCCCCTGCACCGGATATCCGCAGCTCACGAACCACGGCTCCCCCCGATGCTTCGTGCAGTCTTACATACCCGTGATTCCATCTCACCGGCTCGTTGAACTCCATGTTAAAGTACGCTTTTCCTAGTCCCACACCACTTAAATAAAGACCTTCCGGCGACTTCGACACCAGCTTCGGTGCCGTCTCATCCGCTGTCACGAAGTTCCACATGCTCTTGTCCCAAACGCTGTTCGATCCCTGGCCTCCACGATCCACAAACATCCCCGAGCTGACCTCTACATAGTACCAGGTATTGTCTGCCAGCGGATGGTCCAGCTTCATCGACACGTGCTGGCCACTGATTTGTATCGTGCCTCCTGCAACCGTGCCTCCGCTTACGTCGATCCGTCCAACCTCGGTTCCATCCCACTGGTGCACGGTGAGATGGCCTGCCCCCAGCCTCATCTCTTCGCTGAAGATCATGCTCAAGCTCGGCGTCAGCGTCTGACCGCTTCCCTGCGGATACAGGTCCGTATAATACGGCTGCATATCTCCCGTGCGGAATGTCCATTCCTCTGGAGTATGCACCCCCGCATACGGGTTCATTGCCATATCTGTCAGTGCTCCCGAGGTGATTTCCACATAATAAGGTTTCCCTTCTTCCAGTCCGCCCGATAGCATAAATTGTGCTATTTTTTCCTGGCCTGACACCGTATATATCCTGTTCAAATCCCCTGCACCGGATATCCGCAGCTCACGAACTACGGCTCCTCCCGAGGCCTCGTGCAGTCTTACATACCCGTGATTCCATCTCACTGGCTCGTTGAACTCCATGTTAAAGTACGCTTTTCCTGGTCCCACACCACTTAAATAAAGACCTTCCGGCGTCTTCGACACCAGCTTCGGTGCCGTCTCATTCGCTGTCACGAAGTTCCACATGCTCTTGTCCCAAACGCTATTCGATCCCTGACCTCCACGATCCACAAACATCCCCGAGCTGACCTCTACATAGTACCAAGTATTGTCTGCCAGCGGATGGTCCAGCTTCATCGACACGTACTGTCCGCTGATACGTACCGTACCTCCTGCAACCGTTCCTCCACTCACGTCGATCCGTCCAACCTCGGTTCCATCCCACTGATGCACGGTGAGTTGGCCTGCGCCCAATCTCATCTCTTCGCTGAAGATCATGCTCAAGCTCGGCGTCAGCGTCTGACCGCTTCCCTGCGGATACAGGTCCGTATAATACGGCTGCATATCTCCCGTACGGAATGTCCATTCCTCTGGAGTATGCACCCCCGCATACGGGTTCATCGCCATATCTGTCAGCGCACCTGAAGTAACTTCCACATAATAAGGTTTTCCTTCTTCCAGTCCGCCCGATAGCATAAATTGTGCTATTTTTTCCTGGCCTGACACCGTATATATCCTGTTCAAGTCCCCTGCACCGGATATCCGCAGCTCACGGACCACGGCTCCTCCCGATGCCTCGTGCAGTCTTACATACCCGTGATTCCATCTCACTGGCTCGTTGAACTCCATGTTAAAGTACGCTTTTCCTGGTCCCACACCACTTAAATAAAGACCTTCAGGCGTCTTCGACACCAGCTTCGGCGCCGTCTCATTCGCTGTCACGAAGTTCCAGGTGCTCTGATCCCAAATGCTGTTCGATCCCTGACCACCACGATCCATAAACATGCCTGAACTGACCTCTACATAGTACCGGGTATTGTCTGACAACGGATGGTCCAGCATCATCGACACGTACTGTCCGCTGATTTGTACCGTGCCTCCTGTAACCGTTCCTCCACTCACGTCGATCCGTCCAACCTCGGTTCCATCCCACTGATGTACAATAAGATGGCCTGTACCCAGTTCTACATCTTCGCTGAACAACATGGACAGATTTGCGGTCAATGAAACTCCACTTTCCTGCTGCGGGGATAACCAGGTATAGTGAGGAGGTTCTTCCATTTGCGCCTGCATATAGACCGATGAAGCCACACTCAGTGAAGAGGCACTCGTGGAGAATCCATCCGGCATATCTGCATTTTCTATGATTTCACTGTTAGGACTCTCCGCCGCAAACGTCGCTGCCATATAAGGGTTGGCTAGGTTAAATACCTGTGTTGTCAGTACACTTGCCTTAATTATTCGGTTTACATGATTCTTATTTCTTTTTTTCTTGCTCATATATGTGCTCCTTTTATTTAGGCATGAATGGAACGGTGAAATTCATGGATTTCACTCTTGATTTCCATATAATCTTGCTGGCATTTCCATATGAAATCTCCGAAGTACAGCAGAATTTGTTCCCCTCTGATCTGAGGATTTCTACTGTTCTGAATGACATCCATTTTGCTGTATAAAAACTCATGCCGCATACGATGGCGAGGCAGAATGTATATTTTGAAGAAATCGTTTCTCAATAATGAGGCAAACAAATCGTCAAAGTGCCCGAAGGACACATTCAGCATATTGGCCTGCTTCAAACTGAGCTTTTGTTTAATGTCGAGCAGAGCGTGGTGAATCTGTTCCATAATTTTTTGAAAGACCTCTTCATCCCTCTGAAGTTCTTCAATACGTGACTTCAAAAAATGAGGATCATACTCCGGATTGCTGCTTGTTTTCAACCATGAATCATCAATTGAACCTTTTAACCCTACTCGGATTACATCTTCCAAGTTCTGAAAAGATGTTCCCTTAATAACAGCACCCTCACGTGTTGTGTTAATAAATTCAGTCTCTCTTGCTATATTGATGTAAAATTCCATTTCCGTTTTCATTTTAATAAAAGAATGATTTGTCACAACCTGTTGGCCATGGACACCCTCAACACGCGGTGAATTGACACTAACCGGAATTCCTTGAGAATTGGTAATCCCCTCAGCATAATATTGTTCATCGCGATAAGCTAAATTTTGCCCCACCAGCACAATAGGGTCTGCTTTCATCCGGATCATACATTGGAGTGCAATGACCGCTACAGAAGGAGCATCATTAATAATCGTCGGTTTATGTCCCTCCGGTGTGCGCAATATGTGCATGGAGAGCTCATCCTGAGAGATGATGACATGCATAAGACGACCTGGATAATCATCGAGTGTATGTTTGCCGACCGTACTGCCGAAAATGAGTGGAATAGAATCAATTCCCTTGTCGATCACCTTTTGAATTACATTTACGTTGTATTCGTTCGGGTCATAACTGAATGTGCCGTGCGGATAAATGCCATGCTCCACCAGCGTATTTACTGCCGACCCTACCGTAAACAGGTACGCAAGATTATTCTCACGAATATGACGAAGATGCTCAATTTCGTCGTTAAGCGAAGGGCCAGCAGATATAATCAAGACTGGCTTGCCCGCAATATGTTCTGCTCCTGTGTGCAGAAAATCTGAACTATGTAAAATAAAAGGGAAATTATGAATACTGTTTAACGCCCATTTTTTTTCGTACACGTTATTGATAGCCATTTTGTCCTTCTTGTTAGAGACCATCCTGTACAATATTTCATTAAATTTCTTCAATTCCGCATTAAATAGAGAGCGGTACGGGAGCCACGGAACAACTAATACTCCAGATACACGGTCAATCAACCTGTGCAGTGTACTGAGCGTCTCCCCCGTTATTGCTCCTACCATAACTTCTTCGATCATCTCATCAGCCACCCAGTCGTTTTCATTCAGGTGCTGCAAAAAAACATTCATCACACCAGTATCCGGCTCGACGATGGAGAAGCTGGTATTTGGGTGCTTATGCAAAAATTCGCGGATATGATACCCAAGTCCTACTCCAAAAAAGATCACGTGCGCTTGGGGTTTAACCTCTTTAAACCCGGAGATAAATAGCTCTGCTTCCCGCCTAGGCTGCTCAGGATCATGTAAATAATATGATCGTCCCTCACGAGTCAGTGCTATGTTGGGCTCGTTGGTTTCAGAAGCCAGCAACTCACATCCTTCTCCTGCCTGAAGCAGATGAAGCCGAGGAAAACGGCGGTACAAGGAATTGTCTCTACGATGCTGTGATGCCATTTTCCATTCCTTTCCACCCGATATCTCATAAAACCAACGATATAGGTCAGATGAACCCATATATTCCCTTATAGAGAATAGTATTCTGATTTTATGTAATATCTGCGTCATTATATTTTAAATCAGAAAAAAATAATCCTAAATCACCCTGATTATGGATTAAGTATCGGCTATTCTTTATATAAACTTTAGGTCTTAAGAACCTATTTATAAATAAAGATTTTGTAACCAACCAAGCATCTGCTTGAACCAACAATATATAGACTCAAACGCTGCAGTTCATCTACATGTCGCCCCTTGGAGCACCAAAAATCAAAACTAGCAAAATAACGCAATAGTTATTAAGTTTGCTTAAGCTATTATCGAATTAATGCCCTTAAATAAATATTACATAATTGTTAATTTATTGGTTTGTTAACCCTTTCAACACATGATACATTGGAATAAAGAACCTCCCCACAGATCGGCATCGATGCGCAGTTCTCTATCGGGCTAAGAAAGGAATGGCTTGTCTTGCAAAAGAGAGAAATTCAAGAGAGTTCTCTATATTCCCTAAAGCTGTATAACTTTTTTCTATATGGGGCTATGGTCATTTTCTCCAGCTTCTTCCCATTGTATTTGCAGGATATCGGCATGGACAAGCTTGAAATTGGGAGCCTGATGGCCATCGGACCTTTTGTATCCGTATTCGCGAACCCTTTTTGGGGATATACAAGCGATCGGAGCCGCAACCTCCGTCGCATACTGCTATTTATGATTATAGGTACATTGTTATTGCTGCAAGCTTTATTTCATGTCCATACGTATGTCATGATCTATGTATCGATGATTGGTTTTTATTTTTTCCAAAGCCCTTTATTCGCCCAGAGCAACAGTCTTATTCTCAGCTACATTGAGGGCACGGATCGAAAATTCGGTTCGTTTCGCATATGGGGCTCCTTCGGCTGGGCTGTGACTGCGGCAGTTGCTGGCATGCTCGTTGACCAAATGGGAATATCCAGCATATCCAGCATCTTTACAGTACTGCTGCTGGCTGCACTGATCTGCACCCTGACGATCCCACCACTGAAAAGCACTGTGGAGACAGCGGCCATTCATTTGCGTGGCTTTGGCAGCATTTTGATGAACGGTTACTTTATATCCTTTATTTTATTGGGTATCCTTGTCTCCATCCCGAATTCGATCAACAGTGCCTTTATGTCCCTGTACATCACCGAGCTGGGCGGGTCCAAACTGATGCTTGGTTTTGCCGTCTTTATGTCATCGGTATTCGAAGTTATTGTCTTTTTGCTATTTGATCGCTTCTTGAAGAAAAAAATGACCGTGATGGTCGGCTGTCTGGCCCTCGTCAGCTTGCTGTTTGCCTTACGGTGGGAACTGATGGCCCTGGCCACAGACCCGATTCAGATCGTATTCATTCAGACACTTCATTGCATCACCTTCGGTGGGTATTTTTATGTAGGTACTCAGCTAACCGTCCTGTTCACTCCTACTGCTTACCGTTCATCCGGGCAGGCTGTATATACCTTGACCTGGAGCGGCATTTCCGGCATCGTCGCAGGTTTTGCGGGAGGCTGGCTGTTCCAAAACTTCGGTGGGGAAATGATGTACAATGTAGGGGTTTTCTTCGCCCTGCTTGGCTCTGTGGGATTCGCCATCATGTGGTATATGCTGCACAAGAACGGCTATCAGCCCTGTCACGCGAACGAGCATAAACGAACAAAAGAGTCCCTTTAACAACACCAGAGGAATGCGGTATATCTATCGTCAACAGCACTTATCAAGAACAAGTAAACAAAACATAAAATAAAGGAGTCTGCCCACGGCAGACTCCTTTATTAACCTGGTCGCACAGAACTACCTCTGGTTCCACTCTTTCCAACCACCTATTGCTTAGGCAATTGGAAAGAGCTTTTCAGCGATACAACACGGTTAAATACAGGCTCGCCCGGCTTGGACAGCTTCGGATCGACACTGAAATAACCATGACGGAAAAATTGGAACTTGTCCTGCGCTTGGGCCTCTTTCATGTTTGGCTCCACGTAGCCATGAGCAATTTCCAAAGATTTCGGATTCAATTGATCAAGGAATGTTTTTTCCGATCCGTCCTCTTCCATTGCCTCCGGCTCCTCTGCATTAATCAAAGGCTCGTACAAACGGAATTCAGCCGGAACTGCCCGAGTAGCCTCTACCCAGTGGATCGTGCCCTTCACTTTACGTCCAGTAAAGCCTGATCCACTCTTTGTTTCTATATCATAAGTACAGTGAATTTCCGTTACATTTCCGTCCGCATCCTTAATTACATCGTTGCATTTAATGAAATAAGCGTGTTTGAGACGTACTTCATTACCAGGGAACAAACGGAAGTATTTGCTCGGCGGATTTTCCATAAAATCCTCACGCTCAATATAAATTTCACGAGAAAATGGAATTTGGCGTGTGCCAAGCTCTGGATTTTCTGTGTTGTTTTCCGCCTCCAGCATTTCAACCTGTCCCTCAGGGTAGTTGGTGATAACCACCTTTAACGGATCAATGACTGCCATGGTACGAGGTGCCTTGAGCTTCAAGTCCTCACGTGCAAAATGCTCCAGCACCTGCAAATCGATAACTCCGTAGGCTTTGGAAATACCCGTCTCGTATACGAAATCACGGATAGCCTCCGGTGTATAGCCGCGACGACGCAAACCTGAAATCGTCGGCATACGCGGATCATCCCAGCCGTCTACATGCTTCTCATCTACCAGAAGCTTCAGCTTGCGTTTGCTGGTTACTGTTTGGGCCAAATTCAGCCGTCCGAATTCGTATTGATGAGGCACCTTTTCCATCTCACATTCAGCTACAACCCAGTCGTACAGTGGTCGTTGATCCTCAAACTCCAGCGAACAGAGCGAGTGGGTCACGCCCTCAATAGCATCCTCCAGCGGATGCGCATAGGAATACATCGGGTAGATGCACCATGTGTCACCTGTATTGTGATGTGCTGTGTGCGAAATACGGTAAATAACCGGATCACGCAAATTGATGTTTGGCGAGGCCATATCAATCTTGGCGCGCAGCACCTTTTCACCGTTCTGATATTTACCTGCACGCATCTCTTCAAACAGCTTGAAATTCTCTTCCACGCTGCGATCGCGATAAGGGCTATTTTGTCCCGGCTCAGTCAGCGTACCGCGAGTTTCGCGAATTTGGTCCGCGCTTTGGTCATCCACGTAGGCTTTACCCTTTTGGATTAACAAAATGGCACGATTGTACATTTCTTCAAAATAATTGGAGGCAAAATGTTTTTCTTCCCATTCATAACCAAGCCACTTCACGTCCTCCTGAATGGAGTTCACGTATTCCGTGTCTTCCTTCGCCGGATTGGTATCATCGAAGCGCAGGTTCGTGCGTCCTCCGAATTCATCTCCCAGTGAGAAATTGATCCAGATGGCTTTGGCATGCCCAATGTGCAAATATCCGTTTGGTTCAGGCGGAAAGCGTGTAACAACCTCCTTTACCTTACCCGTTCGTAGGTCCTCTTCAATGACACTTTTAATAAAATTGGGGGGAGTGATCGGCTTCTCCACGCTAATCAACCTTTCTTCCGTATAATCTATGCAAAACCTGTTCCCTTAAATATACCCTTTCACAACACATAACTCAATAAAATGAAAATCCATATGCTCTCTACAGCAAAAAAAGGTGCAAGTTATGAAAAAGAGTTAACATTTTCGGTAAATAAATTCGTTATATTGTATATATCTTTTAATTTGTCCGGAAAAGGAGACCCACCCGTGTTTAAGCTGCTTATCGTAATCCTGCTGTCTATGCTGTTGTCCTCTTCCGTGACGACACCTGCACATCCTTCATCAAGCCCGACGACCCGGCCTGTGCAATCTCGTCCGTTAGCTGTCGCTCCGGAAGACTCATCTGTCAACTTATACGCTGTGAATCCGTCACAAGGGCTGTTCCGTTCGGCTGTGCTGGAAATCGGTCAGCAGCGCCGCACATTCGAATGGTCAGGCTCTGCGGATATTTCTACCGCACCACAGTTATATTACAAGGATGTAAACGGAGATGGCATCCGTGAAGCCGTCGTGATCATTACACGTGCCTCGGGAACAGGTGTCGAATTGCAGGAACTGCATATTGTTAACGCACAGACGATGGAGGAGTACGTGGTCGAATCAGCGGCAGACGCCGTGTCCCGGCGCGTACAGAGCGTCGTGGAGCTGCGCGACCGCAAACAGCAGGTGCATATCGCTGTCATGATTGACGGTGCCACCACATGCACGATGGACCCAAAAGCGTCAGCGTTTTACGATGATCCTTCCCAATTTACGAAGCAGCTCGATTTCAGCTCTGTCGTGATGTATGATGCCGAACAGTCCTCTCTAAGAGCCATCGTATCGGGCAGTGTATCGCCTACCGAATTTGTAGGTGATTTGAAGCTGAAGTATGTATACGAGCATGGGCGGTTCCGGGTAGGACCTATAGAATTTGAAGCTTCTTCTTCGTTTTGACGACTTTCGCAGAATAAGGTAGCATGAGATTACATGCTAGACTGGCTGGTTTAGCGATTTTCCGAGTGAAAGAGGGGATCAATCATGTTTACATACGCATTGGACGAACGCACAGTCCTTCGGCCGCTCACCAAGGAGCATGTGCAGCCTCTGTTTGAGCTGATCGAAATGTCCCGTGACCGTTTGCGTCAATGGCTTCCATGGGTAGACTCCACCACGGAAATCAGCCACACAGAGCAATTCGTACAGAGCGCCCTGAAACAAGCCGCAGAGAATGGTAGCCTGACCGCCGGCATCTGGATGGATAACGAGCTTGCTGGCATTATCAGCTACCATGAGATCAACTGGAATCACCGTTCGGTCAGCATTGGATACTGGCTTGGACATGGGTATGAAGGACAAGGCCTCATGACCAGCGCCTGCCGTGTATTCGTCGAATATGCGCTGATGGAGCTGGATTTGCATCGGGTCGAAATCCGCTGCGCAACTACGAATTGCCGCAGTCGCGGTATTCCGGAACGTCTGGGCTTTGTACTCGAAGGCATTGTACGCGAAGCAGAATTGCTGCCCGACGGCTACATGAACCACGCCGTGTACGGTATGCTCCAAAAGGAATGGAAGCAGCTTCGATAACACTGCACCATAAAACAGCGCCGCAGTCTATAGGGTCTGCGGCGCTGTTTATTATGAGCAGGACATGAAAAACAAATGTTGCTGTTCGCGGCCTCCGGCCTATTTTAAGAAATAGGCCATTAACACATCATCCACAAATTGGCCTGTGATGTAAAACTCCTCATGCAGACGTCCTTCGATCACGAAACCACATTTCTCATAGAACATAAGGGCTTCCGTGTTACAGGAGAGTACCCGCAAACTTAATTTGCGTATGCCCTCAGCAGCAGCAATGTCCTTCATGGAGTTCATAAGCGCCATCCCAATGCCTTTACGATGATAATCGGGATGTACGGCTATATTGATTTCCAACACATGGCGATTACTAGCCACCAGTGTTGGAGAACGAAATCCGACATACCCGCAGAGCACTCCCTGCTCAATGGCGACCAGTTGGGAACCCGGAGGCGAATTGCGTAAAAACTCCCCGCGCGACTTCCATGACAGTGAAGCGGGGGCCGTTCGTTCATTCCATACCAATTCATCCAGCGCAATCAGATCAGGAGCATCCTTCATCTCCGAATGACGTATCGTCAGGGGTTGACTTATAAACAATTCCTTTCAATCCTTCCTGTGAAGGCTTTCCTGAAGCAATAACTGTAGCTATCCCGTCACTTATTGTACCATAATCATGGCTCATTACTGAACTTTTATTGGGACTTAAGAACTGGGAGTATCCACCTTGGTAGCAGCTTCGAAAACATCCAAATCATGCCGGGAACGGTTCAACCAGCTATGCAGGACAAAAAACAGAATCGACAACACCGCTACGCCTATTGCCAGCCAAAGTGCGGGCGGTAAACCGCCAAAATCATACAGCCTTCCCATAATATAAGGTCCCATCACCCGTCCGGCTGCGCCAATGCCCCCCACAAGCCCGATGTAAAAGGGCGCTCCTCGACCTCCGTGATCAGACAGAAATGCCGGAACCGCAGGGGCAATCAGCATTTCTCCCAGTGTAGCCAAGACCATAGCGAATATCATCCCCGTATAGTTCTGTGTACCCAGCATGATAATATAAGCCAACAGGTAAAATCCTCCGGCCCATGTCATTTGGGCTGAAGCATGCCGGGCATACAGACGTTTTATCCAGAAAATAATCGGCTGTGCAGCAAAAATAAGAATACCATTCAACGTCCACAGAAGCCCGTACATCGTTTTAGGCAAGCCCTGCTCGATAATAAATGGAGATACTCCCGTATTCCAGATGGAATTGCCAAACCATAAAAAAAGCGACCCCAGGCCAACAAACAGATACAGTCTGGTATCACGAAAAAGCAGCCCAGCCGATAATTCCTCTCTTTTCCTCACTGACTTGCCGAGATGAACTTCCCCCTCTTCCCGATCCACCCTGCTAAGATAGGACCAGAAAAATCCGGCAAATACCGCCGAGGTTACCCCGTTCATCACAAAGCTGAGCTGATAGGAAAGATCCGCCAGAACGCCGCTCAATCCCGTTCCTAAGGCCACCCCGATATTATTGGCGACATAAATAATATTAAACAGCTCACCCCGACGGTCAGCGAAGCGAAAGCCTACAAAGGCCTGAATCGCAGGCACAGATACCACATTAAAAAAACCGATAAAACCCATCATGATGACAAACGCAACCCAATGTCCGCTGGTAAATGGAAGCGTGAGAAGTCCCAGCGCGTTCATAGCCAGTGAACCGACAATCAGCTTCTTGGCTCCAATACGGTGATACAGGGCTCCTCCCAGCACCTGACCAAAAATCCCGCCCAGAGACTGCACTAAAATCGCAATCCCCGCATCTCCCATACTGCGGTTCAGCTCGTCAAACACGTACATGCTGACCAGCGGCCACATCAGGGAGCTTCCGGCGGAATTAATCAGGCTGGCGACGAGAAACACCTTTACTTCTTTCGGATAAGACTCCAACCATTTCATATCTTTTGTTTCTCCTTTAGTATGTGACGCCATAAAAGGCATAAGCTCATTGACGCTTCACATTCACCACCGTTGAAAAGAAAGTTGCCCCCTGTCCCATATCTGACAGCCGATCAGAGGTTAACGCATTGGCACGCTGTCTGCGCCCCTTGCCTTCCCACCATAACCCTTGGCTAATCACTGTACCAGGCAGCATCAGATCGGTAACTTTGGCTTTCAGCTCGTACGTTCCCCGACCATTCCATACGGTAACCAGATCCCCCTCCACGATGTCTCTTGTCTGAGCATCCTCCGGGTGAATTTGCAGCACAGGCTCCCGCTCCAATCGCTGATGCTTGGGCAGATTGGCGAAGGTGGAATTGAGAAAATTATGATTTGGCGGTGAAATAAACATCAGTGGAAACTGCTCACCCGCTTGCGGTCGCTGCTCTCCGTCATAACCTTCGACCAGCGGCACATACGTAGGCATCGCGGGCAGACCCATTTGCTTCATGCGTTCCGAATACAGCTCAATCTTGCCCGAAGGCGTGGTTAGACGATCCAGATAGGTAGCTTTGGGCGTCATGTCCAGCTTTACAAAAGGCGACTGCTGCAAAGCTTCTAAAGTAACACCATTGAGATAGGGATTCGTTGGGTTATCCAGTGCACCCGCGATCATGTCCTCTTCACTTTCCGTAAATGCAGCTTCATCAAAGCCCATGGCTCGTCCGAGCAGGCTAAACAGTTCATAGTTGCTTTTGCTTTCTCCGAGCGGAGCAATGACTGGCTTCTGCATCTGTATATAGTGATGCCAGTAGGATTTGTACAGGTCTGTACCTTCAAAAGAAGACGCCGCAGGCAGCACGATATCCGCATAGCGGGCCGTATCGGTCAGAAACAGGTCATGCACGACCGTGAATAGATCCTCCCGTTCAAACCCCTGCATCACCCGTTCCGCATCCGGTGCTACGACCACCGGATTGCTGCAATATACAAACAGCGCCTTGATTGGCTCATCCTTTTGCAGCAACGCTTCTCCGATCCGGTTCATGTTGATCACCCGGGCATCCGGGTTCCGGCGCAGATCAGGACGCGCCAGATTGGCGCCGTTAAATTTGGCGTAAGCGCCATTGGAGCGTGATGCGCCTCCTCCGTGCTTCAGCCATTGTCCGGTGAGCGCGGGCAAGCATGTTACCGCGCGTACATTCATGCCGCCATTATCATGGTGTTGAAGCCCGTTGCCGATATTGATATACGCCGCTCGCGCCTGTCCGTACATCTCCGCCAGGCGAATGATATCCGCTGCAGGTACACCCGTAATACGCGCAACCCGCTCCGGGGTGTACGCCTTAACATGCTCGCGCAGTTCCTCATGGCCTACCGTGTAGCGGTGTAAAAATTCATCGTCCGTTAGCCCTTGCTCGAACAGCACGTTCATCATTCCCAACACGAGCGCCGTATCCGTTCCCGGGTATAAAGGAATGAACCAATCCGCCCATTGCGCCGTCCGGTTACGATGAACATCAATAACAACCACCTTGGCACCTTTTTTACGTGCCTTCTCGGCTAATACTACCTGATGCATGTTCGTGCTGATGACATTTCCACCCCATACAATAATCAGGTCTGCATCCTCTGTATCCTCCGGGCTGGTGCCCCCTTTAAAACCCATGACAGATGCCCAGCCTTCATTCCCGGCTACGCTGCAAATCGTCTGATCCAGCTGACTAGAGCCCAGCGCATTGAAAAATCGGCGATCCATCCCGTCCACACTCAATACGCCCATATTGCCATAAAAGCTGTAGGGAAGAATGGATTCCGGGCCGTCCGTACGAATCAGCTCCTTGAACCGACCTGTAATGGTACCGACTGCCTCTTCCCAGCTAATTCGTTCAAATTTCCCTGCTCCTTTGGGGCCTACACGCTTCAGCGGATAGAGCACCCGATCAGGGTCATATACCCGTTCCGTCATATTACGAACTTTATTACAAATAGCCCCTTTTGTAATAGGATGATCCGGGTTACCCGTTACCTTGACAATTTTCCCATTTTCCTTGTGAAGCAGGAGCCCGCACGTATCTGGGCAATCTAGCGGACACACAGCCGGAAAAATACCATCGGCCTGATCCGTCATCTGCTGCCCTCTTTGTAAGTCTGGTTGAAGCGTAGCCTCAGAAGGCGCGCTGTTGCGATGATCCATGGTGTTGATGCTCCTTTCCGTTACCGTTTCCAAAAATTACACTGTACTTATCATATCTACAGCTATGAGCTATGGCAAGAGAAGGATTTTGCCAAGCAGCTTCCGACCGAAAGAGCCAAAAAATCCGCCTGCTGCATAGAGCAAAACGGATTTTCGAACAATCACAATTATTTTTTTATAGCCCTGTTTCATCATTGCTTACCAGGGGTAAAAGAGATCAAGGCATTATGGACGAGAGCACACTCATCCTCCATGCCAAATCATGGACCACTCCCAAAAAAATCCGCCATGACAGGTTTCGTTCCCCCGGACCTGTCATGGCGGATTTGCTTTGCTCGATTCTGTCAACAGTTACTAATCAAGCACGATCACTCAACGGATTTGGAGCAACCGAAGAAGTAGTCTGAGTTCCGCTCACTGGATGTGCATCGGAATGCGGCTTTTTCAAATAGGCTAACCAGTAAGCCCCAGCCACAAACAGGCTTCCTCCAACCAGATTTCCCAGCCAGACCGGAATAAAGTTCATGATATAATCTGCCCATGAAAAATGGCCTGCAAAGATAGCCGCCGGAATGAGAAACATATTGGCCACAACGTGCTGAAAGCCAATAGCAACAAAAGCCATGGTAGGGAACCAAATCCCCATAATTTTTCCACCTATTGAATCCGTGCTATACGCCAGCCATACAGCCAGCGCTACCAGCCAGTTACATCCAATACCAGATATAAACGATTGCAAAAAGCTATCATGCAGCTTATGACCTGCCATATCCACCACTTTGTCCAAATAAGGACCCGCTTCTGTCAGACCCAGTACATGGCCAAAGAAAAATGCAACAAATAACGCACCTGCAAAATTACTAAGCGTAATAATGACCAGATTACGAAGCATGGCGCCGGTCTTAATCCGTCCTGCCCATCTCGCCAAAGGGACAGCCATCATATTGCCGGTCAGCAATTCTCCGCCAGCGATCAATACTAATACCAGCCCTACAGGGAACACGGCAGCTCCAATAAAGGTAGCAATACTCCCCCATTCCTTAGGCGCGCTTGCAATAACACGTATATCCAGCAAAAATCCGAGTGCAATAAATGCACCTGCCAAAAATCCCAATACCACCGACACGGTCCACGGGTTGTTCGCTTTGGCCACTCCTGTTTCCACCGTCTTTTCGGCAATTTGCCCCGGTTTATAGCTTGCCATATGTTCCCGCTCCTTTAACATCTTTTTACTCTTATATTCTTCTTTCATATTTTATTTAAAATCAGTGATTAAGTTTGTGAAAAAAATCACTTTTATAGTTATTAAAAAAAACAGCCCTTGGATCAAGGACTGTTTTTCGTGTATTAATGCGTCTACCGCGCCACTAAGCACTTATAATTAATTATATTCTTCCTTTTCAACTGCTCTCAAGAACCAAAGAACTCCGCCGAGACCGATTGCTGCGACAACTACAAGAAAAAGGATATAAAACAAATCCATTATCTACCTCTCCCCCTAATCCTTATGCTCTCTATATTGTACTATAAGGATTCGTTCATACGTCTCAGATTGTTGACAAACTTATGAACAATGTCACAGACAAATCGAATTATACGGTAACTGGTTTTCGTTCAGCTAGCGAAGGCAATGCTTCCAACCCTGCTGCATTCAGGAAATTCCAAGGCTTGTTATAATGCGGCTGGAAGAAGAAATCGACAAAGGCCAGTTGGTCAATGGTCATATGATTTTGAATGGCTACGGATAGGGTGTTAATGGATTGTGTCAAATCCACCTTTGACATAATTTGAGCCCCAACAATTCTCCGTGTCTCCCGCTCATATACAACTTTCAGAAGCACCTTTTCAGAGGTTGGCATAAATTCAGGGCGATAGCTGTCCTCAATGGTTACAGCCTCTACGCTCATTCCTTCGTCTACTGCCGCTGCTTCCGTCAGACCTGTTCCTGCAATATTGTCTTCATAAATTTTAATACCCGAGGTTCCTTGTGTTCCCATGTAGGCAATTGTCGGCTGCACCAGATTGCGTGCTACCAGCGTACCCATGCGAACCGCGTTTGTCGCCAGCGGGATATAAGCCGTTTTGCCTGTCGGATTGTAGCGAATTGCACAGCTGTCACCTGCTGCAAATACGTCCGGGCAGCTGCTTTGCATATAATTGTCCACGATGATCGCACCGTTCGGCAGCATATCCACCTGACCTTTGAGCAGATCTGTTTGAGGACGGAAGCCGATGCAGAGAATAACAAGCTCTGTTTCGTATTCTCCTTCGGAGGTCACGACTTTACTCACCTTGCCATTTGTCCCCTCAAACCGACTCACGGTTTCGCCCAGTACCAGCTTGATGCCGTGTTCTTTCAGAGAATTTTCAATCCGGTCTGTATACTCGTGGTCCAGATATTTATTCAATATACGATCAGCGCTATCGATCAGCGTTACATTTTTACCGTTCATTTGGAAAGCTTCCACCAGCTCAACACCGATGTATCCGGCTCCGACAACTGTGATGTTCTGCACGTGCTTGGCTTTCTCAATGATCTCGTTCGAATGATTATAGTTTTTACAGAGCAAAATATGATCAAGCTCAATGCCTTCCAGCTTCGGAATAATAGGCCAAGAGCCAGTCGTTACAATCAATTTATCAAATGTGTCCGTAAATTCTTCACCTGTTTGGAGATCACGTGCACGCAGCGTTTTGCCGACTGTATCTACACTTGTCACCTCATGAAGCATCTTGGTCACTACACCCATGTCAGCCAGCTGATCCGGGGATGAATAGAACAATCCGTGCGGATCCTTGACGACACCACCTACATAGAGTGCAATACCACAAGATAAAAACGAAATATTATCATTGCGCTCGTAAACGGTAATTTCGGCATCTGGATAACATTTAGCTGTGTTGACGATTGCTGCCGTGCCTGCGTGTGTACATCCGATAACTGCTACTTTCATGTTGAATTCCTCCTTGGTGTGTGGGCATTATTGTATAATAATTGTGAATTGTTTCACGTTACCAGATTGCCTCTTGTGATTTATTTCACTTCATGCACTTATTATAATGTGATCTTTTTCACATTACAATAGCTTTTTATGATATTCACAATTTGTCCACAATTAAAAAACAAGGATACACAAAGCCTGTCATTTGATGAACGCCTCTTTGTTTCATGTAGTTTTCCCTGTATGACCCCGATTATGCCTTTAAAACAGACTCTCAAAAGAAGCAGCGATCATCCAAGCGAATGTGATATATAGACAGCAAAAAAGGCCCGTTTCCCGGAGAAATGCCGGAAATCAGGCCTTTTTTTAGACATATACTTTGGAATTAAAGCAAAGCTATCATAGCAATTGCTCAATGACCGTCTTCATGGCCTCTGGTGATTCCTTAGGCTCAAAACGGGCCACAGGCACACCCTCACGATTCACAATGAATTTCGTAAAATTCCATTGAATCGTACCATCTTCCTGCTCTCCAGGCTGCTGCTGCTTCAAATATTCAAACAGAGGCGCTGTATCTGGACCGTTGACATCCACTTTGGCGAATACCGGAAACGTAACTCCGTAATTCAATTGGCAAAATTCAGCCGCTTCCTCGCTGCTGCCCGGCTCCTGACCGCCAAATTGGTTGCAAGGGAAGCCTAATACAACCAAGCCCCGATCTTTATATTCGTCATAAAGCTTTTGCAAGTCTCCATATTGCGGGGTAAGTCCGCATTTGCTGGCGGTATTCGCAATAACCAACACCTTGCCGGTGTAGGTGTCCAAAGGAACCTCCTGATTCGCTGGTGTTACGGCATGATGAGAATAGACAGACATACAGCATCCTCCTTCGTATCGAGTAGTTTAGGTTTCATAACCTATTTTACCCAAAACGCAACGGACATGCCAACAGCCTATCCTCATAGGGCTTACCGTGATGCCAACACTTCGCGTCTACGCTCCTCACGCTCCGAAGCCGACATTCTTGGACAAGCATAACAATACCGCTGGCCCCCGCCTGTCTTGTAATATTGGCAGCAGGACGGTTTCATGTAAGTATTTTCACCGGGGCGGTAAGGATTGTCCAGTTCAACGAGACGAACGGTAAACGGGTTTCTTTTACGTCCGAATACCTCTCCCTCCAGCTCCCGCGTCACATAACCAAAATCTTGTTCAAAACGCTTCACATCCTGTGGATCGGTCAACATGGGCTGTATTCTGTCCTTAAAATACAACAAAGTCAACGGAAACTGTCCCCACATCTGTCCCATGGATACGCCTCCTGCCGCAGCCAATGCCTCCAATATGGGCCGCAGCTGCAAGCTGTAAAAGTCACGAAGCGCTTGCTGCGCTTGTTCGGATGAATGTTTCTCTCCGTCCAGTCGCGCATTATCCAGCTCTGTCGGGTCGATGACCTGCAAGCTAATAGAAGGGGAATTTCCTTCACAACAAATATGGATTCTGAGATTGGAAATGGACAGATCTAGCCTACGTTCACACAAGGACACCATAAAATGCTGGGCAAACACAAGACCACGCAACTGGTTCACCAAATACACAGCTGCGGTCAAAAGGTCTTCAGCTTGCAGAAGCTCACCATAATACTCCAATACTGAACGAGCCTTCTCCGGTTCAAGCCATTCTGCCACTGGCCCGGAATACACTGCATCTGCCGGCGTGTCTGTCACTATTTTCGCCAATTGCTCCAGCTGATCGTAATCCAGTGGTTTCATCTTGTGTCCCCTTTAGCCTCTTGCTGCAACTTTTGGTCTAGCTTCACGCCGCTCTCCAACAGAACCCGCCGATTGCTTCTCTTCCAAATTCATGTCCTTCACAGCTTGGCTTACCGTTGGCTGTCCAGCCAGGGCATACGGAAGACAGAGCGGTACGCCCGTACGAGGATCTGTTACGATATCCGCTTCAATACCAAATACCTCACGCAACACATCCGGGGACATAACCTCGGTTGGAGCTCCTACCGCCTTGGCCTTCCCTTTTTTGATCGCGATCATATGCTGAGCATACCGGGCCGCATGATTCAAATCATGAACGACCATAACAATGGTGCGTTCCGCAGAAGTATTCAAATACTCTAGTAAATGCAGCACTTCCAGTTGATGCGCCATATCCAAAAATGTAGTCGGCTCATCGAGAAACAAAATATCCGTATCCTGCGCGAGCGCCATAGCAATCCATGCACGCTGACGCTGACCGCCAGAAAGCTGATCAATCGGGCGATCGTGGAACTCGCTCATTCCCGTTACCTGGATCGCCCACTCTACCATTTTGCGGTCGTCAGCTTTCATGGAGCCAAAACCTTTTTGATAGGGAAAACGTCCGTAAGATACCAGTTCCGTCACGGTCAATCCTTCCGGTGCAGTCGGATTCTGCGGCAAAATAGCCAACTGTTTGGCGACCTCCCGGGTGGATTGCTTATGAATGGATTTACCGTCAAGCAGAACACTACCACCTTTAGGATTCATGATGCGAGCCATCGTTTTCAGAATGGTGGACTTGCCGGAGCCATTTGCGCCCACCAATGCGGTAATTTTCCCTTGCGGTATTTCAACGTTCAGATCTTCTACAATCAACCGATCTTCATAAGCAATATCCAGATTTGCCGTTTTCAGACGAAACATTTGGAATCATCCCTTTCCCTTATCCAATATATAGTCACGGGCTTGACGCACGATATTCATCAAAACTTCATCCTATCTTTATATAATAAAGATATTGATAATCATTATCAAGTGTTAAGTGGCATATTCCCTTTAACATACGATTCAGATCATCAAATATGCCCTTAAAATAAGCAAATTTGGGGTTACTCAATGAGGAATGTACTTAGGCACCTGACTGCTCCTTAATTGTCCTTTTGAGAGCTTTCGTCATAAAACAGGAGCCGCGCTGATCGCAACGGCTCCTGTTTTATTTCAATACATCTAATCTAATAATTAATGTTTATCAACTCTAAAGGCAACCCCAACAGGTTTAGACACCATCACATAACCTAAGAAGGAATCCCCCCACGGGTATGGATCATAAACTCCTAGTCTATGTTTCTCATATCGTGGAAAAGCACTAATAACCCATCTTTCTCCCTTAGGAACTTTCACAGAGTATTCATCAGATAGCGAAAAACCCTGACTCAGACTAAATCCCATGCTGGCTTCTATTGCTTCAGCAGAACCCGAAATCGATCCCTCTACTTGGGCTGTGATTGAAGATGATACTGTAAGTTTTGCATCGCCAGGTCCATAATAAGTACTTACACGAAGTGCATTATTAGTATCAACCCAATAACCTTTATTTTCATTAGTTTTAACGATTGGACCAATCCCCCATGACTGTGGGCTAACAATATCTTTTTTGCCTTTTTCTTGCGTTAGATTATCATAATTGACATAATAGTAATAAACATCCTCTCCAACATTACTACTTGAGCCTGTATATTTGTATACTTGCCCATGGTTAGATGTTATTTCGTCCGTTTTTTCCCAGTTCCCTATTTCGGCTTGTATACTAGAAGATAACGGATTTGGTGCTTCACTTGCAGAAGCAAGGGCGCCGTATGGGAGTAATAGCGCAGTCATTGCTGCCAATATTGCGGTTTTTGTCATTACTTTGAATGGTTTCATATTTTCTTAATTCTCCTTTTCCAAAAATAATTTTAGGGTGGTTGTCATTATGAGTAAATTCGAAAAAAAACTAATTAAGTATTTGTCGTACGGATTTGTGGTAGGTATATATTATTCCTTCATCAAAGGCCCAACACACTCATCAACAGTGAATGGTACAACTAAGTTCTTTACGTTACCTGCATCTGATTTTATTTTTGGTGCATTATCAACCTCATTTCTAGTAAGTCTTATTTTTGGATTCTTGTATTTTTTAGTGTTTTTGGCCAATAGAAGGAATAAATAAATTTTACCTCTATATTCCTAACTTGTTAATTACATGTTTTTATCATTTTTTATACGTATACTTCCAAATGCAAAGAAGCCGTGCTGGTCGCAACGGCTCTCTTTTACTTTATTTCCCTGAAGTTTTGTATAGAGCCCCAGTTCTCTCTATCTCCCGCCAATCGCATTAAGAACGTACAGCAGACAGCCCAAATGCTTCAGCCATAAGACGTATCGACTTCATCTTCGCGTCAAAGTCGTGAATGATGCTCGCAACCATGACCTCTTGTGCATGATAGTCCTTGCATAATTGCTCTATTTGACGCTTTACCTGGTCGGGCGAACCAACCACCATACGCTTGCGATTTTCGCGAATACGCATCCGGTCATATGGGGTATATGGATACGCCAAAGCCTTTTCTACAGAAGGTGTTCCTGCGGAGCGCATTCCCTGCTCCAGCAACACCAGGGACAAGTCCATACTGGAGGCCAAGCGGTTCGCTTCTTCTTCGGTATCCGCACAGATCGCAAATATGGCGACAAGTGAACGCGGCTGGTCACTATGCCGGGAAGGCTGGAAGCTCTCCTGATACCCCTTCATAGCTTCTGTACCGCCTTCCCCGTTAATAAACTGGGCGAACGCAAAGCCCACGCCACGCTCGGCGGCCAGACCGGCACTATCACCGCTGGAGCCAAGCAGCCACATTTCCGGTGCTGTCTCTACGAGTGGCATCGCTTGTAGCGAACCAAAGCGATGCTGGTTGCCTGTGCTGTCATGCAAATACGCTAGCAGATCATCCAGCTGCTCAGGGTACAGATCAACGCCGCCCCTCATTTTTCCCTCCTGCAAGGCTCTGGTAGCAATCGGCATGCCTCCCGGCGCTCGTCCGAGACCCAAATCAATGCGTCCCGGATACAAGCCCTCCAGTACCCGAAAATTTTCCGCTACTTTATAAGCGCTGTAATGCGGCAGCATTACACCACCCGATCCGACTCGAATCGTAGAGGTACGGGCGGCCAGATGCGAGATCAATACCTCCGGGCTTGAGCCAGCAAGATTAGAGGCAGCATGATGCTCTGACACCCAAAAGCGATGATAACCCAAGCGCTCCGCCTCTATAGCAAGCTCAGCGGTCTTTTGTAATGCTTGCGCATGCGTCATGCCTTCCGATACCGGAGATTGGTCAAGAATGCTGAGTTTTATCATAAAAGTCTGACCTTTCTGTTGTGGAATAAGAATAGGCATTAATTATAGCATGTGAAGCCACAGTTACCCAAGAGGGGTTAAAATCGATTTCATACCGCAAAATATATTTTAGGCTGAAAATTGAAAATATTTATTTTTCGTAGAGACTCGCCTTCACTTGATCTGCTTCATAAAGATGCGAGCGCTTTTTAAAGAAACTAAACAGATGTGTAACGATTACTTTCAAGACCGCATAGCCTGGAACCGCCAGAATGATCCCTACTACGCCAAACAAATTGCCTGCTGTCAAAATAACAAAGATGATCGTGATCGGATGTACTCGAAGAGATTTGCCCATAATTTGTGGAGAAATAAATTTACCTTCAATGAGCTGAACAACCGTCCATACGATAACCATCTTGAACAGCATAAACGGAGAGGTGACCAGAGCTACAATTAATGCAGGCGTAATGGCAATTACAGGCCCCAAGTAGGGAACAACGCTCGTAAAGGATGCAATGACTGCCAGCGTCAGGGAGTAGTCCAACCCAATGATCAAATAACCGATATACAGCAGCACCCCAATACAGAAGCTGACAATAATTTGTCCACGAATATACGAGCTGACCTGATGGTTCATTTCGGTCATAATACGATCAGTCTCTTTACGAAACATAGGCGGGAACATCTTCAGGATCGACTGTGGCAGCTTGCGCCCATCTTTCAGCAAATAGAACAAAATAAATGGAACTGTAGCAATCGCAAGCACGGTTTCCGTGACTACTCCTACAAAGTTTCCTACACCTGTCCAAGCATTATTAATGAAGGCAGATAACTTTTCAGAAGCTTTGGAGGCCAGTTCAGACGGATTGATTTGAACCGTGTTCAGGAACTGGTTCACAAAGTCACTGCCAATTAATTTCTCAAACTGCACTTGTACTTGCTGGCTATATGCAGGCACATTTTGGATAAGGCCCTGTATTTGATCGCGGATCACAGGTATCACCGATGTAATCACAACAGCAATAATCCCTATGATGAGCAAATACAGCACAATAATGGAGTAGATTCGCTTTACCTTATTGCGCTCCAGTACATCGATCAGCGGATTGAACAGATAGTACAGCACGCCGGACAAAATGACGGGAAGAATAATCGTTTTCAGCAGCACCATGACAGGGGTAAAAATGTATGAAATTTTGGTGAGCACCAGAATATTCAAGCCGATGAGCAGCAATACCAGCAGGAATAACACAAACTTGTTGTTCAAAAAGAACTTTTTGAATCGGTCTTTCCATGCCGGAGTCGTTTCCACATGACATTCCCCTTCTCTTAGGCAAATAAGTGTTCTATTTTCTTAATAGTTAAGATATATCTTTGCAATAAAATATACAAGTTTATACCTGAGGATTTTGCAAAATCCTGCCCTCAATAAACACAAAAGCAAACAAAGTTGTACGACAGCGTACGAACCTCGTTTGCTTTGGATGGTTATGGAGTATCATTTGTCGTGGTGACAGAATCTGTCGGCGTGGCCACAGGCTTGTTTTCCTGTTCAAAAAGATTTTGTATGAATCGCTTAAGCTTGCTTTCGTCCACCCCTAGTACCTGCGCCCCCTTGATCGTTTCCCCACGCACCAGCTCATTGGGTGGGATTTGCTGTTTGGCTATCGTTTTTGCGTCGATATTAAAGCCTAATGAGGCCAGTTGCAGCATTTCCGTAGTACTTAGATTCGTTTCAATATAAGGAGAAATGCTATTTAAAATACTCGGTAGCTTAATCAATGAAGAGGTTGACTGGATTTTGCCGCCCAGCTCGGTTATGAATTTACGCTGCCGTTCAGTCCGCGTAAAGTCGGAAGTTGCATCATGACGGAAGCGAACATATTGCAGGGCTGTTTTGCCGTCCATGTGCTGCATTCCCTTTTTCAGATCAATATCGAACTGGTGTTTATCCGCTTTGGATGTGTAATGCATGTCTTTTTCAACATCCAGATCAATACCGCCCACAGCATTAACCAGCGCAATAAAGCCATTAAAATCAGTGTATACGTAGTATTGAATCGGTATGCCCAGCAGGTTGCTTACGGTCTGTCTGGTCAGGTCCGGACCACCGTATGAAAAGGCAGCATTCAATCGGCTCTTCCCATGACCCGGGATATCGACGTACGTATCACGCAAAATCGACATCAGCGTAGCCTTCTTCGTGACTGGATCAACAGAAGCGACCATCACGGAGTCAGAGCGCCCTGAGTCCTCCCCACGTGAATCGCCACCCAGCAGCAATATATTTACTCTCTCTGTTCCATCCCACTCCGGTGGGAGCGACACATCTACAGGTTGTACATTGGCTTGGCTTTCTGTTTGCGGTTTGAATTTTGAATCCTGTCCGGAAGCGACCGAAATTTGATTCGTAAAATGATATATAGAGTAAGCATAATATCCACCCACTATAAGAACTACCGCAGCCACAGAAATGCCTAGCCATTTTAAAAATTTTCGCATATTGTCCGGTAACCTCGCTTTTATTCATCATCGTTCGACTTTTAAAAGCATACCCTTCCTGCAAGTTGGCTGTCAATTAAGCCTATCTGTACAAGCCTACCGAGAGGTCTGTCAAGTGGTCGTTGCTCGTGTCTGTTAAGACTTATTTCCAGAGTCTTTCTGCGTCAAGTTCTCAGCTTTGAGGTCGTTCGGATACCATGGATTCAAATGGACAAGCACCTCATACACTCTCGGTTCCTGCTTCATGACAGCCCCCTTGATCAACCGGATAATATCGTGTCCCTGCTGAATCGTCAAAGTAGCATCCACTGAAGCGCGGATATCCACAATAATGTAATGGCCGTGTTCACGGGCACGGATACGGTCGATACGTTGAACCTCGGCTACACCAAGTGCGGCCGCGGCGTAGCTTTCGATTTCCTCAGGTGCAATGGCCTTCTCCATAAGTACGTCTATGGACTCACGGCCCATTTCCCAAGCCAATTTCAGGACCAGCAATGCCACGACAAAGCCCGCAATCGGATCACCGTAGGATAAAATCGGAATACTCCAGTGCTCACCAATCAAACCGAGGCCGATCCCCAGCACAGCAGCCCCTGAAGCGTACACATCAGCCAAATGATCCTTTGCCGTCGCAATGAGACCCTGACTATTAGCCGCTCTCCCGATACGAATCGTGTAAATATACAGCCACTGCTTCCAGAGCAGGGAGATGACTGCCGCCACCCATGCTAATATATGCTCCTGCGGCATCGGCTCGAACAGTGCCGCAATGGAATGATAGCCGATGAATATGCCGGCCCCGAACAGGATGACCGCTACCACACTCGCACCGATCACTTCTGCCTTGCCGTGACCATAAGGATGATCCTCATCCGGTGGCTGACTGGATATGCGCATCGCTCCCAGCGCCGTTGCAGAGGCAATCACATCCCCGGCGTTATGCACACCGTCAGCCATCAGCACCTTACTGTTGAACATGAGTCCTGCAATAATTTTAATGCCGGTTAATAGGATGTTGCTAATCAGGCTGATCCATGCCGAGAACATGGCGCGCTTGCCCATATCCTGTTCCTGCATAATATATAACCCCTCCATCATTTTCTTTAACAAGGTACTCCATTGCACACGCTAATCTGTTATTTCAAAGCAGTTCCGCTGCTTATTCCATCTTATGATACGGCCCCTTCAGATGGCATAAATGTAGATTATAATAGCCCCGGAAGATGAGCCTCTCCGGGGCTATTATGATAACCATAGCTGAGCATTCTATGAGAACGCTCCTGTATTAACTATCTGGACCGTCCACGACGGCCTCCCTGTCCTTGACCGCCGCGCGGGCCGCCTTTGGCTTGTCCACTGCGACTTGCATGGCCTCCGCGTGCGGAACCGCCGCCGTTGCCACGGTCGTATCCGCCACGTTCGCTGCTTTGCCCTGCCGAGCGACCTCGGCCTCCGTGTGCGGAACCGCCGCCGCTGCTGCGGTCGTATCCGCCCCGGTCGCTGCTTTGCCCCGCCGAGCGACCTCGGCCTCCGTGTGCGGAACCGCCGCTGCTGCGATCGTATCCGCCGCGGTCGCTGCTACTGCGGCTGGAGCGGCGCTCGCCGCCTGCACCGTCACGACGGCCTGCCTGTTCACGGCCGTTGCCCCGGCGCCCGCCGCCAGAATCACCGCCGCCGAAGGAACGGCGGTCGTTTCTGCCCGAGCGGCGTTCTCCACCCTGCCGCTCAGATGTATCGGGAGCAGGTCTACGCTGCCCGCCACCCTCACTGCTGGTGAATGTGACACCAGCAACCTTCTGGATGTTCCGAAGCTCTGGAACATCCCTTGGCGTGGCGAGCGTCACCGCCACACCTTTGCCTCCGGCACGGCCGGTACGCCCGATGCGATGGATATAGCTTTCGGCATCCTGCGGCATATCATAGTTGAAGACATGTGTGACGCCTTCTACATCCAGACCGCGTGCAGCAACATCGGTCGCTACGAGCAATTGAAGCTTCGCTTCACGGAACGCCTTCATCACCTGCTCACGCTTGTTCTGGGACAAATCTCCGTGAAGCTCACCGCTTGCGAAGCCCATCTCCTGCAGCTCCTCGTTCAGCTTGGCAGCACGGCGCTTCGTACGGCAAAAAATAACCGCCAAATACGGGCGGTCCGTATTCAGCATATCCACCAATGCCTGTTGCTTGCCCCGGTCTGTTGTTTGCACAACCACCTGACGGATTTGGCTTACCGGAACGGAAGAAGCGGATTTCACTTTGACATCTATCGGTTCATTCATATAGACACGAGCCAGCTTGCGGATACCGGCTGGCATCGTTGCGGAGAACAGCATCGTTTGTCTCCGATAAGGGACCTCCTGAAGAATCGTCTCTACATCGTTCAAAAAGCCCATGTGCAGCATTTGGTCAGCTTCATCCAGCACCAGCATTTTGACGCCACCCAAATCCAGTGTGCCACGTCTCAGATGATCCAGCAGTCGACCAGGCGTACCAATAATCAGTTGTGCGCCGCCTTTCAGCTTACGGAGCTGACGCTCTACATCCTGTCCTCCGTAGACAGCCAGCAATGATAAATTCGGCTCTATCGCAGCCAATCGTTTCGCTTCCTCCGTAATCTGGAGCGCCAGTTCACGCGTAGGCGCAATCACAAGAGCTTGCGGATAACGCTTTTCCAAATTCATTTTCTGTAAAATCGGCAGTAAAAACGCAAGCGTTTTACCTGTTCCGGTATGTGCCTCGGCAATAACATCCTGATCCTGCATCAACAGCGGAATAGATTCCTGCTGTACCGGGGTGGGCGCTGTAATTCCCTGCTCTTTCAAGACGTCTACCCAATGCTGCTCTACGCCTAATGCTGCAAAATTCTTCAAGTCGTATTCACTTCCCTTATCTGTATTCAATATGTGTCACGTAAAATAGGTTTCATGTGCCATATGACATCGATCGTTCCATAGTTCAGAATTCCCATTTTTGTATCGGTGCTCATTCTCCCCTTTTCAGGAAGGGAGCTTATCCGTTATCGTTGAATCTGTTCCTGTAACCAACATACGGCCGCAAGGCGGCTCAGGCCGTTCCATTTATGACTTTCCTAGTATACGCGAAGTTGAACAGGTTTCCAAACGATTTTAATGAACCATGCCAAAGTCAATGCAAAAGATGAATTCCATCTTCATGTCATATATTATGGTAAGAGAATGGGTAATTCATGAATAAAGGATGGATGTCCGTGGTTACACCAATACACCCTCAGGAGGTTGCAGCACATGCGTATTCAAGTTCAAAGCGTTAAAAAAACAAATAACGACTATCTTATGCAATATCAAGCCGGAGGAGCGTTGCCGTTCGTTCCCCATGATATTGTTCTGATTCATGGCAAACAGTATTTTATTGGCACGATTTTGAAGGTAGAGTTGGAACAGGCCCTTATACGTATCAATCCACAATATGAAAACCAGCTGACAGGCTCCATCGGGCTGGAGCTGGCTTTCTCTCCAACGGTTTCTATTCAAGGAGCGGACAGCATTGTAGAAAAATTGGGCTACTTTCCTCCCTTTCATTATGACCGAATTACGGCTGCCAATATGACGAAAGACCAGATTACACTAACAATTGAGCTATCCCCCGCTACCGTGCTGGTACCCAAATCTCCGGATCTGGAGCCTTCGTCTGAGGCACCTGTCACCCCGGAGACTCCTGCCAAGGACGTTCCCCGTTACGCAGTAACTTTTACATTTCTGGAAACCAAAGAACATGTATTAACTCCGGTAGAAGTAGAAAATATCATTTTGCAGCTTGATTTCCGTTATGAAGAAGCAGATATGGTCGTCGATATTGATGCATTATCAGGACTATCAGGCAGCTTTCTGTGCAGAGGCATCCGTGCGGAGATTACGGAACTCGATGAATAAACAGGAGGGTCGCGAGCTGCTGCTCACGCCTGATGAAAACTACGAGCTTGTTTAGAAGCAGAGCTGGTGCTAGCTTTGGAGCTAATTCGTAGTGATGCATACATATTAGTCAAGGAAGCGGCCTTTGCGCTGCTGTGCGCGCATAAAGATCAGCCTTTTGCACGACATGCCCTGGAGCAATTGCTGCAACACGAGGAATTCGGCGTATCGGCCAAACGGGAGCTGTCCACATAATCGACCACCAAAGGAGAATTACCCTACTTATGCGTGTAAAAATATTTATATTCATAGTTATTATCGGAATTTTATGTGTGCCTGCCTATTTCATTATGAGAAGCTTTGGGTTATTTCAAGATGAGAAGGTGCTTGTACATTACAAGCTCACCGTTGAGGTAAAGGGTAAAAAGTACGACGCCTGGCCTTTAATCAGCAGCTTTACCGCTATAGATAAAAAAGGAGACTATCGCCAGCTCTACTATCAGGTGGAGGACCCTGGCATAGAGTACCTGTTTCAGCTAGCCTATGGACAATATGAACTCAGACCCTCCAAGGAAAATCCTTTTCTGGATGGAGAAGTCCACTACACCATGGATCATCCCGAATATGTTCGTGAGGAAAAGCAGTATGAGAACGCAAGTGACTACACGGTGTTAACCCATTTTTACAATCAACAGGAGCAAATGATCTACACCTACAACCCTGAAGCCAAACTCGACAAGGCATACGTTCGTTCCATCATCACCGCAGGTATGAGTCGCACCACCGGTAGATCAAGTAGTACAGTGAAGGATAACTATATCAATATCAGCAAGCTATTCAAGGACAAGCTGGGAGTAAATGTGAAGGTAGACGTGGATGAGAACAATAAAATCGTCACCCTGGCTATGACATGATCTCACAGACTTAGGTTTTATGGAGCAGTTCGATCGGTTAAGAGACTTCTAACGAAGATTACTCAATGAGCAGAAAGGAAGGGCTTACTGATGGCAGAAGCACATCATCCTAAATTGGGACCCGCTTATTTGGAAGGATGGGTTGTACCCGAAAATCCAGAGGCATGGACCGAGCAGGAATGGACAGGCAAGCTCCGTTCACAGGCCGGGCAAACGAAGTTTCACATTTTTTATTATGGAGAGCTCATGGACGAGCTAATCGCCGTAACCGAATTTGCACCGCAGCTCGTGATTGCGGAGGATGCAGCGACAGGCGAACAGATCGTGATTTTTGATGGAACCCGGCATGGTTACGATGCATTGCTATGCGAAACATATACAGAGGAGCAGCAAAACCATCGTACTCCTCTGTTGCCTTATCTGGACGAAGATGGTGAGGATACCTTCGAGGTAAGCGTGACCGCTTTTTATAATGTTGATTGGGATGACGAGTTTTCAGACGATGTGGATGAGAATGGACAGCTGGAGCTGATCAACGGCGAAGGATGCAATTTTGAAGAGGCGAAGCGAAACGGCTTTGATGCAGTCAGTATTACGATTACCAGCGCTAAAGGTTTACAAACAGAGATCCTTCAGGAAGAACTGGCCTGACGATGATGTCCAAAAGAGCCAAACATCGGGAAGGCAGACAATGCCCCTTCTTTCCGCAAGGCAAGTATATGCTCACCGGACGAAAAAAAAGCTGCGGCTACCGATTCTTCAGTAGCCGCAGCTTTTTTATTTGGATTTGACATACAGGGCAGTTCAAAAGAAAAGATGTAAAATCATTTATTTAATTGGGCTTCATAGGTATTAGGACTATTTTTCTTCCTTAACATAACAAATATGTAGCCTCCTACTCCTCCTAAAACAGACGGAATTAACCACCCTAACCCTACATCATATAGTGGAAGAAACTGAGTGAAAAAGTCATTAATTACTTTAATTTTTATTCCAGCAGCATTCAAGCCATCAAATAGACTAATGATAAAGGTTAATATCAAACTGCCTTGATATACTTCTGACTTTCCTTTAAATGCGGGATGTAAAAACGTTAAAAATATTAGAGAAATAGCAATGGGATATATTGTCATTAATACTGGCGTTGAAACCTTAATGAGCTGTGTTAAACCTATGTTGGCTACAAGGGTACTAAATATAGATAACATGACAGCTACTTTTTTATAAGAGAGGTTTGGAAACAATCCATGGAAAAAGGTAGAGCAGGCAGTAATAAGCCCCACACTTGTCGTTAAACACGCTACTGTAATCATTAAGCCTAATAGAATAGAACCGTAAGATCCAAAATAGTAGGATGAAACCTTAGCTAACACCTCAGCCCCATTTCCTAAAACACCCAATTTTTCAACGCTAGAAGCTCCCATGTATGAAAGAGACGTATAGATAAATGCTAAGAGTATAACCGCAATAGTTATCGCCTTGGCACAAATGATCATCAACTCTTTTTTAGTAGTAGCTCCTCTTTCCTTAATGGCATCCACAATAATAATTCCAAAAATAAAGGCTACAAGAGCATCCAATGTTAAATAACCCTCTTGGAAGCCTTTGAAAAAGACATGCGATGTATAACCCTCAGCAGGTTCTTGGAATTTTCCAATTGGGTGAATAAGAGCTACAACCACAAGTATTCCAATGAATGTCAATTTAATGGGCGTTAAAAACTTTCCGATTACATCAATAATTTTGGTGGGGTTAAGTGATAACAAGCATGCAACCGCAAAAAAAAGAATAGTAAATACAAAAAGTGCGACAGGATGATCTGCATCGTTTGAAAAAAAAGGGTTTACTCCAATTTCAAAAGATACGCTACCGGTTCTAGGAATTGCATATAAAGGACCAATAGCTAGATAAAGGATCGTTGTAAAGACATTACCGAATACGGGATGTACACGACTCGCTAAAGATTGCAAATTGCTTTTGCCCGAAAAAACAAAGGCTGTGACGGCTAGTAAGGGTAAGCCAACTCCGGTAACCAAGAAACCTGCATTGGCTATCCATACATTCTTTCCGGCCATTTGACCAAGCATAGGTGGAAAGATTAGATTCCCTGCACCAAAAAATAAGGCAAATAGCATTGATCCTATAATGATAATAAAGGACGAAGAAACACTTTTTGACATAATAAATCCTCCAACCATGAAATCACATGGTTTTATTTTTATTCGTTTTTTTTAATTTTGTATAAATTCTTTTACCCCAGGAACAGCCTGCTCTATACTTTCAATTTCAGCCGATTTCAGCGGCTTGGCAGACTCGTTGCTCGCCAAAATGATCGCAGTCCACACCGGAATGCTGTGTGGTGTCAGCCCGTGCGTAAACGGGCATCCATTCATCTTCCACCTGCTGGAGCATTACACCTTCCGTAAAATCAGGAATCTTCTTATCCGGTCTGCGACTGTCCCAATCAAACAGCTCGTAGGTGTCTATCCGTAGTCCTTTCTTATCGCACGTGACGTTCAGGTATTCATGAATCCCTTCGTGAAGCTTCCTTCTTCATCTCCTTATAAATTGTAGTTCCCACGTAATTACGATAGACTTGATTATAACTAATTTATTTCCTGATTATAGCATATCTCTCATTTACATTTGGACTCTATCCCTATAGATGAAGTGCCAGAAAGCAGGTGTATCCTATATGTATGTGATGAAATTGTATCATTCTTGCAAAAACAGCATTGCCGAGTTTTGGAGTAAGGGGAGAAGGAATACGGATGACAGTACATTTTGAGCATACCTTGGATTAACCTTGTGGAACCGACATATGAGGACTCGCATGTACAATGATGTGAGGAGACGAGAGTTAGCCGCTTCGTCAGCGGCTTAGCCCCCGGAAAAAAGTATCTATAGTGAATGAAATCAATTCATCATTCGATTTTGCCATAGGAAGCTCAAAATTCAGGAGCAAAGAAGTCAAGCCGTGCAGCATGCTCCATACGGCTCTGGCGATCAGGCGATCATCTCCCTGAATGATGCAACCCTCTTCCATAGCGGCCTTAAGCCCGGCTTCAAGCAGCTCAAAGCCTTTAAAACGTCCACTATCAATAAGGCTGACCGGGCTTACGGACTCAAGGTCGCTGATGAACAGGATATTGTAATATTCCGGATTAGCCGTTCCAAAACGGACGTAAGCATCAGATACCGTTTTCAGCCTATCCAAGGCATTCAAGCCTGCCGCCTTTGCTTCTTCCAAGCGCTGCTGGAGAGCCTGCAGGAACAGAGCATTTCCTTCCAGCAGCAGTTCACGGACAACAGCTTCTTTATTGGCAAAATAATGATAAATGGTCGTTGGTGAATATTCGATCTGATCCGCAATCTTGCGCATAGAGACTTCGGCGTACCCTTGATTCAGGAACAGCGACCGGGCGGCCTCGATAATTTTTCGGCGGATCTCATTGCTTTCACGTTCTCGGCGTTTGATATGTTTCATGAGTAGATATACTTGCCCTTTCTGCCTGCCCCAATTTGGCGGCGATACGATCAGCTTCCATTATACCCGAGTTCATAGCCCCTTGAAACCCGCCTCCAGGCTGTGTCCAGGCACCTACCAATGACAGATGTTCTACAACGGATTTATGCTTCAGCCTTTTTATGCCTGACTGACGAACTGTTTGGGCGTAGCCGTAGACAGCCCCGCCGGGATTGGCGGTATAGCGCTGCATCGTCCGCGGTGTGCCTAGCTCCGCCACCACCACTTTGCTGCCAAAACCCGGATACAGCTGTTCCAGACGCTCCAGTATCTGCTGTGTTACGGTTTCCTTTTTGGCTTTATATTCGGAGCGTGCTGCAGGCCAGTTCTCCAATCTGTCCAAAAATGTGACTGCAATAACGCCTTTACCCGGTTCATTAAGTGTGGGGTCCATGGCGTTATAATTGGTAAGCATCCAGTTGCCTTGGGTATACTGGCCGCTCATCATGAATTCATAATCGATCTCCGAATCCGGTACATCATTCAGAATTAAGTCTTCTTCGGTAATACCAAGCTCGTGAGGCTCGCATGATAATCCGAGATACAGTTGGGTGAGAGATGTGCCAGTCTCCAGCCTGCTGACAGCCTCCAGCTCACGACGGGCAGCAGCATGATTCTCCAGCAGACGGCCATAGGTATGATGAGGACTAATACCGGACACAATCCAATTGGCTTCATAGGCATCCCCTTTTTTCAGACGGACACCGGCTGCTTTGCCGCCTACGAGCACAATTTCAGATACCTGACTACGCAGGTGAACTTCTCCGCCAGTTGATTGAATCGCGGCAACCAGTGCATTGGATAAAGCCTGTGCGCCTCCCTGAATGTAATAAGTTCCTTCCAGATGATAACCGAGCCAGGGAATAAAAAAGTACAAAGCCGCCAGCCGCTTCGGAGGCAGTCCATAATAGGGCCAGAGTGCGGTGAAAAACTCCGTGAATCGGTCAGACAGCCCAAACTGGCTTACAGCATCCCAGGTGGTCATTTGCGTCCAGCGGAAGAAGGTTCCTGCTTTGAGCAGCCCCGCTGTCTTACGCCAGAGACCGGGGGAAGAGGAAGAAAAGGCAGAGAAGCCTGCCCCAAAACGACGAATGCCTGCAAACAGCTTGTCGATAGCTGTCTGCTCAGCAGGGAACATGTCTTTGAGGAGCTGCACATATTCTTGCACATCGGATGGGATATCAATGATCTGCCCTTCCCAACGAATCGAGTAAGGGTGCTTTTTGCGGAGAGGCACAATTCGCTGGTCCGCATTGCAGCCCTTTAGCATCTGTCCGAAGCTGCCTTCCTCGAGTCCACCTACACCATGCAGGGATACATCAAAGGTATACCCCTTTCTTGTAAATTCAGTTGCAAACCCGCCAGCCAGCGTATGACTTTCAAAAACAGCGGTCCGGTAACCGAGCGCAGACAATCGTGCTGCACAGGACAAACCACCCAATCCAGCACCGATGACGATAACATCATATTTACCCATGATTTCATCCCCTTTTTGTTAACATCGTTATCTTAGTTAACGGTGTTAAGTTAAAAGGATTATATACCACAACATTCCTTTTGGGAAGAGGCTTTAGCTCCTTTTTATCGTCCAGGATTTTGTCACTCCTTCGTTGCAAAAGTTGAATTTATTTAAAAAAACATCCATAATTGTAGCGCTTTCACTTGTCAGATTTCAATGAAGATGCTATCCTTCAAGTGGGATTGTTACTGAAAAGGCAAAACCCGAGTACATTTATGTACCCGGAGTTTGCCTTTTTTTCATTTTGTATGGATACAGCAGCATATAGTCAAACGTCCCAAATATGTGGTAAGCGCTTTAAAAAAATAACACCAAAGGAGATTAATCTCATGCAAAGAAGACGTTTCGCCCTTGTTCTACTATCTTTCGTGTTCCTGCTTACGATCTTTTATCCATCCTCCAGCTCTGCCGCAGCAGCATCCGATGTTCCAGCACCACAGGCTACCCTGCTTACTCAGGTACAGCCTTTGGGTGAGGTCGTTTCTGCCGTTGTACTGAAATACAGCACCAACATTAACGGGGCATCCTTGTCCACTTCCAGCTTTCAGGTTCAATCTGTACTCAATGATGTATACACAGACAGAACCGTGACCGGTGTATATACCAACGATACCGGTGCCATCACCAACCGCAGTACTCATGGCAAATATGTCGTGATCGAGCTCGATACGCAAGATAAAAATGCAACTACCCTTACTTACGATTCGACAAGTGGAGTCAACCGCATCAATCCGTTGAATTATTACATTAGTCAAAAGAAAGATATTGCTACTCAAAAGAAAACAGTCGTTCCTGCTTCTCTGCAAACTGTTAAAGCAACTAATAAAGTGACACCCATTGTAGACGATTTCCAAAAAAACACCTTTGAAAATAAAGACGGCTACAAGCTGAACTACTTTACGTTTGAGCCTAAAGTAGAGCCCGGCAAAACCTACCCGCTGGTTGTGTTCCTGCACGGAAACGGGGAGCGTGGTGACGGAAACGGAGTCAACCTGCTGGCAAATGCCGGTGCTGTCACTTGGGCTTCTCCTGAGCAGCAAGCCAAACACCCATCCTTCGTAATCGCTCCACAAAGCCCGATTGACCTGGAGCATAAATTCATTTGGGCGGATGAGCCACGCAACAGCGTTGTAGCCGATTTGGTACGTGAAACGGCGTTGAAGTATCCGATTGACACCAACCGAATCTATATCGTTGGTATTTCTCAAGGAGCTATGGGTACGTGGAGATTGTTGGAAAAGGATCTTGATCTGTTCGCTGCAGGTGTGCCGATTGCCGGGTTGACCAACTATGAAAAAGCCATCAACATGTATGCGCCTGTTGATCCTAAACACGTCGAAGTACTGAAAAACGTTCCGATTTGGGCCTTCCATGCTGCAGACGATACTAGCGTAAGTCCTAAAAACTCGCAAGAAATGGTAGCTGCCATTAAAGCACAAAACGGAAACCTCATTCATTTCACTGAATATGAAGCAGGGATTATCAAGCCTGTAGGACACTTCTCCTGGGTTCCCGCTTTGCAAAATCAAGATATGATTGAATGGCTGTTTGCACAAAAGAAATAAATGATGTTTGTATATCTAAAAATTAAAGCGCCAGATTGGTTCAAAACCCGTCTGGCGCTTTTTTATAGCATCCAAAAAAAAGGCACCTGCCTTCCTGTGTCCACCATCAGGAGAGCAAGTGCAAAAACAAAACGAGGAGACTAAAATTTGACACTGGTATTGCCATTTGCAGTTAACTTGGAAGCTCTAACCCTATTCACTTAGGCTCATATTGGGAGTCTGTGCCTAAAGACTTAAATGATTATGATTCTCATTATCATTTAAGATTATATAATTAAATCTACTAGGATGCAAGAGCTTTCGGGGAAATATGTACCTTTATTACGGCGGTGTTCATTTCACCCTTTTACGCTTCTGTGTTACATTATATAAATAAGACGAGAACAAAAATTCGAAACAGAATTTACGTTCGCTATTTTTCATAGTCCTTTATTCCGAACTAAGTCAAAGTCTATATCTTCCCGACATGTGTTCCATAACAATTCATCTGTAAGAAAACTTAATGCATCCATGTTGCGCAATCGTTCGACCAACTCGGTAATCACATCTATGTCCTCACGTTGTACATGTCTGGCAAGAGTGATACCGCCTGTATCGCCGTCAACATATAGATGCGAATGATGTCTTTCCTTTTTTACATGTCGAAGAGTAAGCACGTTATTGTCGATCATCATGACGTAACGGTCCTTGATCAGATAGCCCTCAAAAAGCTCATACATATGCGGAAGGTCACAGGGACCAAGAATAAGGCTTACTTTTTCAAAATTACTTTTGTTCATTAGAATTTAGCTCCCTTCACATCTGCTACATTGTCCTCTATGAAAGGTTGTTGAGTTGAGTTCTTAATGCATAAGCCTTTGAAGTACAACCTTTGTAGTTATTTTATAACTTTTAAGGATAAACTTCAATAGTTAATATCATTCTATCTAAATTTTTTAATGAGGTGTATGTATGGGAATTACTTTCAAACTTGAAGAATTACTTCGAGAAATCGGGATTACTAAAAATGCCCTCGCTCGTGAGGCTAAAATCAGACCCAATACTATCTACGAAATGTGTAACAATACATCCAAGCGGATCGAATTTAAAACATTTAATACCGTAATGGAAACGCTGATTCGCCTTTCTGGTCGCCCATTAACCCTGCACGATGTTCTCGAATATATACCTGAAAATGAACTAGAGAAACACTAATTCATTCATAGAATAGTCTGCTGCACCTTATATCTCTGCCCTTGGCAGGGATATTTTTATCCTTGTTATTTAGCATAATTGTTATCATTATTTCAAAGTACGTGTAGCTAGAATCTATACTGATAAAGGAGTATTTTTCATAATGAATGTTCATGAGAGATATCATTTTAAACTTGGCGATATTTTAGAAGAACTTGATATTTCCCGCAATAAACTGGCCGTAGAAGCAAAAATACGTCCGGCTACTGTAATAGATATGGTAAATGGCAAAACCAAAAGACTTGAACTGGAAACACTAGTCCATATACTTGATGCTTTGAATAGATTTGCCCGCCAGCGTAGATTCACTCGTACGATTACTCTTGCTGATATTGTAGAATATATACCTGAAGATGAAGCCCATGAATATTAATTCTGCATAGAGAGCAGCTTTATTTTCAATCAGCCTATACAAAGCAAAAAGGCCCAACTCTTGGAAGTATGGGTCTTTTTGCTTTAAAGGAATCCATTATGCAAATATATAGATTTACAGCACTTAGAACTTAATTACATTTTAAAATGATCGTATAAACGTGTCAAACACTCTTTACCCAACCCTTACAATAATCAATTCACTTTGCCTCCCTCTACGACCAATTGATCCGTAAAGCCTTCTCCGTAAACGGAGGTCAGTGTGTCCTTGTAGGCTTGATGCACGAAGTTTTCCTTGCCCAGTGTAGCCAGCTCATTGTTGATCCAGTCCAACAGCTCCTTATTTCCCTTCGCTACTGCGGGTGCAATCGTATCTTGACCACCAAAGGACGGGATGGTTACCGTGAAGCCGGGGTTGGCCTTTGCCCAAGCGATCAGCTCTGTATTATCGTTGGCAATGGCGGCGCCGCGTTTGTCTTTGAGGGCTGAGAAGATCTCTGTGTATTGATCGAATTTGAGCAGCTTGATGTCGGGATAATTTTTCGTAAAATAGGTTTCAGCCGTCGTTCCCTTGGCGATAATCAGCTTTTGGTCCGAATTCCTCAATTGATCAATCGTGGTGATTGGAGCGCTGTCAGGTGACACAATGCCAAAGGATAATTTCATATACGGGTTGGCAAAATCGACTTTTTCTTTACGCTCATCCGTCACAGTAAAGTTAGCCATGATGATATCTACCTTGTTGGATTCCAAATAGGCGACCCGGCTGGCAGCATCCACCAGTACAAATTCTACCTTGGACTCGTCGCCCAAGAGATCTTTGGCAAACCGCTTCGCAATGTAAACGTCAAAGCCTTGATTCTTCCCTTCCGAATCCACGTAGCCAAAAGGTGGCTTATCCGCGAATACACCGATTCGAATCTTGCCGTTCTTTTTAATGTCCTCAATCGAAGCAAATTTAGCCGAGTCTGAACTACCGTTGGTATTGCCGCCTCCTGCACATCCCGCCAAACCGACGAGCAGCAAGCTCAAAGCCAGTAATAACGTCGTGAACTTCATTCCTTTTCTCATCTGTATTCATCCCCCTGTTTTATTGGCATTTTGCATAATCCATCATCCTTTTTCGTACTGAAATATATCCAGAAAGTGCTGGGCACGCTCTGTTTGCGGTTGGGTAAAAAATTGCTGTGGCGTAGTCATTTCACATATCTGTCCTTGATCCATAAAAACGATACGATCTCCTACCGACTTGGCAAAGCCCATTTCATGCGTCACGATAATCATGGTCATGCCCTGGTGTGCCAGCTCTCGCATGACATCCAGCACCTCTCTGACCATTTCCGGGTCCAAGGATGCGGTGACCTCGTCAAAGAGCATAATTTCGGGATTCATACACAGGGCGCGCACAATCGCAATCCGTTGCTTTTGCCCGCCTGATAATTGTCTCGGATACGCATCTTTGCGATCCAGCAGACCCACTCGCTCCAATAGCTGCTCCGCTTGCTCAAGTGCCTCCTGCTTGTTTCTTCGCTGAACTTTAAGCGGGCCGAGCAATATATTTTCCAAGACCGTCATATGCGGAAACAGCTCATAGTTCTGGAACACCATTCCGATATGCTGCCGCACCTCACGCCAGTTCACTTTTTTTTCTGTCAGGTCCTGTCCTCTATAGCGGATATCCCCACCCTGGACTGGCTCCAGACCATTGAGACATCGGAGGAGTGTGCTTTTTCCACATCCCGAAGGACCGAGAATAACGACGACTTCCCCTTTCGTTACGTCCAAACTAATCTGCTGCAGCACTTTTCGTTCCCCGAAGCTTTTGTGCAGCCCTCGAATTTCCAGTAAAACCTCCACCGCTTCTCCCATGACACCCACTCCATCCTGCTAATTTTGCCATCTGCGTTCAAATCTTTTGGAAAGCCTGGATAACGGATAGCATACGAGAAAATACAATATGAAAATAAAGCCGTACACCCAAAAGGATGCCGAAGGCGCTTTGATTACACCAAGCTCAATAATCTGCTGCCCGACCTTGATCACTTCCACTACACCGATCAGCACCACTAAGGACGTTGTTTTGATCATCCGTGTCGCCAGATTAATAGAACCCGGAAGCATTCGGCGCACCGCCTGGGGAATGAGCACATGTCGGTATAGTTGCCCATAGGTCAGTCCCAATGCCTGCCCGGATTCCACCTGATGCTTGGGCAGTGATTCCAACGCACCACGAACGATGTCACCAATCTCCGCCGCTCCCCACAAGCTGAATACGATAATTGCCGTCAATTCCCCGCTGATATTCACATTCAGCAAAGGGGTAAATCCAAAATACACGACATACAACCACACCAAAATCGGAATAATGCGAAATGTCTCCAAATAGAATCTCAGCACAAACCGAATCGGCCTTGATTTTAAGGTGCGCAGCAGCCCCATCAGGATGCCTAATAGAGTACCGATCACAATTGAAATAAACGCAATCTCCAGCGTAACGAGCAATCCCCCTAATAGGCGCTCCAAATTGGAGCCTTCAAAAAGCACATTAATCCCCGAACTCAGCATATCGCACCTTCCTTTCCACCCACGTCAGCAGCATCGACAAAGGCAAAAGCAGGACGAGGTATGCCAGTACCAACAGAATGAGCGATTCTGCCGTTTTGTAGTACATGCCGATCAGGTCTTTTGCCACATTCATCAGATCTAATAACGCAATAGCGCCAACAATGGAAGTCTCCTTAAGCAAAAAAATCGCATTCGCTCCCAAGGACGGAATACTGATGGCAAAAGCCTGTGGCAAAATAACATATCTCGCCAGTTGTATCTTGGACAATCCAAGGCTCAGCCCGGATTCCGTCTGGGTTTTGCTCACCGCTTCAATTCCACTACGGAACGCCTCGGCCATATAACCCCCGCCCAAAAAGGTCATGCCTACAATGGCACACGTCATTTCGCTCATATGCAGGCCTATTTTCGTAAACCCGTAATACAGAAAATATAACTGTACAAGCAGCGGTGTATTTCGGGAAAGCTCAATATAGGCTGCGATGATGCCGCTGATTCCCCTCACCTTGTAATACAGTACGATGCTGCACAGCAAACCGACGACGAGTGAAAACAGAATGGCAAAAAAGGCAATCTTCAACGTCAGCCACATGGCTTCTCCATATAACGGCAGGCTCTCTACGATAAACTCCCAGTCTAAGTTCATATGTGTATACCTTTCAATTTTCAATTATTCCTATGTATTTGCTATGCTTAATAACAATGATTGTATTCCTGCCCAATTATTACGTCAATACTTCGACAAAAATTTGTCATATTTATCTATGATTTAGGAAAAATATATTATTTCATCTCAAAAATAAATAAAAAAAGCCTGAAATAGATAAATTCCATTTCAGGCTTTGATTTATGCTATACGATTCATCACACAAGCGGCTCTGTAACCAAGGGACCGCCGAGCTTCTCTACAATCAAACGGCTCTCCTCATTTAGCCCCCGCAGGGTGATGGATTTGCCGGATTTCCTGTATTTTTGCAGCACCTTGCCAATGGCAGTAACCGCCGAGTGATCCCAAACATGCGAATGGCTAAAATCCACCACGACGCGCTTCGGATCATCCGCAGGTTCAAAATAATCGACAAAATGAGTGGTTGAAGCGAAAAACATCGGACCCGCAACATGGTACACCTTTTCATCGCTATCCTCTGTCGTACTGATGCGGATTTTAGCCATTTTCCAGCCAAAATGCAATGCACTCAGCAGTACGCCCGCGATCACACCCTTGGACAAATCATGCGTGGCCACCACGATGATCACCGTCATAACCATAATAAACGTGTCTGCCTTGGGTACCTTTGCAATATTTCGGAGTGCATTCCAGTCCACAGTTCCGATACACACCATGAACATGACGCCCACCAATGCGCCCATTGGCACTTCCTTTACAACCCCGCCAAGCACTAACAGCAAAAAGGCCAAAAACACCCCTGCCGTAAAAGTGGACAAACGTCCTCTGCCGCCCGAGCTGACATTAATGACCGATTGCCCGATCATCGCACAACCGCCCATACCGCCAAAAAAGCCATTTATAAAGTTGGCAATCCCTTGCCCGCGAGCTTCCTGGTTTTTATCGCTTTTCGTCTCGGTCATTTCATCCAGAATACTGGCTGTTAGCAGCGACTCCAGCAATCCGACCAGTGCCATCGTAAAAGAATACGGCAGCAAAATCCATAACGTGTGCCACGACCACTCAATTTGAGGCAAATGGAATGAAGGCAAGGAGCTGGTTAGCGTACCGATATCTCCTACGGTCTTCACATTCAATCCAAATACATACGTAATGATCGTCATGATGATAATAGCCGTCAGTGGAGCAGGAATGCTTTTTGTGAATTTTGGTAAAATATACACAATGAGCAGCGTACCCGCTACCATCGCATACATGATCCAGTTCGCTCCATGAAAATGGGTAAGCTGCGCCATAAAGACGAGGATCGCCAGTGCATTCACAAACCCGGTCATGACCGGCTGCGAAATAAAGCTGATAAACCGGCCTATTTTCAAAACACCCAGCAGCACCTGAATAATCCCTGCCAAAATGGTAGCTGCAAACAGATATTCCACGCCATGATCCTTCACCAAGCCGACGACCAGTACCGCTACAGCCCCGGTTGCTGCCGAGATCATCGCAGGGCGACCGCCTGCAAAAGAAATAACAATAGCCATGGAGATGGAGGCATACAGTCCGACCATGGGATTGACACCCGCTATGATCGAGAAGGCAATGGCCTCCGGAATCAGCGCCAGCGCCACGGTCATGCCCGCGAGTATATCGGCCCGGATATTACCGAACCATTGTTGTCTAAGCTTCATACAGTCTCGTTCCAGCCTCCTATATTTACGGAGAGCAGCGTATTGACCTGCAACCCAATGTTGTTCGGGCACCCGTCCAGCGGTCAATCGCAATGGCTCTCCTTCATTCAGCTCGTCTCTCTCAAACGAACCCGTCCGTTATATTCAGTCCATCATTATAACGTAAGAGATTCGCAGAAACGAATTGGGTAAAAGGCTATTTACGGAAAGAAACCACTCATTTTCTTGAAATATCGCCTGTTTTCTTCATATGATTCGTTTTCTTATATTTAAAATTTTCGCAATTTCTAAGACTCTGGCCTGTTAAAGTTTATCACCTTAACCTCATATTCGGACTCGGCAAACTGCAAATCTTGATCCGCCGTAACCAGCACCAATCTGTTTATAATAGCTGTCGCAAGAATCAAAGCATCTTAACACTCTCTTCGATCTCAAGCAACTGCTCCTTGCTTAGGCTGCCTCGGGAATTCAAGACAGCTTGCAACCCTTTCGGCAACGGAGACTCTAAATCAATAACCTCAGTCTCCCCTTGTTTATTTTCTATAGTAACCTTTGATGGCTCAAACCCAATATCACGAAGGAGACTTAGGAGGCGTATACGATGTATATCCGTTAATTTTTTTGCCACTAGAAACACTCCTTAGCAAAGAATAGATTCCGGTCATAGCTCGGTTGATTTGTTGTTTTCTTATATTTAAAATTTTCGCAATTCCTGCACCAGCTCAGATAAGGCTTCAGCTATATCAGGTTCGGAATTGTTCTGGAGCATGTTTTCAAAGTCAGGGAGAGCTTGCTTCAATAACCGATAGCTATAATCATAGTAGCTCCAAAATGCCACAGGATCATAGCCGCGTGCTTCCTCCTCTTCCCACTCCAGTTCATCTTCTTCGGGATCGCTGTTTTCAGGCCATAGATATTTTTCGTCCAATAGCATGGTCAGGGCTTCCACAGACTGCTGTGAATCGGCTTGTTCCTGTACCATCTCCAGTGCCCCAACGACCGCATGATACAATTCCAGTTCACTCAGCGTAATACGTTCCGGCCTTCTCGTCTGTATATTGCGTAATAAGAAGAGCAACACCCACGGCGTAACTTGCCATAATGTACCTTGATGCTCTATCAGATCAGCGATTGCTGCATACTCCCCATTGGATATCAATTGCGGCAACTCCGTGCCCCTACCATAAGGAGTAGTCAGGCGGTGCCATAGTACATCTGTTATTTGGAGATGATGGATTGGAGTGGTATTGATCTTATAGGTATCCATGGCTCATGGCTCATCCTTTCCGGCAAGTATCTAAAATCTCCCCGATTTAAAGATAGAATACAATAAAAAGGCAACCATCAAGAGCGCCACGACAAAACCAATTTCAATAGCAGGCACATTCCACAGCACCGTCGCCTGATGGTTCAGCGATGAACCAATAATCAGTCCAACCATAATAATGCTGAACGCTAACAGTACAATGCTGAATGACAGGCGATTGCTGATCTGATCCAGCCTGCGCAGGAGCATTTCCAGCTCTGGTACGGTGACCTCCAGCTTGAGCTTGCCTTTGCTGATAATGGAGGCCAAATGCCGCGCCTGTCCCGGCAGCTCCATGAGCGTCTCCACCAGTTCGGTCGCACCGCCCAGCAGCTTGCCCCGAATGCGGCGACCGCTGAAGCGTTCCTTCAGCAGCTTGTTGCCGAAAGGCTCCGCCAATGCGATGATGCTGAGATCGGGGTCAAGCAGCTGGACGACTCCCTCCAATGTCAGCAACGCCTTGCCGAGCAGCAGGACATCCGACGGCAGACCGATTCGATGGCGCTGTGCTGCACCAAACAGGTCGTTCAAAGCATCGCCAATGCTGACCTGTGAGAAAGGAACGTCCGCGTAATCTTCGCGCATCTTGTCCAGATCGGCACGCAGCGCATTCAAATCGGTGGCCGGTTCGACCAGGCCCAGCCGTTCGATGGCCCGCACCATGGCATCGGTGTTTTTGCGCATTAATGCAATAATGAGGGAGGCCAGATGATTCCTCATCTCTTCACTTAGTCGCCCGGTCATGCCAAAGTCGAGGTAAGCGAGACGGCCATTTTTCAAGACAAGCAAATTCCCGGGATGAGGATCGGCATGAAAAAAGCCCTCTATAAAAATCTGATGCAGCATGCTGTGCACCAACTGCTGCGCCAGTTCTTTCAAATTATATCCACGGCGTAACAACTCCTCGCGACTACCCAAATGGGTTCCGTCCAGAAACTCCATGGTCAGTATGCGGGAAGAGGTATGATCCCAATATATTTTCGGAATATAGGTATGTGGGTCCTGCTCAAATTGGAGCGCGATCTTCTCTGTGTTACGGGCCTCATGGTTGTAGTCCAGCTCCTGAATGAGCGATTTCCCCAGCTCCTCCACCATTTGACGAAGCTGATAACGCTCCACCCATTCCCAACGCTTGGCTGCCATTGCGGTCAATTCCCGCAAAATGTCCAAATCCCGTCGGATGATGCGGTTAACGCCTGGACGCTGGATTTTAATGGCGACCATCTCACCGCTGTGCAGCTTGCCCAGATGCACCTGTCCAATCGAAGCAGCAGCCAGCGGAACATCGTCAAAACGAGCCAATATGCCCTCCAATGACGTGCCCAGCTCCTGCTCCAAAATGCCTCGCGCCATTTCAGGCGAAAAAGGCGGCACCTGATCCTGAAGCTTGACCAGCTCACGGATAACAGGCTCCGGCAGCAGGTCGGCACGCGTGCTTGCCAACTGTCCAAGCTTGATGAATGCAGGCCCCAGGTCCTCCAGCACCAGTCGTATCCGTTCACCCAGCGTTTTGGACTCGGGAGCTTCTCTCGTCAGCCATTTGCGTGGCAGTGACAGCAGTTGGAACAGGCCCATTTCCTCCACCATATAGCCAAAGCCATGACGCGCCAGCGCCATGGCAATTTCCCGGTAACGACCGGCATGCTTCATACGAACTGCCATTTAATCCAGCCGATTCGCTTCTTCGGCATCGCTTGAACCCGTAAGCGCAGCCTTTTCTTTTTCCAGTTCTGCTACCTGTTTTTCCAACAATGCCACACGTTGCTCCAAACTTGCGACATCATTTTCGGTAGGTACTTCCAGCTCCTGCAAAATGCGGCTAACCTGCTCGCGGATCAGCGTTTTGAATTGGCCCTGTTCCTCTTCCCCCCGTTCGATCAGACGATCGATCAGCGCTTTGGATTCCGAGGGCGCAAGTTCTCCCCGGTGTACAAGATCCTCGACGGCTTTCTCCACCTTTTCTTTGCTGACAATAGTGAGGCCCCATCCCAATGAGATGGCTTTTTTGAACAAATCGCTCATGATATATCCTCCCCTACCTGTGATTACCTATAGTATAACCTGAAAAGGGCAGCCGCATAAAGTTTGCAGCTCCCCTTCCCCTAAGAACGGTATTCGTTATATTTAGCCCGGAAACCGTCCGGCCCACTTGGCAGCCTGAAGCAGCAGCTTGCGGTATCCCTCGTGCTGGAAGCTTGGCTGATTATGTCCAGGCATCAAGTAGACGACCCGACCCAAACCATAGGACAATGACCATGCCGCTGGCCACCACTGACCCTCATACTCGTATTCCATCAACAGTGTTTTTTCAGTGAATGGATCAAAATCAAAACGATACGGCTCCTCTTGGATCTCGAACGGTTCAATTCCTTCCATGATCGGGTGATCCGGCTCAGTTACCTTGAAGGAAAGCGGCCCCGCAGACGGATGCCGCAAGAAACGAGCTCCCATCAGCTGTGCAATTTCATACCGTCCTTGCAGTGTAATTCCATTATGCAGCACTAGCAATCCGCCTCCGCCACTGACGTAGGACAGCAGTCCTGCCGTTTGTTGAGGGGACAAAACCTCCTTGCGACTATCGCAGTACGAAATACATAGATCGAATGAGGCCAGATTTTCCTTGAGCAGCATTTTACGATTCTCGCTGCATTGTACCGTCATCCAATCCTGTAAAATATGGCTAATCTCTTCGTCCACCCCTTGCAGCGGGTGAAACTCCGGGTATGAATAATCTCCTAATAGCAATGCTTTTCTTCTGTCCATACTAATCCTCCTTGCCTGGCTTGTATATAAGGACTCTAAAGGCGTGCCCCGTGTCATTTATTTTTGTTTGTGTGGTCAAATCGCGCTACAAATTTCGTTTGACCCTCATCCATTTCACATAACAACGCCATCGTTGTCCGAAGCTACAGCATATATAAATAATTCTACAGACCGCCTATGAAATCCTTTAGCAGAGGATTATAACATATACATTCACTCGGAATAAACTTATTTTAAATTTATAAATATGAACGCTGGCGATTCGGCCCGTTTATGGTATACTCGTAAGAAAAAAAGTGCTGTATTCTTTTCAAAAATGAAGCACTTTTTGTAAAATGTATGCTTGCGGTTGTAGAATTGATAAGCCTTGCTTCAAACTTATACGTTCTATAAATTTTAAAAACCGGGGAGGTTGCATGAATGAAAAGGACTGGAATGACCCGGCCCTTGGACAGCTTGGGACGAATTGTGCTTCCGAAAGAGTTGCGCATGACGATGGAGATTGACATCGGCGATCCATTAGAGTTTTTTATTGAAGACCAGACACTCATGCTCCGTAAGTACAAATCAACCAATTGCATTTTTTGCGGTGCGGTTGATACCAACACCTATTTTAAAGATCAGTTTATTTGCGATGAATGCGCGGCCTCGATGAAAACGGAGGAATTGATTCCAGTCACGACGACTGAAACCAATTCGCCTCCACTGAAGCAAAATATGCATATCAAAAAAATTTATCAGCGCACAGACGTTATTTTGGAGAAAATGAGAGAACTGATGGAGGAGCATCCCGCATCTTCGCAAAAACAACTCGCCTCCATGCTTGGCGTGAGCCAGGGAAGGATTTCCCAGCTGAAAAAGCTCATGTAAACAAGTCGTCAAAAAAGTAATGAATACGCTTCCGTTAAATGTAAGGTATATCCTGTCCACGTTTAAAAAAGCCGGGTCCCCTAATGGACTCGGCCTTTGTTGTTCACATGAAGTATCTCGTTCAACTAAATCACCGACCGTAAGCCCTGCATTTCTCCACCCAGCGTGCTGCCGCCTTGGAAAGGGAAGCGAGATGTATATGGGTGTAGGCTGCCAAAAGGTTTCCTTGCGCGTAGCCCTCGCTCTGGAGCCCACGCATCCCCTTGGTCTGATAGGCATAGGGGTAGGGAGTGGGCGATTCATCGTAGGCCATCACTGAATAATGAAATTCATGGCCCCGAATCGTCTCTCCAGCCTCCAGCAACAGGCAATCCTGCAATGCGGTCGCTTCCCGGTATCCCAATGCGGCCCGCTTCTCCTGCATTCGGACATCGGACGGAATGACTCCAGCCATACGATGAACGCTGCCAGCACGATCCGTAAGTGTCCGCGCCAGCACCATATAGCCGCCACATTCAGCAAATATGGGCATATCTCGGCGTACTGCATTGCGGATATCCTCCAAAAAGCCTGTATTGGCAGCGATAGCCGCGGCAAACTCCTCAGGAAAGCCGCCGCCCAGATATAGGCCGCTTGCATGCTCAGGAACGCGCTCTCCCGCCAGTGGACTAAAATAGGCAATTTCTGCTCCCGACTGACGCAGCAAGTCCAGATTCTCCGGGTAGTAGAAATTGAACGCCGCATCTTTGGCGACGGCAATGACGGGGCGCTCCCCGGTCGCGGTCTGCGTTCCTTCCGCTGGAAGCCGATCCGGGGCAAATAATGGCTGCGCGGGCAAAGACAACGGCGGAGCCGAATCCGCCAATGCCCGCAGTGCCTCCAGATCCGTGCCCGCTCGGATCAGCTCTGCCGCCCGTTGGAAAAGCGGCTCCAGCTCGCCACGTTCCACAGCGGGCACCAGACCCAGATGACGCTCGGGGATGTCCAGCCCGTCATCGCGCTTTAGCCAGCCGAGCACGGGGATACCGCACTCCTGCTCAATCGCCTTCTTGACGATGCTGTAATGCCCCTGGCTTCCGCAGCGATTCACGATCACGCCCACAATACGCAGCTTCGGCTCCAGGCGCTGGAAGCCAAGCACAATAGCGGCCGCGCTGCGTGCCATGCTGCGCACGTCGACAACCAGCAATACAGGGCTGTCCGTCAGCATGGCGATTTCGGCGGTCGACCCGGTATTGCTGAGCGGGTCCTTGCCGTCATACAAGCCCATGACGCCTTCAATTACGGAAATATCCGCACCTTCGGAAGCACGGATAAAGGTTTCACGCACCGTATCAGCTGAGGTCATCCAGGAATCGAGATTACGGGAAGGCGTTCCGGTCGCGGCCGTATGATAGGTCGGATCAATATAATCCGGCCCGCACTTAAAGCCCTGCACTCGCAGGCCGCTATCGGCGAATGCCTTCATCAGCCCGAGGGTGACGGTCGTTTTGCCCGCGCCGCTGCCCGTGCCGGCAACAACAATACGGCTTCTGCGCGCTGCAGCCGACGGATCAGGCTGTACAGCCTGCTTCATGACGTCAGTCATAGGCAACCCGGGCTACGGACAGCGTCATATTGCCGCTTTTTTTCTTTTCCAGCAGCCAATGGTCTGCACCGGAAGACAACAGGGCTGCAGGCTCGCTGACCCCGTATGCGCCAGTGTATTTGAAGACCGTTTCCGATGGATTGGGAAGCTGCACTGTGTTCAGCTCTGACGGGGTATACGTCACCAGCTCCCAGCCGTATTTGGCGCAGAGGGCGAGCAAGCCCTCTTCATCCTTTTTCAGGTCAATGGTAGCAATATTCCGTACGCTTTTTACGGACAAACGCAGCTCTTGCAAGGTGCTGAGCACGCCAGCCTCCAGTTCCTCCACAGCCGTGCCCCGGTTGCAGCCAATGCCAAGCACCAGGCTTTTGGGACGGTACAGCACACCGTTAGTAAGAAAACGCTCCTCTTCCTCCGGCTCCAGCAGACGATCGCTAACGACCAGCGCGGCGTTAAAGGGCTCTCGCGAAGCTTCTGCCATCGAAGAGTATACCTTGATATGCGCAGGTATGGGCTTGTCGTAACGCCACCAGTTCCGTTCACCTGTCTCTTGTATAAGCGCGACAGGCTCCTCGTTCACAACGGCCGCACTCACTGGAGTGGCCTTGTCGAAGCTATCGACTACCCAGCCCAATTCCCGACCCAACATGTCCACCGGAATCGTACCCTGTACGTCCGATGCGGTTGTAATCACTGCACGTGCGCCCAGCACAGCGGCTACATGGCGGGTCAATTCATTGGCACCGCCCAAATGGCCAGACAGTACGCTAATGACATGCTCTCCGCGATCATCAATGACGACTACGGCCGGGTCTACCTTTTTATCCACCAAAATTGGCGCAATCATGCGAACCACTGCACCGAGGGAAATAATTAAAATAATCCCGTTATATTGTTTAAATAAATCCGGCAAAATCAGCTTGACCGAGCCTTCAAACAATTGAATGCCGCGCTCCTGCTCGTCACCCCGTTCAAACTTGGACATGTAATACACATCGGTGCCGGGAAAGCTGGCTCCCAGATTACGTACCATTTCCACTCCGTGCTTCGTGATCGCCACAGCGGCAAATGGATTACTCACCCGGCTTCACTCCCTTCCGGTAGCCATGGGTGAACGACTTGTCGTACAGCTTGGAACGATGCGCATCCTTGTCCACCAGGTCCGGGTCGAGTGCCCAGCCTGCCAAAATCATGGCATGCATCGTGATGCCCGCTGCACGCAGATCGGCTGGCAATTGGGCAAGCGTCGTGCGTACAATTTTTTGGTCAGGCCAGGTTGCGCGCTGTACGACCGCTACAGGGGTATCCTCGCTCCAGCCAGCCGCCAGAAACTCGGTAACCACCTTCTTCGCCAGCGTTGCGCTGAGGAACAGAGCCACTGTACAGTGATGGGATGCCAGATCACGCAGCTTTTCCCGGTCCGGTACAGGTGTACGGCCTTCGGCTCGCGTCAGAATAACCGTCTGCGTCAGGTCAGGTACGGTCAGCTCTGCGCCCAGCACGGCCGCAGAAGCGAAGACCGAGCTGACACCCGGTATGATTTCATAGGCTACTCCGCGCTGCTTCAGCAGCACCATTTGCTCCAGAATCGCACCGTACACAGCCGGATCACCTGTATGTACACGAGCTACACTGCGTCCGGCCTGCACCGCCTCGCTCATAATCTCGACCTGCCGCTCCAGATCCATGCCCGAGCTTTGCAGTACCTGCGCCTCTGGCTTGGCTGTCGCAATCAGCTCGTCGTTCACGAGTGAATCCGTGTACAATACAACATCGGCTGTGCGTAGAATCCGGGAGCCTTTTACCGTAATCAACTCCGGATCACCTGGCCCCGCTCCTACGATATATACCTTTGGCTCCAACGTCATTTGCTCACCACCATCAAACTCAAATATTCAAGCTCCTGCCCGCGCAGCTCACGTGCATTGCGCCATACCATTTCATATGGAGACGTAACCTTGGTGATCACAGACGCACGATCCCCAAGATTGAGCTCATCCAGCACATCCAGAATCAAATCCAGTACCTTGGCAACCTTGATAAACACGACCGTATCGTGATTTTCAATCGCCCGCTTCATCGCTTCCCTATCATCCGTAGCCGGAATAATACCGACCTGCTGATCTCCGTCTGCCAAAGGCAATTCCAACGCTGCCGCTGCTCCCAACACGGATGAAATCCCTGGAATAGATACAATCGGCACCTCGGGATGGAGATCCTTCATAAGCCGCGCCAAGTGAATAAAGGTACTGTACAGATTGGGATCTCCCTCTGTAACAAAGGCTACATCCTTGCCTTCACGCAACGCTTCCCAGCAAGCAAGCACCGTTTTGTTCCATTCCCGCTCCAGTACAACCGGGTCCTTGGTCATTGGAAAAATCAGCCCCAGCATCTCTTTTTCCTCCGGGTTTACGTACAATTCCACGATCTCATGAGCGTATGACTTGCCTCCCCGGCGCTTCTTCGGATAAGCCACAACTGCACATTCCTGAATCATGCGGTACGCCTTGACTGTAATCAGCTCGGGATCACCCGGCCCCACACCTACGCCGTAAAGTGTTCCTGTTGCCGCCGTATTCATGTTGTCTCTCTCCCCCTCTTGATTTACCAGCTTACTCCCCTACTGCTTTGTCAGCTACGTCCGCCGACGGTTGTCCCGTAATGACGTATATCGGATTCAGTCCGTCAAAGCGCGTCATATTTAAAATCGGCTTGCTGCGTGCCGTCTGCAGCAGCGTTACCGAAGTCTCCAGCCCTGCTGCTTGCATCGCCTTCATACCGTCATGCAGCGTCTCGATGGTGGCAGCATTGACTACAATTCGTCCATCTGCACGCAGACGGGAAGCACACAGCCGAATCAGTTCTGCCAGCTCTCCCCCGCTCCCGCCGATGAACACCGCATCCGGGTCCGGCAGTTCGTCCAGTCCAGCAGGCGCTTTGGCATGAATAACCGGAAAATCGGTGCGGAATTTGATTTTGTTCGCTTCCACATTCGCCAAATCGCCTTCATTTTTCTCAATCGCAAATACTTGCCCGTACTTGGCCAGCCGTGCACACTCCACAGCTACAGAGCCGGAGCCTGCGCCGATGTCCCATACGATGCTTCGCTCGGTCAGACGCAGCTCGGACAAGCTGAATACGCGCACCTCGCGCTTCGTGATCAGCCCCTTTTCCGGCTTGCGTTGGTGAAATTCCGTATCCTCAAAGCCAAATCCCCGACGAGGTGCTGGTGCATCCGCATCTTTGCGACGGCGCAAAATAACCACATTTAACGGCTGAAACACGCCCTGCGCCATTTCCTCCAAGGTATAATGCCGATACGCCTCGTCCGGTCCGCCCAAATGCTCGCCGACAAAGGCATCATATTCTGTCATGCCAAAATGCAGCAGATAAGCGGCAACTGCGGCGGGATGATTGCGGTCATCTGTCAATAAAGCGACCTTATTCTGTCCGTCGATCCGCTGCGCCAGTCCGGTCATCGGACGACCGTGTACACTTTCCAGCACTGCATCCTGCCAGCTTTCTCCCAGACGGGCAAACGCAAGCTGAACCGAGCTAAGATGCGGCATAATGTCCAGATGCTCGGCCCCCAGCTTGGCAGATAAATACCCTGCGATGCCAAAAAAAAGCGGATCGCCTGACGCGAGCACGACAATATCCTTGTCCTCACGCAAGCGTCCCAGTTCTTCCACGACGGCGGATAAGCCGCTCTTTAAGGTTCGTTTTTCCCCTGTGGCTGCCTTGAAAAAGGCTAGCTGGCGCTCTCCGCCAACCAGCAGGTCCGCACGCTCGATTCGTTCCAGCGTCTCCTGCGACAAACCTGCCGCTCCATTTTCACCGATGCCAATGACACGGATCACTCTACTCACCGACTCTCGCCCTCCCCAGCACGTTTCCTTTCAGCGTTACCAGTACCATTTCTATGACAATTCCACCGCCTGCATGCTCCAGACAATGCTGACATCCATAGGTGCACAGCTTTTCAAAAAAGCTCAGCGCATTAGCCTCGGTCATCATATCAGCCACCTGCGTCGCGGTATTGGCTTCTGCCACTGCCGCTGCAAGCGACTCGTCCACACCTGCCTCGCGAGCGACTTTAGCTAGAAAGCCAAAGTCCACCGGGGCACTCTTGGAGTGAACCATCATGACGCCTTGAGCGACCTTGGACAGCTTGCCGGGCATGCCGACGAGAATAATCTTCTTCATTCCCAATCGTTTGCCATGTTTGACCGCAAAGCCGACAAATTCGCCCATCTGAATAAAGGCTTCTTCCGTCAGCTGATCGTACATTTGCATGGCATATTTTTCACTGCTGCCGCCTGTGGTCAGGACAATTTCCTGGCAGTTCATCGCTTGCGCAACCGATATGGCCTGCACGACACTGGCTTTATAAGCCGACGTGGAAAATGGAACTACCACACCGCGTGTCCCCAGTATGGAAATACCGCCCAGAATGCCAAGCCGCCCGTTCAGCGTTTTCTTGGCGATTTCTTCGCCGTCCGGTACGCTGATGACGACACGGACACCTTTGGCTGATCCGTGCTCCTCCAGCACGCCTGCGACAGCCTCCGTAATCATCCGGCGCGGCACGGGATTGATCGCTGCTTCCCCGACAGGTACAGGCAGACCGGGTTTCGTTACCCGCCCCACGCCGATACCGCCATCCAGCTCAATGCCCGGCTCCTCGCGCCAGCTAACAGACGCGGTAATTCGCGCCTGATGCGTGGCATCCGGGTCATCGCCACCGTCCTTGATCGTCGTGCAGGAAGCTTCGTCCGCGTTCAGCACAGGCTCGATCAGCTCAAACGCATGATCGAAGCCCGCTGGCAGCGATATCACCGCTTCCTTCGGCGGAATGCCCGTGATGAGCATTTGCACCGCTCCTTTGGCCACTGCGGCTGCACAGGCTCCAGTCGTAAAGCCAGACCGCATCGGCTTGTCCGGCGCGGGAGCTTCACCGCTTTTCATTCGTTTGGGTCTGTCCGCGGACGCCGCTTCCTTTTCCATATCAATTCCTCCTTAACCTCTTCTGCTGATCATGCTCCAATTCATTCCATGATACAGCAAACGGACAACCGCATCTAGCGGACAGCCATTAAGGAGATCGCATTCAATGCCGCTACAACAATCGTACTGCCGCCCTTGCGCCCAATATTCGTAATGAACGGAATATCGAGCTTGCGCAGCTCATCCTTCGACTCTGCTGCAGACACGAAACCAACGGGCATCCCGATTACCAGTCCGGGCTTGGCCGCTCCTTCCTTGACCAAACGAATCAGCTCCAGCAGCGCGGTCGGCGCATTACCAATCGCATAAATACCGCCTTCGCCAGCCTGAATCGCTTTGCGCATCGAAATAATGGCGCGTGTCGTATTCAGCCTCTTGGCTTCTTCTATGACATCCGGGTCGGAAATATATACATGCACATCCCCGCCAAACTGACGGATACGATCCTTGCTGACCCCCGCCTGAATCATTTGTACGTCTGCTACAACCTGCTGGCCTGCACGAATCGCTGCAATTCCAGCTTCAATCGCTTTCGGATGAAACACCATACTGCGACCCAGCTCAAAATCAGCGGATGCGTGAATAACTCGCTGTACAACCGGATATTGCTCGGCTGTAAAAGGATGCTCTCCCAGCTCTTCCGTGATCATCTCGAAGCTTTTGCCCTCAATTTCCTGCGGTTGTACCGTTAACGGTTTAAAATCGGTTTTAAAATCCATCGTCTCGACCACTCCTTATGAAAGGTTAGAAAATTAAATTAGCTTAGAACATTAAAGTTACCTATTGTTCCACTACGCAGTCGGATGATGCTGCAAAAAAACTGCGTATTTTAAGATAGCTATATTTTAAATACACGCCAGAAATAGCCCCGGGTTCATCGGATTGACTGGGATCGACCAGCTCTCCATAGGATCATAGAGTCACGTCTTAGAGCGCAGGTCTCTATTCGGCAGTACGCAGAGCGTCAATCACTCCGTCGAAATAATCAAATACCGTACCAAATTCCACTTCCGGTCTGGAAATCAAAATGACATGAATGCCGAGTTCCAGTGCAGATTGAACCTTTTCATCTACAGCCCCTGTGCGGCCACTTTCCTTGGTCACCATTACCGTTGTATCAAAGTGCTTGTACAAGGCCTCGTTCATCTCGCGGGAAAAAGGCCCCTGCATGGCGATAATATTTTTTTGTTCCAGCCCGAGCTCGCTGCATTTCTCCATATTGTCCAGGCGCGGCAGCATACGTGCAACCAGACGAATATCCGGTTCTTCAAGCAAATGCCTGGTGAATGTGCCGAGCGTCTTGCCGCCTGTTGTAAGCATGATGGAGCCTTTGAGCCGCTTCGCTTCCAGTGCAGCTTCCTCATAGGACGGTACAATGTGAAGCAACGGATGATTGTCGTACACCAGCCCCGCCCGCTCGTAGCGAATATAAGATACTCCAGACTCGCGAGCGGCTGCCATGGCGTTCGCATGTGCTTCCTCAGCAAAAGGATGACTGGCATCTACGATGGCTTGCACTCCCAGTTCTCGAACCACTGCTGCCATTTCATCGGCTGTCATTCGACCTGTACGTACGTCCAAACCAACTTCAGACAAGCTGGCTGCTGCACTTTCCGTTACGACTGAGGTCAGCACCTTGAAGCCATTGTCACGAATTTGCACCGCTAATTCCCGCGCATCGCTCGTTCCACAAAGCATGAAAATCATGAGCCCTTCACCTGCCCGCTGCCAGCAATTCCGCTGCTGCCCACGACAGACGGCGTATGTGAATGATTGTGGTGGTGTTCATGATCATGGTCATTATGGCTGTGCGCATGTGCATGATCATGATCATGCTCGTGCCCGTGGTCATGCGAGTGCCCCTCATGGTGGTGATCGTGTCCATGGTTATGTCCATGATGATCATGATCGTGATGGTGGTCATGATCGTGGTGATCGTGATCATGGTGATGATGGTGATGCTCCTGTGCCTCCAAGCGGAACTGACAGTTATCGCAATTCGCTGCAACCTTGCCGAATAAGCCTTCATTCGTCCGCTCCAGCACCAGTTCGACCAGTTCCGGATGGAAACCAAAATACCCCCCGATTTCAACCTGCAATTCAGGATGAGCCTCGGCAAATTCCTCGGTCATTTCTCCGATGCGTTTAATCAGCACCCCTGTGAACAGAAAATATGGAAGCACGATAATTTTTTTGGCTCCCAATCGCACACAACGTTCCAAGCCATCCGGGAAAGAAGGCTGTGTCACACCGATAAAGCAGCTCTCGACCCAGGTATAAGGAAGCTTCTCCCAGAGCATACGGGTGATTTTGAAAAAGTCACTGTTCGCATCCGGATCGCTGCTCCCGCGTCCCAATACCAACACCGCCGTTTCTTGGTCCGTTACCTCACCGGGTGCCTCCACAGCGCTATTCATTCCCGCCGGAACTGCAACCGGACGAGCTTCTTTCAAGCGGCTTAGCAGGATGCTAACGATTTTTTCGTGAACGCCAATCGGACGTGCATATACAAATTCCACTTGCGGATATTTCGCTTTCGCTCGGTCAATTGCCATCGGAATATCAATTTTGGCGTGCACTGCTGCGAACAAAATAATCGGCACAAGAACGACACGTGTCGCCCCTTTCTCCACACACGCCTGTACCCCTTCGGCAATACTGGGGCGTGCCAGCTCCAGGAAACAGGTTTCTACACACGTCCCCGGTACGCGAGCTGCTACCGCCTTCGCAAATTCCAGCAGCTCCTCGTTCCCCTCCGGGTCCCGGCTTCCATGTCCAACCAATAATATTGCATTCACTGCTGTTTTTTCCTCCTCATGATAGGGATAGCCTACATGACGCCCTATTTTATATATATGCTTGTGTCCGACTCATTAGGCTTCTGGTCCACTAATCACCACAAACCGCATTCACTTCTACCGTTGCAGGTGCATCTTCATGGTGAAAGCCAGCAACAACACCTACACGTTTGAAAAATTTATGGAAACGCTCGTTCGGATGCCCTTTTTCCTTATACTCTGCGATGACATTCTCGACGATGTCTGTAATCTGTTCCCCCGGAATCCCTTCCGCTACAGGTTGAGCGGCATGAGCATTGCGGCCGAATTTTTTGCCGCCAAGGAAGAGATCGTATCCGCCCTTGCGGTAGACAATTCCGATATCCTCCAGCACCGCTCCATAGCAGGCCATACCGCAGCCGTTCAAAGCAATGCTGGTTTCTTTGGGTGCCTGCAATCCGCCAAGCACAACCTGCAGATGCTCAGCCACAGGCACAGCGTCATCCTTCTCCATGTTGCAGAAGTCGCACGCCTTTACCTTAAACACATCGCCAATGGGCATGACGATTAATCGCTCATCCCGCAGCTGTCCGACCAGCTCCTCGGGATCTGCGCACGGTACGCGCAGCACGATCTGATGATCCGGCGTATACTCCAGCTCGCCATCATCCCCCGCTATCTTCGCGAGCAGGGCCATCTGACGAGCGGTGAACTTTTTGTTTCCCACGCCAGGGGAAACACCCACCTCGAACAGCGCCGGCTTGCCAAAGCCGCCCGTCGCTGTCCCGACCGCAGCCCCCGCTACGGCCACGGCTGCCGCTCCATGAGCGCTCGCGGCGGGCGCTTGCCCGCTCCAGCGCGTGTTGGCTTCGCCCGGCAGCCTGCCTCCCGCAGCGAGACGGCTCAACGCCTCTGCTGCCAGCGATGCCGGGGCCGCCCCGGCTTGCGCCGCAGACGGCGCGGCCTGCACGGCAGCTACCGCTTGCGGGCGGGCCTGCGTGGCAACCGCAGCGGCAGTACCGCTCGCAGAAAGCCCGGGCGCGGCTGGAGCTGCGCCTGCCTGCGACGCATTCAACGCGCGATCCTCGCGCGCGCCCAGCGACCACGGCTCCGCTTCCGTGCGGAGCCGCTGATGCGGCTTGAGCGCCTGCTCGCTCGCATCGAGCGTATACTTGCGCTGATATCCACGCGGCGTTACAATCAGGCCGTCATACACCGTCGTCGAGGAATTGCCGATGATTACGGTCGTCAGCATCCCGATGTCATGGTTCAGCATATCCTCCAGTGTCGTCACAATCACCTGCTGACGTTCACGGTAAGCACTCTTAACCAGTCCAACCGGAGTCTGCGGATCACGATAGCGCAGCAGAATGGACTGCGTTTCAACAATTTGGCGTGTACGCCGACCACTGCGCGGATTGTATAGTGCGATGACAAAATCCGCCGAAGCTGCGGCTTCCACACGCTTCACAATCGTTTCCCACGGGGTCAGATGATCACTCAGGCTGATCGTGCAGGCATCATGCATAACTGGCGCACCCAGTAATGAAGCGCAGGATTGAATGGCCGAGATTCCCGGCACGACTTCTACCTCAACCCCGTCCTCACGGCGCCAGCCCTTTTGCATCAGCACTTCATACACCAGCCCGGCCATACCATATACACCTGCGTCTCCACTGGAAATCACGGCTACCTTTTTGCCCATCTCTGCCTGTCGAACCGCCTCCTGCGCGCGGCTCACTTCCTCAGTCATCCCTGTGCGTACAATCTCTTGTCCGTTCAACAACGGACGGATCAGATCCACGTAAGTGTTATAGCCAATAATGACCTCACTCTCGGCCAGCGCATCCAATGCCCGTTTTGTGATATGTTCCATATCTCCCGGTCCAAATCCGATCACCAGTAATTTTCCTAATGGACTCATCGTGTTCCTCCTATTTATGTTTTCAAGGCATCTAAGCAACTCAAAAAACCCCATCCTGCCCGGATGGAGTTTCTATGTACGCATCTTCTCACCAGACAAACAGGTGCAAGCAGACATTTTTTGTCTCCCTCCATCCTGCCGTTGTTTTCCATCTGTCCGTTTACGCTTCAAACGCTTCTGAACATTCATGTCCACGTAAAGCTGCAACCAACATGGAAAAGCAACGTGTGCCTGGTTCCTGATTTCGTACACCCATCCTCTCCGCGAAGGTTATCGGTGCATACAGATCAAGGTAGGTCTCCTGGCTTGGCATCAATAGATCTTTTCGTCTTCCCCGTTTTTCGCGAGTGACAACTTGAAAAAATCCTCTTCCTTACAGTGGCGGGACCGCTCGGGATTTGCACCCGATTCCCTGTTACCCTTTGCTTAGTCACAAAGGCACCTTGTCTGTCCGCTATTTGATTATGGGTCTTATCATAACCTTGCCTCAATCAGTTGTGCAAGCACGAAAAACGCTTTATTTCAAGTTCTCCGCCTTATTTTTCAGCATATGCAGCAATTCATCCGGGTCCGCAGAGATGCTCAGCAGTGATGGATGCTCAGCCCCGGCAAAGCCCTCCTGTACACTATGGCGCACCATTTCCACCAACGGGTCAAAATATCCGCTCACATTCAGCAGACCGATGGGCTTGCGGTGAATGCCGATCTGCGCCCAGCACAGCACCTCGAACAGCTCCTCAAAGGTCCCCAGGCCACCCGGAAGGGCAATAAACGCGTCGGCCAATTCGCTCATCGCCGCTTTACGTTCATGCATATTTGCAACCTCAATGAATTCGGTAATCCCCCGATGAATAATTTCCGCATCAAATAACAGAGTTGGCATAATGCCGGTGACCTGACCGCCGCCCGCCAGCATTCCATTTGCCACCTCACCCATCAGCCCTCTGCTGGAGCCTCCATAGATCAGGCGGACATGATGTCGGGCCATGGCCTCTCCCAGCTTGCCTGCCGCCTCAAGATATACCGATGAATGTCCAGGTCTGGACCCGGCAAATACACAAATAGAATCCATTTACGCTCAGCTCCTGTCCTAGTAGCATGCATCGAAAACGTATTCATTATATGAGATAAATATTTTCGCTATAACAAAAAATGCTGACGCTGCATGTCCAACAAAAAAAGATAAAGGCCCCGTAGAACCCTTATCTTTTTTTATGCTTGATCACATGTCAGTGCCCATTCACAACTTCCAGACCGAAGCCATGCGCCGAAGCGCTATGCTCAAAATATTTCCCCAGCTCGACCATCATCGCGCCCATACGCTCTTCTACCGGAAATACGATCCGTTCAATTCCTTCTTCCAAAATGGACTGTGCGGTCACCTTGCCTACTGACACGGCAATGACATCCTGGCGAAAAGCCTCCAGCAAATCATCCATACGGTTCTGTGCTCTGGCGTATTGGCACAAAAAGCGGATTTGCGGGCCACTGGTAAACGTGACTGCGTCAATATTGCGATTCAAGATATCCGCCAGCAATGCTTGTAAATTCGCTTCCTCGGGTGGAATATGCTTATAAGGAAGCACTTGCCGAGTCACAGCCCCCTGCTCATCCAGCCACTTCACCAACCGCGGGGCCGGATCACCGTGCAGCTGCAGCAGCACTTCCTTCCCCTTCAGATCATACGGCGCAAAAGCCCGCGTCAATCCGTCCAAACTTCCATCTTCGTCCCGTACATCTGGTATGAAGCCACGCTTTTTGAGTCCATTGACCGTTTTATAGCCCCGTGCCGCAATATTTGAGCCTTGCAGCAGCTCCATAATCTGCTCTGCCACGCCCATATCCTCCGCCATATCAAACAGCGCATCCAGCCCCATACCTGTCGTAAAAATGTTCCAGTCCGGCGGCTGCTTCACCCACGATACCACCGCGTTGCGCAGCTCAATATCATCCAGAAAAACCGTGCCCTGGGCCGGACGAAGCACGGGCTCGCCCCCCATTTTCGCAACCAGCAATGCCATTTCGTCTGCTTTACGGGGACCAGCAAGGGCAACTCTCTTGCCTGCCATGCGTTGTGCCATCCTGTTCCCTCCCTTGTAAAAATCATACTTCTTTCTATCAAGTATACAATTAGAGGGCCGAAAGACAAATAAAAATTACTTTTCCGATGAATACAGTAAACTTATAAGCTAGCTTGTCCTGTTCTGCTTGCCTGCTGGCTTTCTTGCTGATTCGTGCCAACTTGCTGACCCGTGCTATCCTGCTTCTCTCCAGATGGCTTATGATATTCTCTATCTTCTTCAGGCTTGGGTCGGAGCAACAGCCATAGCACAAAGGGCATGACAACAAAGAAGACAATCATCACCACGGTCCATTCCCGGCTGAAATTATAAATTTGCACGATGTTAGAGAACAACATAAAGGAGCAGACGTAACCCAGCAAACCCATAGGCCAAACCATCAGCCCCCCAAAAATATGGGCAAACATGCGCTTAACCGTCAAACTGATAACGTACAAATCAACCCCGATTTTCGTAAGCAAGGTCGGTACGGTCAGTGCACCCACAAACAAGTCGAACCGATCCAGAAAGTCGGTTAACTGCAACTGACGCGCCAGTTCATACGTTGGATAAAACAGCCGCGACAAGATAGGAACACCAATAACCAGTTCCTCCAGCAGCACGATTATAATCATAAAAACGGTTCCGATTAAATGTCCAAGCCACGCACTGCGGGCATTGTAGCTCCGTCCAGAAAGGATAAAGGGCAATATTATGAGGTCTGCCATATAGCCAAGCATCCGCCAGCTGCCTTTGACTACTCCACCTATATCCGGGTGTAAAAACGGTCTCATTGCTGAAAAATCTATATTGCGTCCGAAAAAAAGCGGCATCGTCAGCAGCGTCAGAATCAACACAGGTACGGTAAATTCCGTCATACTCACGATGGTTCTGATTCCGCCTTTAGCCATAAACACCAAGGTCAACAGCATAATAAGAGATATGACGACAATCGGAGTCATCGGCAAAAGGACCACCTCCACCAGATCCGTAATAATCCTCAAATCCCTGGCGAAAATGATCAGAAATAAAACAAGATACATCACAAGCAGCATGCGCCCCAGCACAGGGTGAGAGCTGACGATGGCCTGCAGCAGATCCTGATCCGGAAAACGCCGCTTAAGCCTCAACATCGCCCAGATCGGAAAGCATATGACGATAGCAGCCATTGCGCAGGTCCAATAGGCATGCTGATGCGCGTAATCTGCCGCCTGCGTCGGAGCATGCACCAGGGTAATACTAACCTCCATTAACACACTAAGCAATACGATTTGTCTGGTTGTGAACTGTTTCATACAGGAGATCCTCCTTTTTCCACAGGCATTCTCATTCGTTACAACGTAGGAGGGAGCCACATATCAATGAAACGGCTCAGCCATGTGGCCACATAAACAGAGCTCTTCGTCGAGGTTCCGTAAATCCAGATGCCAATGCTAATGACATACAACACACGTGAGACCCAGCGATTGACAGCAGGTGCGGAATTCAGACTTTTGCGGTCAATCAGATACATGAACAGCATAGCGAGCACTAAGGGGAACAGAAATACTTTATTCATTTTGGACTTGCTCCTTTTTGATTCCGAATGGTTTGGTGACCGCACCGATATTCTCTATATGCACAATCGGGTCTATAACGACCTCCACCTTGGGGTACAGTTGCTCCCATTGAGATTTAATCCGTTTCCATTCATCCGGACGACTCATAATGATAGCCCTTCCCAAACCAAGTGCGTCTGAATGATATTTTTGCTGAATAACCCGGATAACCTCACCCAGCTCTTTCTCGATCTCCTTGGCCGTCTGTTGCTCCAGCCACTTCAAATTTTCTCCATTAGATATATCGAAGGTTGTCTCATCCTCCCTGACATTTCCGTTGCAGTTCAATTGAACGGTCATTCGAATATCATTTCCTCGAATATAGGGCTTGATTTGCGCACTATTTTCGATGAGGTGCACAGACAGATAACCAGAACCTTTAGGGGAGGGGATGAATATTTCCGTCTCCTTGGCCTGCCCCATACCCAATAGCAGAAACCGGCTTAGATGGTTATCAATCATTCCGGTTAATCTGTCTTTGCGAAAGACAGCCAACCCATCCACCTGGATATTCGTCTTCTTGTCTTTTATAGTGGCAGGGCCATTTTTCACCAGGGACATCACCGGTACAACCGGGTCAATGCCGTCCAGCAGGATTGAATTCATTAGCAGCTTAATGGAGCGGGGGTTTTTCATGTATGCATAGTTGAGCTCACGCACCATCTCTGCCGGATATTGCTCGATCGGGGCGTCCGCCTGAAGCACATCCAAGGATGCTCCCTTCGTTATGACAACGAGAGAAGACAGACGGTTCTGCGGAATACGCGCCAATACATCCATCATTTTGCTGATCCCATCCCGTGCCAGTGCCTCGCCGAACAACAGCACCCGGCGATGGGAGAAATTCAGCGTTCGTGAAACTCCCCGCTGTTCCTCGGCGCTTGCCCCCCGAAAGCTCGGGCCTACCTTGGAATCCAGGTAATAGGATTTGGTCCCTTTTGTACCTCCTCCACCTCCTGTGCTTCCCGAAGATCCGAGCTGCCCGGGAAGAGCAATTTGCATCGTTACACGATATTGATCCCCTTCCTTATCCAGCCCGGTACCCATTACAAAGGCCACGTCGTTTACTTCACGGCGATCCCAGCATCCACCCAAAAGAACAGAACAAAGCAGAAGACAGCTCAGCATAGCCGCTTTACGTATTTTCCCTGCATTGGAGCCTTCGGGCTTCATCACCATCCCTCCTCGGTTGTGGGTGTTCCATTCATCTTTCCTTTTTCCCGTTTGTTGCTGTTATTGCCGATCCAGGAAGGACGTTTGATCATTTTCCACCAAGGTGCACGCACAACAATGTCCTTCTGATCAGTATGGTTATATGGACTGTAGCCACTCATGTAAGGCACACCAAACGACGTTAGCTTGGTTAAATGTGTAGCGATCAGTGTGGTCGCGATAATGATTCCAAACAGCCCAAACACACCTGCCATCAGCATAATCGGGAACCGCAACAGTCGAATCGTAATGGCAAAGTTAAAACGCGGAATGGTAAACGAAGCAATCCCCGTGAGGGACACAACAATAACTATGGGGGCCGATACGATTCCTGCCTGCACGGCTGCCTGCCCGATAACAAGCGCTCCGAGGATACTGACAGCCTGACCTACCGTTTTGGGGAGACGAATCCCTGCTTCCCGTAACGCCTCAAAGGAAACCTCCATCATCAACGCTTCTACCAGGGCAGGGAAAGGGATGGATTCACGCGCCGCCGCAATACTCAAGATGAGTGTCGTCGGCAGCATATCATGATGATAGGTCGTGACGGCTACATATAATGCGGGCAAAAAGAGAGCCAGTATGAGAAAAAGGAAGCGAATCCAGCGAACCATATTACTGATGAAAAAACGCTCGTAATAGTCTTCGCTCGCTTGCATCATCTGCCACATCGTGACTGGACCAATCAGGGCGAAGGGCGTCCCGTCCACAAAAATGGCAAAACGTCCTTCCAGCAATTGCGCGGTGGCGGTATCAGGGCGTTCCGTGTATTCCATTTGCGGAAAAGGTGAAAACGGGTGGTCCTCAATCAGTTCCTCAATGTATCCCGTCTCCAGCACCGCATCAATTTTGATATCGCTGAGTCTCTTTTTCACGTCTTCCACCAGCTTTGGATCTATGATGCCCTCAATATAGGTAAGGACGACGCTCGTTTGAGTTTCTTTCCCGATGGTCATGCTGTGCATCTTGAGCTTGGAGGTCTTCAGCTTGAATCGCAGCAAGGCCGTATTCACACGAAGGGTCTCGGTAAATCCTTCACGCGGCCCACGAATAACCGCTTCGGTCTGCGGTTCCTCCACTCCACGGCGGACGCCTCCCTTGGCACTGAAAATATACGCACGAGGCGTACCGTCTACGAGCAAGGCTGCATTGCCATCCAGTATTGCCGCCGATACCATTTTCCATTGGTCCATCGTTTTGGTCTGGGACATGGAAATCCGTGTTTCATCCAGCGGGTCCAATGTACCGTTGACTTCGGGGTCCTTGAGCATCATGCCCAATATGAAAGGCCGCAGAATATGATCCTGCAAATCCTCCGATTTCACCGTGCCTTCAACATAAGCCAACAATCCTTTGCGTTCAGGGGAAATCATCAGCTCCCGGTAGACGATATCAGAGCAATCCTTGAAAATATCACGCAATGCAGTCAAGTTGTCTTCCAGACTGCTCCGCAGCGGCTGTTCCAACCATGATGGTTCAGGCAGTCCTTTAAGAGCATCGTAATTTCGTATCTTGCGGTCTGCAGCCGGAATCGTGCGCCGGCTCCACGGTAATCTCGGCAGCTTGGGAAAGTGTACTTTCTTCATCGTTATCCCCCCTCTACGAATGAGCCGAACAGGTATATGAAATGTAGGATGTACCAGCCTGCAAAGGATTATGTATCCAATGAACTCAAAAAGAAGACTCCAGTTCCACTTCAAGGTGGTTTTGGAGTCTTCTTTTAATCTGAGCTTAAAAGTTACCTATTGCGCCACTAATAAAAAAGCTCTGCCGACCAATTAAGGTTAGCAGAGCTTTTTTTATTTCTCTCGTTTTGACAATGCAAAATTGATTATCTCTCCAATTACAGTTCCAGTCAAAATAATATAAAACATCATAGCATGTAGCTTATACCCCAGTGCATAAAAAATTCCTATGCCTATTGCATAGCCTAGCAAAATACCTGCATAACGTTTTAAAAATTTGTTCATGGTGTACACCCGTTCACACCGTCAATCATCAAAGTTTGATCTTTTGGAAAATACTCAATTTTTTCGGTTTGGATCTGATTTTCCTCTGACTCAGTCAATTGCTCCGCACTACTTACTAAAGGTAAAAAAGTTGCGCAGCGTAATACCGATGCCAAAGTGGGTACGAACACTTTATTGAAAATTCCCATAGATAAGTCTCCACCTATACAAATATTTCAGACGGTTATAAATGCTACACCTTGATCAGTAAGAAGTAAGGGGAAATTTGTCGAACATTAAATCAATATATTTTATATTTTTCGTTTGTGCTAATATAACTTTATTCAATTACGCTAGAAAAGGGGATATTTTGTGCACCATGACAGGGAATTAAAGCTTACAGAAACAAATATTGCAAAAGGTATTGCTGTAATACTACTTTTAATTCATCATCTCTTTGCTTTTCCTGACAGATTAAAGTATGACTATGTTTCATTATTTAGTTTATTTCATGAGCGAGGGGAGTTCTATGTAGGGCATTTTGGTCAAATAGCGATATCTATTTTTTTATTTTTAAGTGGTTATGGATTATATAAAAGCAATGTTCAAAGCCCAGATCATTTAATGAAAAAAAGCTACACGAGATTAAAAAAAATAATGATTAATTACTGGGTTGTGTTTCTGCTTTTTATTCCTGCGGGCCTATATTTCTTTGGAAACTCCGATAGATTTCAAAATAATTCGATAATGGATTTTTTACGGAATTTTCTAGCATTATCAAGTTCATACAATGGTGAGTGGTGGTTTTTGTATGATTACATTTTGTTGCTGCTCATTTTTCCAGTTGCCTTTCAGGCTTTTCAACGTAACGCATGGGTAACTTTATTGGTTGCCGGCCTTGTTTTTTATAATTCGTATTCACAAGGAAATTATTACAGTATTATGTATTGGCAATTGCCGTTTATGATAGGATTGTTCTTTGCTAAGTATAAATTGTATTCTTGGATTAACAAAATTTATAATTCCATCATATTCAATAACATCCTATTTGATATCATCATCATTGTAGTGTTATTTCGCTTTCGTACCACTAGTCAATTATTTGAGAAGACGACGACTGATATGATAATCGCCCCTTTATTTATCCTTGTCAGCGTTCATCTAATGAGCAAATTAAAACTAACCAGAGTTTTTGCTTACTTAGGTAAAAGCTCCATGAATATTTGGTTAACCCATACCTTTTTTTGTTACTATTATTTTCAGAATATCGTTTTTCTGCCCAAAGTATCTATTTTGATCTTGTTATGGTTAACGTTGCTAACGGTGCTTACTTCTATTGTAGTGAACAGCATAATTGCTGTTATTAATAACAAATTGTACAGTAAACATATTGATTTAAGTCCAAACAATGTGGGAGGGCAAGTGTAGAGTTTGCAATCCTTTGATCTAGAACAGTGTAATGTACAGCGCAACAGTCTAGGTATAATTATCGAGGTTTAAGTAAATGTAAAGAAGGACTTCATTAGCACGTGGCTGATATGAAGTCCTTCTTACTGTTTAGTTGGATACTCGCTCACTTTAAATGTCAGTATTTTATTGAAGATCACATGGCCCTTACGGTTGCTGAAAGATCCTTTGTTATTTCTTTATCGAATCCGTCGTCCATTGTTACAGTCAGAATGGCACGGTCACCAGTTGGTTGTGAGGAACTATCCAGCGAAAATAGGATGATTCATACCCCAATGGTATCAATCTCTCACATTCCCGTAATAAACGACACCGAAAAGGGCTGGATCAAGCGTCGACCTTTATCGCCAACACCCTTTCCAAGCCCTTTTTGACAAATTTCGAGGTGCGAAGAACCCGGGGTTTTTATGTGAGCTTCACATTCGCACCTTACTGGACAGCCATGTCAAAAATTCAATATAAAATAGTGTTAATCTCCCCAATACTCCTCGGGGTGATATTCAATCTTAGAATCAGCTTCGAGCGTAAGCTCACCTGTCTGATCATTATATTTCACGCTTTCCGGGGTTACGTAATACCAATGCTTCACGATGGATTTATCCTCCGGCGTTACAAAACAAAATACGTTCAGCTCTCCGCTATAACGCACAATTGCCTCTGCCGTCTCACGCGGCAGCTCTTGAAGTGTGAAGCAAAAGAGGCCATCCGTCGTTTCCAGACGGCAATCGAATACCTGCTTGCGGCTATCAGCAAAGCTACGACCCGTGACGGCATGCTTGATCAGCCAAGTTTCCTGCTGCGCCATGGCGCACACCCCCTCTTAAGGTAAATCTATCAGCATATAAAACACAGGCTCCTGTGCCTCCAGCAACAGCTTCGGCTCCTGCTCAATCCGAGCCGAATCACGCCCTTGCAGAATATGTTCACCGTTCACACGAAGTGAGCCTTCGATGATGAACAAGAACACACGTCTTCCCTCAGCCTGTGTGAATTCCAGACGCTCTCCAGCCTGAAGCTTGCTTAAATAAATCGTCAAATCCTGATGGATGGCAGCTATTTCACCCTCCGTGCCTGGAACATGATTCCCGGCAACGACAGGCAAAAGCTGGCCGTGCAATCGCTCAGGGTTGAACGCTGTAGCCTCATATGATGGCTCCAGCCCTCTCGTGTGCGGGCTAAACCACAATTGCAGCAAACTGACATCCTCCGCTTGCGAAGCGTTGTGCTCGGTATGGACGATACCGCGGCCCGCTGACATCCGCTGAATGCCTCCAAAACGGGTCACCGCCTCATGTCCACGGTTGTCTTCATGACGCAGCTCTCCATAGAGCACGATGGAGACAATCTCCATGTCACTGTGCGGATGCGCCCCAAAGCCTCTTCCAGGTGCGATGACATCGTCATTACAGACGCGCATAGGGCCAAACGCTGTATTACTCTCATCCTGATACTCCGCGAATGAAAAGCTGTGACTCCCCCGCAGCCAGCCCTTATCGAAGCTGAATCGGGATGCAGCCGGAAATATTGTGAACATAATAGCCCTCCTTCAGGAAGAAAAAATGAGATCAAATCCTTCTCAATTGTACCCGAGCCCAAGCGATAAAGCTACGCCTGAATCTGAGCGATAATTTCATCGATAAAGGACTGCAAGGTGCTGGTAACATAGGCCTCCTTACGACGGATAAATACCGTTGTCACTTCATTGTACGGCTCTGGCAGCGCATGACAATGCACATGTCCCTGGGCCTTCAGCCCGCTGATCGAAGACTCGGGGAACACGGTCATTCCAATACCAGCCGCCACACTGCCAACAATCGTCTCAAACGTCCCAAACTCCATAATCTGCTTGGGAATAATCCCCTCCATCCTGAGCCAGGTTTCCAGCCGCTCCCGGTACCCGCACCCTTTTTTATATAAAAGAAGCGGGCGGGTTGTAATATCCTCTACGGAAAAGTCGTCTCCCTGGGAAACGAGAACCAGCTTTTCCTGAAAGACATCAAACTGTTCGATGAGGGGATGCTTCACTGGTCCGGTCACAAAGGCTCCATCCAGCCTCATTTCTGCAACCTCCTGCACCAGATGCTCTGTAACCCCGGCCTTGAGCGACAACTCAACATCCGGGTAGTGGCTGTAGTAAGCATGCAAAATCGAAGGTAATGCAACCACCGTCTCCACAATGCCGATCTCCAGTACCCCCGAAGGTGCAGAGGTGCTCTGAAACGCATGCTTCATCTCCTCAAATTGCGACAAAATGCTCTTCGTATATTGTAGCAGACGCTTTCCCTCCGCATTGAGGATCATGCCCCGCTTATGTCTATAAAATAAAGGCGTTTGCAGTTCCTTTTCCAGCAGCTTGATTCTAGCCGTCACATTGGACTGAACGTAGCTAAGCTCGGCTGCCGCCTTGCTGACACTGCCATGAGCAGCTACGGTCTGGAAAATGTTTAAATCGTTCAAGTCCACTACTGCTCCCCCTTAATGTGAAGGGCAAGACCGCCAGAATTGACGCGCCTTGTCACTTATGATCATTTTAAATGATCATAATGTTTATTTTCAATCATTTTACCATCAGCTTCCCATCCTTTATGATGTGTCCATAAGATATGTCCGCTGAGGCCGGCAAGGAGGAGCTTTTTTTCACCATGAATAGACAAATCATGACCGGATCTTTATTGTGTCTGATCGCCAGCATGTCCTGGGGCGCCATGTTTCCGGTTTCGCACATTGCCTTACAACAAGTCAATCCGCTGTATTTCTCGTTTTTACGTTATTTCTCAGTTACGCTTATCCTGATCGTGCTGTTATGGCTCAAAGAGGGACGGGCTGCCTTTCGCTTTGAGGGCGGGGGCAAGAAATTGCTTTTCTTCGGTACGATGGGATTTACCATCTACAATATGGCTGTATTCCAGGGACAACACTGGATGGGGGCAGCTGGCACCATTGTAGCTTCTATTATGGAAGTTCTGATGCCGATGATCTCGATTGCGATGATATGGACCCTGACCCGTAAAATGCCTCCGAAATATACGCTGATCAGTATGGTGATCGCATTGGCTGGGGCAATACTTGTGATTACGAACGGAAAATGGACCTTCTTCACGCTTGCCGGGCAGCATTTGCTGCCGCTGCTGCTCATTTTTGCAGGAGTCGTCGGATGGGTCGTGTATTCCATGGGAGGCAGCCACTTTGCAGGCTGGTCCACTCTTCGCTATTCGACCTTAACCTGCCTGCTCGGAACTTTTGTTTCCTTCGTCGTGGTCATTGTTTCCTCTGCCTTCCATTGGATTACAGTGCCGGACTGGCAGGATGTGTGGTCAGTCAAATACGAAATGAGCTTTATGATTCTGCTTCCAGGACTTGCAGCCTTGCTGAGCTGGAATGCCGGAATCCGAAAGCTGTCTCCGTTGAACGGGATTCTGTTTATTAACTTTGTACCGATTACTACGCTGGTGCTCATGTACTTCCAAGGCTATGCCATCAGCCAATTCGAGCTATACGGGACATTGCTGGTCATCTTCGCACTGGTGCTGAACAATATGGTTCAAAGAAATACTCTACGCACCTCCAGCACTCCAAGCCGTATCCGTTTCCGCTTGGATCGACGCAAATTATTCCAAAGATAGTACCTAATCTATATGAGCCATAAATTGTGGCAAAAAGCATAAAAGCGCATGGACAAGGAGAATAAACTCCTGTATCCGTGCGCTTTTATCGTTTATTATTTTTCTCCGACCCGGAAGCGTCCAACCAGCTCACGCAGTTCCTCAGCCATTTGGCTCAGATCCGCTGAGGAAGAAGCAATTTCCTCGATAGAAGCAAGCTGCTGTTCAGCTGCGGCTGAGATCGACTCGGTGTTGCCCGCTGCCTCGTTCGAAATATGGGAAATATCGCTCATAATACTCACGACACCTGCCGCACCCCGGGCCATTTCCTGTGTCACTCCGGTAATATCATTGATATGCTCCGTCGCTAGTTCCACAGCCTGGCTGATTTCCGCAAAAGACTGCTCAGACGTGCTTACTGAATCAATGCCTTCTGTAACCCGTGTTCGCGCTTGGCGCATAGCCGTCAAAGCATGTTCCATATCCATTTGCATGGCCTCAATACGCTCTGAAATCAAGGTCGCCGATTTGGCAGATTCCTCGGCCAGCTTGCGTACCTCCGTAGCAACCACAGCAAAGCCTTTGCCATGATCGCCAGCGCGTGCCGCCTCAATGGATGCATTTAGCGCCAGGAGGTTCGTTTGCTTGGCAATACCGGATATGACGCTGATGATATTCTCAATTTCGCTGGAGCGTTCACTCAGGGAATCCATCGCATGTCCGAGATCGTTAACGGTCTCGTCGATATCATGCATCTTCTGTACAGCTCGCGTAGCTGCCTTGCTGCCTGCTTGTGCGGACTCTGCGTTACTTTTTACCTGTTCAGATACGCCCACCATACGCTCGGATACGTTCGTTACCTGCTGAGCAAGCTCTTCCATGCTTACAGAGCCATGTTTGACACTCTGGGCCTGACGCTCACTGCCCACTGCTACTTCCTGAATAGCTATGGTGACATGCTCAATGGCTTGGGTCGTCTGATCGGCCCCCGAAGCCAATTCCTCTGCCGAAGAGCTTACCCGATCTGTGGTTTCGTGTACGCTTCGAATCATCGTGCGCAAGCTATCCACCATCGATTGGAAGTGGGAAGACAACTGACCCACCTCATCGGTTTTTCCTGTTTCCAAATCGCCTGTCAAATCTCCTTCACTGATCTGCTCTGCCGATTTTTGCAGCTTGCGGATCGGCACCAGAACGGAACGGGTAATCAGGAAAATCGCAATAAGTGCAATCACCAACGAGGCTGCCAGCACGAAAATGGTTACGTAACGCATGGCAGCGGTAGCATCGCTAATTTCGGATTGATAGAAGGTTCCCGCAATTTTCCAGCCAGTTTCCTTATTCGTTACATAGTTCAGGTACTTCTCTTGGCCTTCATATACATATGTATACTGCCCGCTCTGCGCAGCATACATATCATTAATAAAGCTTGCATCAAGAGATGTACCCGGCTTAGCCGTAGGGTGGACCACAAATTTTTTCGTATGATCCAAAATAATGATATATCCCTCTTGCCCCACTTTGATGGAAGCCAGTTTACGTACACTTTCCAGATTCAGAGAGACCCCGATAACTCCGGACTGGTCGGAGAGCGTTTGAGATATGACGACAACAGGAGTACCCGATGAATTAACTACGACAGGGGTAATTGCCACTTTACCAGGCTGCTTCATCGCTTCGATATACCAGTCCCGCTTACGGGGATCATATGTACCTTCGTCCTCTTTAGGCACCCCCCGAATCATCAAGCCATCTGGAGTACCGACAAAAATATCGGTCGCATCTTCGTGCAGGCCTATGTATTGGATCAGCTTGGGCTGAATCAACGGGCTGTTTCGGCCATCAATCATGGAGCTGTCAAGTCCCTTAGCCAAATAACCCACATCTTTGATTTTACTGGCAAGTGAATATTCAATTACCGAGTTAGCCGTCGCTACCCCCTGATTTGCACTACTGTAGAGCTGCTTCTCCATAGCATTAAACGATGAATTATAAGTCGCGATAGATATACTTAAGCTCGGAATCAACAAAACAAGCAAAAAACCTAAAATCAGCTTGTTTCTGAGTGTCCAAATGGTCGTTCTCTTTCGCATCTTTTCCATGTATTTTTCCCCTTTACTTGAAAAGCTATGTTTTGAATTACACTCATGGAAGTTATATCGGTCGAATGCAGCAAATAATTTACAGCTATATTTCACAAATGGGCAAAATAAAAAACCGCGCCCTGAGACCAAGGGCGCGGTTCATATGATAATTTAGACCTGCACGTTGCTGCTTCCAGACTTTTTACGACCAAACAACTGATCTATCGACAAAAAACGTCCACCAACAAGTGTTTGCTGAAGACTAGTGAACAGAACCAGCAGATCAAATTCAATCGAGCCAAAAGGCTGTCCTTTTTTAGCAGTCAGCAATACACCGATCATCACGATGGTCAATGCTGCTCCGGCAAGTCGTGTTCCAATACCCAGGACCAGTGCAATACCGCCAACCAGCTCAACCGTAGCGACCACAGGAGCCAACCAACCAGGAAGTCCGATACTTTGGAAGAAGCCGGAGGTTCCGTCCAATCCTTGAAATTTTTGTGAACCGTGAACAATGAAAATGACCCCTGTAAAGATTCGTACCAACAGTAATCCAATATTCGTAAGTGTTTGATTCATATGCTCATCTCCTTTTAGGTTGTGTACAGATTAGGTAATCAGCACTACAATGTGTAGTGTATTACATATCAATAATCGGTAGGTAGCGCGTAAAGCGCCACCCATTAGGATATATCTTGCCAAGCTACATTAACGCCAGTGCAAACATAAGCGTCAGCATCACTAGCACATAGCTGGAAAACATAATCGAACGCCAAGGCATTGGAATGATCGGCTCTTGCTGAGGGTCTAGAATACGTGAGATACGATAGTTAATGGACGTTTCTGCAAAAGAGGAACAAGCGGCGGAGTTTACCAGGCGGGTCTTGGCAGGCGTCATACTCAGAAGCTTGAGCAGTGCGCTTCCAATCCCAACCGGTGAACCGGCTCGATTAATTGCTTCATTGTCGGCCAAAATTTCACGGGCTATCTTATAATGGTTGGTAATATGACGCAGCACCGGCAAGTAGAACAGCAGTGTGGCACACATTTGCAGCAGCCATGTCTTCAATGGATCATAATGTTTCATATGATGCGCTTCATGGTATATGACAGCCTCCTCCTCGTGTTTGTCCAGTACGGACAACAATGCGGAAGATAATACAATGCGCGGCTTCCATAACCCCATGGTGAAGGCGGCAGGCTTGGCATAATCTATGACCCAAATCCGGTCAGCTCCGAGTTCACGATATCGTTCACCCAATGCCTCCGTCAGCGGCAGGTCACGCATTCGGTACAGTCTGCGGAAAGCTGCCCTCGTGGCCATACACTGTCGGACCGCTTCGCACCCGGCGATGCCGAAGGTAAGAAAGACGAGCCCGCTAAGCGCATCCACCATGTAGCCGATTCCGTAATTTTGCAACAGACTTCTGCAAATTTGAAACACGTTAAAATTCAATGTCCAGCCGAAAACATGCTGCCCGGCGTACATACCCATCTGTATAAGGGCGAAACCCGAAATCAAGGCGCCTGCTGTAAACAGTAATTTAGAACGTGTTTTCCACATCGTCTACATATCCTTTTTCCATTGTTTAATTTTTTGTTCCAGACGTTCGATCAGCACGGGATCAGCCATCTCCAGCGCATCAATCATATGATTGACAGCAAGTGGACCAAATTCATCCACCAATTCGTGACTCAGCTCCTTGGATTGTTCATCCATGAACTCTTCCCTGCTTAGTACCGGGCGATATAAAGACGTTCTTCCGCGGATACTCTTACTCAGTATTCCCTTTTCCACCAAACGGTTCATAACGGTCATCACCGTATTGAAGTTAAAGTCACGGTCCCCCTCCAACGCGGTCTGCACTTCTTTGATACTCCGATCCGAAGTGGACCATAAAATATCCATGATTTTGGCTTCCAGAGGTCCGAAAAAACGGTTAAGTCCAGTTTCGCCAGCTTTAAAATTCAGTCGTTTCATAAGAAGCACCTCACACTACCGATTGTAGTGTATGTACCCTGATAAAGTCAACTGTCTCACCTAGTGTCAGTTTCCTCAAGGAATTCATATATCTCCGCCGAATGCCTCCATCCGGCGGAAATTCATCAGCTTTGATGACCTTCAGTTCAATCTGCCAATCTGTAGCCTACGCCTCTTACCGTCGCAATATATTCAGGCTCGGCAGGTCGGTCATCCAGCTTCTTGCGCAAGCTTTTGACATGCACGTCCACAACGTTGCTGCCACCTACAAAATCCGTCTCCCAGATATCGTGCATCATTTGCTCACGGGAGATCACTTTGCCTTGAGCATCAATCAGTTTCAACAGCAAATCGTATTCTGTTTTGGTCAAACTCAATTGTTTTTCTTCTTTGTATACTAGCATTTTATCACGGTCAATCCAAATATCCTTGAACACCGTGCGACGGCTGGCCTCCCCTGCCTGACGGGAAGCTGCCGGATGACGTACAATCATCCGTTCGATATCATGCACCATGTGATTGGAAGCCAGCGGCCATACCAGAACCTCTTCAGAAGGAAGCAGTTCATGCGCTCGTACAGCCGACCGATCCTGAACCACATACATGACGGGGGTGTCTTTCATATGCTCTGCCGCAAGACGATTGCGGAAATCCAGCAGCTCACTACGTGTATCGGCAGCAGTCAAATCGTAAATCAACAGATCACTTCCCAAATGACGCTGCACTTCCGGCTCCCAGCGATGAAACACCATCACATCAAAGCATGCGTCTGACAATGTGCGTACCAAGCCATGAACTACACCCGGAACCGAGCTGATCAGAACGAGGCGACGTGTGGTTGGGCAGTACAACGGCTCATTGGAAGGAGCCGTCTGCAACGCAGGCGCAGAGGGAGCGGGTAACATCGTTGTCCAGTTACCCTTCACCCGTCTGGGCATCTCAGCTGCTTTGAAACGATTCGTTATTTGATTCGCTTGCTTTGGCATTCCTTACACACTCCTCCGAATACGACATGGGCATGGGCAATGGCATATCCCGTTTCATGCGCAACCGTCTCGGTCCAATCGTCTGGAACCTCGCTCATCACTTCATCTACCCGTCCGCATACCTGACAAATAATATGCTGATGATCGTCCATCCGTCCGTCATAACGACTGGCAGCTTCCCCTAGTTTCAGCTCGCGGATTAATTCCTTATCTGTTAAATAACGCAGCGAATTATATACCGTTCCATAGGCCAGATTATATCCGCGCTCCATTAACCGATTCATAACATCGGCCGCAGTAGGATGATCATGGGCCTCACGAACCACATCGTACACCGCTTGGCGCTGCGAGGTTAAATTTAAGGTTCTCATACCGCATCTCCCTTAACTGTTCTAGATTATATTTATTCTCAACTAGTAATCACAATAACAATTTAATTTAGAATAAGTATAAATCTTAATTTATTTCAAGTCAATAGGATCGGATAATTCGTACCCAGCATGGTTACATGTAAATAATTTTATTCAAGTTGCTTTCCAGATCAGCTTCGATCTTTAAAGAACGCGAAGAGGTTTAATTTTTCCTAATTATTGTATATTTGGAGTATGCTCAATCTATTTCCAGTTATGCACTAAATGTAAGGGCGAAACGTTATAAGTCACATCGGCGTAATAAATTTCAATAAATTCTTCATTTTCAAGCCTAATGTCAGTTTTTTTTGATAAAATGAAGGAATATGCCTCTCGGGAGTGGTTAGCATCTTGTTCAGTACCTTCTTTGTAAATACCTGTATCCTTGTTACCTTTTTGTATATAACCGGCCTCATATCACAAAGATATAAAATCCGTCTACACACCTTAAAGTATAAGGTACATTGGATTGGAGGTGCTCTTTTTGGTTGCTATGGCATTGTCTTAATGTACTATTCGTTCCACGTTGGTTTTAATACGATTGCCGATCTTCGCCATCTGGCCATTGTGGCTACCGCGACTTACATTGGCGGTCCGGCAGCGCTCCTGGCTACCCTATTTATATGCTTAGGCAGATTATTGCTGTTTGGTGTCACCACACAGGCCATGGTTGGGGCTTTTTTTATGATGCTCGTGGGCCTGGGTTGCGCTTTACTGTCACATCTGTCCTGGTCCCGTTTATCTAAGCTGATCATTATGAATGTTTTCGCTTTGGGCGTTATCTTCTGTCCTTTCATGATTAATTTGAATAATAATATAGATGATGTCCTGCACGTTTATCCGCTCCATTTCGTGATTTCCATGGCAGGCGGGTTCCTTGTATATATCATTGCTGAGTCTATCAATACCTCCAATGAGCTACTGCTTCGTCTGGAGCACACCTCCTATACAGACCATCTCACCAATTTAAGCAACAGAAGGCAGCTTGAATCTTCACTGGAAGAACAGCTTCCCCGGGCTCGTCAACGTCACGAGCACCTATCTGTACTGGTGCTGGATATTGATCACTTCAAGGAAGTGAACGATACCTATGGTCATGCTGCGGGAGATGCCGTGCTGCGCCAGCTTGGACAGATTTTGATTGACAAATGCCGCTCTAATGACATAGTCACCCGCAGCGGGGGAGAGGAATTCACCGTGCTCTTGCCGAATTGTTCTTTTCGGCAAGCACTGCGCATAGCGAATCAGATTCTTAGTGGCGTGAATCAGTACGAGTTTGTGCTAGCGGACAGCCCTGCTCTTAAAGTCACCGTGTCCATCGGCGTGACAACCTTTCCTGATACCGGGGGAGATATATCCGGGGCGGCTCTGCTGGAGCAGGCGGATAAAGCATTATACGAAGCTAAACATGCAGGGCGTAACCGGATTTGCTCGTATGAAATATAGTTTAGTTAGGGGCATACGCCCCCAACACCAATAGCCGATATAATCCTCTTTTGGAGAGTTGTATCGGCTATTATCATTTTGAATAAAAATGTGCTATTCCCTTTTGGAAGATGCCTCGTTATCCTTGCCTTCATTATGGCTGCAGCTGCCCACTATGAGTGTTGTACGCTGGGCGAGCGAAGCTAGTGTATGAGACTCCCATACCTCCAGCATACGGCGTTCGCTCTCGGCCAAAATTTCAGATACAGCGATCGCCAGTTCCCCACAAAAAGGGTTCGTCTCCGGTTCATGCATCATACCCGGGAAAATCGGATCACCTATTTCAATGGCGTGATATATATCCGCAAGTGTAATATGGTCTGCCGAACGGGTCAGCACATAGCCTCCCTCACGGCCCTCGCGTGCTGCGATTAATTCTGCCTGTACAAGTCGCGTCAGCACCCTGCGTACCAGGGTTACTTCGCAGTCAATGGAGCGAGCAATCGATCCGCTGGCACAGAGCTCTCCATGCTTTTCCAAATAGACAAGCGCCTTTACCGCCACCCCAAGCCATCTGGGCGTTGCGGTGCGTAGTCTTTTTTCACTATTCAAATGAAATGACACCCCTAAGCTGTAGAAACTTCGATGAATGCATTGTACGTGAAGTCAGAAGTAAGTTCAAGCCTGCGGACCAGAATCCCCTTTAGTACAAACAAGCGTCCAAAATAAAATGACTTAATCGCACCTCCCCACTCAACCTCAGGTACACATCATGTACGCCCGAGATTGGACACAGCGCTTCGGCGAGCGTCATCCATGCCTGCGCTCCTCCTGTATTGCCCACGTTCATACGGGCCACTGCTTCGCTGTCCGGCGTATCCAAACGAAGCTCAATAACTGCATCGCTGCTATTGCCTGACACGCGGCATTGAAATTCAGCCGTGCTCGCCGCCCCCCATTCCACGCCGTGAAAAGCGATCCAGCCAGGATGCTGAGATGAATACGGACGTACACAGGCTTCCTTTTGCTCCTTGCTTTCATCCAGCAGGATATTGGCACAATCATCAAAGTTCTCAGCACGAATGCTCCATCCGGCTTGACGGGGCGGAATGACTTCGCCTCGAACGTTCACAGGACACTCCAGCCGGATATCCGCTGAAGAAGCACCTGCCAGCAGGGTGTATTCGCCAGCTTCAACGCAATAGCGATCCCGTGTAACATCCCAGATCGCCCAATCCTTCACTCGAATCGTAAAAGCAATCGTTCGCGTCTCCCCCGGCTCTAAGCGGACACGTTGAAATCCGCACAAGGTCTTCAACGGCCGCTTGACCCGCGAAGCTCCAGGCCGTACATATAGCTGTACAACCTCCTCACCGGCAGCTACGCCCCGATGGGTCACATCCACCCACACCTGAAGGGTATCCGTGGCATCCAGTGCAGCAATGGAGCTTACATTCCCCGCCCCGTCCTCTCTAGCCGCCAATGCGCTTGCACCAGGCACTTGGGCATCTGTGCGCAGCTCGCTATATTCAAAAGGCGAATATGTCAACCCGTGACCGAACGCGTACAAGGGTTCACCTTCAAAATACTGATAGGTACGGCCGCCACGAATAATATCATAATCTTTGATGTCGCCTAATTGCTCCTCGCTCTGGTACCATGTCATGTTCAAACGACCCGCGGGCGCATAATCACCGAATAGTACATCGGCTACTGCCGTGCCATGCTCTTGACCCGCATGAGACGTGTATACGATCGCAGGGATATGCTCCTGAATCCAGGGAATGGCAAACGGGTAGCTGCCTGTCAAAACTACAATCGTATTCGGATTGACACGGTACACCTCCTCGATGAGCCGCTGCTGGGAAGCTGCCAGCTCCAAGCCGGGGCGGTCATTCTCCTCCTTGCCGTTAATAAGCGGGTGATTGCCAACGAATACAATCGCTGTATCTGCCGCTTGCGCAGCGGCTATCGCTTCCGCCAAACCATCCGACACCGTTTCTACCTGGAACGTCGCATGACCCTGGCCTGAGGCTGCTGAGACTGTCGAGGCGTTACCTGCTACAGTGTTGGGAACGGAACTTGTGGTCTCCACTACCTTTAATGAGCCCTCCGCCCCTGCAACCACAGGCTTGCCGTTCCAGGTCGTCCACAGACGCTCTCCTGTTTCAACAGGGGTTAGTCCGAAGACTTCTTTTACATACCAGCCATAGGCCTCTTCAGCTGTCACGCGAAGCGTTTCTTCATCGCTCGTCATATAGGTACCCAGACGCTCATCGGTCAACGTCACGCTTCCATAGCCCCAATCCGTCATGGTCAATACCGTTGGCTCACCATCAGGGGACAGCCGTATCTCGCCGGAAGGCTCGACTATAAGCTTCGCCCCGTCGCTCGCCGCCGTAAAGGTCACGCGATCCTTGGCATCGCGGTACACGACGCGTTCCTTCGTGTCCTCGCTTTCCAGCTTGGCGCGAATCGCTTCCAGAGGTGTACTCCGATAAGGCAGTGTGCCGGAATACCAGTCGCGGTACACCTCATTGCCGAGCGTACCAATCACGGCTACTTTGCCGCATTGCGCAGGGTCCAGCGGCAAGAACGAGCGCTCATTTTTGAGCAGCACGACCTGCTCCCTTGCCGCACGCAGCGACAATTCACGGGCTTGCTCTGTCATTAGATGCTCTTCCCCGATCCGGGCATAGGGATTGTCTGTCACCGGATCAAACTCTCCCAAACGGAAACGAACACGGAACGTATGGAATAGTGCCCGATCCAGATCTGCCTCCTCCAGCGTTCCTTGCGCCAACGCCTCACGGATCGCCTGCTTGGAAAGCTCCGCTTCATCCGTTATACTGTCAATTCCCGCTCGAATGGATTCGGCCACACCCGGTGTATGAGAGTCATAATACTGATGGTCGTTGGCAATCCCCATGACATCACCCGCATCACTAACGACAAAGCCGTCCATCCCCCATTCGCCCCTGACAATATCGTTAACCCCATGATATAACGTCGCAGGCGTTCCATTAATCAGGTTATAGGAGGTCATCATGGACTGGGCTCCACCTTCCGTAAAAGGCTTCTCGAAGGCTCTCAGATAATATTCTCTCAGGTTCCGCGGATCTATGCTGGAAGAGCCGATTCCCCGATCTACTTCATTATTGTTGCCCAGGAAATGCTTTAACGTCGCGACCGCCTTCAAATAGACCGGATGATCGCCCTGTATTCCCTTAACTAGCTCCTTCGATAGCTCCCCTGTCAAATACGGGTCCTCGCCATAAGCCTCCTCGTTCCGTCCCCATCTTGGGTCACGCTCCATATCCACCGTAGGTGCCCACAGGGTCAGGCCGTTTAATTTCGGATCACGGCGGTAATAGACACGCGCCTCGTCTGCAATCACAGAGCCAATTTGCCGCATCAATTCCGCATCCCATGTACACGCCAATCCCACGGGCTGAGGAAATGAAGTCGCCTCCCCTAACCAGGCTATACCGTGTGCCGCTTCTGTACCGTGCTTGTACGCCGCGACCCCCAAACGATCAATGGCAGGCTGATATTGCAGCATGGATTCAATCTTTTCCTCCAAGGTTAGCCGGGACACTAAATCTCGTACACGCTCATCCAGATGAATCTTCGGATCTTGAAATAAATATTCGATATCCGCTGTTTCATGACTCATATCCGTCATCTCCCCGTCTCCAACTAAAATGTTGTAAAAGGCCGTTATGAAAGCGTTTTAATATATCATAGCGAAAAAGAAGAGGCCCGGCAACAATATCGAAATCCTCCTAATATTGGTTGAAAGAGCTGTCATAGCAAAAAAAACAAAAAAAAGTTTTTTTCCTGCAATATCCAAAGCTAAAAATAATATTTTTTGGTATAATCAGGATATATCACGAAAGGAGGAAGCAAGGATGAAAAATACCGGAATGACACGGCCTCTGGATCAATTGGGGCGAATTGTACTCCCTAAGGAAATGCGCACCACGATGGATATCAATATTGGTGATTCGCTTGAGTTTTTCGTAAATGAAGAAGGATTTGTGTTAAGAAAATATACCGGAGTCTCCTGCAAATTTTGCGGCACAGTTGATCATTTAACTTATTTTCGAGACAGCTTTATTTGCGCAGACTGCATCCAGGTATTAAAGACAGAGGAAAATGTACATGCCACCAGCACCGATGCCATCCAGGCTCAAGAACATAGCAAACCAATCCAGACCGACACAGCCTGGCGGCCTAAGCAATCCAGAGTGCAGCAGGGTGAAATGGTAAAAAAGCTACGCAAGCTGATTCAGGAGCATCCAAATCTGCCACAAAAGGTTTATGCCGAAATGCTCGATATTTCCCAAGGCCGGGTGTCTCAGCTAAAGAAGCTACTCTAGACCCCCAATTCTATATTTTTTTTCATCACGTATTCCATAGTCAGGTATAGAGTAAAGAGCGTATCTACAGATGTGTTCCTTACTCTATGCCTGACTTTTTTGTGCTCCGCGCCTCCACATGGATGTGACAATAGTCACATACTCTCGCAACATCCCTATATACAATATATAGATCGAAACAATTGGTTAGAACACAATATCATCAATATGTTGTTTTTGTGAAAATAATATATATTTTACTATATGGAGGGTTTTGTGATGAAAGTGTTGGAGGAACATCAATTATACGATATCGGCGAGCGGGTTATAGGGGCACAAGATCTGGACATGCTTCGCGAGAATGCAAACCTGAATGGAGAATCATTCAGCGGCAAAATGAGCAAGCTCGGCTCCGAGTATGCCAAATGGTATGCGCGCCTGCGCGTGCTTCCGTCTGAACTGACGAACGCCATTGACCACGGATATGTATATGTTCACGATTTGGACCAATATGCGCTCGGAACTACGAATTGTATCTTTATCCCTTTTGGTCGTTTACTGCAAGACGGCTTTAATACAGGCAACGGCTCTGTGCGCACACCGCAAACGATCATGTCTGCTATGGCACTGGTCGCTATCATATTCCAGTCTCAGCAAAACAGCCAATTCGGAGGTGTCTCCGCCAATAAAATAGATTGGGATCTTGCTCCTTATGTTGCCCGCTCCTTCTGCAAGCACCTGCGTAAGGGACTCCGGCTGTTTGAGGAAGAGATTACGCCTGAGTTGTCTGAGGATGAACTACATATAGCCAATACCCAATTGCAAGCAATCTGTCCTCGTTCCTATGCATTTGCACGCGAAGAAACGGAAACAGAGACCCGACAGGCCGCTGAATCGCTCATTCATAACCTGAACACCATGAGCAGTCGGGCAGGGGGACAAATTCCGTTCACTTCACTGAATTACGGGATGTGTACTTCTGCTGAAGGTCGGCTTGTCTCGCAATCGCTGCTGGAAGCCACGATTCGCGGCCTGGGCAGCGGGGAAACTCCTATTTTTCCACAGCATATTTTCCAATGTAAAAAAGGAGTCAACCAAGCAGAGGGCGATATCAACTACGATTTATTCTTGAAGGCGGTAGAATGCTCCAGCAAGCGGATGTATCCCAATTTTGTGAATGTGGATGCTACCTTCAACCTGCCCTATTACCGCGCAGATGACCCGGATACCATCATTGCAACGATGGGCTGCCGTACCCGCACCATTTCTGACCGCTTCGGCAGAAACCGTCAGAGCGGCAAGGGCAATCTCTCATTTAATACCATTAATCTGGTGCGTCTCGGGATTGAATATGGCATTTGCACAGGCAAGCGCAAGCTGCCTGACCGGGATGGCTTTGATGCCAAACTGGAAGAGGTTATGCGCATTGCTGTGGATGGACTCATGCATCGCTATCATATCCAAACCAGCCAGCCTGCCAAAGCGTCAGACTTTATGATGCGCGAAGGGGTATGGGAAGGCGGAGAAAAGCTGGAGCCGGATGAACAAGTGGGAAGCGTGCTTAAGCACGGTACGCTGTCGCTCGGATTTATCGGGTTAGCCGAATGCATGAAGGCACTGTATGGCAAGCATCACGGAGAGGATGACGCTGTATACCGTGAAGCACAGCGAATCATTACTTCCATGCGCATGTATTGCGACCGGATGAGCGAATATCACAACCTGAACATTACGTTGTTCGCTACACCTGCCGAAGGCCTGTCCGGCAAGTTCACGCTGCTGGACCAACGTGATTTCGGAATTATTCCCGAGGTAAATGATCGAGAATACTACACGAATTCTTTCCATATTCCTGTGTATTACACCCTCCCGGCTGCCCGTAAAATCAGTTTGGAGGCTCCGTTCCATAACCTGTGCAACGCCGGTGCGATTTCGTACATTGAGCTGGACGGTAATGCGCGGAATAACCCGGATGCGTTTCTTAAAATTGTGCAGTACGCACTTGGTCAGAACATCGGCTACTTCTCCATCAACCATCCGGTAGACCGCTGCACGGACTGCGGCTATGAGGGAATTATCGGGACAAGCTGTCCTCAATGCGGCACAGACGAGGAACACACGCACTTTCAACGCTTGCGTCGGGTAACCGGATATCTGACAGGTGATTATACCGTACGCTTCAATGCTGCCAAGCAAGCCGAAGTTCGCGACCGGGTGAAGCATAAGTGAATTTGTGCGGCTATATTCCGGAATCTCTGAACGAAGGGGACGGCCTGCGCACCGTCGTGTTCATTAGTGGCTGCCGCCATGCCTGCCCCGGCTGCTTCAATCCGGCGTCGTGGAACTTCCGCGCAGGTGAGCCTTTCACGCCCGAACGACAACAGGAAGTCATCCGTGACATCATGGATAATCCGTTGTTGGACGGACTGACTCTCTGTGGAGGGGACCCGTTTTTCTCCGCGGAGGAATGCTCACAATTTGTACGTGACTTCCGCACAGCCTGTCCCGACCGAACCGTGTGGGCTTATACCGGTTTTGTCTATGAGGATCTGCTCGCGGATCAGGCTCGACGGGAGCTGGCGCTGCTATGCGACGTAATTGTGGATGGACCTTTTGTAGAACAACAAAAGGACCTGACTCTCCGCTTCCGGGGCAGTCGCAATCAGCGTCTGGTGGATGTAAAAGCCAGCATTCAGGCAGGTCATGCCGTTTCATTAGCTTGAGATCATTTTGTACTCTGCCAAATGTTATATCCTAAGACAAGTCCCCCACTACAGGGAAGGCTTGTCTTTTTTCTATTGCGTATCCTGTCAGTTTCACTTATGATGATGAACAAGTATACGAGTGCATAAATATTCGTCATACCTTAATTGCATAGTTTGGAGATAGGTGTCTGTTCTATTCAGTTCAGACTTAAAAGGGAAGCCGGTGCAAATCCGGCACGGTCCCGCCACTGTATACGGGGAGTTTTCAGCTATTTATACATCCACTGGTTCACACACAGACCGGGAAGGATTGCTGAGAATCATGAGCCGTGAGTCAGGAGACCTGCCTATTTCAACAACATCGCAGTACCTACGGGAGATAGGGAGGTGTTAAGAGCAGTCGCCGTATTTTTGATTTTTCTAATCACGGAGGCATTCTTTCCCCTACTCATTTTTAAGCCTTGGGGATGGAATGCCTTTTTTGGTACGTAAAAATAAACTGGCTACCAGTTAGGAGGAAAAGTACATGTCCATTAACGAACGGCCGGCATTGTCCGGTTTGATTAGCAGTAATCTGGGTTATCCGCGTATCGGCGGGAACCGGGAATGGAAGAAAGCACTGGAACGTTTCTGGAACGGCAGCATGGACGAAAGCGAACTGCATGTCGAGATGAAAAGATTGCGCCTGGAGCATCTGAGCAAGCAGCAAGACAAGGGAATTGACCTTATTCCTGTCGGAGACTTCTCCTATTACGATCACATGCTTGATACATCCGTGATGTTCGGCCTGGTGCCAGAACGTTTCAACTATCGGCCCGCAGGCCCGGTTCCTCTATCTGTTTATTTCGGGATCGCTCGTGGGCAAAAGGGGGCTACCGCCAGTGAAATGACCAAATGGCTGAATACCAATTACCACTATATCGTGCCCGAATTGGCAAATGCAGCCCCGGTACTCACCGAAAACAAACCCTTGCAGGCTTATCGTGAGGCCAAGCAGGAACTGGGCATTGAAGGCAAACCGGTCCTCATCGGTCCTTATTCATTCGTGGCCCTGTCCAAGGGCTATGACCACAAAGATCTAGCCACTATTGTACGAAGCTTCTTGCCGCTGTATATCCGTGTCCTGTCCGAACTGGCAGCGGAAGGCGTTCAGTGGGTTCAGATCGATGAACCTGTCTTGACCACCTCATTCCCGGCTGAGGATTTGGACATTATTCAGGAAGCCTATGAGACTTTGACTCAAGCGGCACCAGCCTTAAATATTATGTTGCAAACCTACTTTGGCAGCGTGGAGCATTATAAGCGCCTGTCCACCCTTCCGGTACAGGGTTTGGGTCTTGATTTTGTGCATGATGATGGCGAAAATCTCCAACATGTATTGCAGCACGGCTTTCCTGCAGGAAAAATGTTGGGCGCTGGAGTCGTTGACGGACGCAACATATGGCGCAGTGATCTGAAAGCCGTAGCTGCGCTACTCAGTCAGCTGGCGGAACAGACAAGCGCCACACAGCTGATCGTACAGCCGTCATGCAGCCTGCTGCACGTACCGGTCAGTCTGGAAGCAGAGCAAAAGCTGGACATAGAGCTGGTGCATGCGCTGGCCTTTGCCGATGAGAAGCTTGAGGAGCTCACCGCCCTGACGGCTGCACTTGGCGAGCGCAATCCATCCGCTCTTGCGCAGGTTGAACAAAGTGCCGATGCGGTAGCCCGCTTCAACAGCTCAGCGGCACGTGTACAGACGGCTGCCGATATGGCCGCACTGCTGGACAAAGAGCCTCAGTCACGCAGCGTTCCTTTCGGCCAGCGTCGTGTGGTTCAGCAGGATAAGCTGAAGCTGCCTCCACTGCCTACAACGACCATCGGCAGCTTCCCGCAAACCGCTGAGATTCGCAAAGCTCGTCTGCAATATCGCAAAGGAGAATGGTCTGCCGAGCAGTACCGGACATTCATCCAGCAGCAAATCAAGGAATGGATTGACATTCAAGAGGAAATTGGTATTGACGTGCTTGTACACGGGGAATTTGAACGAACAGACATGGTTGAATTTTTTGGTGAGAAGCTAAAAGGCTTTGCTTTTACGCAAAACGGATGGGTGCAATCCTACGGCTCCCGATGCGTCAAGCCGCCGATTATATACGGGGACGTTTCGTTCGATCAACCTATGACTGTGGAAGAAACAGCCTTTGCTCAATCCTTGACTTCCAGACCTGTTAAAGGAATGCTTACAGGCCCTGTGACCATTTTAAACTGGTCCTTCGAACGTAATGATATTCCGCGCAGCCAGGTTGCTTTGCAGTTGGCGCTGGCATTGCGGGCAGAGGTAGAGGCACTGGAACAAGCGGGTATAGGCATGATTCAGGTCGATGAGCCCGCAATTCGCGAAGGACTTCCGCTGAAAAAAGAACAACAACAAGCGTATCTGGACTGGGCGGTTCAAGCCTTCCTTGTGACCACAGCCACCGTCGAGCCTGCGACCCAAATCCATACACACATGTGCTATTCCGAATTCCAGCATATGATCCAGTCCATCTCCGATATGGATGCCGACGTTATATCTATTGAAACCTCGCGAAGCCATGGAGAACTGATTGTCAGCTTTGAGGATCAGGTGTACGACAAAGGCATCGGTCTAGGGGTGTACGATATCCATAGCCCGCGCATTCCCGATGTGGCCGAAATGCTAAGTATGATCCAACGTGCCCTCCGCGTCCTGCCATCAGATTTGTTCTGGGTTAATCCGGACTGTGGCTTGAAAACCCGCACCAAGGAGGAATCTATTGCCGCATTGCGGCAAATGGTGCAGGCCGCTCAAGCCGCCCGGGATGCGTTGGCTGTATCCAATTGATTTCTGTACATTCTCGTACCACCGCTATTTTTCCTACAATATTCCATTCCCCTTTCCGGTCCTTTCAGCTAAAGGCCGGAAGGGGGATGGTTTCCAATTCAGCCTTTACCCCCCCTCTCATAAAAAGAGATCTTTAACTCTGTCGAATACTTTACAATCTATCATTTTAATAAATGAAATTAAAGCAACGTTCTATTTGCACATTCAACCAGCATTCGAGATATTTCTAAATAGAACTACTTTCTTCTACAGCATTCGCTAATTTATTGAGCCTTGAAAAGACGAAAAACAGTCATTTTTCACGAGAGATTTACTTATAAAAATTTAATACCTTGCATTAATCAGTACATGATGTTAAATTATACCTGACTACTGTTCCATGATTAGTACCTTGACAAATTAAGACAAACACGCACGTTTCTTCCCCTTACTCCGAACAACATCTATGAATCATCAATAACATCCAGGAAGGGAGTACTGCTCGTGAATGTGAACATCCAATTCAAAAAAGGGGTGCTTGAACTGTGCGTTCTGGTCCTAATTGGTCGCAAGGACCGATATGGCTACGAATTGGCTCAAGCCGTTTCCCGTCATATCGAAGTAGCCGAAGGGGCTTTATATCCACTGCTTCGCCGTCTGGTATCAGAGGGATACTGCACAACCTATTTACAGGCATCGACTGAGGGACCCCCCCGTAAATATTATCGTCTGACCGATACAGGCAACCATTATACGACAATACTTACACGGGAATGGAATGATTTTGTCCATCATGTCGCAAGCCTACTGGAGGAAGGAAACAACAGCTATTGATAAGTAATGGACCACGGTAGATATACATTCGGGTAATGTAGCACTTCAAAATGCCTTCGTACAAAATATATCCATCACCGCTAGTTCAGGCAATGCCGAAATTACTAACCTTCAAAGTACCCACCTGTCGCAAAATAAACATCCGGCAATTTTACAACCAATCAGGTTAAGCAGGCTTCCTCATTGGAGGCGAGGTTTGGTTCAAGGAACTTATACTTGTATAATGTAACCATGTGCTCAAATGCACAAGCCGTCATGTATTTATAAGGAGGAGACTGGATGGAACTTAAAAATAAAACAGCTATTATTACGGGGGCCAGCAAAGGAATTGGCAAAGCAATTGCCGAAACCTTGGCCAAGGAAGGCGTTAATCTGGGTTTAATTTCACGCACATTGGCTGATCTGCAAAAATTGCAGGATTCGCTGGGAAGTACATACGGCGTGAAGGTGGTAAGTGCTGTTGCGGATATATCCGATCGCGCACAGGCCGCTGCCGCTGTAGCTTCGCTGGAGCACGAACTGGGCGCTGTCGATATTTTGATCAACAACGCAGGAATCGCTACCTTCGGTACAGTCGCGGATATGGACCCTGAAGAGTGGGAGCGTATTATTCGCGTCAATTTGCTCGGGACCTATTATGTTACACACGCCGCTCTCCCAAGCATGCTGGCACAACAGAGCGGAAATATTATCAACATTTCCTCTACAGCAGGAGAACGAGGCTTTGCAACAGGCTCGGCGTATTGCGCATCCAAGTTCGCTCTGATGGGCTTCACGGAAGCACTGATGCAGGAAGTTCGCAAATCCAACATTCGCGTTACCGCGCTGACCCCAAGCACCGTCAATACAGAATTGGCGGCAAACGCAGGCTTGCCTATTGGCGACGAGGACCGCATGCTTCAGCCGCAGGATTTGGCCGATTTGACATTGGCCGCATTGAAGCTGCCTCCGCGGGTTCAATTAAAAGTAGCCGGTATTTGGACAACCAACCCACAGTAATTCGACACGACATCTTAGATTCATTGGCTGTATCATGCTCCGGTAGGCGTAACTGTACGTCATGCCGGAGTTTTTTTTAAGCATAGTCCACCACAACAGACTGCAATATAAGCGCTTTGTACTTCCAGCATACATAACATACCATTTTCGCAACCATAAGCGCATTTCATGAAAGGGGAAAAAAATGATGAAAAACACTGGAATGACACGACCTTTAGACCATTTGGGCCGTATTGTGCTACCCAAGGAGCTACGCAATTCCATGAATATTAATATTGGTGATGCCCTCGATTTTTTTATTACTCCGGAGGGCTTGATGATTCGCAAGTATACGGGGGTTTCTTGTTATTTTTGTAGTGCCGTAGATAACTTGAGCTATTTCAGAGACCACCTCATATGTCATAGCTGTATTGAAGCCCTGAAAAGCGACAATCCTTCCAGTCATTCGAATGAAGCCCATCCTGCCCCTCCCAAGAAGAGAAGGAATTACAGAAATCAGAATGAACTCCTGAATAAATTAAAACAGCTCATGCAGGAGCACCCTAATGTATCTCAAAAAGAATTAGCTGAAATGCTCGAACTGTCTCAGGGACGTGTATCACAGCTTAAAAAGCTTCTGCCCTGAATCGCCCTAATCGCACCCCGCTTTGATCTTACACACAAAAAAGAGCCTATCGGCTCTAGGGGTGATCATTCTAACGCAATGTCAGATTATACTCTAACCGGGACCCGATAGGCCAGCAAGGACTCGTCTATAACGGCAGATATAAACGCTGCTTCGATTTCAGGCAACAGTCCAAACACATATTTCCATGCATTTTCTTTAATTTGCAGCGCAAGCCGTTGCCGGGTCCCTTTACGATACTATACCTTTATTACAAAGGAGGACTACCATGTCAGAAGATTATTATGTAGGCTGGGGAACGCTAGCCCTTATTAATGCTGGCTTGGCACAGTCCAAAAATCGGAGTAGGCTAAATTGGTTCCTGCTCTCGCTGTTAATCGGCCCGCTAGCCACACTATTTATCGTTGTATGGGATAAGTTGGAGCCCTAGTCCGGGTTTATTTGCAGCTACTCCGTTATCCGGAATGAAAAGGGCAGCCTTGCGGCTTCTGCTGTAGCACTGTATCTGCTGCTGTATTAGCCTGTCTGGGCAGATATGGTTTCTCTTGAACTCCAAAATTCGGCTTCACAAGCCGATTATCATAGGAACTGTGAAAAATATGCGTTGCTGCCGGGGATAACGGCGGGATCAGCCATGTCCAATTGCCTGTCAGCGCTCGTCCAGCCTTGGCTTCCCGTTCCTCAAACAGCCGAAATTGTGCCGCTGCGGTATGGTGGTCCACAATGCTGACTCCTGCTTTTTTAAAAGAATGCAGCACGGCAATATTCAACTCAACCAGCGCCCGATCGCGCCACAGCGATGTTTCGCTGGTAGTATCCAGTCCCATCAGCTCAGCCACCTGTGGCAGCATGTTATAGCGGAAGGTATCCGCAAAATTGCGGGCACCGATTTCTGTTCCCATATACCAGCCGTTAAAGGGAGCAGCCGTGTAGACGATACCGCCAATCTCCAGCGTCATGTCCGCAATCATAGGCACCGCATACCAACGCAACCCCAGTGAGGCCAACCCCTGCAGCTCCGGATGCTCAATGGGCACCTCCAGCACCAGATGCTTGGGAATCTCAAATAGCTTGGGCGGCTGTCCATCCGCTTCCACAACCAGCGGCAAAATATCAAAAGGAGTCATGGCTCCCTGCCATCCCATATCTATACAAGCCTTAGTAAAATCCAGCGAGATCGGGTCCCCGATCACTCCTTTATCGGTTTCATAGCCGGCATAACGGATAAGCTGATGATTCCAGATGCGAATATTCGGCAATCCTGGTTTGGAGGCGCGAAATACAGTCAGCGTCGGCTTGATTTTACCGCCATTCGTCCCTATGCGTATATGCTCCAGCAGCTCGTTTGCCACTTCCTCTGCATCTGACGCGTTACGAGCATCCCTCACCAAAAGCTTGTCCCAAAACAAGCGCCCGATGCAACGATTGCTATTGCGCCAAGCCATGAGTGCCCCGTGCTCCAGCTCTTCAAACGTGTGATCATACGTTCCAGTAGTTTCTATGTCTTGACGAATACTAAGAAGCCGGGCTTCCGCTTCATCGCGGCTTCGGCCCAGCTCCTCATAACATGTGTATATAAACTGCTCCGCTTCATACAAAAGCTGTTGTTTCACTTCCATAACATACACCCCATCCCGGTAGCTCTATGATTCATGAGCCTATGGTCTTCTACGCCTTCTCGTCATTATACTCCAGTGGCAGACTGGAACCAACGGGATGTGTGCTTGTTCACCTGATCTCCATATCCGTGGAAATCTTTCCTAATGCCTTATCCCAAATACGCACTGAGCATCCAGATATGTTTATCTACCGCTTCCCTCAAACCATTAAGAAGATCCTCAGTCGCTTTATCCTGTGCCACTTCTGCCGCCTCCATGCCGTTAGCCAGTTCACCAGTAATGGTTTTGAAATCGGCAACAACGGACTTCACCATATCCTCGGCTGTTTGCTCACCTGCGGACTCCTGAATGGCCGACAATTGCAAGTGCTCCTTCAAGGTAGCAGCCGGACGGCCGCCAATAGCCAGTAGACGTTCAGCAATCGTATCCAGATTGGCTGTCGCTTCATTATAAAGCTCCTCAAATTTAGCATGCAGTGTAAAGAAATGAGGACCTTTTACGTACCAGTGGAAATAATGCAGCTTCGTGTACAAGACGGACCAGGTAGCTACCTGACGGTTCAAAGCCTTATGCAATTCTTGAATAGCCTCTTGTGCAGGTTGTGCGTTCGTATGATTTAGTGTACTCATGTTTAAAATCCCCTCTCGTTATCATTCAAAATATAGTTGGTGTAAAGCCTGGATGCTCGTTAGCAGTAGTGTCTGATTTTCTTCTAAATCCCATGCGTGAATCCAATAAATATTCACTAATTAATTTAGACTTAATCTAAATCCTGTTTTAATTATAACACTATATCGATGTTTTTCAAGACTTTATTCGGGTTTAATCATGAAGATTATATGAAGTTGCCAATTCATTCAAGGCAAACACTACATGCATTCGTGTACCCAAAATCAAAGCTCGTTCGTCTATATCAAATCGGGGATGGTGCAGCGGATAAGAAGGCTGCCGATCAGGCGTACTTATGCCAATAAAACCGAATACGCCTGGAATCTGTTGTGTATAGAGAGCAAAGTCCTCCCCTGCTAAAAATGGGGTCCCCAGCGTCTTCGTATTCTCTGACCCAAAGACTTTCTCCGCTGCACGTGCTGCCGCTTGTACGATCGCAGGATCATTTTGAAGAACCGTTCCCGTCCGTTGAGAAATATATGCTGTGCCACCATGCAAAGAGGCAATACTGTTTGCACGATCAGCTATCGCTCGAGTAATCTGTTCAACCGTCTCCGTACGAAAAGCCCGGAAGGTGCCTGTAATTTCGCTATGACCTGCAATAACGTTTTTGGCATCGCCTGCTTGCAGGGTGCCAAATGATAATACAGCCGCTTCTTGTGGATCAATGGCGGTGGACATAAAAATTTTCAAATCCGTAATAAATTGGGCAACCATAATAATCGCATCCGAGCAAAGATGAGGAGTGCTGTGATGTCCCGAAAGGCCTGTGAAGCGGATCGTAAAATGCGAAGAAGCGGCCATAGCCGTGTGTGGATGAAATCCAATCGTTCCCACAGGTAGATCAGGCCATACATGCATAGCAAACGCCGACTTCACATCCTCCAGCACGCCATCCTCAATCATGTCCCTTCCTCCGCTAATCAACCTGCCATCCAAGGGAGAAGCCAACGCCCCCTCCTCTGCCGGCTGAAAAACAAACTTGATCGTACCTTGAATCTGCTCACGATTCAGGCTAAGTACCCAAGCCGCTCCCAGCAGCATCGCCGTATGTGCATCATGTCCACATGCGTGCATCGCTCCATGTATTGTGGAGATATAATCGATCGCATTTTGCTCAGTGACAGGCAAGGCATCCATATCCGCACGCAGTAGCACGGTATCCCCATCCTGTGTGCCGCGCAATACACCAACAACTCCTCTGCCAAAATGCTTTCCAACTTCTGTCTGTACCTCCAGCCCCCAGCTTTGAAGAAGCTCTGCTATGTACGCAGCTGTCCGCTCCACATCAAACAAAACCTCCGGGTAGCGATGCAATTCCCGGCGAAAAGCTATCAAATTCGTTTCCAACGCATCCGGCATAACCAGATTATCAAGAGCATGAGTCATCATCGTCTGACACTCTCCCTTTGCTTTATGAACTACAAGCTGGCATAAAATCAAAATCACAAAACCTTATCGGAATATTTATAATATCGATTTAGCCTAAATGTAGTCTTTATCCAGCAAGCCGTCAACGCGTTATACATAGGTTACATCAATAAGAGTATAGAAGATATTAATTTTATCTGCTGAATCATGACAAAAAGAGGCGACTCACATGGGAGTCGCCCCTACTACTCGATTGCATGCACACGGTCATTGGAGACCTTTTATCAGAACTTCAACTGATTTCTCGCCCGTTTTGACAATATCGTAGGTAAAGTTTGAAAGACACCAGGTGATCAAGGCCCCTGTTAAATAAGAGTATACAGCATTCACAATCTCTTCTCTGGATAAATCGCTTCTGAATAATGAGTCGGAAATTCCTTCGTCCACGATTTCTAAGAGAAGCTCCGTCTCTAAACAGTCAGATAAGAATGAGGAACGTTCGGGCGATTTTAATGTTAGATTGACGATAAAAGCAAGCTTAGTCAGTTCTTCTCCAATGACTAATGGAAAGCCTAGGGCAACCATCATAAAAGTTTTAAGCTTGTCGATTGCAGAAGCATCTTTGTTCTCTAGCAAATACTTCTTGAAATTTTCATCCATATATTCAGAAATATCGTCACGGTACAATTTTCTGATGATATCCTCTTTGGACTTATAGTGAATATAAAACGCGCCTTTAGAAAGGCTGCATTTCTCGCAAATTTCGTCAACCGTAACATGGTTATACCCTTTAGTTAGGATAAGCTCCTTAGCCACTGTAAATATTTTTTTCTTTGTTGCTTTCCCCTTGAGCTGTCGATTCGTTTCTGCTGCCTTCATGCCATCCCTCCTGAGATGCGTCGAGGTCAAACGCCGGTTTATCTATTTAACAACTACAACTATAATGCATGTGTTTTTAGTAAGTCAAAGAATACGGCTTGGTCGGGAAGTTTGACAAAACAAAAGTGACCGCAGTATACTGACTGTAGTCACTTTTGTTTATAAATGACGATGAAAAACACATCAAACCATACGGAGAGAGGGTTGTACAGATTGAAGATCGCCATTATCGGAACGGGATATGTTGGAGGCAACCTCACCAGACTCATGACCAAGCTAGGGCATGATGTCTCGATCACAAATTCCAGAAATGCTAAAGTGCTGCAAGAGCTAGCCAAGGAAACAGGCGCAAAGCCAACAACGATTGACGATGTTGCCCAAGGGGCCGAGGTTGTAATTATCTCGATTCCTCCAAAAAGTATTCCCGTCCTGCCACCAGGATTTCTCGATAAGATCGCTCCAGGCGGGGTGGTCATTGATACGGCCAACTATTATCCGTTACTTTTCGATATTCTAATTGAGCCTGTTGAAAAAGGGCTGCCTGAAAGTCGTTGGGTGGAGCAACATATCAAACACCCGGTCATTAAAGCATTCAATGCAACACCTTGGTATAACCTGACAAGGGGGCTGCCTACGGGAGCTCCGGGCCGTCTGGCCATGCCTGTGGCTGGCGATGACCCGGCTGCTAAGGCTATCGCACTAAAACTGGTGGAGGAAATAGGGTTTGATGCAGTCGATGCCGGCGGCTTGGATGAGTCATGGCGTCAACAGCCCGGAACGCCTGCCTATTGCGTCGATCTTGATGTGCCAGGCATGCATAAAGCTCTATCCCAAGCGACTAAAGAACGCAGTCGTGATTTTAAAGCCATCAATCTTAGTAACGAAGAACGAAAAGCAGCGCATGAGATACAGAGTGCTTTTCACAAGAATATCAACAAAGCCGTCCTCACTCTAATGGAAGCGAACAATTGGACGGAAGCTGAAGCAACAAGAGCTCTTTTCACTCAATTGGTGAAGGGCAACAAACCAGCGAGCGATATTTTGAAATTCGTTTTTGAACATAAACGTCTAGACTAAGAAAATCCGGTACATCTTCAACTGGATCGCCTGAAGAACTAAAAAAAGAGAAACCCTGGTCTTCACAAAGACCGGGTTTCTCGACAAGCCAGAGAGCCGACCTACATGGGGGTCGGCTCTCCTGTTATTCTTGCATTTCGGAAGGTTCCACAATTAAAGGTACAACCTTGCCAGCATTTACATCAATCAGGCCGTGATCGGTAATTTTCAAGGCCGGGCTGACCGGCAGAGAATGCGTGCTCAACGACATGATTGGATTGTAATGGCGGTAGCCCAGTGACAGCAAGGCTGAACGCAGCTCCTTCACATGGGCCGCAACCATTTCCAGCGGTCCTTCTGTTAAAATCCCGCCTACGGCTAACGGCAAATGGGACAGCACCTTGCCATTTTCAACTACGCAAAAGCCGCCTTGGCTGGAAAGTACCGTATTCGCGGCCAATACCATATCCTGCTTGTTATGCCCTACGACCAGCAGGTTATGATTATCGTGCGAATAGGTGGTTGCCACCGCGCCCCGTTTAATCGTATCTCCCCCGATCAAACCGTAGGCACGGTTGCCGTTTTTGCCATACCGTTCAAACGTAGCGATAAGTCCGTGCTCACCATGTTCCCATATCAACTCACCCTGCTCCACTTGCGTAGGTGCAATCCGTTCGCTTGTAAAGGTCGATCCATCCTCGACCATCATGATACGGCATGGATGCGTTCCATCGGCTACATCCATCTCTACAGTAAAATCCTGCTCTGTGAGCGGCTCCAGCTTGACACTTTGATAAAAATGGTCAGGGAAGCGGTGTTGCATCAATTCCTGATGGTATTTCTCGAATTTATCAAATACCTTGTTCCCGTCCTTATAGACTTGCTCCACATCAAACTGACCAAGATCGGACAGCAACACAAAATCAGCTATTTTCCCCGGTGCAATCGTTCCACGGTCATGCATGCGCATCCGTCCCGCCGGAGTATAGGTAGCCGCATAAATGGCGTCCTCAGGCTTCATCCCCATCCGGATCGCTTTACCTACAATATGATTCAGATGTCCTCGCTCCACGAAGGAGTCCGGCATCACATCATCCGTTACGAAGCAAAAATGCTGTGCCACATCTTCCTGAATCAGGTAATCCATTACCTCAGGAGTCATGGATTTTTCTTGAATCTCAATAAACATTCCGGCAGCCATCCGTGCCTTCATGCCTTCAATACTTTGATGCGTATGGTCTGAACCAATTCCCGCATAGATCAACTGATGCAGGTCCAGATCCAACAGCTTCGGAGTATGACCTTCAATAATCAGCTCAGGGTAATGCTCACGAACATGTCGCAAAATCCGATTCGTCTTGCTCTCCGGGTCACGAATCACATCCACATAGTTCATAATCTCACCCAGGCAAATCATCTCGCCGGTTTGCAGCAACGTATCAATCTCAGGAATATCTATTTCGCCCCCTGAGGTTTCGAGCGGCGTTGCCGGGACAGAGCTTGGAATACTGTAGAACATATCAGCCACGCAATCCTTGCTGGCTTCCATCATTTCCTGAATTCCTTCCAGTCCAAAAACATTCGCCATTTCGTGTGGCTCCGGTACAATCGTCGTCACACCGTTGCGAATGAGTCCATAGGAAAAAGTGGCTGGTGTCACCATCGTACTTTCAATGTGCAAATGAATGTCGATCAAGCCGGGAATCATATATTTCCCGTGCCCCTCCACAATTTCAGCAACCTCGAAAGACTCCAGACCACGCTGACCAATGTACATAAACTTGCCGTCAAGTATAGCAACGTTGCCTACTTCAAACGTCTTATAATAACTGTTATACACCTTAACTTGTAAAATCATTTTGTCTGCACGCATGATGTATCTCCTTCATGGAACCCGCTGATTATTGGACCAGCACCATTTTATCTGCCGGAAAATGCAGGGTAACCCGCTGACCACTGAGGTAAGGCGTATCCATTTCCTGATTGGCGGTAAAGCTTCCCTTCGCCGTTTCCACCACATATTGATAGCTGCGTCCCAGGTACGTACTCACCTTAATGATGCCGGGAAGCTCATTTTCCCCCGTCTCGTTGCCTTCTGTACGAATGACCAAATCATCCGGGCGAATAGCACCCTGACGAGCACCCGGTTGAGCTGTACCCTGATTACGAGCTACGCTGAACGATAGATCGCCTGTATGAAGTCGAATATGATCTCCTTCTTCAGTACGTTCGTCAAAGGCCAGAAAATTATTAAATCCGATAAAACGGGCAACAAATTCGGTCGTTGGATATTTAAAAATGGTCGATGGCGCATCCAGTTGCTCGATGTTCCCCTTATTCATAATCGCAACCTGATCAGAGATCGAAAAACATTCCTCCTGATCGTGCGATACATACACGGTAGTGATCCCCAATTCCTGTTGAATACGGCGGATTTCTACACGCATATTCACACGCAGATTAGCGTCCAGGTTGCTCAACGGTTCGTCAAACAGCAGCAGGTCGGGTTCAATCACAAGTGCCCGGGCAATCGCGACACGTTGACGTTGCCCTCCTGACAATTCACCAGGGAAGCGTTTTTCAAAGCCCCCCAGACTGACCGTATCCAGCATATTCATCACACGGCGTTTTACATCATCTTCCTTTACCTTGCGCAAGCGCAGGCCAAAGGCAACATTATCAAAAACAGATAAATGCGGAAAGAGTGCATAGCTTTGGAATACAAAACCGAAATTCCGTTTGTTGACCGGAACCCGGGTATAATCCTTATCCCCAAACAAAAATGTTCCTTGTTTGGCTTCGAGAAATCCTGCAATGAGACGCAGTGTGGTCGTTTTGCCACAACCACTCGGTCCGAGCAACGAAAGCAGTTGCCCCCGTTCGAGCTGCAAATCAAAATCCTGCAAGATCAGTTGGTTGTCATAAGCGACCGATACGCGATCCAGAGTAAGCAGTGCCATTAGGTTGAAGCCTCCATTACCTTTTAGTGAAGTAAGACAATCCCATCAGTCGTTCGATCAAGAACATAAGGATACCGGTCAAAATCATCAGCATAACTGAAATTGCTGCAATCGTCGGGTCAAAATAATTTTCGACGTAGGTCAGCATTTGAATGGGCAAGGTGCTGAAGCCCGGTCCTGTCATGAAGACGGAAATGTCGACATTGTTGAATGATTCCAGAAAGGCAATCAGGATAGCCGCAATAATACCTGAACGGATGTTGGGCAGAACCACCTTGAAAAAGGTTTCTAGCCGTCCAGCTCCCAAACTGAGCGCTGCTTCCTCAATCGCAAAATCAAAGTTAGACAAGCTGGAGGCAATGACCCGTATAATGAACGGCAGCATAATCACTGTATGTCCGATTAAAAGTCCAGCGTATACCGGCAAATGATACACAATGATCAGATAACGCAGCAGGGTAAAGCCGAGAACAATACCCGGTATGAGCAACGGGGAGAGGAATAGAGCATTCAGCGCGTCCTTCCCGCGAAATGAAAAACGACTAAGCGCATAAGCAGCAGGCATACCAATCAGCAGCGCCATGATATTACCCAACAAGGAGACAACAATCGACGTTTTGAACGTGGACATGAACAAGTCCACCTCAAAAATGTTCTCATACCAGCGCAAGGAAAAGCCCTGCGGCGGAAATTTTAATACCGTGCCCGGCTCGAAAGAAGTGACCGATATGATCAACAGCGGACCGAGCAGAAAGATGAAGACCAGCAGGCTAAAGAAGCCTAGTCCGTAATGTTTCTCCCGCATATCCACCTACCCCTTCGGATTGAGTTTATGGGCCGCCTTATTTAAGAGACCGACCACGATAAATGTAATGACAATCATAATTGTTGCAATAACGGAGGCCAGAAACCAGTCGTTCAGTGTCATCGCGTTCTGATACAAAAATGTTGCGATAACCCGCTGTTTTCCACCAAGCAATGCCGGTGTCGTATAGGCAGTCAGGCTGCCAACGAAAACAAGAATGCTTCCGATGATCAGACCCGGCACAGACAGCGGAAATACTATTTTACGAAATGCGCTGAACCTTGAAGCTCCGAGGCTCTGAGCAGCGTGAACGAGATCACCGTCGATATTTTCAAGTACACCGATCAGTGAAATAATCATCAGCGGTAAAAACAAATGAACCAGACCAATAATCATCGCCGCCGGGGTGTACAAAATATTCAATGGCTCGTCCACGATTCCCAAACCGAGGAGCACGTTATTTAACAGACCTTTGCGACCCAAAATGACCATCCAGCTGAAAGACCGTACCACTGGACTCGTCAACAAGGGAAAGATAGCCAGTGCCAGCAAAATTCCTTTACGACGCGGGGCCTTTTGCGAGATATAATAAGCCGTCGGGAAGCCCATCAATATACACACGAGTGTCGTAACGACACTAACTTCCAGCGTAGTCAGCAATATTTTCAGAAAATAAGGGTCCTTGAAGAAATGGAGATAGCCTTCTAGGGTGAATGAGCTGTTCTGTACGAAGGTCGAGCCGATCGTCAACACAATCGGAATGACCATGAACACCGCCAGAAAGAGCAGACCTGGCAGCAGCAGCCAATACAAGTATGTTTTCTTCATGGGTAGCTCCTTGCGGTTATCAAAATATTATTCCTTGTTCAGCACCTGGATAAATAATTCCAGAAAAGCTTCGCTATCCACCTGCTCGCACACGTTCATGTTGGGTCTATGATTGAGACGGTTCTGCACATCACCCACCGTTTGTCCATCACATAAGCGGCTGGAGGTTTCCACGTCGACATACAGCAGCGAGGTTTCTACCAGCCTCGAATCCAGCGCGACGCCCACGGCAAGCGGATCATGAAGCGCACATGCTTTGACCCCGTTGCGTTCCTCATATCGTTTGGTGTAGACGGCTGTGCTTTCAGCCACATAGTTACGAATGGCCGGATGGGTCAGGCGGGCAATATGATCCGCTGTCAACAGCGCTTTCCGTGTTACATCCAGTCCAACCTGTACCAACCGTTTAAATCCGGCATGAAATACGATCCGCGCCGCTTCAGGGTCGGCATACATGTTGTATTCGGCCACAGGCGTAATATTGCCGCAGCCGTGAATAACTCCGCCCATAAAAACAACTTGATCGACGCGTTCCGTCAGCTCAGGACGCTTCAGCAACGCCAGCGCCAGATTGGTGAGCGGACCGGTGCAAATGAGCGTCACTTCTCCCGGATGAGCCATCACCGTATCAATGATGATATCCGGAGCAAAACCTTCGGACTCCGATATGGCGGGGATCACTTTACTCAATGCGCCACCGATCCCGTCTTCTCCATGTACACGGTGCTCATGCAGCCCTTTACGTATTAACGGTGCCTCGGCCCCCCGATAAACCGGAATATCCGGTCTATCCAAAAGGTCGAGGATTTTGCATGTGTTCAATGTTGCTTGTTTCAGCGAAACATTGCCACACACCGTAGTAATCGCCTGGATATCCAGCTGACCACTTTTGGCCGCCAGTAAAATACCTAACGCATCATCAATACCTGTATCTACATCTAATATGACTTTTTTCATTATTGTGTAACTTCCCGGTTCCAGCGGTCTGTCCATGCTTTAATATGGTCGTTAACGAATTTCATATCCAGCTTGGTCAGCTTGTTCACCACATCTGCACCGTACGTAATTCCTTCTGTATCAGCACCGGACAGTACCACTTGCGTGTTCACCGGAGAATCCACCTTCGCCTTGGCAGACTTTTCTTGAACTTCCTTACTCAGCTGCCAGTTGATAAATTCCTCAGCCAGCTCCTTTTGGTCGGAGCCTTTCACTACATTAATCGTGTTCATTACTGCATAAGCACCTTCACTTGGAGCTACAAATTTCGCTCCTGGCACAGCCGCCTGCAAATCTTTGAAGTACATTTCCATAATCGGTCCGCCTGCGATTTCCTGCTGGCTGAACATGTTGACGAACTCGGATGTTTTACTATAAAACTTAACGATATTCGGGCTCAGCTCTTTCAGCTTCCCGAAAGCCTGGTCTTCATTAAACTCCTTACTACCCGCTACCTTGGAGGCTGCATCTACGATCATCGGTCCAGCTGTTGCTGTAATGTTCGGCAGAGTCACGTTTCCTTTGAACTCACTGCCCCACAGGTCAGCCCAAGAGGTCACATTCTTTTTCACCAATTCCGGGTTGTAGGCAATGCCGAGACGGCCCACCGTATAAGCAGGGCCATAATCCTCGCCCAGCGGTGCTTTCGCAATATCATAGATTTGATTCAAGTTTGGCACCTTGCTGCGATCCAGCTTTTCAAACAATCCTTGCTGAATCCCCTGTTGAGCATAATAATCGGACAGATAGATCAGATCGACATCCGTGCTTCCTTGACTGATTTTGTTCAACCGCTCTGCGTTATTTCCAATTTCCACGACAATATCTACGTTATGTTCCTTTTCAAAGGGCTCGTACACTTCTTTATTGAAAAAGTCCTCGGAAAAGCCCCACGTGGAAATGACCAGCTTCTTTTTCCCATCAGCTGAACTATCTTTTCCATCTGTCTGACCGCCAGTAGCATTGCTGCCGCAACCAGCCAGTACCACAGATGCCAAGGTCACAGCCACGAATCCTTTAAACCATTTTTTCATTAGAAACTCCCCCTGTTTGTTAATTCTTCACACCTAATGACACAAAAAAGAAAAGTACTCTTGTAAAACAAGAATACTTTTCTTCGTAAACAAAGAATAAGTTGATCCCGCTGCGCGTTATAACAGGTTCTCCCCTCAGATAGATCCGAAGCGAAAAGCCGAATATCCAATTGTATTAGGATTCCTTCAGTATGATGTTCGTGATTGCCCACTGCGTCGCTGAATCGTAATCGCGCAGTAAAGCTTCAATATCGAGCCCCATATCCTCAACCAGCTTTTCGCGAAGTCTTTTCTTATACAGCATGGACATTCGGAAATCCACTTCCAGCTTCAAGCCGGGGGCTTCCACTTCCAATGCCGCCGAGCGTGGAGAACGCCGGTGCTTCGCCACAAAGGTAACTATGTTGTTCTCAACGGTGGCCCGCAGCAGCGTGGTCCCGAAGCCGAACAGTTCCTTTGAAATTTCGTTGTAAATCTGACACATCCGCTTCTTGCTTTCGTTACTGTCGAGCAGCGTCATGAACCCACCCTCATCAGCATATTACGTACAATCAATCTTTCAACACGATAGATTATACATAAATATAGGATAAATAGCAATCATAATCCCTGATTCAATAACATATGATGCGAAAAAGCGAACAATATGTCGAACTTTGTAGAGCTTTAGAATATTTTCGCGTTTTTTGGTCTGAGATATCATAACCACCTTTTTCGTCGCCATTCCGGGAGGATAAATTTTTCTCTTCTACTATATAAGTGGTTTGAATACATCATTTTTTCCAAGCACATTTAACCGTACTCCGCTGGAGTCCTCCCCACGGTGTACGGTTTATTTTATAATATGTAGCTAACTGCGCTGGACTGGAGACTCTTTATGAAAAAGCTGATTGAATCCATGAGGATACTACAAGGGCAGCCGGCCACAGCAGCATAAAATTCGCTATAATATACGCCTTCTTAAAAGCATAACGATGATAAAAATACCAACAGCTCCATGATATGAATACTCCTAACGGGTAGCTCATCAGGATATAGACAAAAATATAACTGATCAGGTGATCACCGGCTGTCGGTGCATCAAAGGAAAATACAGCCAGCATCAGCATGACCGGATAGGCTAATAACGTTAAGCCATAAACAATATTCAATATAAGTAAAATAACGAATGCGTTTTGATTCTTCATGATGTTCTCCTAACTATTGCGATTGCCTATCACCATTGAGCAGCACGTTTGCGTTTCTCTTCCCGTCGATCTGCTTCTTCCATTTTGCGAATATAACGTTTCAACTGCTCTTTATGCTCGTCCAGTTCTTGTATTCGTACAGTTGTTCCCTGGAGAAATACCTCCATTTTACGTGTTAATTCAACAGCCGATTCGCCCCGCCAGTCTTGCAGACGACCATATATATTTCTCATCTGCTGCTCTTGATGCTGAAGTCTTTGCTTTAGCTGTTCGCACTGCTGTACAGCCCTCCGCAGATCCCCCGGGCTCAAAGATATTCTGCTCATCTCTTGTGCCTCCTGTTGTGTTCTTCCAGTTGATGATCTATTTACTGATCCACCATCGTAAATTCCTGGCCCTTGCGATCTATATACTCCGCGATCTCCGTAATTGATTCCTGATACCAGCGATTAATCCGATCCAACGTCGCCGTCGCACTATGCGCAATCGGGGTCAAAGACTGACTTTCACTGGTGCCAATATGAGCCTGAAATAACTGGATGGATGCTCGGGTATCGCTGGAAAACCCATGCAAGCTGGAACGCATCTGATTAGCCGCATGCTTTAGCTCCTCTGGTGTTAATTGAATTGTGCCTCCATTTTTGTTGCCTACAAAGTAAGCTCCGCGTTGTCCTCCCCCCATGATATTCACTCCCAGTGCAGTAGCAGCAAGCTGACCGAAGGCACCCATTTGACCACCGTATCGTTCAACCAAATCGCCCATAACTTCCTTGAATTTTGCCTCCGCCGCAAGCCTTTGCTCGTATGCCTGTAATCGTGGGTTGCCCTCTACCAGTTGTCCGTCCATCGTGTACAATGGATTGCTGATATTTCCATCTGCATTAAATGAAAAATAATCCATGCTATGTGTTGTTTCCCCCATTATCGAATTATAGAACTTTGTAACGGGATCTTGTTGCATCATAGGCAGCGTAATCGGGACGTAAACAATGGGAGACCATTTGGGTCCCAAAAAAAAGTCGGCCCACTTATTTTCTCTTTTGATCGGTAACGAAACAGGAATAGTAAATTTGGCTTCATTAGCGGTCTTATAATCATTATTTATAAAGTAGGTCGTACCAACATGCGGCTTTGCATCCTTAGCTCCCGAACCGATGGTATCTTTCGGATTGACATAAGCGACATTCGTCTTTTGAAAATCTCCGTTTTCCACCTTCTTTTGAAGATCATCCGGTAACAAATGTACAATGCTTGGTGCATTATAACTGACCGAGGACAGTCCGTTCCGCACCGCAACGTATTCTGCCTCCGCTCCTCCCAGAGAATGGCCTGTGGTAGATATTTCAGCAGAGGGATACTGCTTCTTCACTACATCATACAGATTTTGAGCTTGTGTAAATTGATTATTCTGGTACTGTGCCTCATATTGATGAAATGCACTTTGCACTTGTGGCGGGAGTTTGTCCACCTCTCCCTTGTTATTTTCATAATATTGATGGACTTCCTCCAACGTTTTCGCACGACCACCCACGACATCGTTAATATCGGTCCCCCAGTCCATCGCCACACTCCACTTTGGACGATCAGGCGGCTCAGTACCTCTATAACCTATAATCACCTGATCGGTTTTTTCGTTATAAAAAACCGTCGCATCAAAACCTGAACCATTGGTGTCATGCAGCATCGCCCCTTCAGGTTCAACAATCTTCCAGTCAGGAACAACCCTGCTTTTTGAGTCTTTAGCAGTCAACTCCCGGTCATATATTCTATCCGCAATGGTCCAATATGTTTTATCACTAATGAAAGTCAAATCATTCCCACCTTGTCTATTATGTAAATATATTATAGAGTTATGAAAAAGATGATTACCAGAAAAGGAGAATTGTAACTTGAACAGAAAAACCCCACTAATTCTGGCACTTATTTTAATGGTTATGTACTTAGGAGGTTGTTCCAACTTGTCTAACAACGAAAAAAAAGAATTAGTAGATGTCGCTACTCCTATCGGCGTGAAATTTATCAAAGAACACTATGACGCCGATTTCATATTAAAGGATTATACTGTAGATGACCCGGCCATCCACTCAAGGATATATCTGTATGGATACATTAAAGGTCACGAAGACAGCAAAATTACAATTTACTATAACTATAAAACGAAAGAAGTCATTGATGTCTCCGGGCCGGATTGGTTCATTGACAGTGAGATTCCCAAATACAAGTCCCCTTCTTCCTGAGAAGGGCCCTCCACAAACCTTTTATTTTTCTAGGTCAGGATAGCTTGCTGCCGATATTAAAGTCTAATTTTTCCCATATTAAGAAGTAGTATTATTATAGTGCATCCTATTTACGAGGGATATAGCCGAGAGGAAAAATAAGTATAAAGTCATTGAATATCGTATATCTGGTCTTAGTACATAGTTTCTGTTGAATAGGTCTTTGTAACCGTATGTTAGTAGAAGATTACATAGGTAAACGCAAATAAGGCTCCTTAGGAGCCTTTTCCAGTCGTCACAAGACACATTTACCGTTCTTCACTTTTGGTACTATCCTGATTTACATGAATAAAAGGATATTCGCCTCTGCTTATTTTACGTTTCCATTCTTGAATCATATCTTCCTGGGTTGGTGGCTGCTCATTCACGATTGCTCCAGTAGTTACTTTAGCCATGACTATTTACCTCTCATGATGGATTTAATTATTGCGTCTTTATCTTTTCTCCAGTCATTTTGATGTTACCATCCATTTCTACCAGACTCGTTTTACATTTTAAACCGATGGCATCTTTCGCTGTGACTTGTATTGTGTTACCCGCATTGAACACCAGATTGCCATCGGCTTTTACACGGATATCTTTCTTGCTCCGCAGTTCGATCCCATGGTCATCCAGCAGTCGAATCACCACTTCATCGTCGTTCCCGGTGATTAAAATTTCATTTTTCTCAAATATAATCGCTTTGCGGTACTTCGTCATAAATATTTTCGTTGAAGGGTCCTTAATAAAGTCGCCCCCTTTGGATCTTTTGCGGATCGAGTGAGTTACAATGGCGTCTTTTTCTTTAGGGGTCGGAAAGTAGATATCTACAAAGTCAAACAGCTCTGGCATACAGTACCATCCCGTATTCCCTTCCGATGTATAAAATGTAGCCGTTGGAAAAGTACAGGTTTCCTTGACGTTCGGCTTTACCTTATCCATTTCATAAAAGAAAACCTTCACATGGTCCTGCTCGATTCCAATTACCTTGGACTTTAACGAGATGCCACGAATGTTCTCGTTTAAAATCAATTCCTGCTTCGTTCCATCGGCCGTTGTTAGCACATATTCATGCCACAAGGTACTGTGCCTTATAAACGCAACAGACTGCAAAACGCACAAGTTCTTTCCTTTGAATTTAACCTCGGCCCCGATTTGTAGCAGGACATCTTTGGCCCCTGTTGTTTGCACTTTATAATACAAAAGATCCTCGTCCTTGCTTGCCCCTGGTTTGGTCTTTCTGGTCATGGAGTAGTTATACTGTTTTAGCTCACCTTTCGTTATACCGTCGGGCAATCCAAAATAAAACTGAGGTTTTTCTCCTATCGGATCAGGTATCAATCCCCAGCCAAGTCGAGACGCTATACGTTTCAGAAACGACCAGTCCGTCTCATCGAATTGCATCGTAAATTCCTGTAAAAGCTGATCCTTTAATTGGCTCGTACAATTGGCTTTAGGATAGGATTTGAGCACATGCTCCAGCAATGTCTGCAGCTTCATCTTTACATTTTGAAAGGATTGTCGGTGAGGCACTTCATCCAACTGGCTTGTATAGGACACAGCTTCAGCGACCAAATGAGCTACATTGGACACCAGCTTGATTCGGATCTGCGTGGTTAATCCCCTGAACAACACAATCTGTTTATGATCATCATTCACATAAGAAATAACCAGCTTGGCGCCTGCATCCATATGAGTTGTGTACTCTTCCATTTGTGTACCGTTTAACACACCCGTCAAAAAGACCTTCACATGCTCATTCATTTTCTGTACAACTTTAACCTTCGGATTTTGAAGAGATAAAACAGCTCCGTTATGCTTGATGATTGGATATCCCATGTTTCTGCTCCTTTGGTCGGTTAGTTTACGTTTATCCGTTGTTTGCTTGCGTATTGAATGACATCCTTGATGGTTTGATTATGTCCCTTATCATTGATGGCCTGATCCAGTGCAGGCAGCGTGGTAAAGGTTTTATTTTTCTTCTGAAAGTAGATACCTGCTATAGGAAAAGGGTCAATTCTATCAGCCCCCCCAATCCCGTTATCCACATTGGCGATGATGATAACATCTTTCAAACCATCGTTATTTACGTCCTTGAAAGCTACCGCTTTTACGCCTCCATAAAATGCAACCCACTCATTGTTCCCGTAGAACTTAGGAAATGAATATAAAATATGCCCTTGTTTATTTAATAGAAAGAAGAAGTACTTACGAAAACCTTCCGTATATCCATAAGTAGATACAAACTGTACTTTCCCAAAGCCTTGGAAAGTGGTTCGAAAAGACTGTGACTCTTCAACTTCATATTGATTGGTATCCAATCTTCCCCCGTAAGCAACAGAAGCAGATTGATCAACAACAGGGTTTAATTCTTGCCATAATTCCTTATTTTGCTTAATGCCATCTGGAATTTGTTGAAGACGAATTTCATACTCTGCATGATCCCCTGCTACATGAGCCACAGGAATACTAAATCCCAGGGAATCACTTGTAAGGTAACTAAACGTATCTATTTCTGACTCCTCGGCTGAGTCACCTTCCGATACATCTGCGCTTGTTAACCATTGATTTAACCCATCTTGAGTAAAATTATCGAGTAAATCTTTTTGCTCTGGCTCTACAGCTGTGAATTTCCCGCTTTTTAAAAGCTCTAAAAAAGGTTTTTCGACCTTTACCAGATCACTCAATCTTAATCTTAAAGCCTGCTTCATATCCAAGTTGGTCGTATAAAAAATATGATTAGGATAGGCTGCCTTCTTCACATAACGAATACCCGTATATTGAATACTCAAGAACCGTTCACTTTGCCGTTTAATCTCATAATCAATTTCGAGATGAACTCCAGAATCAGAATCTCCGTATTCGTGTAATCCTTTTAAAGCTTCAGTCTTAAGAATTTGGTTTAAAGACTTCTGCTTTGCAGCATCTTCAAGTTTCGTAATTTGAGGATATTTAATATCGATTCCGTTTCTCGAATATTTCTCTTGAATGAGTTCATAGCTTTGCTGATCAATATGAGTATTTGAGCTGATGCTATGCGCAGAATCAATATGGACTTCTCCGCTTTTGGAGAACTCAATGATAATGTTCTGTTCAGAATCATCACTGTTTATTAAGAAACCATCGCCGTGGTCTAAAACCTCGATACTCATGCTACCACGTTGTCGATTCTCAAAAATAATAGGCTCATTCATATCCTTGTTCAGTTCCCACAAATCCGGGAGCTTCATCTTACCTACATCTATGCTTTTCTGCTTCCACTTTTGCTCGGATAATTCCCACAAATCAATAAATACGGGGTCTGGATGATATATTGAAACATATCCCCCCAACAACAACTGTATTCCCTGGTCTGAATCCCGAACGATAAAATCTGTAGCTAATTCTGGCCCGTCATCCTCAAGCATCTGGGCATGTACAAGTTCCTTCGTACTCCACCACTGAATAAATGTGTATTTTCCTCCGATTGTACCTGTCACCGTAGTGGGTGCTCTATAATTCACAACTCTAACGTTTAGCTGCCCACTTTTTATCTGAAACGATTTTGTTAAGATAGTAAGTTCATTATCAAATCTTTCTACTAATTCTCCATCATTCATCTCTACACTTTCTGGTTCGTTTAACAACAAATTAAGTTCCTGTGTGAACTCCTCAATCTTTTTTTGTCTGGCATCAGAATCCACATTCTCATCGTTGACTATACGGACTTTTTGTACTAACGCGTCCAACTTTTTCGAATAGGAAATCGTTTGGGCTTCATTTTGGAGAGAAAGCGCATGATTTGTTTTTGTTATTGAAGAATCATTCTCTTTCGTACATCCGTTCATTACTACACAGGAAATTAGTACTAACAGGACGCAGCAAATACGACCGCCCTTTAAGTGATTCATGCTGCATTTCACGCTCTCTATAATTTATCGTTTATCTCTATGCTCATAATCTTCCACTTGCCCGACTGCTTTTCCAACGTAAACACAAGTCCTTGGCTTGTTTCCTCTTCTTCTGAGCTACTCCTTACCAAAAACGTCCGCTGATTAGCCTCATTAGCAATCTCTCTTATATTCAGATCTAGTCCCGTATAGTCCATAGCGGAAAAATCTATGATATCGTCAAAATTTTGGGGGGGACTTGCTGACAAAGCAGTGAACTCCGCCATTTCAGGCAAGTGTATCAAGAAGCGATTCATAAGATAATGATCCTCCAAATAATTTCGAATAATATCTTTAGGAACCGTGGGGTATGCAAATTTCTTATTTTTATTCTCATATAGTACTTTTAATTTCTCTGGTCCAGTCCTGTCGAATTTTTGATAAGTCATTATCGTATGTTGTTGAGTATCCTGAAAACGGTAGTAACTCACATCCTCAAAAATACCATCTTTATTAATATCCTCCAGCTTCCTGCTTCCTTGCCCTGTTGCTTCTGGATAATTGTAATTCAGGTTGTTAATTCGGTTATGGTCTAAAGCAAATATAGAAAATCCTTCTCCATCATCCTCTTTGCTAGTGGAATATACTACGATGAAATTTCGATCTGTTGAATCCAACTTCATGATCTTCACATCTGTATTTAGATGCACAACTATAACAGGGTCCTCTAATTTATCAATAATGTGATAGCCGGCATCCTCCCGGATTACAAATATGTTGTCAATTTCCTCTTTTTCCAACCCAAAAGCAAGCACGTATTCCGGCTTTCCATCACGATCCAAATCTTCTTTTAATATTTTATGAAGCTGCTCATCCTGGGGTTGAATTTTCTTTATAAACTGATCTAATGCGTTAGGAACTGTAGCGTGAGCACTATATCTTTTATTTATTGGATTATCGATATGACTATCTCGTTCTTGATCAGCAGACTCTGGTTCCGTCGCAGCCTTATGCTCCATCACTTGAGCGTCAGGGTTCATAGGTTCAATTGTGTGCTGCTTTTCGTTCGTTTGTTGTTCCGCACATCCATTCAATAGCAGGCTAATTAACATTGCTAACAATAGTGTTGTATGCTGTTTTACAAAATTGATTTCACAAAACTCCCTTCTTACATTACTTATTGCACGTTTATTCGTTGTTTGCTCACATATTGAATGACATTTTGAAGTGTTCGGTTGTGGCCTGTTTGATTGATATTCTTATCCAATTCAGGCAAGGTAGTGTACGTATTGTCCTTTTTCTGAAAGTAAATCCCCGCGACAGGGAGTGTCTCTATTCCGTGTGCATTAACTCCGGTGATATAATCCGCAATTATGGCAATATCCGTACGCCCGTCCTGATTTAAATCCTTAAAGCTTACTGCTTTGATCCTGTCAATCATCTTACCGTTATTACCATAAAATTCGGGGAACTCGTATAAAATCTTGTTTTCCACATACTTCTCGCTGTTAGCTTCCAAAAAAAACTTTGCTTGTATCAGATCATTCGTGTCCTCATCTTTTAAAGTGGATATAAACTTTACTTCTCCCCATCCATTAAGAGTGGTGGTAAACGATTGTTCTTTTTGGATAGTATATGGTTCCAGATCAGGGTCGGGCTGAGCATCTTCATCTACATAATCAGCACTACGTTGCTGCTTTATGGATTTCTCCATGTTATATTCGATAAAAATATTATCTACTTTCTCTGTTTTAGTATCCCAATAAATATTCAAATGTAGGCCATTTTTGGAGTAAACCAGACTTCTATTTGTTATGGTACTTGGTTGACCGTAAAGTTGTAGCACTTTACCAAGGGTATCACCAATCTTCAATCCTCTTTTGGTTCTAAACTTGGGGTTTTCCAAGCTCACGGCTACTAGATAACTTTCACCATCAACTAGCTCCTCCCCTTCAAGTTCAATTTTAGATAAGACTACAAAATCAATTTCTGGATCTTCATAGTTAGGATAAGACAAGCTCCATCTTCTATATGTTCCATTCCCACTAACATACCCCCGATTGAAGTTATCGTATCCTTCACCATAACCCCACTTACGAATAAGTTCTTTAATGTCCGTATTTTTATCAATCTTGTGCGACCGATAAGAAATTTCAAAGTCCTCGTCCTGAAGGGGTTTAGGATCGGCAGATACAACATTTTTGGCTTTATCTGTTTTTTTATCTGGATAGTAGCCAGTGCTTTCTTGCTTAACTTTAGTGGTAGCTGTATCCCCACTATTATAATCATGGATAGACGAAGAACTGCATGCAGTTAACGCCAATATCATTACAAGCATCATAATGAGATAACCGTAGCTTTGCCTGTACATATCTTTTCCTCGTTTCTCATTATAGTTATCGTTTACCAACGATTGTCCACTCTCCCGTACGTTTCTTTTTGCTATCGTTACCATTTTGCACAGGTTTAAAATTAACATTAGGAAGCTTAATACCTTCGGATGCAGCAATTTTCTGAGTTACACTTTTATCGAGACTCAACAGATATTGTTCATAGTTAGAAGCTTCATTCCCACTAAATAAATTGTAAACTTCCTGCACATGTTCACCCCAATGGTTATCACTAGCGTATTCCCCGCAATCAACTTGCTTTGATTTCATTCTAATGATCGGTGTGATCCAATTACAATATTGAAATACGTTTCCTTTACCCGTAATACCACTCAATTTATTGTTTTTCACTACGGCCTTTCTGAAGTCCTGACCATAGTATATATAGCCCAATATTTTTCCAAATATTAAGCTATTGGCTTTCATCAAATCTTTAGCATAATTAGTTTCAGCACCATGTTCACCATCTGCTGCCCTATTTGTACTACTAGTGTTAAAACTGCCAGTTCCTTCTTGAATAATAATTGCTAACAAAAAACGAGGATCAATCTGAATGTCATACGTTTCTTGTATCTTTTTTGTAGCTTCCCACAAACCGTGTATCTTTTCCTGATTCCATTGCATTTTAGTGAATTTTAATGAGCGTCTTTTAAATGTTTTCTCAGCTTTAGAACTACCGTTATACTGGAATTCAGCAGGTATCCATTTTCCAGCCGGAGTCTTTACGTTCGTTTTTGTAGGTTCATCTTTCGATTCGGTGGTAACGGGTACTTCTGGTGATGCCTTATCAGTAGTGTCGATCAGACCCAGCTTCTCTCGTATGGCTTGTCCCGCCTTCTCAGCAGCCAGCTTTTCCCTGATATTCCCGCATGCCTCGGCGGTCATCCAACGGACGGTTTCTTTTTGCATCTGCTCTTGGGCCCACTTGGGCATCGTCGCCATTTCGCGGAGCTTGCTTCGAAGTCCTTCCGCCAGCTTTTGTGCTTTACGCATGCCGACTTCGTCACCGTTGGCTTGAGCGATATACCAATCCTCTTTGTATTTTCGCAACCAGGACTGAGCCCAGTCGGGATAATTCAGTTTTTGTTTCTTCTGTTCAGCTACCAGATCAAAGGCCTTTGCTTTCCTGCTCGCATTAGCTGCAGTTAAAGCTTTCAACATAGGTGTTGCACCAAACGTTGGTTCTTTCCACTTCATATGACTTCTCCTTTGTTAGAATACTTAGAAGAATCGTATCTCCGACATACATGTATCGTGATACTTGGTTCCTTTCTCTACTGCCTCAATCGTTATTTTCACAAATGAGGTATGAACGGCACCATCAGGAAATCCGTTACTTAAAAAATCATTATCTACCATCATGGTCTGCCCATTCGAGAACTCCAGTTTCATTCGTTTAACTCTATTATTTGCTTGGAAAGCATTAGATGACTTAGCTAGACCATTGATGAGTTCAAACCCCTTTAATTCTTGCATAGAGCCAAAATCAATCTTGATCCACTCCCCAATCCCGTCTCCCTTAACCCCTTCACACCAGGCTGTGCTCGCATCTCCGTCCATGATGTTTCGGGCAGCATAGGAATTGCCTGCTTGATCTGGGAGTATAGATGAAGCAATAATTTTCTGTGCCGTGATGTTTTTTCGATATTTCATCAAATCCGTTGTAGTCTGTACCCATTGTGTAGGGGACACGTTATAGCCTATCCTGTGGAATACATTGGAGTATTTTATAGGCAGACCTGTTTGGATGTCTCGTTGTTGCATTTCACCCTTCGAGTTCAAATAAGCAACCCTGTGGTTATCCGAAGTTATAACAGGAGATTCTGTGGCTTTCATTAGCAACTTCTTCTTCCCAGTCCTGATATCCAACATATATGTCTTATCCCTCTCGTAGGAAGAGAGAACCAATTGATCGTTAGAAAGCCACTGTTCGACCTGTAGTCCTGCTATCCCTGGTTTTATTTGTTGAATTTGCTTATTCTTGGACAAGTCATAAATCAATACATTATGGTTACTATCTACAAGGGCAAATTGGTTACCGTCAGGCGAGAACACTGGAAGATTGAGATAGTGACCATCATTTAATTGCCCTAATGCTTTAGTTTTCTGTCCCTGGTTCATATAATAAAAAAAGGCAGCATCATCTGTGTAAACACATTTGCGTAAGTCAGGAGACATAACAGCGTAGTCCCTATTCGGCACCTTAAATTCATACATTTTCTTAGTGGTAGATAAATCAAAGATTTTGATGATTAAATAATTCAAATCCTGCGACTCTCTAAATAAAGCAATACGCCTGCCATCATCCGAGAACCCAGCCAGATACAACTCATATTCAGGATACGTTTCACCTTCACTTGCATGTAATTTGCCTATAATGTCGTACAAATCAATATAGGTATTGCCTGTAGGATCATCCATATCAGCGAGATATTCCATGGGCATATTTCCATTTTCCGCTTCAAACAACAGCCAATTTACGGACCTTTTTGCTGGAGGAAGTTTCTTGGACTGCGGGACTGAACTATGGTCTTCATTTAGACCTTGCACTACTTGGCTTTTACTCGATTGCATGCAGCCGCATAGAATGGAAAATATTATAACGAGCAACGCAATTTTATTTATCGACACCATAGATTTTTCCCACTTTCTACAACTCATCACAATAACTTCAGCTCACCTATACAAGTATTTGGGAGGTCCGCGCCCTTTTTCACTTCTTGGATGGTAATCTTAACAAAAGATGTTCGTATAGGTTCATCAAACTTGAAACGTGTGTCATTGTTCTCAAGCACTGTCGATTGTCCATTCGAGAAATCAAGTTTCATTCTTTGGATTGTATTCATGTCTAAATACTTATTGTTAACCCACATAGTGCCATCAACCATTTCTATACCTCTGACTTCTTGAGTTGAACCCAAATCTAAAGTTACCGTTTCTCCTACTCCGCCTGTCTTAGATCCTTCACACCAAGGGGTTAAATTATTATCGTCCGTTAGATTGTTCACACTAAAAGAACGATTCCTCTGATTGGGCAGTGTGGAAGAGGCCGTAATTTTTTTCACTTCGACCTTGTTGCTATACTTCATATAATTGGTTGTTGTATTGATCCACTGTATTGGAACAGTGAGTACTCCTTGATTTTTAGTAAAAGAGGATATATCTTCCTTTCTTCCATCACTCACATGAACCAGATACATTTTTGGAGCTTCGTATTCTGCTGACAGCACTAACTTTTGGTCAGGGGATAGTATAAATGGTTCCGAGCTTTTAGTTATCCACCTTTTTTCTCCGCTCTCTATATCCAATGAATAGACATCTTGTGTGTAATTTTCGTCCTCTTCAGAAATTTTATAAATTAATTTATCCTCTTGATCCCATTGCAAAAGCGAAGCCTCAGAACCTACAAGTAAACGTTTTGCTCCACTAATACTGGACAGATTCAGCATAACGATTCCTGTTTGATCATTTTCCTTAAAACAGAATCTAGTACCATCTGGAGAAAATAATCCTGAACTAATGATACTTAAATTTATTTTGCGTTTCCCGAGATCTATTTTTGTCGTTTTCCTCTTTACTACATCATATAAATATACTTGCCCATTCAACTCATAAAGATATTTCCTTAAATCAGGGGAGACTACAGGATAAGACGTTGGAGGCAATTCAAACTCGGATTCTTTTTTTCCTGAGTTCAGGTCATATACCTCAAGAATGTGTTTTTGGTCCCCTTCTTCAATATCAGAGATTGTCCTTACGATTGCCATTCGACTGCCATCATTTGATACTCTACTGACAGTTACTTGGGAGCCGCGATATTTTATTCGTTCTTCCTTAGTTTGCATCGCATCTATCAAATCATCGATTCGTATATAGGTCTCTCCTGTAGGATCATCTAAATTGGTCAAAAATTGAGTAGGATCTGGATCTTCTTCCCCATTTAAAAGCCACCGTGCTTTGTTTTCAGTTTTTACCGCATTTTGCGTCGACGTAATACTTTCGACTGATGATGTTTTTTGGGGCTGAGATGATGTTTCTTTAAACTGATTACATGAAGATATAATAACTACCAGAACAATAGTCATTATTAATCTTATAAGTTTCACTTCTTCACCACTTTCTAAAAAGCTAAGGTTTAAGATTCAAGATACTAATCTTGAATAATTCGTCTAATTGAAATAACAAAAGAATACATAGGTTTAGAATTGATCCAATTTGATGAAAGAGTATTGATTCTCACATTTTGTTTCTTATTTCTCTTATCTGCTTTTTTGGGATATGGGTTTCTGCCCGATTCATGAATAACTTGTCCATTGCCAATATAAATCCCTACATGTACTGGATCTACTTTAGGATAATCATCTTCCCCCCAGTTATACAAAATCAGATCTCCTAGTTTAAGATTCTTAAGGTCTCCTCTGGATCTCAAGCTTTGGTGGTTAATTCCTTTGCCACTGTGTATTTGAACTTTAGTGTTACCTCCTATTTTTTCATTAAGTACAGTTAAATAGACAGATGAGGTAAAGTCTGAACAATCCATATACGGTGGTGGGTTGTCCACATCAAGTATCATCGTTCTAATTACCGAATCAATACAATATGGAATTCTACCTTCAAACTTCTTGGCAAATTCTACAATGGCTTTCCTTTTCTCCTCAGCAGAGCTGTTGGATGGTGTAGGCTTCGGTTCTTCCTTCGTCGGCTTTTCAGAAGTAGTCGGCGTCTTCTTGCCCGGTTCCGTTTTCGTTGTTGGAGCAGTCGGCGTTGCAGCCTTGCTAACCTTGGGCCACGGAAGAATGCCATTGGCTACTTGATGCAGGTACACTGCGAGCACATCACGGCCATAGCCCTTATTCTCCAGACCGTATTTCTTCGCAAAGTCCTGCAATGCGGCGTTAAGCTCCTTGTCCCAATCCCCGGTAGTTGGCAGCTTGTATGAGAAGCTGTCTGGATATTTCTTGGCAAGCTTGTTTAAATTCTCTCTCGCAAGCAGGCTGTTCACGCCATACTTGCTCCGCAGAGCAGCCGCTTCCTTGGCGATGGCCTTTTGATCAGCTACGGTCAGCTTATGGGCGCGCTCTGCGTATTGTCCGGATAGCTCTTCCAGCCGATTCGCATCGAGATAGGAGTTGGCCGAATGGCCGCGAATCAACTCGTTGATGATCACATGATCACGCAACTGGTTGGCGAGAATATGCATCTGCTTTTGCTTGGCTTTATCGTTCGCGCCATGTGCTTCCCACCATTGAGAGGTGTACTCATGCATTTGTGCTCTGGCCCAGGCAGGCATACGATCTATTTCTGCCACCTGCTGACGCAGTTGCCTGGCCTTGGCCGCTGCTTCCTTGGCAGCCTTTTGGTCCCCTGCTGCCACAGCTTTGTAGTAGCTCGTTTTATATTGAAGCAGCAGATCCTGCACCCATTGCGGATATCCCTTCCCCTTCAATTCCTGAACCAGAGATTTGTAGGCCTTCAGTTCTGCATCAGGCACCTGATTTTTCACAAGCTTACTAGCCTTGAGATGAAGCGTTCCATCGGTTCGGATATAGCTGGTTTTGCACGTCAAAGACAGCTCGCGAGTAGCGGTCATCTGTACCTTTTTGCCGTGCAGCACCAAATCTGCATCGGCGTGAAAGGTAAGATCGTGATGACTATACACGTGAATACCGGAGGCAGGATTTAAGCGTACGAGTATCTTTTCTTTTTGGGTGGAGAAAGCTGCTTCTTTATCATCGAATCTCGCTATTTTTTGAGTTTTGGTATGGAACAGCTTTCTTTCCGGCTTGCTGATTTCATCTCCTTTGTGATCTCTTTTGCGAAGAGATTGAATCACATGGGCATCCCGCTCGTTGCTCGATGGAAAATACAAATGGACATGATCCCCAAGCTCAGGCATGCAATGCCAACCGATCCCATCCCCGGTGTACATCGTCGGGTAAGAAAACCAGTAGCCTTCGGCTTTGGACTGTAAGGTATCCACGGACAAGTGGAGCTTGACAGCCTCTCCTTCACTGTCTAAATCAATGACTTTTCCTTCAATGGAGGCTCCTTGTATAAACCGATTATGTATAACCTCTCTTGGAACACCTGCTTCCGGAACAAGAACATAATCATAGGTCATGAGACCTTGCTTCATCTCTGCATGAATCTGATCAATAATCCAATGCTTTCGTTGAAATACAACGATATCTCCAAGCTCAAAGCGTTTCGTATCCTCCACCTCAGCGTATGTATACCTGGAACCTGGCTTTGTTTTTTGAAGGGTAAAATTAATACCATGCAGCTCCCCCTTCACCTGTTCCTTCGAGGTGCCCAACCACAATCTCGGGAACACGGAGGTGATCTCGGCAATCAATCCGGTTTGCTGGTGAGAGGCCATTCTTTTTAGAAACTCCCAATCACTCTCTTGATACTGAATAGTAAAGCCGTCCAACTTGTTAGCGCTGTCCGTCAGGTCAATAAAATCCCCGTGTGGATAAGCATCTACGAGCTTGCGGAATAATTGATAGTACGTCCAGTTCCTGTTTTGGAACGAACGATTTTTCAGTTGCTGGTCCATCAAATATGTAAAAGAGGCTGCCTCAAGGTACATGTGATATACACCATTTTTGAATCCGATGCGAATATTGGTGACGATTCCTTTAAAGATACTAACCGCCCCCTGATCTTCATCCGTCTCATATACCTCCAGCACATCCTCAGCGTAAGCTAATCCATCATACTTTGCATGATCCTCATCCGGTATGAGTGCAGTGATGTATACCTTGCCATGATCGTTCACCTTCTGCGTCAATTTAAAATCCAGCAGCCGGACAATTTCATATGGAGCATTCACTCTAATATTGCCATAAGTCAGCACAGTTCCAGCCAGTCCCATCTTACAACCCCCGTTTGCTTTTCATGTGATGCAAATCCCTGTAATCTGTTAGCTATTCCTGCCCATCTGTTGTGAATGAAATTTTGCCGCACCACATGCATAAATTCGTGGAACAGCTCATAAGGGCCGGAGATTGATCTACATATACATCTCTTTTTCCATTCAACCAGGGCATAGATACACTCGGTTTGCAGGACTGCGGAATGATTTTTCCGGAATTGCCTTTGTTAGCAGAAACCACTGCAGGATTATGCATACTACGGCACATTCCGAAAGACGGGATATGCGTGTGCGGGTAAAAATCCTGAATATTCCCCTGCAATTTATCGCCAATGCTAATCCCCCTGTTAGCTGAAACACTAAATCTTCCCGCATGACTTCCATAGCTGCAATGTATCTGTGCCCCATCCACTACATAGCTCTCACTCATTCTTGGATTCTCCTTTATATAGATGGACTCGCTGTATCAACCTTTTGTAATTTCAAGCCTGTCAAATTAAACTTTAAAATACATTCAGCCACATCGAGATCTACAATGATATGATGATTTGCATCCTGAACCCTGAAAATCTTGTGATTCTCCACTGCATATTCATCTAAAATGATTTTCCTCAGTGTACCGTCCCTATGGTATTCACTAAGCTGTGATAAACACATAAGGCTAGGCGGATTAGCCAGCCAATATCTCGTTTGCTGCATTCGCTGCATATCGGCAAAAACAATCAGCTTCCAACCCAGTCCCGCTTGATATATATCAAAAATCTCCTTTAGCCGTTCAGAGACTATAGTTACCGGGTACTCCATAAAATCAATATAGTCTGCATCACCTGAAACATAAAATTGTAAAATGGAATCTTCTGCGCTGGCTGCCCACTCCAGCAGCTGGCCGCGATTCATCTCTACGGGATGCATATACTCTGTGATCCGATCATCTTGCTGAATTATGTAGTATTCCATCGCCTGCTGCGTACACCACCTTACTGATTCCTTTATACTCCCCTATTCGTACTTCCAAATCCTCCTCACAGCTCAGCACCTTAAATTCCGGTGTTTGTACAGCCTGTCCAATAGCATCCCTGGCTAACTGCAAAATGTATTGATGAAATTCCTCCGCAGCCTGAAGTGCAAATCGCTCTACATCTGGCTGAATAACCTTATTCATATAAGGTTTTCGGAGCTGGCTCAATTCATCCACCAATTCTCCCCAAAAGCTGAAAGCCCATCCTGCATCATAGACTCCTTGGCATGGCCCGGGATCAAAGAACCATCTTTTATCATAGGCTTCGATGATATAGTTATAGTTTCGATCCATCAGATAGGTACGCCGCATGGAATAAGTTATGTATCCGATCCTGGTTTTGGACGCCTCTATATGATTAGCCTGCTGACAAATCCATTGAAAGGATTGAATAAAAGATAAGATGAGCTCTTCTTTTCGCTGTTCATACAAAGACGCTACGTGGTGTTTTTTCTGATTCAGCACCTCTTCTGCATAGGTCCCATGAAAGTGTTCTAGTGCTTCCAGTCTATTCATAATCCCACCTCTAAACCTATTATATAGAATATTTACATGATATTACTGGTACTATCCTCCTATTTTATTACACTTTTTTCATATGATGAAATTTTAAATGAAGGCGTGAAAAACTTTGAAAATCACCAATTAATTTCACGAATGTGTATTCATATGCTACATACCTGTCAAAAAAAGCACCTTACTAGACCTATAAGATGAAGGTTTGCGCAAACGAATAGGTAAATCGAAGCAGAAAGTACGGGCTGCCTGAAAATAAAAAAACCGTGACGGATAACGTCACGGATTTTGATATATAGTGCTTTGCAAATGGATTGCATTCTTTACTCTAAGCCGCACGCATAGGCATGACCAGGCTTAGTAACGTTTGGGAGCAGCCTGCTTGGCCAAATCAGTCATATACGTAAAAAAGGCTTCCGGGTCTGTATCATATACCAGATTCACAGGACGACCTTCCGCCTGCTCTACCGTTCTGCCCTGGCTTGGACCTTCAGCGATGACGCTGCAATGCACCGTCTTTTTCTTGACAATGTCCGGGCGTCCGACAGATGCAGTGGTCAGAACATCCCACAGAAAGTATGTTGAATTCGTTTCACTATAAACGAGCGGCGGACAGCCTGCGTAGCAGTTGCCCAGGAAATCCACGCCCTCATACCGACGCTCGGCAGCCCAACGATTACGCACGGCTGGCGTCAATGGTACTTTGCTTGTGCTTTCCAGCGCCACCAGATCAATCGTGATGCCGCTTTGCCATACACGGTAAGCCGCTTCCGGGTCCCAGAACACATTCCACTCTGCTGTGCCGTCATGCTCCGGCTCCTCTACATTCCCTTTTTCAAAGGTGCCGCCCATCCATACCAGCTTTTCAATCTTGGCTTCAATGTCCGGTGCCTCATCCAGCGCGCGTGCCAGATCGGTTAGCGGTCCGGTGAACAGCAACAGCGTTTTACCCTCGGCTCCGCGTACCTTTTCGATCAGATGCTGATGAGCCGGCAGGGATGAAAGCGGCGCTTCCATGCGCCCCGATTCATTCAGCACCGGTAATGCATCCACATAAAAGGAATGTATACGCCAAGCAGCAGGAAATGGATTTTTGCCGCGTGAATTGGATTTAGCAACTTCCACAGGCCCTTTATTTTGTCCAAAACGATCAATAATTTTACGGCTGGCATCCGTTGCGGGCTCCAGGTAGCCATCCGCCGGAATAACAGATACTCCAGTCAAATGAACCTGCTCCATCTGAAGCAGCATAAACAGGGATACCAGATCATCTACTCCACCATCATGATTAAAATAAACGTTTGTCTGACTCATCTGTCTCTTCCTTCCTTTATCCCCGTAAAACAGGCTTGTTCTTATCGGCATCATTCTTCATTATGCCTGATCGCTGCACAGGAGTAAATGTACTATGGTGATGAATCATTATGTAGTCCTTGCTCAACTGAAACCTTCTACCTTCGCTCCATAGGATCGAGCCACGGCTACGGCCTGCTGGATATCCAGCTTGGCTCCGGTGATATTCAAATCTTTAAAATTCACACCATCCATCTTCGCGCCACGCAGGTCCGTTCCCTGCAGATGTGCTTTCTGCAATCTTGCGTGAGTAAGATCTGCTTCGCGCAAATCTGCCTTTTCCAGATTACATTCGGACAAGTCTGCCTCCTTGAAGCGTATTTTCCGCAAATCCTGCTTCCTTAAATCCGCATGACGCAGATTCGTATAAGACCAGTCTCCACCCGTAATCGTGAGCCCGTCCATATTGGCCCCCGCAAAATCCGAGCCTACCAGCTTGCAGTTGTCAAACCGGGCTACAAACAGATTGGCGTTGGTGAATAGACAATTTGTAAAAGCAGACTCCTTGTAATGAGAGGCATTCAGAATGGCTCCGGTAAAATCGCAGTCCACAAAAGTACAGCCTTCCATGAGTGACTCATTCATCTCCACCCCTCGAAAACGGCATCGGGTAAACTCACAATTCGTCCACTCGCCTTCTCTGGCATCCATCGAGCCAAAATCACGGTTTTCATAGACCTCATTTGCATAAAAGAACATGTTTATCTCCCCCATTCCCCATCCCCAAAAAATCAGGCATTCAGCATTTCGGCAAGGATCGCTCAAAACCGCTTTTCATTTTTCCAAGCAAGGCCTTCATCGTCTCATGATCCTGTTCTGTAAACTCCGTCATACATGACCGGATCAGCTTGGTGTAATAAGGACCTACCGTCCTCAGCAGCTCTCGTCCAGCCTCTTTTAATCCGATGGTCACCATCCGTCCGTCACTTTCGTGAGCTACGCGCTCGATCATGTCATCCCGTTCCAGCCCATCAATCAGCCCCGTCATGGTTCCCCGTGTGACATCAGCCCTTTCAGCCAGCTCCGATGGTGTCATTCGATGCGGTGCATGAAAATGTAACAGGCTAAGGACGATGACTCTGCCCTGCGAGGCTCCCAGCCTGGTAAGATTGGTATCCATTTCTCTGAAAATACTGCTAGCCAAGCGCGCAAAAGTTACGAAAGTCTCCATATTATCCACTTCGGCCTCCTCTTGACCAAAACGACGCAGCACCCCGCGTATGGAGTCATTATGAAAATTAAAATTCATAGTCTGTCCATTCCTTCCCTAATCCCGCTTGTTCAGCCAAACGATAGCTCCTCCATTCCTCCGGCAGCAAAGAAGCATACGGCTCCTTGGCAAATCGATCATCCACCAGAACCAGCAGGCCTTCGTCCTGCTCTGTACGGATAAGTCTTCCTCCTGCCTGAAGGACTTTATTCATCCCCGGGTATACATACGCATAGTTAAAGCCGTTCCGTCCTTGCTCCGAAAAGTATTCCCGCAGCACATCCCGCTCTGCGCCAATTTGCGGCAATCCCACACCAACAACCACGACCCCGTTCAAGCGGTCTCCCGGCAAGTCGACCCCTTCGGCAAATACACCACCCAGCACGGCAAAGCCGAGCAAGGTACGCTCCTGTCCAGGCTGGAAAGCCTCCAGAAAGCGATCGCGCTCCGGTTCGGTCATACCCGGACTTTGCACCAACGTATCTGCCGGTACGTCCCGAATCATAAACTCCTCGTATACCTCACGCAGATACGGATAGGACGGGAAAAATACGAGGATGTTCCCTTTACGTTCCTCTGCCAGTCCGGCCAGCATATCCACAATCGCTCCCTTTGAGCGCTCACGATCCCGATAACGGATAGAGAGCGGGAATAGACGTACATCCCATTGCTCCTGATGAAAGGGAGAAGGAACCTGCAGCGTATAGTCCTCCTCCTTCGCTCCCAGCATATCGCGGTAATAAGCAAGCGGCGTCAATGTTGCGGAGAAGTAAATAGCTGAGCGATAGCCCTTAATAGCCTGTCCGAGCAAATGCGAAGGATCAAGGCAAAATAGCTTGACCCGCACTTCACTGCGTCCCGCTTCAATATAGGTAACGTAGCGTTCATCGTACAAAGCGGCAATTCGCAGCATATTTTGAGCGGCAAAGTACGTATCCAGAAGCAATGCATAAGCTGCACCTGTACTGCTCGCACGCTGGGCATCGCTCACGCTTTCCCCCGTTACCAGTTCACGTTCGGCTGCTTCCACAAAAGGCGTGAGCAGCTCCAGCATCTCTTGCGGTGCGGACGCCTCCACTGCTTTTCCTGTATCCGCATGCAATTTACGCAGGGTAATCATATGCGCGTTCACTGCGTTCGCAGCCGCGGCAATCTCCGGGCTGAGCAGTTTAAATTCCCTTTTCAGCTCCAGAAAAGACGATTTCAGCATTTCCGCCGAAAACATATCCCGTCCGCGTTCCACCAGGTTATGCGCCTCGTCTACCAATACAACGCCTTTTCGCTTGTGCTCCTCCAGCAATCTCTTCAAGGAAATACGCGGATCGAAAACATAGTTATAATCACTGATTATACCATCCGAGGCATACGCTACATCTAGTGAAAATTCAAAGGGACATACCCTGTGCTTGCGCGCATAATGCTCAATCACCGCCCGAGTCATTAATGTCTCATTTGCTAAAATATCGGACACCGCACCGTTGATTCGGTCATAATAGCCCTCGCACATGCTGCATGCTCCGACATCACAATCATTTTCATCCTTAAAGCAAATTTTATCCTTTGCAGTCAAGGTCACCACGTACATATGCAGCCCTTGAGTCTGCATTTTGGCATACGCTTCTTCTGCTGCTGCGCGGGTCGTGGTACGGGCCGTCACATAGTATACCCGGCTCACCAGCCCTTCGCCGATGGCCTTGATTGCAGGAAACAAGGTGGAAATTGTTTTACCGATACCCGTGGGCGCTTTGGCAAACAGGCTGACCCCTTCGGCAATCGTTTTGTACACCGCACCCGCGAGGGTGCGCTGACCTGAACGATACGTGTCAAAGGGAAAGTCCAACGTGCCAATACTGGCATCCCGCTTTTCCGCATGCGCTCTCAACAGGAATGCATAGGGTGCATAGCCGGCAATCATCTCCTGTGCAAAGGATTCCAGCTCTGCAAAGGATAGCTCCCGTCTAAATCGGCGAATGTCTCCACTATGCGTCTGTACATAAGTAAGCTGAATCTGCATGGAATGATGCTGCTCCTCGCGAGCAATCATATAAGCGTACAAGAATGCTTGCGCCCAATGTACAGGCTGACCATCCCCCTGAATATCTTCAAGGGGCAGAGATATCGATTTGATCTCATCAACTGTCCATACACCATCCAGCTCAATCAACCCGTCACAGCGGCCTTCGACAATGAACAATGCATCCTGATATGGAATTTCCGTGCGCAAATATACCTCTTTGCGGTCATGCTCCCTATAGCCTTTCTGGATTACCTGATGCACGCGAGTTCCTTCCAGCATACTGCTGTTCAAGCGGAAACCACTGTGAATGCTGCCGCTTCGATGCACATATTCCACAAGTGGACGCACTGATATGTGAATTGGTTCCTTCATACGATCACCCGTTCCGGTCATAGTCCTTTCACTTTATCACGAAGATAAAGGAAACGTAAGGGACATAAGCATCGTTTGTGCTCAATCGGTATTCACTCATACTTATTTTTTACCGAAATATAGAAATGAGGCTTATTACTTTATTCTCGACAGTGTCCAACTCACATTACAGCATAAAGGATAGGGTTATGTTAAAAGAATTAATTAACAATTTCGCATTATTAACGAGCTTCTTATTCTTTGGGAATTTGCTTTCACGAAAATACGCACGTTACCTGGAGAAACATAGATATATCCATCGGGTAATGAACGGGTTGATGCTGGGACTGTTTGGTATTCTTTTAATGATGGCCGGTTTATGGATCAACGGGAACTTTGTGGTCGATCTGCGCCAATTGGCCATTATCATCTCTGTTTATATGGGAGGAACGATTTCCGGCCTGTTGACCACCCTGATCATAAGCCTGTACCGTATTTACATCACCGGTGGTTTGACAGATATTTCTCTGACTGCTACTGTCAATTGCTTCATGGCACTGGGCATTTCACTTACCTTCATTCGAGAAAAAAGCCTAACGCTCGGCAAATGGATGTCAGCTGTGCTTGGAGCTGCTGTTATGTCGCTGTTATCTACTTTTTTTGTGGTTAATCCTCCTAATAATGAAACTATTATAATAGTCACAACCGTTAAGTTGCTTGGCGGCTTGTTCACCTATTTTATGATGTCCCATATCAAAAAAACAGAGCGGGCCATTCATCTGCTGGAAGAGGCTGCAAACCGGGATCATTTAACCGGATTATACAATCCGCGTGCTTTTGATGCGCTGTTTGAGGAGATCCTTCATACTTCCAAAGCCACAAAAAAGCCATTTGGCGTCGTGATGCTGGATATTGACCACTTTAAAATAATTAATGATACGTATGGGCATTTGAACGGAGATACCGTCTTGAGCCAATTAGGAATTTTGTTAAATCGGGAGTTCACAATGAGGGCATACCCTTCCCGTAAAGGCGGAGAGGAATTTGCCATTATAATTGGAGATTGCGACAGCCAGAAGGCAGCAAGCCTTGCCGAGAAGATTCGAAAGGCTGTGGAACATGGCCCATTCCAACTGAATGACGGAACCATCGTTCCCCTGACGGTATCTGTCGGAGCAGGCAGTTTTCCTGCCATTACAGCGGATAAATTATTGGAGAAAGTGGATGACGCTCTATATGAGGCCAAACGATTAGGACGTAATCGGGTGGAACTGGCAAAATCATAGCATTAGTCACTAAATGTCAGGTAAGATGGATTATTGTTAATAAAATGTGGTAAAATGGAAAAAACATCATTATAAAAAATCTTCTGCCGCTAGTGGAGACATGCCTTACAATCGACATGGGGGGTGGTCTTTTTGAACCTCGAACAATTAGAAAAACTCATGGAAAAAGAACGCCGCGAACTGAATCGCATGGCTAACTTACACGGATTAAGGGACGAACGTGTATTGGACAAATCCTCCAGGCTTGACCGAATTATGGACAAGTACCTTCACACCAAGCGTGCGGGAAACCAAAACAATCAGGCACATTCATAGAAGCAAGCTACATCGCTGCCCATAAGGGCAGCTTTTCGTATTATCAGGTTAGCCAGAATCTTCTGGTTATGTGCATACGGGCCTCCCCTGACGCATCGCACCGATATCGCAATCATCTGCTCACGGAATACTTGGATTACTTGCTGCCATACTCCGTCCGCAGCAGCTCCTGTGTGAACGATATCCATTCTCTGGCTGCAAAGGACAGGTAACGATCCTTCTGCCAGATCATTCCCAAATGCCAGGGGATGACGGGGTCCACCAATGGAAGAATACGCAAGCGCTCGGAATCCAGATCCCGGCAAATGGCCTCCGGCAATAGCGCTATCCCCAGGTTCGCTGCAACCATTTCGCTGATCAAATCCCATTGTGAGCTTTCGTAGACTACACGCGGCTGAAAGCCGGCACGGACACACTCCGCAATAATACGGTCATGCAGCGTAAAATCCTCGCGGAACAGTACAAACGCTTCCTCCGCCAGCGCGGATAACGGCACCTCCTTGCACTCAGCCAATGTATGCGTAGGGTGAACGAGCAGATTCAGCTTTTCCTCCACAAACAGAAACGTCTCAAACATATCTCCACTCGCAGGCAGCACAATCACTCCGATATCCAATGCCCCGGCTCCTACGTCCCGCTCCACTTTCTTCGCTCCATCCTCGAACAATTGAATGGTTACATCGGGATAGGCCTTGTGAAACTCCCCAATGACACGCGGAAAAAAGCTCGATCCAACCATCGGCGGCAGGCCGATGCGGATGTGCCCTTTTTTCAGGTTCATCAAATCACTCAGCTCCGAGGACAAGCTCTGAAAGGACTTCACAATCGCTTGAGCCTGAAGCTCAATCACCTTCCCAGCGTCCGTCAGCTCGATTCTTTTGCCAATTCGATCGAACAAGGTAACACCCAGCTCATCCTCCAGGCTTTTAATCGTTTTACTGATCGTCGGCTGTGTAATGAACATGCTTTGGGCCGCCTTTGTAAAGCTGCGCAGCCGCGCGACCTCCAAAAAATATTGTAAATGTCGGATATCCAAACCTGCACCTTCTTCCATAGACAAACGGAATACATTACATTCTTTATATGCATTTTACTCATGAAAGCTTGTGATGTAAAATTTCATTACAGTTTGAAAATAACGAAATCAAAGATAGGAGTCAACATATATGAAAAGCTTCATACGCGGTGTTCTGCAGGTTGCCGTCCTGATGGCCTTTTCACTCATCCTGAACGCGGTAGTTTCCTGGCTTCACCTGCCTGTACCCGGTAGCATTATCGGTATGGTGATCCTTTTTATTCTGCTGCAAACCGGCTTGGTCCGACTAAGCTGGATTGAGGTTGGCGCGAACTGGCTGCTGGCCGAGCTGCTATTATTCTTTATTCCCTCCGCTGTCGGTGTTATGAATTATTGGCCGATGCTGGAACACGATGGTATGAGTATTATGCTGGTGGTATTGCTCGGCACCTTTCTGGTGATGGCCTGTACGGGTATGGTCGCCAGTCTGCTTGGTAAACGAAAGGAGCACAAATCATCATGATCGGTCTTCTATGTATTGTATTGACACTCGCTATCTACTGGATGGCCAAACGCATGTACCGCACCCTGCCCAAGGTATATATGTCTCCATTGCTTATTACACCTGTTGTTATTATTTTGATTTTGACGCTGACGGGCGTGAACTATCGTTCCTATAATTCAGGTGCTCACTTGCTGTCCACGCTGCTGCAACCAGCTACGATTGCATTTGCCGTCCCTTTGTACCGCAACTTCCCTGTGTTGAAGAAGCATGCGTCCCAAATCGTATTTAGTGTGCTGTCCGGCTCCGTTGTAGCTGTATTGTCCTCCATGGCTCTTGCCAAATGGATGCATCTGGACTCGTCGCTGCTCAGCAGCCTGATTCCCCGCTCCATTACGACACCCATTGCCATGAATGTATCACAAACGATTGGCGGTAATCCAACCGTCACAGCTGTATTTGTTATTTTGACCGGCTTGAGCGGTCTCATTATTGGTCCGATGATCGTCAAGCTGTTCCGTATTGAAAATGAAGTCTCACGCGGGGTACTGCTCGGTACCGGTGCTCACGGTACCGGCACCTCCAAAGCATTCGAGTTCAGCTCGCTGACAGGTACAATCTCCAGCATCTCTATGGTACTCGCCGCTCTCTTTACGTTGGCGGCTGCGCCGTTCCTCTTCCACCTGATGCTGTAAGCTAGTGCTATTCAAAAAGAACCTCCATTCCACACAGCCATCGTGGAACGGAGGTTCTTTGCATATTTAAGAGCAATGAAAGAGAGCGTTCAGGAGGCGCTCAAGGATGCATATCCTGCACAGTAATCAGATGGCCTTCACGATGTCTGACTTCTTTTCTGCCTCTACAGGCGTCACCGCTTCATGCAGATAAGCATCCAGTTCAGCCGCATATTGGCGCTCTTGCGCAGGGCTCCAGCCTGCATGTTCGGACATCAATGCAATGACGGGCTGCTTCCAGCGCTTTACTTCGTCAATCTGGAAGAACAGCGCTCCGGTTCGTCGAATGAAGAAATCAGACGGTGTCACCGTCATTTCCTGCTCCATCGCATACATGAGCGGGACACGCATATCCAGAGGCAGCGCCGCTTCCGTCTCGGTGGCCTCCTTCATGCTGCGCACCGCGATGGCAAACAGCCGCTCTGTATTGGAGCCGTATCGGGTGGCCCATGCTCTGGCCATTTGCGGCGATAGGCCGAGCACAGCACCCGCTGTGGCTTGCTTGCTCACGAAGGCGTCCCAACCTGCCGAGCCGCCTACACTGCCGCCCGAAATCGGGATATGTCGGGTGCGGCATGCCTGGAAGCTCTGCCCATGCAAGCGCCCCAGCTCCCGTACTGCACGATCCACGACGAGCTCGGACATTTTCCGGTAGCCTGTCAGCTTGCCGCCCGCAATTGTGATCAAGCCTGAACGGGATTCCCAAATTTCATCCTTGCGCGAAATTTCCGAAGGGCTTTTACCGTCTTCATAAATAAGCGGCCGTACCCCTGCCCAACTGGATTCCACATCCTTAGCGCTCAGCTTCATGTCCGGGAACATCCCGTTGATCGCTTGAAGCACATACGCCCGATCCTCGGCAGTTATTCGGGGATGAGCTGTATCCCCCTCATATACCGTGTCGGTCGTACCTGCATAGGTTTTGCCATCACGCGGGATCGCAAATACCATGCGTCCATCCAGTGTGTCGAAGTACACAGCCTGTTTGAGCGGAAAGCGCTTGGCATCGAATACCAGATGGACGCCTTTCGTCAAGCGAAGCATTTTACCCTCCTTGGAGCGATCCATCTCCCTCAGCGTATCCACCCACGGTCCGGCCGCGTTAATCACCAGCGAAGCCCGAATTTCGTAAGCTTTGCCTGTGACCCGATCCGTTACACCTGCGCCGCTAATTCGTCCGTCATCATACAGCAGGCTGTCAGCCTTGGCATAGTTCACCGCCAGCGCCCCTCGTGCAACAGCCTCCTTCATGACCTCAATCGTCAGGCGAGCATCATCTGTACGATACTCTACATAGCTGCCGCTGCCCTTCAATCCTTCCCGCTTCAGCAAAGGCTCACGCTCCAGCGTAGCCTGGATGTCCAGCATTCGGCGGCGCTCACTGCGTTTCACTCCAGCAAGAAAGTCATATACCAGCAGACCAATCGAGGTGGTGAACGCATTAAACGTGCCTCCCTTGTGAAAAGGAAGCAGCATACGCTCTGGTATAGTCACATGTGGACCATTTTCGAATACAATTGCCCGCTCCTTCCCGACCTCGGCTACCATCTTAACCTCAAACTGCTTCAAATAACGCAGACCGCCATGCACCAGCTTGGTAGAGCGACTGGATGTGCCTGCCGCAAAATCCTGCATTTCCACCAGCGCCGTCTTCAAGCCACGATCCGCGGCATCCAGTGCAATTCCGGCTCCTGTAATGCCGCCGCCAATAATTAATATATCAAAATGCTCATGCCCCATACGTTCCAAAACAGCCGTTCTATCCTGCGCAGCAAATCTCTGTTCTCCCATCATCTATCCCTCCAGCTTTGTATATATTCACGATGCGATCTGCCAACCCAGTCATCAAAAGATACAAAAAAAGACCACGAACATCGCTGCGGCGTATGCCGAGCGGTCCATGGTCTCTCCAAATCTCCTGACGAGTATTAACTTATCCATATCGTAGCACACACTGTACACGATGAAAAGGGAAATCTGCCTGGAACTGCATCAGGAACTCGTTCATCACTGCTCCTCCATCTACACAGTGCACACTGCTTGTATTGAACTAACGTTTCCCGTTAATGGAATAACCTGACTTTCTATCGTTCTCAACGAGATCCATGCAATAAACCTTCTAACAGCTCATTAGTTCCTGTGTTTTCGATTGGCGTATATACCCCCATCACGAACTCACCGCTTTCAGAGACTGTAAAAGTATTGTAACGAAATGCCAACAGTCCTGCCTGAGGATGATGTATCACTTTTTCTCCTTCCGAGTTTCTGGAGACATCATGTCGTCCCCACCACTCTCTAAACTCCTCGCTCCTGTCACTTAACATGTTAACTAAATCCTGATACCACGAATCATTCATGTGCAAGGCGTATCGGCTTCTAAAATGGGCCAACAACATGGTGGCGACGTTTTCCCAATTAACTATGCGAGCTTTGTTATCCTTCATCATAAAGATGCGCCAAAGAATATTTCTTTCAATCTCTGCTATTTGGTTAAAGTCTCCACACAATATACTTGTCATTTTATTCCAAGCAAAAAGGTTCCATCGTCTGTCGATGACATAGGCAGGGTATGTCCCCAGCTTGTCGAGAATCTGTTGAAGGGCTGGAGAAATGGATTCATCTTCTGTAACGTTTGGAAGTACAGAGTGGTTAGCCAAAACGAATAGATGGTTGCGTTCATCGTTACTGAGTCGGAGTGTTCGCACCAAACTCTCCAGTACTTGTTCCGACACTTGAATATCCCGCCCCTGCTCCAGTGCAGTGTACCATGGTAAGGAAATGCCTGATAAACTTGCCACTTCTTCTCGCCTCAGACCAGGCGTACGACGACGTGAGGTCTCAACCCGTAATCCCACATCATGCGGGGATAGACGTGTGCGACGGGTCCGAAGAAAATCAGCTAGTTCTTTTCGTCTTCTTTCAGAATTCATAACAATGATACACCTCTATATCCTGATAGAATTTATAACAGTATCCGTACGATTAGCATTCAGAATAGTACTACAAATACAGGCCTATTTGGGCGTTTACAAAACTGATTATAATCGATTTGTCGCCTACAGTGTAGGAGGAATCGGCAGTCAAGGCTGAATAGGTTGTACTTCCGTTCTATAACAAATAATCGAAGAAGAGGGGATTTAGGGTGAAACCAGAACAGAATGATCGTAGCAGTACTTTGAGAGGCCAACGCATTATTCTCTTCGGAGGAACTTCTGGAGTTGGATTTGCGACAGCCGAAACCGCTGCAAGGGAAGGAGCGTCCGTAGTCGTAGTATCCAGTCGAAAAGAGAAGGTTCACAATGCGATCTTGCGCCTCCCCCAAGGTTCGGAAGGACATGTGGTTGATCTATCTAGCGAGGAGCAGGTTCGAACATTTTTCAGCCAAATTGGTGAATTAGACCACTTGGTTTTCTCGGCAGGCGATTCATTACTAATCAAAAATTTCAGCTCAATTGACGTGGAGACTGCACGGCGATCCTTTAACCTGCGGTACTGGGGAGCGTTTATGGCCGCAAAATACGGAAGTGAGAACATCAGACAGAACGGTTCCATCATTTTAACTTGTGGCATTGCCGGAGTCCGACCTCAGAAGGGTTTGACGGTCGCAGCCAGCGTATGTAGTGCTGTTGAATCTCTAGCCAGGGCGCTGGCTGTCGAACTCAGTCCGCTTCGTGTCAACACCGTTAGTTTAGGGCTAATACGTACTGAGATGTGGGACAGTATTCCTGAAGAAGACCTAAACGCGATGTATGAAACTGCCGGAAAAGACCTCCCGGCTGGCCGAGCGGGAGAACCCGAAGACGCAGCTGAGGCTTATCTTTATTTAATGCGTGGAAAATATTCCACCGGACAGACCATTGTCGTGGATGGCGGTTCTACACTGGTGTGATTTAATTGTACAAGAAGTGTAATATGCCTATACTTTACGCTCCAATGAATTTCACATCGAGTCACTACAGACTCAATCATGGAGTTGCCTCCAACAACAAGGGTACTCTTAATGTCAGCATGCTTTAACCCATTACCATTCAGCAATGAAAAGGCTGTACGAGGTCACCAGAGCATGATCATGTTCCTAGGTGGCCTCCCACCAAATAACTTCTTTATATAGGGAACTGCTTAAGTCCTCGATCAAAATCTGAAAATCAGAATTCTACTGATTTAGATCAACCTCGTGATAGGACTAAACAAACATCTTGCAGAAATACCCAAGATACAAAATGAGTTTTTTTGAATTTATGCAAAATACATGTGATCTAATCTAATCTATTGCCTATAATGCTCGAACAGCTGTTTATTGGATGTCGTCACTGCTGTAGCTCCCGCAGCGAGAGCCGCTTCCACATCCTCCGGGGTACGAATCAGTCCGCCCGCCAATATGGGAATACCCGTACGTTCACTGACCTCTTTAATCATGGGTGGAACAATGCCTGGCAGCACCTCAATGTAATCGGGCCGTGTTTTTTCCAACAGCGCGTAGCTTTTTTCCAGCGCAATCGTATCCAACAGGAACACCCGCTGAACCGCAAGAATTCCCTTCTTTTTAGCAGTGGCAATCACGCCGGACCGGGTCGAGATAATCCCAAACGGCTTAATCTCCTGACACAAATATTCCGCTGCATATTCATCATTTTTCAAGCCTTGCACCAGATCGGCATGCAAAAGCATCTGCTTGTTGCAACTCCTGGCTAGCTGGTACAGGCTGCGCAGCTGCGCTACATGCGTATCCAGAAAAACCGCATACTCATAGGAGCTGTCCAAAATGCCCTCCAGCTGCTTCATGTGCTTGGCAGCAGGCAAAATGCGTTGTCCCTGAAATGGCATGGATATCCCCCTTAGATCCCTAGGCTAAAATATCGGTTGAATCTTTCAAATTTTATATTATCACTCTGTTTAACGAACGTGAAGCGGTTTCATTTTTAGGCATATATAAAAGGCTGTCTTCCCGTCAGTAAATACCTTCGGGAAAACAGCCTCAGTCCTTAACAGAAATAGATTACATCCTGCGTCAGCGCCCTTGAATGCTTTATATTGTACTAGCCCTCAAAGCCTTGGCGCAGCCATGAGGTAGCGAGCGCGATTGCACCGCGCTTCGCTGCGGTTTCCGCCAACGAGTTCAGCATCACGAAGTCGTGAATGATGCCCTGGAAACGTACAGCGGTCACATCTACCCCCGCTTCACGCAGCTTGCTCGCATACGCCTCGCCTTCATCGCGCAGCACGTCGGCCTCGCCTGTAATGACCAGCGCACGCGGCAGTCCCTTGAGCTGGGCTGTGGTGGCGCGCAGCGGGGACGCCGTGATCTGCGCTCGTTCGTTGGGATCAGTCGTATATTGATCCCAAAACCATTGCATTCCCTCGCGGCTCAAGAAGTATCCTGTGGCGAACTCGTGATACGATTCTGTGTCAAAAGAAGCGTCCGTCACCGGATAAAACAACAGCTGCTGCCGGATGGAAGGACCGCTGCGTTCCTTCGCCAGCAGGGTTACGGCGGCGGTCATGTTACCGCCGACACTGTCTCCAGCTATCGTCAGCGTATCGGGCTTCAGCCCATGCTCCCGTCCATGCTGTGCCACCCATTGAACGACGGCGTAGATTTCCTCAATCGCTGTCGGGTATTTGGCTTCAGGTGACAAGCTGTATTCCGGGAATACAACGGCTGCCTGTGCACCCACTGCCAATTCCCGGATCAGACGGTCATGCGTATGGGCATTCCCGAATACCCAGCCTGCTCCATGCACATATACAATGACCGGGAGACCGTCTGTCACCTGCTGTGGGCGAACAATTTTGACCTGAACCTCACCGCTTGGACCACCGGAAATCGACAGATCCTCTACATCTGCGGCAGGCTTGTCTGCTGAACCGGATTGAACCTCATTGACTGTTTCACGTCCTTTTTCAGGGCCCAAATCATACAGAAACGGAGGTTTGGCATTATCGTCTGCAAATTTTTGTGCTGCAGGTTCAAGCTGTACTTTTTTACTCATGTCGAGTCACCCTTTCTTGTCTAAGATCATCTAAGGTCTTCATGTTTTCATACATAATGCTTATATTGGCTCATTCAGCTTCACTTTATATACTTAAACGAGTTTTGCTCTTTCCAATCGAAGGACTTTAGTTGGCTTAGTAGAAGCGCTTGACTTTCATTTTATATTGTAACTATAATAGTTACATATCCAAGTTCGTGAATGAACAGGATGCACTTACGATTAAACGAATGAAACATCCAAATTATATTTATAGGAGGCTTTCTATTATGAAAATTGCAGTTATTGGTGCAGGCGGTAAAGCAGGAAGTAATATTGTAAAAGAAGCATTGGACAGAGGTCATGAAGTAACGGCAATCGTTCGCGACCCGGCTAAAGTAACAGAAAGCCGTGCCACAGTGGTACAAAAAGACGTTTTTGATCTGAAAACAGACGATCTGAAAGGTTTTGACGTTGTCGTTAACGCTTTTGGTGCTCCACTTGGACAAGAGCATCTGCATGTAGACGCAGGCAACGTACTGATTGAAGCGCTGCGTAATGTGTCCGGTACACGCCTGATTGTCGTAGGTGGTGCAGGCAGCTTGTTTACTGATGAATCCCACACACTTTTGGTCAAAGATACGCCTAATTTCCCGGATTTCGTATATCCAACAGCAAATAATCAAGGAAAAAACCTGGAAATTCTGCGCGGCACCAGCGACCTGAACTGGACTTTCATTAGCCCTTCCGCTGAATTTGCTCTTGGCAAACGCACTGGCTCTTATCAAGTAGGCAAAGACACGCTGTTGGTTAATTCCAGAGGTGCAAGCTATGTTAGCTATGAAGATTATGCGGTAGCTGTAGTCGACGAAATTGAAAAACCTCAACATCTGAACCAACGTTTCACGGTGGTATCTGAGGCCTAATTCCCGCATTTTTACAGGACATTTAACATAAAAAAGGCCCTTCGCTCACTTTCTAATGCTGTATAGGAAGTCCGCTTTACTCCAAATCGGACTATCCATGCACGCAATGAGAAGTTGCACCCGAAGGGTCTTTTCGTTACGACTTGTTGATGTTTTCGTTATGACTGTCGATGCCAACCTTCTTCTTCGACTCGTGAACAGATGACTCCGTCTTATCGCTAAAGCATAGCTTAAGGATCGGAGGTGCAGCCAAGGTCGTCAGAATGACGGCAATGATCACCGATGTAAAATATTGCTGTGCCAACAGACCCGTTTGCAGACCGGTAGCTGCGATAATAAGCGCGACTTCACCACGCGATATCATCCCGGAGCCAATCGCAAGCGAAGAACGGTTATCAAAGCCTGTCAGCCGCGCCCCGATCCCTCCGCCGATTAGCTTCGTCACTAGCGCAATCAGTGTCAAAGCAACCACAAATCCGAGCTGCTGTCCTACTCCTTCGAAAGAAACATTCAAGCCAATACTTACAAAAAATACAGGGACAAAAATGGAATAAGCGATGGGCTCCACCTTTTCTTCTACCACATGCTTATAATCGGTCTGTGCGATAGCAATCCCGGCTGCAAAGGCCCCGATAATTCCTGCCATCCCCAACATATCAGCAAAATACGCAAACCCGAAGCAGATCATCAATGCCCCCGTGATGACCGCTTCAGTCACTTTTAGTGGTGCAAGTATTTTCATCATCCACGGTACAACCAGCCATCCCCCCAGCACAGCTACGACGAAGAAAATCAGCTTTTTGCCGACAAGAAGCCCCAGCGACATCTCCTCCCCGCCCATACCGAACACACTCATCATCACTGCAAGCAATACCACCACGAGCACATCATCCAGCACAGCCGCTCCCAAAATGGTTGAGCCTTCCCGGGTATTCAGCTTGTTCATATCCTTGAGCACCTGCACCGTAATGCTAACAGAAGTAGCGCTCAGGACAATCCCGAGGAACCACCCTTCATTCACCGAGAATCCAAAGGCTTCCCCTACACCAAAACCACAGACCAACGGCAAAATAATACCTCCGACCGCCACCGCTACCGCAGGTTTCCAGTTACGCCTGAGCTGATCCAGATCGGTCTCCAGTCCGGCAATGAACATCAGCAGAAGCACGCCGATCTCAGACATATCATGAATTAGCGTATCATTCTGAACCCAGCCCAAGACGGCAGGACCCAGCACGATCCCCGCAATCAGCTTCCCCAGCACCGCTGGCTGACCGAGCCTGACTGACAGATGACCCGCGACTTTTGTGAACAACAGAATCAGCAGAAGATATAGTATAAATTGCATAGACTGCCAGCCTCCTTTTGTTTTAGCATTTGGACTCATTGCGTATACTCCGGAATTCAAGAACATTCATACCCATAAAATGCCGTGAAATCGTGCAAAATATGTATCTGACCTGGCACATGGTCACTCTGACAAAATAAAAAGGGGAACCTGAAGTACAGCACAGGTTCCCCTCCAAAAGACAAAGAGGAGCCTTGGTGACAGGCTCCTCCGGTAATCATGTTCATTTGATGTTGTCGGTCATATTCGCGCAATGAGTAACTTTATCTGTCTATTATACCTCTTCTGCAAACCTGTGTAAATGCGGATCATCAGCTCTCCGCTTTTTTCACATATCGGTCGCGGTATTCATGATTCAGCATACTCATCCAAATCGAATCATGATATTCATGATTGTAGAATAAAGCATCCCTTTGCACACCTTCACGCTGGAAGCCTACCTTTTCATAACAACGAATGGCCCGTTCATTATAATCAAATACATTCAGCTCAATCCGATGCAGATTACAAATACCGAATCCGTAATTCAGCATCAGAACAAGTGCTTCGCTGCCATAGCCTTTTCCTTGATCTCCCTGCTCAGTAATGGCGATACGGATGTTGGCGCTGCGATTCATGGTGTCTATATCCTGCAGGGCGATATCCCCGATGATACGATCATCCTCGCAAAGCGCGATCAGAAGCAGCAGGCTTGAGGTATCCTGGCCCTTAGCCTCGATATAACGCGCAATTTGATCCTTGCTAAAGCTGCGCTGCGTGCCTGTCAGCATCCGCACATCCTGATGGAACAACGTATTATAGTACAGCTCTGTATCCTCCACATGAATGGGACGCAAGTACACTTGCGATCCTTCAAGCAATCGTGCCACAGACGTTGTGGTTGATTCTGGGTGATTCATGGGTTATTCCTCCTGGATTAAAATTCCGAACTGCAAAATTCAAAATAAACAACTATGCAAGATCGATATGTTGTTCCGTCGTAAGGCTGGAATCAGCGAGGGGCTCGCGCCAAATCACGGATTGAAGCAGTAATCCCGCTAATCCCAGGAGGCCAACAGTCATCCCGATCCAGACAAAGGCAGTCCCTGCCCCAGCGATTCGGATCAATATTCCCCCGGCCAGTGGCGAAACGATCATGATCGCACCAATGACGGTACTTTGGATACCAAAGACCCGCCCCACCATATCAGCCGGGGTTTTGGCTTGTAAAATGTAGTTCTGGGTGATGATGTAGAGACCGTTGCCCACGCCCAGCATAGCCCCAATCATAAGCAGTACGGGCAAGCCTGTCCCTGGTTGCGCCCAGCCCAAAGCGGCAATAGCTCCGCCAACCAGCACATAGCCTCCACCTAGCCCCCAGCCTGCGCTTATGCGATTCAAGCGATTAAGTATGAGCATGCAGCCGACGGCGCCAGCCCCTATGGCTGAAACCAGCCAGCCAAGCAGCGATTCGTTGCCCGGAGCGAGCACGCGCAGCAGCGTAGGGAACTGGTAGTCAATCATGAGAATGGCAATCGAGCCAAAAAGCCCGAATATGAGCGTATGCAAAAGCATTCGAGTGCGCCAGAGGAACGCCCAGCCCTCCCGCCATTGGCTGAGAAAACGGGATGCGTGAGCAGGCTTCTCCTGCATCTTGGCATCATCCATCTCAGGCGCCGTACGTGGCGATTCCAGCTTTTCTTGCAGCTCGCCAGCAACCGTTTGCTGCTCTGTGCTGGCCAGCGCCGGACCGATTCCGCGCAGCGGCCACAGCAGCAGGCCGGAGCAGAGGCGCAGCAATGCATTCAAAATAATGCATGCCTGGGGGGACAGCACAGTCAAGGTCATGGCACCCAGCAATGGCCCCGCCACTTTGGAGCCCTGATTGACCAGCCCGTTCAGCGAGGTCGCCCGAAACAGGTCGCCGCTGGCGACCACTGTGCGGGTCAAGCCTTGCTGTGACGGCATTTGGAATACGCCAGCCGCCGCGCGCAGGCCCAGCAAAGGCAGCAGCCACGCCGGGCCTGGGACGGCGAGAATCGCCAGCGTCAATAAGGCGATAGCTGCATCGCAGCCGATCATCAGCCGGGCCTTGTGTACCCGGTCGGCTAAAGTACCCGCGATGGAGCCGAGCAGCAGACCCGGTAGCGCCATCACTACCGGAATCAGCGCAATCAGCATGGGATCAGCCTCCCAGCGATAAGCAACAAGCACCTGAATGGCGATGGCATCAAACCAATCGCCAAAGGAAGCAGCCGTGTGCGCTGCAAACATTCGCGTAAAACGGCTATTGCGCCAAATGCTGGGCGTGGATTGCGGTTCTTTCTTCTCCTTCATTTCTACTCACCCTGCTCTCAAATTTCTGCTTCTTTAGCAATAAGAACATTCTAACGGGTCTATATCAGAAGAAAATCAGACAGCGAAAAATATCAGACCCCAGAAAGCGTCTGCTCCAGCCAGCGCCTCAGCGCCGAACGATGCACTGTTAAGCCATTATCCCGGTCAAGTCGTTCGTACCGAGCCGCATATTTTTCTTCCAGCATGGGGTAGGTGCCGCAAAGCTTCAAAAAACCGCGGATTTGGCAGACCGCCTTGATTTTCAGCAATTCCTGTTTACCCATATCAAGGGTATCCAGCCCTTCATCCATGAGCCGCTCGGCGTTGTCCACATCTCCAGTACGTAAAAGTATAAGTCCGCGCATCATGCGATAACGGCCCAGTTCGCGCAAATATGGAGCCTCCGACAGCAAACCTTCCAGACGATCAGACAGTTCGGCAGCCTTTTCCATATGATTGGCAACCAGATGCATGTACATCTCCATCAGTGCAACAGGCATCACAAATTTATCAAGGCTATCCCGCTCCATTACCATCAAGGTCAGTGGCAGACCTTCCTGTACGCGCTCAGGCTGACCATTCTCCACATAAGCCTCCAGGATGTTGAGAATACGCAGTTCCCGCTCCTGGTCACTGGACAGCTGCCCGCTCGACAGCGCTCGCTCACACAGGGCAAGCGCTTGATCCGTAACCCCGGCTGTGCCTGTATACAACAGCAGCATCCAATACAATCGGTCTTTAGGAGCAAATTCCTCCCGTTCCAAAAACCACAATATATCCGCCTGCACAAACCGAGTATACATTTGATAAAAAGGAGACATCTCAAATCCCATCTGCTCCTGCTGAGCAGCCAGCGCTGCGATGGAATTCCCCTGTCCCAGCAGTTGGTATTTCCGGAACAGTCCATGGACAGCGTCCTGCACCTCCTGATCGTACAAGGACGGATGATTTTGTCGTTGTTGCACATCAGCCAGGGTCAAGCTGTAGCCATACCCTCTGACGGTATGAATACGGAGCGTATGCCATGACTTGAGTTTTTTCCGCAATCTGTAAATATGATCATCCACCGTACGCTCTACCGGATACTCCAGCGGCCATACACGATCCAACAGTTGCTCCCGGGTGAACACCTGGTTGCGATTGTCATATAGAAAACGCAGCAGCGCAAACTCTTTTGCCAACAGTATGACCTGCTCTGTACCACAGATGACACTGTAGCCCTCTGCATCAAATTGCAGCCTGATCATCCACCTCGCCTCCGACATATCGTTTCTTCGCTGCACCCAGTCCTGTAAGCATAAGTACAACACTCAAGCACAAAAGCAGCAGCAGCGGAATCGTCCAGCCTTGTGTCGCATCATGCAAATAGCCGAACAGCGTTGGCCCAGTCGCCGCCAGCAAATAACCAAAGGATTGCGCCATACCAGACAGCTCTGCCGCCTGCTGCGGTGTCCGCGTCCGCAAATTAAAGAACATCATCACTAACGGAAAGGCGAAACCGCCCGCGATGCCGATACAAATAACCCAAACCACACTCCATTGTGTAGCTCCCAGCAGAAATCCGCCCAGACCGATAAAATACAGCGCAGCCATAATGAGGACCAATATCCGCTGATCCTTCAACCGTGCTGCCCAAATCGGCACAATAAAGGTAAACGGCATTTGTGAAAACTGCAGCACGGACAGCATCCAGCCCGCAGTCTCGGAATCCATTCCCTGTCCGTTCATCATCTCGGGAAACCAGGCGGCAGGGACATAAAACAGGGCAGATTGCAGTCCCATAAACAGCGTCACCTTCCAGGCCAAAGACGATTTGTACACACTGACGGTTCGGGCGGATATTGCCGCCTTATTGACCGTTTTGCGTGCTCTGAGAAGCTGGGGAATCCAGAGTAAAATACCAATCACACCCATAATGGCCCATATTCCCAATGCACCGCGCCAGCCCATACCTCCGTTCAAAGCGAGCGGTATACTCAGACCCGATGCTGTTGCAGCAACCACATTCATAGCTACTGAATATACGCCGGTCATGAGCCCACTGTTGCGAGGAAATTCCTCTTTAATCAGACTGGGCAGCAAAACATTACACACGGCAATAGCCAATCCCAGCATGGCTGTTCCGATAAATAATGCGGTCACTCCCAACGTGGAACGCACCACAATACCTGCGGTTAACAGCAGCAAGGCTGCAAAAATAACACGGGATGACCCGAAGCGGCGCGACAGATTAGCCACAAAAGGCGATAATAGGGCAAAAGCAAGCAGCGGTAATGTCGTTACTAACCCGCTCAGTGTATTTGAGATATGCAAAGAATCCTTAATCAAGCCGATAAGAGGCCCTACAGAAGTAATCGAAGCACGCAAATTAGCACCTACCAGCACCACTCCTACGGCAAGCACCCAAGGACCGGCATACCACAAAGATTTGTATACTAAAGCTCGTTGGTGTTGCTGTGAATTCATCTCTCTATTCTCCAATCCCTCTGTGTTATGCTCAAAGGCTCCAACCTTGTGTACGGCTGGAGCCTGAGCAATTTTTCTCTTATTAAATTATAAGGGCATTGATGCCATATGCATAGGACGGATCAGCATAGTACTCCTAATCTTCCAGTTCAGCATACAGCTCCAACTGAACAAACAAAGGCTGCCTGCAAGGATTTTTTCCTTTGGAGACAGCCTTCAGCTCATGACTCAGATGTGTTTTACGGTGCTTAACGTACTTAACCTTAACATACTTAGCGCACCAGCCAGCCGCCATCCACCGCAAGAATATGACCATTCATATAATCGGAACCCTGGCTGGCGAGGAACACGACAACCCCCATCAGGTCGGAAGGATCGCCCCAGCGGCCTGCAGGAATACGTGACAAAATTTCCTGATTGCGGCTCTCGTCCGCACGGATTGGAGCTGTGTTCGCAGTCGCAATATAACCAGGAGCAATCGCATTAATCTGAACATTATGAACCGCCAGCTCGTTGGCAAATGCCTTGGTTAAGCCAGCCACTGCGTGCTTACTTGCGGTATACGGCGGAACGAACTTGCCGCCCTGAAAAGCAAGCATAGAAGCGATATTGATAATCTTCCCGCTTTTTTGCTCTACCATCACCTTCGCTACTTCCTGACTCAGATGATATACAGCATTCAGGTTGATTTCCATGACAGCGTCCCAATCCTCAGCCTTGTACTCCAGCAAAGGAGCGCGACGAATCGTACCCGCATTGTTGACAAGGATATCAATCTTGCCGAATTCCTTGACGCATTCTTCTACAATTTTCTTAATCGATTCTTTTTTCGTCAGGTCAGCTTTATAAAAGACAACCTTCACACCTGTAGGTTCCAGCAGACGTCTGGTTTCTTCATACTCTTCAATGTTAGCTACAATGAACAAATCAGCGCCCGCTTTGGCTAAAGCTACTGAATAGCCCTGACCCAAACCCGTGTTGCCTCCTGTTACAATGGCTGTTTTGCCTTTCAGATTAAAAAAGTCTAATGAAAAAGTTTCCAGGCCCATACTTACGCCTCCATCACAGTTTAGTATAAATCAATTTAGTTAAATAAATCTTCTTACACGTTACAGTGCTGCACGAATTTCTTTATATTTGGCTACATAACGCGCCGCATTTTCGGTAATCAGATCATAGCGGCCTTCCTTGGCCGGAGCCGTCAGATTGCCACCAATCCCTACTGCGACACATCCGTTGCGCAGCCAGGTCTCCATATTATCCAGATCAACACCGCCGGTTGGCATAATCTGCACATGAGGCATTGGGCCTCTGACTGCCTTGACAAAATCGGCTCCCATCGCACTGCCCGGGAACAGTTTTACTACATCACTGCCTAATTTCATGGCTTCCTTGATTTCATTCAGCGTCATACAGCCGGGCATATACGGGATCGCGTACAAATTGCACAGCTTGGCGGTTTCTTCTTCAAAAGAAGGACTCACGACAAACTCCGCTCCAGCCAAAATTGCGATTCTCGCCGTCAGTGACTCCAATACAGTCCCCGCGCCAATCACAGCCTGATCCTTAAATTCGTCTCTCAATCTGCGAATGACCTGGTCTGCATCCGGTGTAGTAAACGTAAGCTCAATATTGTCCAGACCGCCTTCAATGCAGGCTTTGGACATTTGGTACGCTTCCTCCGCTGTGTTTCCCCGAATAACTGCGACAACACCAACCGAAGTGATATGCTCCAAAACTTTCTTTTTCGTCATGTTCCTGATCCTTTCCACGAATGGGATGGCCATGTACCATTAGCCGCTTGCAGGTTTCCGCTTCAAACGCGCACGGATTAACGCAACTCGCTCATGGCTACCTGATCCATGTCTTTGTATGTTTTATTTTCACCGGCCATGCCCCAAATAAAGGTATAGCTGCCTGTAGCCGCACCACAGTGGATGGACCAAGGCGGAGAAATCACTGCTTCATCATTTTTCATAACCAGATGACGAGTTTCGTTCGGCTCGCCCATCATGTGGAACATTCTCGCGTTCTCTTCCAGCTCAAAGTAGAAATATACTTCCATGCGGCGGTCATGCACATGTGTCGGCATGGAGTTCCACACACTGCCGTTTTCCAGCGTCGTCATGCCCATAACCAATTGACAGCTTTGAATGCCTTCATCATGGATATAGCGGCGCAGCGTACGACTATTGGCCGTTTCCTGCGAACCAAGACTTTCAGACGGCACGTCGGCAAAAGACTGCTTTGTTGTCGGATACGTCGTATGAGCCAAAGCCGAAACGATATAAAATTTTGCAGGCTTTTCACTGGAATCGCTTTCAAAGATCAACTCCTTGCCGCCTTTTCCAACGTAAAGACAGTCTTTCGTAGCCAGCTCGTAGGTTTCACCGTCTACCTTGACCTTACCGCTGCCGCCGACATTGAAAACACCCAGTTCGCGGCGCTCCAGGAAGGTTTCCGCTTTGATTTGATCGCTGCCTTCCAGCGCAACAGATTTATTCACGGGATAAATACCCCCGATAATGACACGATCTTCATGCGTATAGACCAGCTTGACTTCCTCAGGCACAAACAGATCCTGAATCAGATAGTGCTGACGCAACTCTTCAGTCGTAAAATGCTTGGCATGCTCGGGATGAGTTGAATAACGCATTTCCATAAAAAACATTCCTCCTGTTTAGATAAACTTTTTTATCAACGGAATTGTTATAAAAGCGGTTTCTAACTCTACTTCTTAGCTAGAATTGTAATTATTATCTAAGAGGGTGTCAACCCAAAACTTCACTATACCTTGAAAAATCCTGATTATTCACGAACTTTTACACGTTTTTTACCTTCTGATAAACAAATTTATATTTTTTTATCTACATTACCCAAAAAGTTTTTAATAAATATATCAACTCCCTCATTGTGAAAAACCGATTTATGTGATAATTTCATTTTATTCAGGTGGTGCATACGATTACAGATTTAGTTTACTAAACATAAGGAGGAATTCAAATGACCGCAACATTGGATGCTGTTACCTTCGGAGAACCGATGGCTATGTTTTATGCCAATGAAGCAGGCTCTCTGGATGAGGTGCGTTCATTCACCAAAGCGCTGGCCGGGGCGGAGACGAATGTTTCGGCCGGTTTGGCGCGTTTGGGACTACGAGCGGGACTCGTGACCAAACTCGGCGAGGATACGTTCGGCAAATTCATTGCCGATGCGCTGCGCCAGGAGAAAATCGACACCCAGAACGTCATGTTTACCAAGGACCACTCTACCGGAATGCTGATTAAATCCAAAGTTACCAGCGGAGACCCTGAGGTGGAGTATTTCCGCAAAAATTCTGCCGCCTCCACACTGAGCATCGCTGATTTTAACGAAGCCTATTTTGCCGGGGCTCGTCACCTGCACTTTACGGGTATTTCTGTCGCACTTTCCCCTGAATGCCGCGACTTCGCCCGACATGCGAAACAGTTTATGAAAAAGGCAGGTAAAACGGTATCCTTCGATCCCAACCTCAGACCCAAGCTATGGCCTGACACACAAACGATGGTCGAAGCAATTAACGAAGCGTCTGAGGGCTGCGACTGGCTGCTGCCAGGCATTCATGAAGGTAAAATATTGACAGGCTACACCTCGCCTGAGGATATCGCCTCGTTCTACCTTGACCGCGGCACCTCGCTGGTCATCATCAAGCTGGGAACAGAAGGCGCATACTACAAATCCGCGGATGCAGAGGGATATGTCAAACGCTTCCGCGTGGACCATGTCGTGGATACCGTCGGGGCCGGTGACGGCTTTGCCGCAGGTGTGATCAGTGCGCTGCTGGAGGGCTTGCCCCTGGCCGAAGCGGTCAAGCGCGGTAATGCACTTGGCGCGCTGGCTGTCATGTCAGCCGGAGACATGGACGGCTATCCGACGCGAGCCGAACTGGAGTCCTTTTTGCTCAGCGCCAGCACGAATTAGTCCGAGTTTATTCCCCGGATAATCTTCGCCGCTATTAGCGCAAGCTCAACAAGGCCGAATCAGCAAAAGTCGGCCTTAACCTTCAATAGCCCGTATTCGCTTTTGTGTGACCTGAGCAGCATACGCATGCTCAGGTCGTACAAAGGAATACGGGCTATTTTTATAATTTATGACAGGATGCTCGTCTACAGCGTCTTGACTGATTCTCCCCGATTAATATCGGGCACAAAACGGTAAATAATCGGCACTGATTCGCCACCCTCCTCAATACTGGACAGCAGCGTCTTGGCCGCCTGCTTCCCCATATCCGCAATCGGCTGCGTAATGGTCGTAATCGGCGGATTGTAAATATGGGCAAACTCCGCATCATCAATTCCGATAATGGACAGCTCTGCCGGAATGCGTATGCGGCGGGCATTCACATATTTCAGTGCTTCTGCCAGCACGATATCATTCCCGGCCAATAGTGCAGTTGGCGGCTCCGGCAGCTGAAACAGCTCCTCCAGCGTCTGCTGGATTCCTTCTCTTGGTACACTGCGCATATACTCCTCCCGGAAGGGCAAGCCAGCCTCCTCCAGCGCCTTTTTGTAACCGCTCAGCCGCTCTACTCGTGGCGTAATCCGGTTCACTCCAAGCGGCAGAGTAATCAGCGCAATCCGCTCATGCTTATGGGATACCAGCTCCTGAATCGCCAGCTTAATCGCCATTTCGTTATCCAGCAGCAGGCTGCGTGTATTCACACCGTCCACCAGACGGTCCAGGAACACCAAAGGATACTTTTCGCGAATGAGCTGGTTGTAAATATCCGCATGCTTGCCTGTCGGGAAGATGATTAAACCGTCCACCTGGCGGGCCTTGAGCATCTCAATATACTGGCTCTCCTTGTCCGGATTTTCGTCGGCGTTACAGATGATCACCTGAATGCCAAAACGCTGCAATTCCTCCTCAATCGCGCGGATGGACTGGATCGACAGCGTATAATCAATGTTAGCTACAATAACACCTACCATGAAGGTCCGGTTTTGCTTCAAACTGCGGGCCAGCCCGTTAGGCTGATAATTCAGCTCCTGAATCACCTCGGCAATCCGGTCTCTGGTCTGGTCGCTCATGTATTTATATCGTTTGTTCAGAAATTGCGAGACCGTGCTTTTAGACACTCCCGCCTTCTGGGCAACATCTTCAATCGTCGGCTTCTTCATCGGTACACTCCTTGTCCTTCATGTACTGCGTTAGTGCAACAAAAGTATATCTTTTTTTTAGTAAATTTACCATACTTCTATTTATGAATACATGATTATATTTGCTGAGCTTAAAACTTACCTGTGGTGCCACTGCGCAGACGGATGGTGCTTCAGACAGCAAAAAGAGGCAGCTCAAGATGTTCTCTTGAACTGCCTTCACGTAATCATACATGCTGCTCGACATCAATGTGCCGGAATCGGGGCTGCAGGCTGATCCGGTGTATCGTGCTCGACCAGCGCATGCTTTTCCCACAAACGGCTTCTCCAGCGAGCATACATAATGATGGCACGAGTCCATTCATCAGCCGCAATAGCCAGCCACACACCTGCAAGTCCCATTTCCAGCTTGAACACAAGCAGATAACCGAGCGGCAGGCTCATGCAGACCATGGAGATCAGTCCCATAAAGACCGGGAACTTGGCATCTCCAGCAGCACGCAACGAGTTAATAATGACGATATTCGTCGTCCGGCCGCTTTCCAGCAGGATACTAAGTAAAATGACCTGTGCTCCCAAACGGATAATTTCAGGGTTTTCGGTGAACAGACCGAGCAAAGGCACACGGAAAAAGATAACTACCGCATCAATAATCACGGTCACGAGCAATGCCCATTTTACACTGCTTAATACCCGTTTATAGGCTGTATCCTTCTGTCTGGCTCCCACAAGCCTTCCCACCACGATAGCCGTCCCCATACCGACAGCCATACTGAACAAATAAATATAGCTTGAAATATTATTCGCATATTGACGCGTAGCCATCGCCTCTGCACCCAGATAAGTTACATATAGCGTGAATATGAGCTGACACGACTGATACATAATGGACTCCAGCGCGGATGGCACACCAATACGCAAAATTTTGGAGATAAATTTTCTGGACAACTGGACGTAATATTTCCACTCAACACGCACCTCGGTGACCCGGTACATGAGCCAGAAGAAGATCAAGAGACAAATAAAGCGGCTGCCTACCGTAGAAATAGCTGCCCCCTCTACGCCGAGCGCAGGCATTCCCCAATGTCCGAAAATCAAAACATAGTTGCCGACCACGTGAATCACATTCATCAGCACCGATACATACATCGTTTCCCGGGTAAACCCATGTGTACGAATGGTCGCTGCCAGCGCGTTAATCAATGCCTGAAGGAAAATAGCACCTCCGACGATACTTATATAGGAATCTGCATAAGCCAGAATATCTCCCTGGACATTCAGCCATTGCAGCATATGAGTACCAAAGACGAGAAAAATGACGCTAAGCAATAGACCTACCATTAAATTCAACGTAATGGCCGTGCCCGTAACCTGGGCCGCTTCGACAAGTTTTTTAGAACCGATATATTGAGCTACGACGATAGCAGCGCCGTTGCCGATAACCTCCAGTACAAGGATGGCAATTGAAATAATTTGGTTGGACGCGCCCACACCCGACACTGCATTATCAGATACAGAGCTGAGCATGAATGTATCGACGCTTCCCATTAGCATAAACAGGAACAATTCAAGGAATATAGGCCATGTCAAACGGAACAAATTCAGTTCCTTGGCTTCGGACAATACCGAACCATTTTTTAGTGCTCTGGTTGTCATTCATTCACCTTTCTTCATAGATTTATTTAGCGATCAAAAGGTATGTTAGCACAGTCATTCTGAAAATACATCCCGTTTACGTAAAATGATTTGCAAAACGTGTAAGAATTCATTTATCACTTTCTTAAACATTGATTATCGAACTTTATTGAAACGCAAACATGGCACGATTATTTCTGTAATCCCGGCTTTTCCGACAGAATCAGGATATAAGGTATAATATAGGATAAGCCTGTGAGCATTGCCGCTGACAGACTGCGTAGATGGTTATAAACTCATAGGCTCACACTTGCAAAATAAAGGAGGCTTTTTACAAATGACTCAAACCTTTCAAGCCCTGGTCGTCGATCAGACACAGGACGGTGAAGTTCAGGCAGAGGTACGTTCTCTAGAAGCTGGCAGTTTACCTGCTGGAGAAGTATTGATTCGTGTCGCTTATTCCAGCATCAATTATAAAGATGGGCTTGCCGCCCGCAAGGATGGCAATATTGTCAAAGCCTATCCGTTCGTACCCGGTATCGATTGCTCTGGAACGGTCGTGTCTTCGGAGGATGGCCGCTTTAGCGCAGGACAAGCAGTGCTCGTGACCGGATACGGGCTCGGTGTGTCTCAATTCGGAGGCTTCAGCGAATATGCTCGCGTACCTGCGGATTGGGTCGTTCCGCTTCCGGACGGACTTACGCTGAAAGAGGCGATGATTTACGGAACAGCCGGATTCACGGCAGCCCTGTCGTTATATCGGCTGGAGCAAAACGGCGTTGCGCCGGATCAGGGCAAAGTACTCGTCACGGGAGCGACGGGTGGTGTAGGCGGTGCAGCCATTGCCTTGCTGAACAAGCAGGGCTACCATGTCGTAGCCAGCAGCGGCAAGGCCGATGCGCATGATTATCTCAAGGCGCTCGGAGCCGCCGAGGTCATTTCCCGCGAGGAGGTCTACGACGGCGCGGAGAGCATCCGGCCGCTGGGCAAGCAGCTTTGGCAAGCGGCCGTTGATCCTGTAGGCGGAAAGCCGCTCGCTTCGCTGCTCAGCCAGATCGCCTACAACGGCTCCGTTGCCGTGAGCGGCCTGACGGCAGGCACCAAGCTGCCTACGACGGTGCTGCCGTTTATTTTGCGCGGCGTAAGCTTGCTGGGCATAGACTCCGTCTTCTGCCCCTACGACACCCGCGTAGCGATCTGGAAGCGGCTCGGCAGCGACTGGAAGCCGGAACGGCTGGAGCGGCTGGTTGAGCGCGAAATCGGGTTGGCTGACCTGCCAACCGCGCTGGAGGATATCCTTGCAGCCCGCTCGCAAGGAAGAACGATTGTGCGGCTGGCCGATTAAGCGGAAGGGAATCCGCTAGCGATCACTTGATATCATTTTGCGTGAGGTAGCGGCATTCCTTAGGCTTGAACTTCGGCTTGGAATCATTTTAGAAGCCTGTAAATCTGCAGTTTTGAGATTTACAGGCTTCTTTTTTCGTGTGGTATCTGCTATAAAAATCACTTCACAGAGCCTTGTGTAACGCCATTGATAATCCATTTTTGAGCAATCAGATAAACGATAATCATCGGCAGCAAGGCCATCAAATATGAGGCAAAGGCCAGATTAAAGTCGGTATTGAACTGCCCCTGGAACACATACTGGACGAGCGGCAGCGTATACTGCTCCGGGTCACTGATAATAATGAGCGGCAGCAGAAAGTCATTATAGGTGGACAGACAGGTGAGAATTCCCACCGTAGCACTGATCGGCGCCATCAACGGGAATATAATGCGCCAAAATGTCCCCCATATCGTCGCACCATCTACCGTGGCCGCCTCTTCCAATGCCACCGGAATGGAGCGAATATAGCCGACATACACGAAGACATTAAATGCCAGACCATACACCGTATGCAGCATAATGAGCCCCAACAGATTGGTCATATGAAGCCCTGAGGCCAGTTTAACAATCGGCAGCATGATGATCGGGAACGGAATAAACATGGCGCTCACAAAGTAAAAATATAACCCCTTAAAAAACCGACGCTGCATATTACGGGCAATCGCATAAGCGACCATTGAATTGGTCAGCAAAGTGAGTATGACCGTCGATGTCGTGACCATCGCACTATTCTGAAAAGCGCTGAAAAAGTTAGTCATTTCCACAGCGCGACTAAAATTGTCCCAATGCAGCTCGGTCGGAAAAGCAAAGGCAGAATGCGCCATCTGTTCGGGATTTTTAAGCGCAATGGTCACCGTCATATAGAGGGGAAACAGGATAAATATCGTCCCCAGCGCCACCAAAAACAGCACAAGCCAGTTGATACGTCTGCTCGTTCTCATCAGTTATCCATCTCCCTTCTCTGGAGGAATCGCAGCTGTAAGATGGAAATCATCGCGATCACAATAAAGTAAATGACAGAGTTAGCCGACTGATAAGCAAATTCTCCACCTCTAAAACCTCCGGTGTAAATCAAGTGCGAAATGGACTGGGTTGCCCGGCCCGGACCGCCGTTCGTCAAGGCCACGATCTGATCGAACACCATCAGGGAATTTTTCATCGCCAGTACCATATTGATGGTGAAAAACGGAGCAATTAACGGAAAGGTAATGCTCCAAAATTCACGCCATTTACCCGCACCATCCAGATTGGACGCCTCATACAAGCTTGTCGGAATAGTTTGCAGCCCGGCCAGATAGAGAATCGTATTAAAGGCAATGCCCTGCCATACGGCTACGATCACCACCCCCACCCAAGCCAACTGCTCGCTGCCCAAGATGTTCGTCGATAGCGAAGTAATGCCCAGGTTCTGCCCCCAAATTGTAAACACGTTCGAGAACAAATAATTGAATATGTACCCCACAATCAGCACACTCAAAATATTAGGCAAAAAATAAATGCCCCGAAAGAAGTTGCGGAACCGTATTTTAGCATTCAGCCCCATGGCAATCAGCAAGCTGAGGACGTTAATCGCAAGCGTAACCACAATCGCAAACTTGAAAGTAAACCAGTAAGCGTTACCCACATTGTCGTCCTGAAACAAATTCACATAGTTTTTGAACCCGACAAAATGATACTGATGACCGAATCCGTTCCAATTGGTGAGTGAATAATACAAGCCCTGCAAGGCAGGCAAGGTTAAGAATATAAAAAACAATAGCACCGCCGGCACGGTCATCCAGTAAAAAGCCGTTAGTCGCTTGTTCATGTCTCATCCTCCTCCCCTATCGGCGGTTAGCTACTTTATCCCATTCACGGTCCAGCTTCGCCAGATAGGCGTCGATGTCCCCATTTTGCAGAAAAGCCTGCACAATGGAATTCAACTGCACAGCTTTGGGGATATAGTGATCAGCAAAATCAATGACACGCCCCGATTTAAAATACGGCAGCAGCTCTGCCACACTCGGATCATCCTGCGCGACTCCCTTCACCGCCGAGAACAGCGTTTGCTCCGTGATGTACTGCTTGCTGTTCTCCGGCTTCAACAGGAAGGCAATAAACTCCTCGGCCTCCTTTTTATGCGGGGTGCTTTCCGAAACGGCCAGCAGTGTATCGATACCGGACACCAGCTTGACCGCCTGCTCGTCGTTCCCTGTCGGTAACGGGAAAAATCCCAACTCCACCTTCGGATTCGCCTTACGAATTTCAGATATCGCCCATGAGCCCTGGATGTACATTAATCCCTGCCCGTTAGCAAAGGCTCGGTTGCCATCCGCATAGTTTTTGCCAAAATTGTCGCCATGCCCATACTCCAACAGCTCCAGCTGCTTTTGTGCAACCTCGCGGTACTTGTTCTGAAAGGTGACCTTGTTTTCGCGCCGTTGCAGGAAGAAATCAATGCCCACCAGATTCGGCCCAAGTGCATTAAAGGGAAGGTTCGTTTGCCAATCATCTTTATATGTAAAATAAAATGGAATTTTACCAGCAGCCTTGATCTTTTGCGCCGTTGCAATCAGTTCGTCCCACGTTTTGGGAATGCTTAAACCCATTTCCCTAAACAGCATCTTGTTGTACATCACACCATTTACATTCGCAGCATAAGGGATTCCATACACTGGGTCTATCCCGGTCACGTCCTTGAGCATTTGAAGATAAATCGAATCTACGCTGCTCGGTAGCTTGGTTTTAGCCAAATCCGTAAAAATACCGCTTTGCGCCAAAATGGAATAAGTATCGGTGGCTCCAAGCCCCACGATGTCAGGCACGTCGTTTTTGACGACCCGGGTCAATAGCACGGTCTCCGCCTCCGGCGGGTTTACCTGTGTGACCTCAATATCTGGATGCTCCTGATTAAATTGAGCGATCAGCTTATCAAAGGAGTCCTTGGCTTCCGGCTTGTTTTGAAAAAACTCCATTTTCACCTTATTTGAAGCATCATCCCTGTTGCATGCGCTTACAAAAACCGACAGCAGCAGGATCGCCGCCAACACAGACAGCCTTTGCCCCCATTTCCACATGCTCATACCTCCTTTTCCCCTATGTCAATCTATGCGGGACTAGACAATTCATACCCGTCCCTTGCAGAAAAGAAATGATGCACCCTATTTCAACATTACAGTCAATGGAATACGTTTCCATTTCCAACATAAGATTAACTGGACTATAAAGAAGGAGGAGATTGATTCGTGAGAAATTGGCGTCTTTATGGCAAAAAATCTTTCATCTTTACTATTATTTTTCTGCTTTGTTCCAGTGTAGGGTTATTGAATGCGGGTACATCATTTGCAGCCTCCGGTTTTTATGTAAGCGGAAACAATTTGAAGGATGCCAATGGGAACAACTTTGTGATGCGCGGGGTGAACAACCCTCATATCTGGTTTGATGCACAAGCCTATCAGGCATTGGATGCGATTGCTGCGACGAAGTCCAACACCGTCCGCATTGTGTGGCAAACCAATGGATCGGCGCAAAGACTCGGAGAGATCATCGAACGGGCCAAACAGCTCAAACTGATTTCCGTAGTTGAGCTGCACGATGTTACTGGCAGCAATGATGCCAACCGCTTGAATGAGATGGCTCGTTATTTCGCCAATCCGGCGGTGAAGAAAATACTGGTCGATAACCAGAAGTATGTCCTCGTGAATATCGCCAATGAATGGGGCGACAACAACCTGTCCGATGCCGCATGGCGGGACGCTTACAAAACAGCAATTACCACCCTGCGCAACGCAGGCTTGCCGAATACGATTGTGATCGACGGCTCAGGCTGGGGACAATACGCTTCCCCAATCAAAGCACATGGCGTAGAACTGCTGCAGCATGATCCCAACCACAATCTCTTATTTTCCGTCCATATGTATGCCAACTATAATGACTCCAGCAAAATCGGATCTGAGCTGCAAGCCATCAAGGACAAGGGGTTGGCTGTAATTGTAGGTGAGTTTGGCTACAACTACAACAATGGCAACAACAACCTGGGCACCACCGTGAACCCATATGAGGTTATGAAGCAGTCCCAAGCCAAAGGCATCGGCTATCTGGCCTGGTCCTGGACGGGCAACAACAGCGAAAACGCGTGGCTTGATCTCGTGAACAGCAGCGACTGGAAGACACCGACGGCGTGGGGAAATACTGTGTTTAATGATGCCAACGGCATCAGAAACACTTCGAAGATAGCTTCGGTCTACTAAAGCCGAGTCTCCCCGAAGGAAATTTGTGATAAAAAAAGATCCTGCCGACCTTCAAAGGGACGATTGGATCTTTTTTGCTTTATGATGTTCGGATAAGGCAATAACATGAAATGTCTTAGCGAATTAGAAAAGCAGCATCCCAATCCGGATTTTCATCCCCTATCAATGAAGCCAACACCAGTGCAACTCCAGCACTTCCATTTAGAAAGCCTGCCTCATCTACTTCTGCTAGCCTTCCATCCAATAGGCTATGATCATAAAAGCCAAATAACGAATTAGCATCGAACATATCCAGTACTTCTTCTAGTAGTCTGTCCCGCATCATACCTAACTGCTCATGGCCCGTATCTGAGTACATACGTTGAACCAGATGCAACAATCCCCCAATACCATGACACAATGTCGCAGAAGATAATCCTCCTTTGCGATAAAGCCGTTGTTCCATTTGCAGATAAGCACTGAGACCCGTTTCAATCCATTCCTCATTCTGTAGAGCTTGTCCCGCTAACCAAATGGAGCGAGCAATGCCCGGTACACCATAACACCAGGAATCACGATAATACTGCGTGCTTTCAGGCAGCAGACGGTCATCCACCCATTCCTCAAAGGAAACACGCCCAGGCCAAATTATGCCCTCCGTATCCTGAACACGCCAATGATGTATAAATTGCGCCAGCTTGCGTATATCGTCCACCAAAGGGGGAAAGTCGGCTCCATGAAGGGCAGACAGGCTCATAAAAGCTAATGGACCCGCGATGCCATGCGCAAGCCCTAAGTTAAAATTCCCTTGCGGATATTGTTTCTTTTCATTCTCCTGGAATTGATTCTCCGAGGTAATATGCCAGCCAGGTACAGAATGTCCATTCCTAGTACGGTCACTGCACATCACTTGAAACAACTCAATCGTCTGGTTCCATACGGTGCGCATAGTCGGGCGATCAGAAAATAACATGGCGATGCGTCCGGTCCCTGTAAAGCCTGATATGGTGTCATACTGGCTCATTTGTAATTGTCCTTTTCCCCATTTCTCCCGACATAGGGCCAACCTATGTAAAGTGACCTCTTCGAACCAGGAGGCAAGGGAATCGAGCATTCCTTGATAACGTGTGCCCTTCCTAGATAATGAGTAAATAGCCAGCAAAATACCTGATAATCCACTATACAGAGATAAGTCATGGATACCCTGTTGCTCCACGATCATACGAATTCGTTCTAAATACTGATGTCCTACAATATCCCAACCATTCTCAGGATAGAGACGATCCAACTGCCCCATTAATAAACATATTCCCGTGAACCCACTGCCCAAGCTTTCATCTGACCAACGATCTATCTTCATTTCGTCAGTTTCTATTGGAGGTATTTTTTTCATCCATAAACGCACCTGATCCGGATCCCTATAGCGTTCGGTAATCTCCTGCAATACTGCGGATATCTTATCCTTCATTCCTCCCTCGACGGGTATCCAATTGTCGCATACATATGAAATTGTCGTCATCCTGAAACTCTCCCTCCGGTTTCGACCAAAGCTTCTTCATTGAATGAACTAGCCTGTATGCTATACATCTCTGCATATAACCCATCCAATAGCATCAGCTCCTTATGGGTCCCTTGCTCGACAATTACACCATTATCCATGACCACGATTTTTTGCGCCAGACGTGCTGAAGAAATTCGATGTGTAATAAAAATTCCGATGCTATCCCTCATTAATTCTAGAAATAAGACCAGCAAATCCCTTTCTGCTACCGGATCCAAGAATGAACTCGGCTCATCCAAAATATACACATCTGCCTTGCGCAAAAAAGCCCGAGCAATTGCCATTCTCTGCCATTGGCCTCCTGAGAGTTGGTAGCCGCCCTCAAACCATTTACCAAGCTGTGTATCCAAGCCTTGTGGAAGTTTGGTTATAATCTGGTCTATAGCTGCGTACTGGGCTGCATGAATGAGCTCCTCATCCTGCTCCATACGCCCTAATGATCCAAAACCAATGTTATGACGTGCTGACATTTCATAATGCATGAAATCCTGAAACACGACTCCAATTTTGTCTTGAACCTGCTGCAAGTCATATTCCTGAACGGGACGGCCGTTAATTTTAATGACGCCACTATAATCAGAATAAAGCTGCATCAGAATTTTCATGAGCGTCGATTTCCCTGATCCATTTCTGCCCACAATGGCTATCGTTTGTCCTTTAGTCATTGTCAAATGTATATTCTGAATAGAGGGAACCGTTTGGCCTGAGTAGGTAAAAGAAACACCATCTATTGATATTTGCTCAATACACAAATCTTCTTTTTTTTCTCGGTCGGTCGGCAGTACCATTTCCTTTTGCTGGCGGACCGGGTCTGATGTGGGCAACTGCAGGAATAGAAATAGCTGCTCCATATACAAATTATTTTGCGAAAATTGTACAATTCCCTGAATCAAAGTCTGCATCTGGCTTTGAGTCAACATGATTGCTTGAATATATCCATATAAGCTCCCTATTAATATTTTTTTCTCGAGGGTCTCCCTAATAGCCAGCCATACTACCCCCAACAAAACAGCAAGCTCCAACAGACTGTACAGAAAGGTAACCTTAACACGTTTGCCCAAAATTTGTCGGTCCTCTACAAAAAATCTTTGCAGCAAATCTCCATATCTCTTGAGCAAATAAGAACTCAGGTTAAAAATTTTGACTTCCTTGACTGCACGATCATTGGTCAGCAGGTAAGTCATATACCAAGACTCCCGATATAACGGAGTTCGATTCATATAGATTTTAAATTGTTCTTTGTTTAGCTTAAAAATAGAATATACAGACACCAGAGAAACCATAAATAGAATGATGACCACCCACCATTTCCACAAAAAAATCAAGGTTGAGGAAGACAGCATAGTGACCAGGCTGGATAAAATTTTCGCCATTTGAGTATACAGTTGATACGGCCGATACGCGGCTTCCTGGGAAGCGCGTTTTAATTGATCATTAATTTCCGAATTCTCATAATCAGCTAATCCCAAAGAACTTGATTTTTCCCCGATCATAATATTCAGGGATTTGGATAGAACAGCCTCCAATGTTCCTTCAACATAGGTCTGGCTCATTGTAACTACACTTTTCAATATGTGAATCGCTATGAATAGACCAAACTGTACCATAATTATTGAGATGCCCTGGGCACTAAAAGAAACAATGCTGTTAAGCAGATTTTGCATAATGATCAGCGTCAAAACAGGCATCAAACCCTGAATAATATGCAAAAAAATGCTGGACACCATATAGGGCTTATTCATACCAAATACTAACGCAAACAACTTTAATCCCTGGCGCACAGACTTACAGATAGTAGAAGACTCAAGATTCCTAGTTGCTTGAATATCAGTCATTGGCGATTCCCCCGATACTGAATCAAACTGTTCAAAGCATGTCTGGCCATAATCATGACCTTCCGCTCTCGATCCCTGCCTATTCCGAGCAGTCGATTCAGATGCATATGAGTCACACTGAACACAATATCCTCTCTTGTGTTGGTGATTTCTCCTTCCAGCTCCTGCTCATAAAGCACACGGCTATATTGCTCTACGGCTTCTTTTCTTATGTTAAAAATGCTCTCTATAGCTTGGCGGTTGGATTGTATGGAATCCGACATTTCCAGATCGGAAGTCATCCATTGTAAAAAGAACTTTCGTTCCTTGCGAAAATCCTCCAAATACTCCTTGAAATCAAAATATTGATTCATTAGTTTGAACGCATCTTTCTCATGGTAACCAAACTGATAAAGGATATTGATAACACTTAGAGTAGCTATAACATCCTGTTCCAAGGAAACCTGATTAAATCTGATGAGATGTACAAGTTTAGCCGTCACCTCACTATCGCAAGAAAACATCCTCTCTGCCCAGGCCATGAGTTTATTCCCACCGTAACGCTCTATTTCAGGCTCGTACGTGTCGATGACAGCCCTGACTATCATTCCTTCGTGCAGAAGCATCTCCGTCCATTTATGAAACGTGGAGAGGAACGTATTTGCTGTCCTATTCTCTGGCAGTTCAAAACGGACACGCAGATGCTTGTTCGGATCGGCATATCGGATAAAATACGCCTGAAGGATGGTACCATTCTCTCTATTCTCCCGCACAAATTCTTCCCAATATCCACCGATAAACTCATCTTGCCGGCTATTCATACCGTATAACTTCGCGTAAAACCAAGATTCTCCCGGCAGATAAGTGCGGGCTGTGTTTGTCATGTGTTGATTACTCTTTCTTATATGCAATTCGAGAGAAGCCGCAGCTTCCTCCACAAAATGATAAGTATCATCAGTCTGATTTCGCACGAGCGGACAAACAAATTCAGCGGTTAAATGTCCTGTTCCACAGGAGACGAGTGCACTGTCAATACCACCAATGTGCTCTATCAAGGTAACCTTGCCTTTGAACTGGAGATCTCTGCAAATTTGTTCGATATGTAAAGGATGATCCATGTCTAGCAAAATACGATTATCTGATTCAATCATGTAAACATAACGCGGTATATTCCATTTCTTTTGAAATGCGCTTATCTCCTCAGCAAAATCAGCCATATTCTTTCCCGAGTTACTTGCTGCCTCACTTGTAATTCTCCATGTTCCCGGATAAAGAATGATATGCTTGTATCTGAGACGCGGGGTAAAAGGAGCGTGTGCCACAAACCCCCACTCCATGGGGGACCAATGACGATAGCCATCCTCGCTAACCTCCACGATAAAACGGTATATATTAGGAGTTAATTCCGCATTAAGCATATGTCCCGGACTAGCAATGACCTCACAATTGCGGCTCTTTGATTTCAAATAGAAGTGATCGTTCCTTACGCCAACAACGAGATCAGACATATGAATTTGTCGATCTTCCGGCATCGTATGATTAGTCCCGATTGCGATCTCATAAGGTCGAGTTTGCCTCGTTAACACTACATTTGCTGATCTTCCCGAGCTAGGCAAGTAGGATATCCCAGCCAGCAGCTTTTTGGGCTGCAAGCGCTGCTCTTCCAACTGGATACTAGAGAATATATCGTCAAAAGACTCCCCGAACAGGTCCAAGAATCTGCCGAACGTCTTTCCCGCTGCGTCAGACCCCTGATTAGGTGCCAGGAGCAATGTATATTCACCTCGATCCAAAGCCTGCTGGTCGGAAGCAATCAACTGAAAAAATAATTCCATGGAAGGTGCTGCTGTCCATTCGTCCGATTCCTGTCCCTTTACCAATTCGTCTATCATGTCATCTGTCAATACAATTTCATGCTTCACTTCACGAATAGCAGATACAAACCATTGAAACAAAAGCTTCTCCTGATGTGATCTCGACTTGGATGGAGACATATTCTGTAGCCGTACTCGACGGCTCGTGGGGTGTTTATAGCCTGCCGGAGTCCCCAATCCTGTGTCCTCATCCAGTAAATCCAGCAAAGGCACCTCTCGATATGGTCCGTATTTTTCCAAAAATTCTACACAAAACTCGTCTAAAGGTCTATTCTCACGCGTTGAAAGTCTGGTCAATACTTCTGCAACACACTCAATATCCTTACGTATGGACTGCGGAAGAACAATATCTCGATCTTCCAGAGAGAGGTCGATTTGCAAACTGGATTTTGCACTGAACATTTGGGCCATTTTTTGTCTTAAATTCTCAAGTATCTGTCCCCCTTGGCCTATAGAGAGACGATTGTAATTAGCAGAAGTATCTGCGATTTCATCAAGATCTCTTTTTAACTCTTCAATACCTACTACTGAGTTCAGAACAGATCGTATATGGTTCAACGGTTCAGTAGTCGTCGTAGGCGGAATAAGTTCGGAAATCAGGAACTCTTGCTCGAAAAGCTGCCACACATAACGCTCAATCATCTCAATATCAGCAGCCTCAAATGTTTTGCTAAGGTGATTGACCAAATCCAGATATGGTATAAAGGTGGAGCAGGCGTCCATCACACAATCAAATACTTGAGTCGTACGAACAGATACACTCTGGTCTTCGCCATCGACCATGCTACCGTGCCTTGTCGTGTAAGGAATTTTAGCCCGGTTACCCTGACGATAAATTAGTGTATTACTCCGAACCCGCAGCTGACGTACAACCTCTTTACGGCTTTCAATCATCCCAACTGCCTTCATCAGCCATTCCATGTCGGGTCGTGCACGCTTTTGAAACGTGTTCATCCCTCGCAAAAATAGTTGTGATTGTTCTCCGAATTTTCCATAAGTGATACCCGATAATAAACCAAACGGTGTTGGTCGTGTAATCATTCTAATGATATAACGCATAAAAGCTTTAATAACTTGCCCCTGTTTGCGAGGATTGTCTTGATTGCTGATATGTACTAAAGAGTCAAGCAAAGTGGGACTAGAAACTGCCAATGCTTCACGTATGAATGGATCGCGAGACAATTCCGTTAGACGTTCTAATGCAATCTCCCTAGCATCTTCCCCCTCTTTAACACTGACCGGAAAGCATTTATAAAACTCTTCCATGGGTAATACAGGAGTACGAAGCATAAAGAAATCCAACGTTTTGTACAGATCGCCTATTGTCGTCTTCATGGCGGAGCCTCCATTCTAAACTGAACTTTTAAATTATTTTTCTTTGCCAACGTACAAAGCTAATAACCGATCCGATCAGTATAGTAGCGATTAAACACATCCAGAAATTAAGGGAACCTTCAACTCTTAAAGCAAGTACAATTTGTTGAAAAGGATCCATTAACAAGACAAGCGGTCTAATCACCTGATAAAGGGCCGCAGACAAAACAAAAATAACAATAAAAGCAAACAAGGGCCTTGAAATAAACAAGCATACCGCACTACTCAAAAGCAACTTCGCCACACAAGCCAGTGTTAGGACTAAATAGAAAGCAAGTGTATATGGAATAGCATCCGAAGATGAAGACACTGCTTCTGAACCATATTTAAAAAAAGTGGAGGCATGCGGAAAAAGCAGCCACCCTGCCACCATACCTATAACTAAAGCCGTCCCTGTAAAAATGACTGTTGTAACCGTTAAGGCGAGTAGTTTACCAAGCCAAAATCGGAAACGACGATACGGTCGCAATACATATAAACGATATGCTCCCGTATGAAGATCGCCGCCTAATTGATCAACATACAAAATAGGCAGCATCGCTAAGATTAAGAATAGAGAAATCTCGCTCATCATAAGCCACGGCAGGTTCAGATTGTTAACAACCACCGTCCCTTCACCAAACCGATATCGCATTGTGCCATTCGTTTTAAGACTCCATATATTCACAATAATAAGAAGAAGCATTGCTATATATAATAGAAAAGTAGATTTTCGATTCCAAATTCGCTCTAGTTCACTCAACCAGATTCCAGACATAACAGGTCCTCCTAATACAAATAATCATCAGCTACAAAACGACGATAAGCCCACCCTGTAAAAAAAATCAGATGAAACAAGACAGCAACCACAATCGCACCATTGATAGACCAATTCCATATCAGAGATTGATCGAGACCCCTGTATTGTAAATATGGAATTAGTAAAAACGAAACCAAATTTCTTAAAAATGGAATAGAAGAGAACAGAGCCGCTAGTTTCAAGTACAGCGGATCAAACAGCAAAACACCCAGATTGTACGTCATACAAATACCGATCGCATACGTTACACTTTTGCTGCACATAGCAATAAATGAATAGAGGGAGCTTATAGCTAATAAAGAGGCAAATGCCCACCCATAATATTCAAACGCCCGGAGCCACATGTGTCCGAAAATACCTACATCACTTATATGATTTGAGAATTTCCAAACACCTACGGTGACTTGTGAGGATATACCATATACAATCAGGAGAAGTAAAATGGAAGTATTTACAACCAACAGTTTACTCCAGAAAATCTGACCACGGGTAAAACGGCGCATAAACAATAATCTCAGTTGCCCGCTCCTAAATTCCTCCGTAAATACGGCGGCCACCAAGGTAGCCACAGCAAAATTGCATATTAAATATAGGTTTTCACGCAAGCCTGCAACAATAAAATTCCTAGATAAGATTTCAACAGGAATCCTTAGCGTGTGCAATATATATATCCCAGTCGAATAAACCAGTACAGGGGTACACAAAATCAGTAACCAGAACCATTTCCTTTTCCACAGTCTTTCAAACTCGCTATAAATTAGTGCCTTCATAGTCCCATTAGCCCCATAAAGGCATCCTCTAACCGTTGACCTTCCTTGACAAGTTGATCGGCGGCCCCTTTCCAGACAAGCGTCCCCTCTTTGATTACAATCAGTTCGTCACACATTTGCTGTAATTCATCTAATAGATGACTTGAGACAAAAAAAGCATAATCATCTGTGTCACGCAAACGGAGGATTATATCTCTCAGCTCTCGCATCCCCATAGGGTCAAGGCCATTAGAAGGCTCATCGAGCAAAAGTAGTTCAGGGCTACCTAACATGGATTGAGCTATGCCCAGCCGTTGTTTCATCCCCAGTGAATAGGTTTTGACTTTATCATCCCCACGCTTTTCCAGTCCCACCCGTTCCAGTAATTCTTTGATATGGTTTTCCCGATCCGAGGACACAATTTCCGAATGCAAACGAGACAAATTGCGCAGTACCTGTCTGCCTGTCATATAATCAAAAAAGACTGGAGATTCAATAATAGCGCCCACTTTGGATAACGCCTTTTCCCGATCTGTATGTACATCATATGATGCTATCCTTACAGAACCACTAGTAGGCTGCATCAGTCCTGTCATGATTCGCATCATCGTCGTTTTGCCGGCTCCGTTGGGGCCAATGAATCCGTATATTTTACCTTTTTCGAGCTCAAAGGAAATATTATTTAGCAAACTTCGCTTGCCTACATTTTTGTTTACCTGCTTCACTTCCAATAAGAAATCGGACATACTTTTCCCTCCATTACCAAACACGATATCAAAAATACCTCTGAATAATTTTATAGTTAAAAAATAAATATTTATCAAACAAGAAAAAGGGACATTAAGGTCCCTCCTTCTTGTTTTTCATTTTATGGATGTACAATAAAATCATGATTTAGAAAGGCTACACTCGAATTAGCAGAGTGAACCAATATTTGTAAAGCATCTGTTTCCACAGGTTTCAACACAACTGGCAGCTGTCTTGCCGCTAGAACATGCCACAATGCTCAGAACTTGAGGCTCCACAGAACCTTGGGATTTGTTTACTTGAACATCCAGATCAAATAAATTTTCAGCCATTGCATTCCCCCCCTTTCATTCAGATATACCATTAGCCTTCAGCGAGACTCATATTCACCCCGCCGAAACTTTCCTTCTCGCACTAGAAGAGAAGGATTTATATGAACAACACCCCGACCAGATCGTCACCTACTCGAAATATTGCCATATATTACATAGGCAACCTGTATGTATGATCTTTGTTGACAACAAAACTTCATGTAACAATGTTTAATATCTTGTCTACAATTAGAAGAATATCACATGTTGCAAAATGTAAATCTATTACTTTATATGTAAAACTAAATAATATTATTTTATTAAAATGCATTAATTTAAATATATGGGTATTTTATTTCCACCCTCATTCTCTTTTAACCATACAAAAATAGCCCTTCAGTAATGTTCTACCTCAGGGCTACCTTTATATGAAATATACCGTTGCCAATCCAGTAACCAGTCTTTCACCTACTCCAGCTCGACCCACTCGCCAAGCAAAACGTCCAGCTCCGCTTGCAGCCCTTCACGCGCGTCCCACAGCTCCGCCATGCGCGCCGTATCGCTGCTTGTGCCGAGCAGCTCCAGCTCGGCATCGGTCGCCGCCAGCTCCGCTTCCTTGGCGGCAATAGCCCGCTCCAGCCGCTCGCTGGATACGGCGGGCGTTCGGGACGGCTTCGCGGCCTTCGCTCCGCGCGCCCCAGACCCGGCATCGGCCGAGCCCAAGCGACCTGCCGACCCGAAGCGAGCACGGCTCGCATCGGCTCCGGTGGTCGCTCCTGTATGCGAAGCCGTCCCCGCGCCATTGCTGGCTGCACCGGAATGTGCAGCCAGGCCCGCGCCTGAGCCGCTGCCAGTTGCGGCTCTACCCGCAGATGCCTCGCGTGCCCCGGCATCCCCCTGGCTCAGCAGGCGGGCGCTTTCCAGCTCCCGCTTCTTCGCCCGGTATTCATCAAAGCTGCCCAGATAAAAGGTCAGCTTGCCATTTTCCAGCTCCCACACACGCCCGGCCAGCTTGTTCACAAAGTAGCGATCATGTGAAATCGCCAGCACGGTTCCCGTGTAGGTGTCGAGCGCTTCCTCCAGCGCCTCGCGTGAGTCGATGTCCAGATGGTTGGTCGGCTCATCCAGCACCAACAAATTCGGCTTTTTCATCACCAAGAGCGCCAGCCGCAAGCGGGACCACTCTCCACCGGACAGCATGCTCACAGGCTTAAACACATCGGCACCGTAAAATAAATACTTCGCCAGCAGCCCGCGCGCTTCGCCTTCCTCTACGCCGGCTTCTTCCTTGAAATAAACAAGCACCGTCGCCCGGCTATCCCGTTCTCTCTCTTGCTGTGCCAGATATCCATATTCCACGCGCGAACCCCATTGTACCGTACCTGCATCCGCGCTTTCCTGACCAAGCAGCAGCTTGAGCAGGGTCGTTTTCCCTGAGCCGTTATCACCCAGCAAGGCTACCTTTTCACCAAACTCCAGACTGCCTGTGGCCCCTTTCAATATCTGCCGCTCTCCATAGGATTTGACGATTTCCTCAAATTGCAGCACCCTGCGGCCCGAGCGATCCTCCAGCTTTAAGTGAAACTCCGCACCTTGAGGGTCCAGCACAGGCCGCTTCACCAACTCCATACGCTCCAATGCTTTACGGATCGAGGCCGCTTTTTTAAAAAACTTTTCGTTGTCGCCATTGCGGCCCCACTCTTCAAAACGCCGAATGGCCTCCTTCATCTTTTTGATCCGCTTTTGCTGCTCCTTATAATCCTCGAATTGCAGCAACAGACGTTCTTCCTTTTCCTTGACGTAGCCGCTGTAGTTCGTATAGTACGTAAACGCCTCGCCATCCTCCAGCTCAATCATCTTGACGGCGACCCGATCCAGAAAATAACGATCATGGGATACAACCACACACGCACCTGTATAGCCCTGCAAAAATTGCTCCAGCCATTCCAGCCCCTTCAAATCCAGATGGTTGGTCGGCTCATCCAGCAGCAATAAATCCGGTCGACCGATGAGCTGTGATGCCAGCGCTATCTTTGTTTTCTCCCCACCAGACAATGAACCGAAGCTGCGCGCATACATGGCTTTGGAAATACGCAGCCCATCCGCCACCTGATCTATATTGGCATCCATTTCGTAGCCGCCGCTGCGCTCAAACCGCTCCTGCAAAACAGCATACGATTGCAGCAGCTTCCCCAAACGATCCGTATCCGCCGCCACAACCGGATCTGACATTTCCTGCTCCAGCCTGCTCATCTGGCTGCGGCAATCCTTCAGCTCACGATAGGCGTAAGCCAGCGTTTCGTACACAGTGAGGCTCTCAAACTCCGCCGGGATTTGCGGCAGGTAGCCGATTTTCGCATCCTTGGCGATGACAAGCTGCCCCTCATCCGGGCGGGACAAACGTGCAATCAGGCGTAGCAGGGTCGTTTTGCCGCTTCCATTGCGGCCGATGAGACCCACCTTTTCACCTGTATGAATTTCAAATGATGCTCCATCCAAAATCAGATTTGCAGCGTGGTATTTTTTCAATTGTTGACCGTTTACGATATACATGTTCAGGCTCTCCTTTATTTAGGAAGACCCTTACCCGGGTAACACAAAAAGAGCCGCAGGAGCAAGCCCCGCGACTCTTCGGAAGGTACAGCAATCCGTTCGAGTTAAGGTAGGCGTCTTCTCGCGATGTTTACAACCGTATGATTAAAATTGGACAGACTTCTCCCGTTGAATGGAAAAGCATGAACAATGCCAGCCATAGCAATCGGCAGCTGGCTAATACGGTTGTTCAGCATCTCGTGATTCACCTACCTCACCCCCTTCTTCATAATTGTGTGTAGTATAACATGGTTTATCGCATTATAAAAGAGGGGGATGGCCTATCGAACTATAAAATGGAGTGATGTCCATGTCCTCTGACGGTCTGTGATGCCGTGGTTCTCGTAATCGAAAATACGCCGCATACAAAAGCAACCATCACAAAAACCCCGCCTACCCAGGCGTTCGTAGCAACAGATTCGCCACTCTCAATCACCACACCGCCCAAAGCCGAGCCGAGAGCGATCCCAACCTGGAGTGCAGAGAAGTTAAAGCTTTGCTGAATGCTACCCGATTCGGGCGCATGTTCAATAAGATAGCTTTGCATCGGCGGCGACAAGGCCCAACTCAGTATTCCCCAGATGATCAGGAGCGGTGCAAACACATAAATCGAGTGAATCGAGAACGGCAGCAAGAACATTACGGCGATAAATACCCCAACGACGATGAGAATACTTTTCGCTGTGCCGAACCGGTCAGCCAACGAGCCGCCAATAAAGCCGCCGCTCACTGCCGCCAGCCCAAAGACGAAATAGGCCACACTAACCCACGAGGCGTTTAAGCCCATCAAATTCTCCAAAAACGGAGTAAAATACGCGTACAACGTGTAATGTCCCGCCAGTGTCAGCGTGGTCACTAGATGAGCACTGATCACTTTTACATTTTTCAAGGACTTCAACTGCTCGCGCATAGGCACAACATGCTCCGTCGGAATTCGCTCCATAAACAAGTTCATAACGACCATAGAGACTACCGTCAACAAGGCAATGATGAGGAACAGCACACGCCAGCCCAATGCATTGCCAATCAGCACCCCGGCTGGAATTCCAAGCACGATGGACGAGCTAACCCCCATGGAGATGACACCGAGGACTCGGGCCTGATAAGCCTTGGACACAACTTTGACCGCAATGGTCAGCGATAACGTCACAATCAGCGATCCGCTTGCAGCGGTAACGATACGGGATACAAACAATACAGCATAATTCGGACTCCAGAAGGCCAGCAGGCTTCCCAGAATAAAGATAAACATCGACCACAAATACAGTCGTTTTCGTTCGATTCTGGCGGTCAGCGCCAATAAAGTCGGCCCAGCGATTGCGTAGACGAGGGCATAGATCATAATAAGCTGACCTGCCGTGCTTACAGAGACATTCAAATCGTGTGCAATCTGGGGTAGCACGCCACCGATAATTAATTCCACCAGACCCACCGTAAAGGTCGCAAGCGTCAAAATTACTACTTTAAGGTTCATTACATTAGCTCCTTTGCTGTCATGTAAATTCCTCGTATAACGTAAAAAAATCCTGACCACAAGAAATGTACAAGACGTACACTTTTTGTAATCAGGATTTATCGGTTCCTGGTAGAGACCCTCAAACCATATTATTGAGGTTATACAAATGGGGCATTCATTTATTACGTGTTCACGAAGGTTATAGCTAACACTATAAAGGAGCCTACGGTTAAGTTCAACCCCTACAGCCGCAAAAATTCGCTCATGGCACGATCGGACAGATAAGGTAGATACTCATGACCGTATTCGTGATACAGAAGCATTTCCTTGTCGGATACGATTTTATTGTACACCGCAAACTGCGTGGAGGGTGGACAAACGATGTCCGACAGCCCCGTCACAAATAACACACGACCGCGAATACGATCTGCCAAATGTTGAATATCAATGTAGCCTAATCGGTGGAATAGCTCCTCCTCGCGCACATGATTCGGATCAAACCAGCGAAAATAATAAACCAATTCCTCATATGCAGATGTCGTTGCATCCAGCGCCCATGCTCTTTTATAGTCCGACAGGAACGGATATACCGGGACCGCTACGCGGACACGTGGCTCCAATGCAGCGCAGGCAACCGTCAACGCCCCTCCTTGGGAGCAGCCAAATGCGCCGATCCGTTCAGGGTCGACCTGCTCCATAGACATCAGAATGCGCACTGTCTGCACGGTATCCAAAAATACATTGCGGAAATACAACCGATCCGGGTCCGGGTCGTCAATCCCCCGGATGATATGTCCGCGAATCGTTGTTCCCTGAACCTGCAAGTTGTCCTCGGACAGCCCGCCTTGCCCCCGGCAATCCATGGCCAGCACGGTGAATCCGTGTGCCGCATAGCTCACCTTGTCGAACCAGTCGCCGCTGTCACAGGAGTATCCGTGAAACATAGCCAAAGCCGGGCCTTTCCCTGTCATCTTTTTGGGACGAGCCAACTTCCCGTGAACCTTCGCTCCGCCCACCCCTGTAAAATACAGGTGGTAGCACTCCACCAGTGGAGAACTAAAATCGGCCGGCTCCATCGTGTAATCAAGCGGCTGCTGCTCCAGCTCCTGCAGCGCCCGCTCCCAGTATGCCTCAAAATCCGAGGGCTTCGGGCTGCTGCCCGTATACGACTGCAATTGCTGTAAAGACATATCCTCCGGCATCCAAATCTCCTCCTACATCCGGCCCAATTCATGGTCGTCGGCGACCACTTCATCCGTTGCGATGACATACTTCATCATGTCGGACACTGTCGTATACGCGACACCTACATACGTATCGGCTGCTCCATAATAAATCGCGATCCGTCCGGTGTCGGCATCATGCAGCGTAGCACACGGGAACACTACATTCGGCACGAAGCCCCGTTCCTCATACCATTCCTCCGGGGTCAGCACGAAATTGGAGGAACGATATTTAACCTTGGATGGATCATCCAGGTCAAGAACGGCTACTCCCATGCTGTATACCAGCCCATTGCACGTGCCCGTCACTCCGTGGTAGAACATGAGCCAGCCCTCGGTCGTCTCAATCGGAGCCGGTCCGCCACCAATCTTGACCGATTGCCACCAGCCCTGCCCGCCCTTGCTCATCACATGACGGTGCTTGCCCCAGTACACCAGATCCGGGCTTTCGCTGAGAAAAATATCGCCAAACGGCGTATGACCGCTGTCGCTCGGACGGGATAGCAACACATAGTTCCCGTTTAGCTTGCGGGGGAACAGCACACCGTTGCGATTAAACGGCAGGAACGGATTTTCCAATCGTACAAAGCTTTTAAAATCCTTCGTTTGCGCTATCCCCAGCGCCGCACCGTAAAAATCTGTACACCAGATGATATAATACGTATCCTCTACTCGGACCAGACGCGGATCGTAAGCATAATTAGGCTGGTAAACTTCCCCTTCCTCATCAACCAAATGCAAACGTTCCGTTTCAATGTCCCAAGCCAACCCGTCGTCACTCCAGCCGAGATGCAAATGCGGACGTCCATTAATCGTTTCGGCCCGAAATACCCCCACAAACCGATCTTCAAACGGGGCTACTGCACTGTTGAAAATACGGGCAATGCCCGGCACCGGATTCCGGCCAATCACCGGGTTTTCCGTATGTCTCCATACCGGAGCCTCGCTGCCTTCAGGCTTATCTTGCCAGGGCATTTCCGGCAGACTGTCTCCCACAATTCGTACGTTGCTTATGTCCAAATCCACATTTAATTTACTCATACATACGTTCTCCTCTCACCGAGACACTTGTTTTTATCGATTTTCTATGAAACCATTATTCTATTTCACTGCTCTTTCTATTTCACTGAGCCCTGAGCGAATCCGTTATAGATATATTTTTGCAATGACAAAAATGCAATCAGCGTCGGAATAATGGCTATGATAATACCCGCGCTGATCACTTCCCATTGCGAGCCATAAGGACCTTTAAACTTGAACAGCGCTGTCGATATGACCTGCAGGCTTGTTTTGGGCATATACAGAAACGGGGTGTAAAAATCGTTGTAAATATTAACGCCCTTGATAATAATCACGGTCACGATGGCAGGCTTCAGCAGGGGCAAAATAATGCGCCAGTAGATCGTCAGATAGGAGGCCCCGTCCAGCATGGCCGATTCATCCAGTGCTACTGCGATGGAATCCAGAAATTGCAGGAAAATATACACCGCAATAATATCCGTCCCCAAATACAGCAAAATCGCTGCCCAAGGCGTGTTAAACAGCTCCAGCTTGTTGATAATCTGGAACGTCGATACCTGTGTCGTTACCCCCGGAATGAGGGTTGCGAGCAAGAACGCCCCGAGCATGAGACCTTTACCTTTAAATTTAAAGCGGTTCAAAATATACGCAATCATGGAACCCGTCAGCGTGGCACCGATGATGGAGATCAGTAGAATAAAGGCCGTGTTCACGAATCCGGTTAGCATATTTCCACTGACAAAGGCTTTGGCGTAGTTCGCCCAATTCAGCCAGTTCACCGGGGGAGTCAGCGGACTGGTTGCCGCATATTCAGCCTTTGTCTTCAAGGAAGCAAACAAAATTACGACAATCGGCAGCAGTGCGACGAATGCACCCAGCAAAAGCGCGGCATATTTGATGCTGCTTGCCAGCGTTCTTTTCAGCATATACATGATTAGTCCTCCCCCCGAATCAGCATACGTTGAAGCAGTGTAACCACGATCACAATCAGCAGCAAAATAACCGCCATCGCCGAGGCCAGGCCGACCTTACTGTATTTGAACGCCACATCAATCGTTTGGATCACGAACGTTTTACTGCCATTGGAGCCGCCAGTCATAATATACGGAATATCGAATGCACTGATCGCACCGCTAATTGCCAGGATCAGATTCAGCTGCAAAATACGCTTGATACTCGGCAAAATAATGTACCGGAACTGATGCCAGCGGTTGGCCCCGTCGATATCAGACGCTTCATACAGATCACTTGATATGGAGGAAATCGCACCGAGAAACACAATAAAGTTAAAGCCCATGTATCTCCAGATCGACGTGCCAGCCAGCGAAATGTTGATAATCTCCGGGTTGCCCAGCCACAGCTTGATATACGAACCCAGCCCCAGGGCCTGAAGTAGCGTATCCAGTGTGCCATCCGGCTTGAAGAAGAATAGAAAAATAAAACCAATGGCCACCCCGTTCATCAGGGAAGGGAAAAATAAAATGCCTTTAAACACATTTTTAAACCAGGTTTGAAAGCTGAGAATGGTTGCAAAATAAAGAGCCAGCCCCATCTGTACAAACGTGGCGACAAAGTAATACAAACTGACCTTAAACACCGAGAAATACTCGGGGTCGGTAAAGATTTGGATATAGTTTTCAAAGCCCACATATTCCAGACGCTTGCTATAGCCGTTCCAGTCCGAAAAGCTGTATTTGAACATGTTGATCACCGGCAAGTACGCAAAAGTGATCAGCAGCGCCAGCGGAATAAATGAAAAGGCTGCAATAATCGCCAATCTTTGTTTGGAGTAGCTGAGATTCGAAAATTTGAACATGCTGCACCTCCTGGCTATCCGTCATCGACTGCTACGTCGATCCTTTCCAAGCGTCGTTCGGATGACTATTTGGCTTCCTTCGCAGCCACTTCAGCTCGCGCCTTTACCCATGCGTCGTTCAGATCCTTCATAATGGTGTCATACGATTCCGGGCGGTTACCGACTGCTGCCTCAATAATGCGTTTCTTGAAATCCGGTTGCCACAAGCCGATTTCTCCCTTTTTATCGATTTTATCAACAATCCCTTCCTGTCCTTTTGGTGAAGGAGTGAGCGTTTCAAAGACAGCCCCCTGCTCCCCATATTGCTTCAAAATCTCAGGCAATTTCGCACCCTGTAGCGGACTAATGCTGCCTGCCTGCTCTACGGCATAGTTGGACTTCTCGGTAAACCAGTCCACCCAGGCACGGGCCGCTGCTTTATTTTCACTGTTTACGTTAATACCGAGGTTATAATCACCTGCCAGCGGAACAAGCACCTTGGAGGCATTCGTCGGAAAAGGCATAAAGCCTATATCATCCTTGTTGGTCGCTGTGCTTTTGATCTGGTCAATGGCCCAGGAGCCGAGCACCATCGTACCGATTTTGCCTTGCGCCAAATCCGCCTTGGAGGTTTCCCAATCCGTGGTGGTCGGGTCTTTTTCGATCAGACCATTTTTAGCCGCATCGTACATGATCTTATACAGCTCATAGTGAGGCTGACCCTTTGTGAAATTGTCGTCTGTATTGGGCTGCGTGACATTCACATATTCCTTCGTACCCGCCACCGTAGCCAAATCAGCTTCCCACTGGGTCAGTGCCCATCCAGAGGCATAGTTCGTAAACAGCGGCACCGCCTTGGTTTTGTCCTTAATCTGCTGTAGCGCTTTCAAAAATTGATCCGGGGTTTTGGGAAGCTGCGTGATCCCCGCATCCTTGAACACTTTTTTGTTATAAATCACACCGGAGTACGTCATCGCTACCGGAATACCGTAGACATTGCCCTCCACCATACGTTCTTCAATGCCGGTATACTTGCTTTTCATCTCCTCATAAGTGCCCAGCGGCTCGAAAAAGTCGGGAAGCTCTGCAATGGGAATACTGGTAGGAATAAGCAAGACATCTCCGTAATCTCTGGTCCCCATCCGGATTTTAATTTGACTCTCATAATCGGCTAGCGCCTGAAAATTGATCCTCACGTTCGGATAAAGCTTGTTAAATTCCTTGGCGTAGTCCTGAAACACCGTATCCACAATGTCTGTCCGTTGCGTAATGACCGTGATTTCACCCTCCACATCCTTCGGATCAGAGCTGGCTGCTGGCGTATCTGATCCTTTTGGGGCACACCCTGCTAATAATCCTGCTAACAACAGCACCGATAGTAACGGCATCAAAACCTTGGACAACTTCATGAAACGACCCCTCCTGTTGTTTTAAAATAAGGTTATCGTTAAACTAACAAAATCATTCTATTATGATAACGCTTACTATGTCAATTTTATTATTTTTAGAAAGCCTATTGATGGACAACCAGGGATTAAGCAACGCTATAACTTTCTCGCTGCATACCGTTTTACCTTTGGATAACTGTTACTAATCAAGAGAGTTGACAGCTTTAAAATACGTGATTATGATCTTTTTGTAAAGTTAACGATAACTTCATTAATTCACAAAGGAGGATTGTGCCTCTTGGACACGTTGCTACATGAGGTTAGACAGGAATGGAAGGAACACATACTCCCATTCTGGCTCAGGCTGAAGGATGAAGCACACGGTGGATTTTATGGTGAGGTGGATGTCGATCTGCACGTCCATAAGAAGGCCGACAAGGGCGGGATAGCCACTGCACGGTTGCTCTGGTCATTCTCGGCAGCAGCCCGTGTGACCGGGGAAAATATCTATAAGGACGCCGCACGACACGCTTTCCTGTTCTTGCAAGAGCACCTGATAGATCCGGTATATGGAGGCATGTACTGGATGGTAGATCACACAGGCCGTCCAGCGGACACGTGCAAGCACGTCTATGCGCAGGCATTCGCCATTTATGCATTATCCGAATATGTGCGGGCAACGGGCGACCCGGATGCCCTGCCACTGGCTATGGAGCTGTTTCACCTGCTGGAGCAAAAAGGATTTGATCGCACCCACCAGGCATACGGTGAACAATTTGATCGGATGTGGAACACACAGCCTAATGAGCTGCTCAGCGAAAACGGGGTTACCGCGCACATCACGATGAATACGCATATTCATGTTCTGGAAGCGTATACCGGGCTGCTTCGCGTACAACCGGATGGGGAAGTAAGGAATGCGCTGGGGAACGTATTGGACATTTTATACAGTCGTGTTTACGATGCTTCCGCCCGGCGGTTGGAGGTGTTTTTCGACAGTGACTGGCGCTCTCTGCTCGACCTGACTTCATACGGTCACGATATTGAAGCCAGCTGGCTGATTGAGGACGCTATGAATGTACTGGGTCACCATCCCCCGAAATATGTGGACATGGTGGTGGATATCGCCCATGCGGTAGCCGAACGTGCTATTCAGCCGGATGGTTCACTAATCAACGAACGGGAAGGCGATCGGGTAGACACCTCGCGGATATGGTGGGTACAGGCAGAAGGAATCGTCGGCTTTTACAATGCGTATCAACGCACACAGGACGAACGTTTCTTACAGATTGTACGGGATTTGTGGGCCTACACTCGGCAGTATATCGTAGATTCACGCCCCGGAGGTGAATGGTTTTGGTCCGTTCAAGCGGATGGCAAGCCTGATCCGAGAGAGATTGCAGGACCTTGGAAATGCCCATATCACAACAGCCGATTTTGCATTGAAATGCTGGAAAGGATGGGAACGAAATGATTCATACCCAATACAATAAGCTGCTGGCGCAGCAAGAGGAACTGATTACACGCCCGAATGAGGTCAACACCACCTTTTATAACGGCATCTACGAGCGCTACCGTTATCCTGTACTCACACGTCATCATATCCCGCTGCACTGGCGATTTGATTTGAACGAACAGACCAACCCGTTTTTCATGGAGCGTCTGGGCGTGAATGCAGCGCTAAACCCGGGCGCGATCTATCATGAGGGCAAATACGTTCTGGTCTCCCGCACCGAGGGGCTGGATCGGAAATCGTTTTTTGCCCTGGCCGAGAGCGATAACGGTATTGACCAGTTCCGGTTCATCGATGCCCCATTGGTATGGGAAGATATCGACCCGGACGAAACGAACATGTACGATATGCGGCTGGTGAAGCATGAGGACGGCTGGATCTACGGCATTTATTGCTCGGAAAAAAAGGACCCTGACGCACCACCCCACGACACCTCCAGCGCTGTCGCTCAGGCCGGACTGGTTCGCACCCGCGATCTTCGCACCTGGACCCGTCTACCGAACATTGCCACCCGTTCCCCGCAACAGCGCAACGTCGTCCTGCACCCCGAATTCGTAAACGGCCAATACGCCTTTTACACGCGTCCGCAGGACGGATTCATTTCCACCGGCTCGGGCGGCGGCATTGCCTTCGGTCTGTGCGAGGATATTACACAGCCCGTGATCGAGAATGAAACGGTGATTGACGAGCGTTGCTATCATACGGTGTACGAAGCCAAGAACGGGCAAGGACCCGCTCCGATCAAGACCAGCCGCGGCTGGATTCATATCGCTCACGGTGTGCGCAATACTGCTGCTGGTCTGCGATATGTGCTGTACACCTTTGCCACCAGCCTGGAGGACCCTTCGCGCGTCATCGCCAAACCCGGCGGGCATTTTATAGCCCCCTATGACGAAGAGCGCGTCGGTGATGTCTCGAACGTTATTTTTTGTAATGGAGCAGTGGTCAACGAGCAAAATGAAGTCTTTATTTACTACGCCTCCAGCGATACCCGTATCCACGTGGCAACAACGACCGTCGACCGTCTGGAGGACTACACGTTCAACACGCCGCCTGACCCACTGCGTTCACTCGGCAGCGCCGCTGTCCGCCGTGAGCTGATTCAGCGCAATGAAGCGCTGCTGCAAGCACAACCTCATTCTTCGTAGCAGACATAGGCCGCAAGCTTTATCCTGCCTGCGGAACCATGTATACTATCCAGAGAACAACTGTTATCCGCAGATTAATTGTTGTTCTCTGGGCAGCTAGGCTGCTAATCTTTATCTTTACAGGACAGCTAGGCTGCTGATGTTGATCTTTTTTTAATTGGAAGGCGGAACAGGAAATGAAGAGCAACGTAACGATGCGGGATATTGCAGATAAGCTGGGGGTTAGCAGTGTGACCGTGTCGAAGGCGCTCAATGACAAAGAAGGAGTCAGCGATGAGCTAAAGGAGCGCATCAAGACGCTTGCGGGCGAAATGGGCTATCGTTTCAATACCGCTGCCAAGTCCATGAAGGAGGGCCTCACCTATAACATTGGCGTTGTCATTCCCGAGCGTTTTACCGGCCCCGGTCAATCGTTTTATCTGCACATCTATCAGCAAATTGCACGGGAACTCGAACAATACGGCTACTACGGCATCCTTCACATCCTCCATCGCGAGGACGAGGAACAGCTTAATCTGCCACGTATCTATTACGATCGCAAGGTGGATGGCTTCATTCTTCTGGGACAAGTGAGTAAGCCATATATCGAGCTGGTGCAATCCATGGACCTGCCCAAAATGTTTCTTGATTTTTATGATGAGCATGCCGATATCGACTCCGTAGTAACCGATAATTTTTACGGTGCCTACGAGCTGACCAACTATTTGATTGCCCAGGGACACCGGGATATTGCATATGTGGGTAACCTTTATTCCACCAGCAGCATTCAGGACCGTTTCCTCGGCTACTATAAATCCTTACTGGAGCACAGGCTGCCCCTACGTAACGAGTGGGTGCTCAGCGATCGGGACGACGAGGGTGTATACGTTGATATGGAGCTGCCCCAGCCGCTGCCGACCGCCTTCGTATGCAACTGTGACCAGGTGGCGTACAACCTGGTGCAAAAGCTAATTGCCCTGGGCTACCGTGTACCTGAGGATTGCTCTGTCGTTGGCTTCGACAATGATGTATATGCCACTCTTATTGTTCCGCAGCTGACCACCGTCGGAGTAGACATTGAACAGATGGCACGTACTGCCATTGAATCGATGATGAAAAAAATAAGCCATCCCGGCAGTCGTTTTGGGCGAGTCCTCGTACAGGGTCACATTGTGTATCGTGATTCCGTGCAGCGTATGGAGAGGCCGTGATCGATGTAAGCATGTCTTGGACAATCGGGTCCTATTCTCCTCATGGCTCCACAACCAAAAGCCGCTCAGCTTGTGCTAGAGCGGCTTTTGATGTTCATAGATGTTGCAAATCCTGATTCAAGAGCGTTGGGCGACAAAGGAATTGCCCGCCTGATTGAGAATCGGCAGCATCCGCATTTCCTGCCCCATCGAGGCTTGGCAGAGTGGACACACCGGTTCGCTCAAAAAGGTAAAATCCGTTCGCATCCAGCCGTTACAGCCCTCGTTTGTACACGACCAAATGGCTGTATTTTCCTCTGGAATGATCTCCGGGGCCTGGCGTCTGTACATCTACATCCCCCCTCGGTTTTTATAGGGTAATCCCCTGTCAGCATTCTGTTCATTTTCTCCTGTGCGGGTATTAATATGCTCCAACCCCCGAAAAATATGCGTATTTTACCAAAATATTTATTTACGGATTGCCTTGGTCCAGAAGCCGCCATGAAATTGCTTCGGTTCTACCGTAATGACAAAGGCTTTGGGGTCCAGGTCCAGAATCGATTGGTACAGCTTGTTCTGATTGTTCCGTTTAGCCAAAATTTCCATCACCAGACGTTCCCCGTCCCGTCCACTGCCCAGCCAGGCTGTAACGCCGTATCCTTTATCCCGCAACGCATTGGCAATTCCTCCATTGATCTCATTGCTGATGACCTTGACGGTGACGTAGCCGAGTGCTATTTTTTCCTCAATCCATGCCCCGATAAGAATACCCAACGCATAACCAATGGCGTATACCGCCAGACTCGCCACCTGATCCAGATACTTGAGCACCACATTCAAGCCAAGCACATAGACCGTGACCTCCACGGTGCTAATGAGCGCAGCGATATACCGCTGACCTTTCAGCGTCAAAATCATGCGCAGTGTATACGCCGACACATAAATAATTTGAATAACGAGAATAAATAGCAAAATTTTGAGCATACGCTCACTCCCCACTTCACGTTCTGATTTAGCCCGTACTCATCATTATGCCCCTGTATGTCATATACAGCCTCAGGTTTCGTATGACCCGCGCTTGGTGTCCAAAAAAAACGGAATTAGGCTCTTGACTTAATACAAATATTGGATTATTATTCTCTTTTTTAATTAGTGAGGAGAGGGTGTTTAGATATGTATTGTATCGGTTTAATCGGGGATTACGATGTGAATGTTGTAGCACATGTGGCTATACCCCTAGCAATTCAGTTGGCGGCAGATGAACTGGGGATTCAATTCATTTTCGAATGGATTCCAACGCCTTCGTTGGATCAGGATTTCGAACAAAAATTATCTAAATATCATGCGATTTGGGTCGTCCCTGCCAGTCCTTACCGAAGCATGCAAGGCGCTCTCAACGGCATACGGTTTGCTCGTGAGCAGCAGATTCCCTTTTTAGGTACGTGCGGTGGATTCCAACATATGATCATTGAGTTTGCAAGGAATGTAGTAGGACTTGCGGAAGCAGAGCATGCCGAGGAAAATCCCGATGCCTCGTTCATTTTAGTTGCTCCGCTCTCTTGTTCGGTAAGCGAAAGAACGCATACGTTTAGGCTGGCCCCCGGTTCAAAAACGATAGATTTTTATGATTCTCCTGAAATTGTTGAACAGTATGGAATTTGTAATTATGGTTTGAATCCAGAGTATCGCTCCAGGTTAGAAAATGCGGGTTTAAACATTGCCGGAGTAGACCTTGATGGCGAAGTTCGTATTATGGAACTGGATCGACATCCTTTTTTTATTGGAACCTTATTTCAACCTGAACGTTCGGCACTGAAAAGTATTACTCATCCATTAATAAAAGCATTTCTTCGCAAAGCAGCCTCCTCGAAATAAAAAAGTTCGTTACGCTAACAGAAAACTTTAGTTCAATGAAAACAACGACAGTCTAGGACTTTATTTTCTTCTGACACTTGGGTAATGACGCACTGTTTTATCAACAAGTCTCGTTGTCTTGTGCAGTGGGTTTGTTTTATTTTGGTTCGTTGCTTTTTTTTAAAAACATTTGTGTAAACAGGGCAACTTTTACGGTTACTGTTGCGTCTAAACAATATAAGCACAACCAACAGTTACTCTTCCAAATGTGTTGGATTTTGTAGGTATTAATGTTACTCTAGTCTATGAACCACGCTAATTCTTAAATAAAGGGGTAGACCAACGAATGAAATCATTGAAATCCATGAAGAAACCAGTCATCATTACTGCTGTTTCGGCCTTGGCCATCTCTGGGGCTCTGTTCAGCCAATCTACATATGCTGCACAAGCAACTAAGCCAATCAGTGCAGTTTTTAACAATATTAAAATTATCTACAACGGAACCGAGGTTCCTTCTGATGCTAAAACAGAACCATTCCTGCTGGATGGCGTGACGTATATCCCGCTGAAGCTGGCAGGTACAGCTTTGGATAAAAAAGTACAATGGGATGGCACAAACAAACGCGTAGTCATTGCTGATAATGGCGTTCCTATTGATCAATCTACGGTTACAGCACTGAACAACCAGATTACGACACTGACTCAGGAGCTGAACACGGCAAAAGCAGCGAACACGACGAAAGACGCTACCATCGCTCAACTGCAAAAAGACAATCAGGCGCTAAAAGATGAAGCAAGCAAAAACAGCTCTGATTCCCTGAAAGATCTCCAAAAGCAGTTGAACAAGGATTACAGTGATACCTACAACACGAACTCGGATATCACGCTGGACGGCAACAAAAGCGATATTACCGTGACTATCGAAATGACCAAATCCAGATGGGAAGACCTATCCAGTAGCAGACAGAAAAGCTATCTGGAGGACATCGTTGATGACATTTTGAAAGAGTACAAAGATGCCGATGTTGAAGGCACAGTGAAGAACTCCAGTAATAGGGATAAATTGGCGACCTTTACAACCAACAGCAAGGGCGATGTTACTATTAAAAAGATAGCTTCTTCTCTGGATACCAGCACGATCCAACGTAATTTGAGCGACAGATACGGCAGCTACGCCGGCATCAACCTTGATTTCACCGTGAGAGGCGACAGCAGTGAAGCTACCGTGGATGTGTATGTAACTTCAGATGACTGGAATAAACTCTCTAGCACTCAAAGAACCAGCCTGACAGATGGCGTTATTTATCATCTTAAAGAGAGAGAGTCCGTTGACAGAGTCGTGGGATACGTACGCAATAAAGGGAACAGCAGCCAAATCATTACCTTCTAAGATTAGTTTTAAAAAAAGCGACAAAGGCTTCAGAGCCCTTGTCGCTTTTTGTTATTGATTTACTTCTTCCCCTCTTCTTTTCTTAACTGCAACCTTCGATAGCTGAACAATTACTTAATCAACCTGCCTACGGAAGTAATATATTTTATATAATCACTATCCCCATTGTTCGCGCCTATATTTCTTGTATACACCAAATGACCGGGGCTGGTTATTTTAACTTTGTGAAACGTACCGGGTTTAGAGTAAGGATCTACGCTATAGCCCCCTTTGCTATACACAATCATGGGATTAAAGTCGATTTGCTTGAAGTCGGGTGATAAGCTGCTCTCGTACATAGCATAAATATCCAATACGCCTTTTTTTCGATCCCAATCAAAGGAAGTAAGATCAAATGCATTTGCATCCATGACCTGAGCCAGGTCTTGTCCCTTAAAATTCATAAGAACAGGACTTTCCGTAAAGCTATCATGCTTTAGTGACAATAATTCACGCTTGGGATTCCACTCCATCTTCGCATCTGTATCTTTCAACAGAATGGATACCGGTAAAAACATCGCATTACTTTTCATGATGGGGACTGTATCCATTGTCACTGGCTCGCCGTTAACCGATATTTCGGGTGACCCGATCGTTACCATTACATTACGGCCCAACAGATCAACAGAAGCGGTTTTGTTGGCTGCATTGTAAGTTACTTTACCACCCAGTATATCCTCTGCCGCTTGGAGCGGTATAAGCAGTCTGTTCTTCTTATCCATAAAGGGTGATGCTGGATAGGTGTATAAAACGTAATGATCATTGACCTTGAGGTGTATCGGCGTTTGGCCTTGAGCTTGAGCTGATGCCAAATTCAAGTTAGCATCAGCAAAACTTAATAAAACCATAAGGCAAATTAATAACCTGATTTTCATAATGCCCTCCTCGTTATTGTTTGTTACCAGTGTATCGTCACAAAAATATCATTTCAACCATAATTTACAACATATATCCAAAAATACACATGACACTTTACATATACTGGTTTATAATGGATTTAACTGCAAAACAAAAAGAGAGCACAGAATTGCACTCTCTTTGAATAAAGCATATAAAAGCAAGAAATATTAATAAGCCAATGCAAAAAGTCCTTTAATGTGGGACAGGTAACGGATGTTACTGCCTTCTTTCATCAAAGTAGCTACAGCGCCTTTCAGTTGGGTGCCATTCGCGCCTACAGTACCGATCGCGTCTGTTCTGCCCAAGCTGCCCAGCGTACCGGAGAATACAGGTGTGAATTGTTCCATCTTTGCTCCGTTAAAGTAAGCAAACAGGTTGTAACCCACCGTCTCGCCCATTTGCCAAGCCAACTGTGCAGTTGGAGGGTATGGACGCTCGCCTTCACTCGGGAACACCACTGCGCTGTCACCAGCCAGGAAGATGTCTTCGTGGGAAGTCGATTGCAAGGCACCATTCACGGTTGCACGACCACGGTTCACTTCAATACCGGATGCGCCAACCAGTGCGTTACCTTGTACGCCGCCTGTCCAGACCAGTGTGCTCGTTTTGATCGAGCGTCCGTCTTTGAGCAGAACTTCGTCGGCTTTCATTTCCGTAATTGGAACACCAGCTACGATTTGAACGCCACGTTTTTCAAGGCTTGAGACTGCACGATCAACCAGTGCTTGCGGGAAGCCTGCCAGAATAGATGGTCCAGCTTCTACACAGTAGAGGCTAATATCTTCGTAGTTAATGCCTTTTTCACGGCAAACCGCAGGCAGCTTGTCAGCATATTCGCCTACCAGCTCGACGCCTGTCAGACCACCACCGCCGATAACGATTGTAGCGTCTGCTTTGTTACCGGATTGCTTGTAAGCATCCAGACGAGCTTCCACATGTGCGCGGATACGATTGGCTTCTGCCACTGATTTCAGTGTGAAGCTGTGCTCTTGCAGCCCCGGAATACCAAAGTAAGCCGTTTCACTGCCCAGGGAAATAACGAGAGCGTCATAGCTCAACGTAGCGCCACTGGCCAAGGTTACTTTTTTATCGTCCGGCTTGATTTCCGAAACCGTATCCACTTTCAGGATAATATCTTTGTTACGCAGCAGTTTCTCCAAAGGAAGCGCAACAGCTTTTTCGGCAATTGTACCTGCCGCCAAACGGTGCAGCTCCGTAATAATTTGGTGCGACGCAAAGCGGTTAACCACTGTAATGGTTGCTTGGCTAGCGTCCAGATGCTGGCGTGCTGTGAGAGCGGCCAGCAATCCGCCGTATCCGCCGCCCAAGATCAAAATTTGCTTCGACATGTCCATCCTCCGTTCTTGATCAGATAATTATTTGCTTTCGCGTTGGCGCTCATTCAGAATGTCCAGGAAAGCCTGGCTGAAACGCAGCGTTTTTTGTACATTTGGATCTTTAAGCATTTTGAGCAGGCCAAACAGACCTACACTGCCGTCTGTAGTTTGTACACGGTCGTTAGCTTCAATGGCAGCAGAAGCCAAACCTTTAGCCGACTCTGTAACAGGCTTCACAAACTCTCCCATGGAGTTTTTCATATCTCCGAGAAAGACAGGGTCGGTTGCCAGACTGCGGGCTACATCATAAGCGTCGGTCATCAGAGTAACCATCTCAGTCAACTTGGGCAGGTTCTCTACCAGCACGGTCAGCGATTGCTGAACCTCCGGTTTCATCAATTGGTCCAGTACATCCCGAGACTCTTTGGTAGCTTCTTGTGTTACAGCCACCTCTTGTTGGTTTTCAGACATGCGTGAACGTCCTCCTTTACTGTGAAAATAGAAGTCCATTCCTTTCTTATAACCTGTATCTATAAACTCTAGCAATAAAACATTCTATGAATTCGCGCCCTTAAACATGCAAGAAGCACAGCTTAAACCGGCCTATACCCTAAAGGGCAAGACTGATCATCGCAGATGCCAATTGTATATTACTCAGACGGTATTCTGTTGTTGTTACTGCTGCGGAATATCTCACGAAGCGCTTCTCCGTGACTACAACAGGCCGAAACGGAACCCTATACCTCTATATTACACTTTTTACAACACAATCGTCGAAAAAATTTTAAATTTTCACAAATTTCCGCAAATTTTATTTGTTATTTTAGATAAAAATTAGAATAAACTCGTTTTTTGTCCAAGTTTACCGTTGAAAAGGAGCATTACTATAGGCTGATACTCCCTTAGAAATCGCCCTACGTATGCAAGGTGTCCTCAGAAGTACCGGAATCATCAGGAGACTCTAAATTATGAGGGGACGGCAGCGGCACACCAGACTCGATAAATTCCTCTACATCACGAGCAGCTTTAACCTGATTGCACTCGTTGCAGGCACATACACAATTGACCGGCGTCGTGTGCCCACCTTTAGCACGAGGCAGCAAATGATCAATTGTATCACCATAGCCGCCACAGAAAAAGCAGGTATAACGGTCACGCTTGAGCACATATTGGCGAAATTCCTTGTTACTGTAGAGCCTGCGAACGGTGTATGGATTTACAATCACCGCCATGCGCTCTCTAACCAGGGTCATTGCCAAATCAAGTTCAATCTCCTGATGCCAGCGTCTCCCCTGATCGGTTTTGCCTCTGAGCCGAATCATGCCGTTGCGATTGAGGCGCAGCGCCCGGGTATCCGCAGGCTTTAGCCTGCTAAGCAGATTCCGCACCCGCTGTCGATGGCGCTCGCGCGCCTTATCTGTGACCGGCTTCCTGCGGGGTAGGTGAGGCAACAGGTCAGACTGTGCCGATGAATCCAGACTTGGGACAGCCTCACCTGCCCCCAGGTTATGCCGCGTCATGGAAGCGGCCAAGGGCTTCATTCCCTCGCCGGAGGGAGCAGACGTAGCCACACGCTCTTGTGCGGCTAATCCCCGGCAAGAACGGCAAGGACCGCGGCGGGAATACGGGCCCGCCCGACGGCCGGTTCTGCGCTGAAACTCCGCTAGCGGCTTCAGTTCCTGACAATACGTACATTTTTTCATCAACGGCTCGCCCGCTTCATTTCTGCTTTGCTGTGGTTCCGTCATGTTCATCCCTCCTCCCTCCGTCGCTCATGCTTCTTCATGGGTTAGCCTGAAATTTGTACCCCTGTTAAGTTAGATTCATTTTACCGTTTTCACGTTTCCTTTTCTAGCCATCGTTTAGTACCATATTAACCGTCTGACGTTTAGCCCCCCTCACTTGGTGGGTAACTTGTTATATATGGAGGAGGGACGCACATGAAAAGGAACCATACGATGATGCAGTTTTTCGAGTGGAATGTCGAAGCAGACGGTTCTCACTGGAAGAAACTTGCCCGCCTGGCACCGGAGCTGAAGGCTAAAGGAATTGACGCGATATGGATTCCACCTGTCACCAAGGGCCAATCGCCCGAGGATACGGGATACGGCGTCTATGACCTTTACGATCTGGGCGAGTTTAACCAAAAGGGTGCGGTACGCACCAAATACGGAACCAAGAAAGACCTTTCGGAAGCTGTTGCCGCCTGCGTTCGCCACGGCGTGACCGTCTATGTCGATCTGGTCATGAACCATAAGGCCGGTGCAGATGAAACCGAAGTGTTCAAGGTCGTCGAGGTTAACCCGGATAACCGCAATGAGGTTATTTCAGAACCCTTTGATATCAAAGGGTGGACTAAATTTACATTTCCCGGCCGCCAAGGTCAGTATTCCACATTCCAATGGAATTTTGAACATTTTAACGGAACTGATTATGATGCAAGTCAGAACCGGACAGGAATTTATCGTATTTTAGGCAAAAATAAAAGCTGGAGCGAACATGTAGACGATGAATTCGGCAATTATGATTATTTAATGTTTGCCAATATTGACTATAACCATCAGGATGTACGCAGGGAAATGATTCGCTGGGGCCAATGGCTGGTGGATACCCTGCAGTGCAACGGATTTCGTCTGGATGCGATCAAGCATATCAATCATGAATTTGTACGGGAGTTTGCCACGGAAATGATCAAAAAGCGTGGACAGGATTTTTATATGGTGGGCGAGTTTTGGAAGCCGGATCTGGAATCATGCCAGAGGTTCCTGGATACCATCGATTATAAAATCGACCTGTTCGACGTATCCCTCCACTACAAACTATATAGCGCTTCCTTGGGTGGCAAGGATTTCGATCTAAGCACCATTTTCGAGGACACGCTGGTTCATACTCACCCCCTAAACTCGGTCACTTTTGTCGATAATCATGATTCTCAGCCGCATGAAGCACTCGAATCCTGGGTGGGGGACTGGTTCAAGCCCAGCGCCTATGCGCTCATTCTGCTACGCAAGGACGGTTATCCCTGCGTATTCTACGGGGATTACTACGGCATTCGGGGAAAAACACCCGTGAAAGGCAAGCAGACTGAGTTAGATCCGCTCCTGTATGCCCGGTACCATAAAGCCTATGGAGAGCAAAAGGATTATTTGGATGATCCCCATACGATTGGATGGGTGCGTCTGGGCGTTCCTGAATTGAAAGGCTCCGGCTGCGCTGTAGTGGTCACCAATGCAGACAACGGAGAAAAGCGTATGTTCGTAGGGAAACAGCGCGCAGGAGAGCAATGGACTGATTTGACGGGGCATCACAATCACGCCGTAACGATCGCTCAGGACGGCTACGGCGTATTTCCAGTTCGCGCCGGCAGCGTATCGGTATGGGTACTTCCCGCCGGAAATGACAGCCGGGGAGCAGAAGACGACTTGGAGGCTTAACTTTATTCAACACAAAGAGGACAGGATGCGAGGAAGCGCCCTGTCCTCTTTGGTATCTTCCATTTACTCTATCACCTTGCTTTGATTGGCTACAGCCTGCTTTTTCGCCTCCACATGACTCGGATCACCCAAATAGAAGCGTCGGATAGGATCTATATGATCGTCCAGCTCATACACCAGCGGAATGCCTGTCGGAATATTTAAATCCAGCAATGCGGTTTCGTCCAGATTCTCCATATACTTGATCAATGCGCGTAACGTATTGCCATGTGCGGAAATGATAACTCGATCCTTTTTAAGGATCAACGGCACAATCCGCTGCTTCCAAAACTCCCCGACCCGGTGCACCGTATCCTCCAGACTTTCCCCCAGCGGCAGCTCCTCCGGCTTAATGTGGCGGTAACACTCTTCCCTGCGTGGACTCCGTTCATCCTTCTCATCCAGCATGGGAGGTCGCACTGTCAGGCTTCGCCGCCAGATATGAACCTGTTCCTCGCCATATTCTACAGCAGAATCCAGCTTGCTAAGCCCTTGCAGCGCACCGTAATGGCGTTCATTCAGCTTCCATGACTTCTGCACGGGTATCCACAAATGATCCAGCTCATCCAGGATGTGATACAGCGTGCGTATAGAACGCTTTAGCACAGAGGCAAATGCCAAATCAAACGTATACCCGGCCTCCTTGAGAATACGCCCCGCCTCGATGGCCTCATGCGTTCCCTGTTCAGTCAGGTCCACGTCCGTCCAGCCTGTGAACAGGTTTTGTCGGTTATACACACTTTCTCCATGCCTCACCAACACCACTTGATACATACACCCACTCCTCTCCTGTTTGTCATGATGTTTATGTTTACCCAACTTCTATGTATTTAACGTAAAATGCAATTTTTAAACCATCTCTTCTTTGGTATCAAAAAAGGACGGCATTCAGCCGTTCAACCTGTTTTCTTGATTATACAAAAAAGTACCCTAAGGGTAGACTTTTTTGTAAGTGCCTACTCTATAGGGTACAGTTTAAAGGGCTAGATGGTTTTTTGCTTATATGAGCAAGTTCATTTCAATCAACGCTCTCATATAGAGAACGACATATGTATTTACGAGACATGTTTCAGCGCATCTCAGAATGGCGATCTGGCTGATGTTCCAGGCATTTGGCGAGGTTGTAGAGGAAGGAATACTATATTTCAGAAAATGCTAGTCTTTCGTTAGATGGCTTGCCTGTTAAAGTGAAGAGATTTTATACGACTTGTTAAGGGGTCAGATTGTTAGCTGCGAATGTCTAATAGAACAGAAGGGATTAGGTATTAAAATGACTATAGATTATCGAAAATTATTGATGGAATACGGCTATCCAGCAGACTTGGTAAACGGATGGAGTCTGGAAGAATGTCAGGCCGAATGGGACGAGTTCTGCGCGATATGCATCCCGGAGTAATACAAACAACCCCCCGCATTCCTTGGCCGGGCTCGCGGGGGTCAATCGACCTAAACCTCACCAAATTATACCACGGGTGAGGGAATAGCGATAATGGGGACTTTTTCAGTAGCTTCCTTCAGGCCAAAGATCGTCTGCTTGATATGGCCATGAGCAAGCTATCCAGTATGCAACGGGAGGTTATTCCGCGGAGTTACCTGGGCGATGAGGGCGAGTTTGACTATATCAGTTGCGGGGAAATGTGCATTAGTGAAAGCACATTTCGTAGATTAAAAGGTGAAGCTATCAACATACTGGGGACTGCATCGAATCTTAACGTTATAACAGAAAAATATATAGATATCCAAATTGTATAAAAAGCAAAAGTCGAAGATCGGTTTTCTTCGACTTTTGTTGCTTTAATCTTCTACAAAACGGATATATGGACGTTGGAAATATCTTTGGTCAGACACGAAAAAATATTCTTTTCCTACCACAAGTGGAGGGATAACGGACTTTGAAGATATATATAATTTTTTAATCTCACCTCCGTTAGCGGGATCACTCTGTATTACTAAGTAATCATCATGGATTTCAACTAGTTTAGCCATTTCACTTGGATGAGATCCTGAATAATAATAAATCCAGCCAAATACTAGCAAAATAAATGCAATTCTTAAAGTAATTTTAATTATTTTATTTTTTTGACCAAAAATATCATCACCTCCAATAATTTACCATTATACTATATATATGATAATGTCGGAAATAGATTTACTAAATTATTCCATTATGGAGGTAAAAAATGAAAAAGAAGACAGGTTTACTCTCGCTTGTGGTAGTTGGACTCCTTGCATTTTCTCAAGGGTCAGTTAGCGCGGCTAGTGCGGCAGAAATTGAGGTAACGGACTATACTCCACTGAAAATTGACAACAATCTAACGGTTAAAAAATTTTCTGATGGTCGTATTGAGCCGATTGAGAATGCAAAATCTTTGACGGAGAAACAACAATACGAGATATTAAGCGAAATGGGTTATACCGAAAAAGAAATTGAAAAACTCTCTGAGGCAGAGAAAGTTTATCTCATTACTGAGGGTGGAGTGAAAGTTAATTTAAACCAAAGTGAAATGGTTCACAAATATTTTGATCTTAGTGGTAAGGAACATATAATCACACCAGAAAATGAAGCTGAAATTAACAAAATCAGAGAAGCTGATTTTAAAAAAATAAAAGGTGATAAGTTTAGCACATCTGCAATGGGATCTGTTAACGACGGTACTTTTTCAGGCACTTCTTCAATTCAATATTTGGGGAAAACAGCAAACGGTAATGAGTTCAAGTATTCATACAGAACACAATTTAGCTGGAGCAACATCCCTTGGTTTACCCTAACAGATAGGGTCGCGCATGCCTTCCAATCTCATACTACTGCCCTTGGGTCAAAAGCTGATTTCTTTTATCGTTCAGCAAATGGAAACTGGCATGATGGTGAATTTAGTAATATTGACCAATCACAAACTTTGGGGACTATTGGGTCGGTCCGCTTAATACCCATCAAAGAGCAATATGGAACTTTATATACTGAAGTAAGAATACCAAAAGCGCATGGTGGTTATACAGGTAGCTTCGCCAATGCTTATGCTCATTCATTCACTGAAGTACCATTCGCTATATCTTTAGGTTCAGTGAGTATTACTGGGAGTGGATTAGGCGATTTTTGGAGTTGGAGAAGCAATTTCACAATTGGTCAATTTGACTAGTAATATTTTTGACGGAAAAATGATCGCTTTATGGCCCGCCATTGGACTTTTGATGAGATAAATTTATACCATGGAAAATCGAATAAGGAATACACCACAGCCTTCGAGCTTCGGTGAATCAGGTCGGCCAATGTGCCGGCCTTTTCAATTTTTCAACAAGCTAATATTAGGAGGACATAATCATGTCTGCACAACCACGTTTTGCATTTTTTAGTAAGGACCGCATTTTGCATCTGCACGATGAAGAGCATGCCAAACAGCATGGAAAGTATGTACAAATGAGTCTGACGGACGACGAAAGCGGCTATCTGGTAATTGAGGGACAAGGTGTTATTTACTATACCGACGAGGACAAAGCTTACGTCAAAGGCAACAAGTCGGACGGCAAGCTCATTGCTACGCCAACAGTGCTCAAGCAGCTTGCAGCAGAGCTTCTGTAATTCGGCAGAATCCAGTTTCCTTCCCCGGAGATCATTCCGGGGCTTTACGGCACGCGCAGGCAGCAAGGCACCAGTTAACCAGCGGAAACATTAACAGCCTGGTCGGACCCCTTGCGCGGTTCAATTCCGCAGCGTGCCCCTAATAAATTGGTAGGGTTGTCCATAGTTTTGTTGAAAAATTACAATAAAAAAACTTATAATGTAAGAGGATACAAACAAATGTAAAAAATAGCTAACTAATTTATAATAGCTGTTTTTTGAACATGCTTTATTAGTCATAAGAACATACCAGTAGTCTTACATAACCATCCTGATTAATAAAGTCCACTCTTGTCTTGGAAAGAAGGGGATCACTCTATTTAATCAGAACAAGGAAGCTAATGAGCAGGGCTAAAAATCGTAGAATTATAAAATGGAGGGAACTGCGTTGAAAAGAAACCTGAAATCTGTAATGTCTCTAGCTGTTGCATCTATGGCGTTAGTAGGTAGTCTCGGGCTTGCAAGCATAGCAAGTGCCGCCAGTGATTTTAGTGGTTTCCCTACTTTGCGCCAAGGCGACAGTGGGGGATATGTGAGAGCGCTGCAAGCAAATTTATGGGCCTATGGACAACAGGGAGCCGTAGGAACGATTGATGGAAGTTTTGGTAGCGGTGTGAAATCGGGGCTCCAAAATTTTCAAAGAGCTAAAGGACTAACGGTAGATGGAATAGCTGGTTCTGGGACTTGGAATAGAATGAACTATAATGTCTCTGTTGAAGTTCCAGGAAGATCTTTCTATTTATCTACTCCTGACAGTTCGACTTATTACGTGTTTTATGGGACAAGAGATAGTGGTAGTGGTATGAGATATTCTGTTTTGTACAAATCCAATAATAGGACCGTTACTGAAGGTACTGTATATTAATAGGAGGGGTTTAATTTGAAAAAACAATTAGTTGCTGTAGCATTAGGTGGCGCACTCGTAATAGGTAGTGGTGCATTTGTATATAATTCATATGCTGCCGAATCGGAAGCTCCATCGCAGGTTCCGGTTGAGACGAAAGCAGAAGCGATTGATGCTTCAACAGTACAAGCGCCGACTGAAACACCAGCAGAGACAGTAGTTGAAAGCTCTGGTGATATCGAAGGACTCATAAACATATCTGATGTACCAGCAGAAAATATCCATATTCCCAATCTAGCGCAGGGAGCCTCGCTTAAAGCGACAGCGGCTGAAAAACACAACTTGAAACCATTAAACACAACAGCTTTAAAAGGCGAGAATGGACTGATCATTAGACAGTCATATCGCGGAACTGATGGTACTGAAATTATGGTCATTCAAACCGAATCCCAAATGGATGAACAGGCTACTATTGATAGTTTGAAAGACTCATATAAAGGGGAAAAGGTTGAGTCGACTAAAATCAACGACCATACTGCTGTTTATGTTGACGGGGAAGAAAGAAAGGTTGTTCATCTGATTACTAAAGATCACTTTTATACTGTTTCTTCTTTCAATTCCACTCTTGACGAATTGATGGAAATTGCAAAAAAAATTCAAGAATAACAAGATAGTCAAGTTAAAAACAAAAACACAAGCGCATTTACTTGTGTTTTTGTTTTTTCCCTGAAGCTTAATTTATTTATTAGGGAGGGAACGCCTTGTTCCACGATCAGGAGACAGGAAAAAAGAAGGTAGCCAAAGAGGGATGCTGTATACATTGTGACAACCCATCAACACATGTTTCGTTGGGGATTCGATTCTGTGCTATTTCAATCCACGCACTCATATAGAGAACGACTTTTCTTACATATAACACCATCTTCTAAAACTATAATCAAGCATGTACCTTATGAAGAAACTCTTTGGAACACGAACAATAGAGCCGTGGAAAAATGTCCGGCGCGAGTAACGCTAAAAAAAGACGCTCCCGGTTTCCCAGGAACGTCTTTAATAATCTTCAACCCATAAAGATACATATATAAATAAGACGTAAGCTAAAAGAAAGAATGCAATCACACTAAGGAGGATAATCCATATAAGACGGGTTTTAAATGGGGACAGGATTTTTTCCCATGGTCTTAGGATTTTCTGACGGGTAGGCAGCAACTCATATTCTAATTTTTTCAAAACGACTTCCGCTTTTTTTTCATCTTTAATTAAAAGTTCACTCCATAATTGTTCATATTGCTCTCGAATTACTTCTTTATTAGAACTATCTTTTAGCAAAACCATTTGTGACCTCCATAGATCATAAAGTAGCAAGAAGACCTAAAGAACTAGTCTTCAGATCCCCCTTGCATCCTAATTTTAATTTCCGTATACATGTCCTCTTATCTTCACGGAATTACCAAGTTCCTCATTTGTAGCTTTTAAGTACACACCAGAATATTGCCGACCTGTGTAAATAGTATTATAAAAAGCCGCTCCATTCCAATAATTGAAACCAGTTTGGAATACCTGCACGTAAGCATCATCACTAAAAATACCTTTTTTCACAATACTATACCGCACAGCACACTTTGACGTGCTTCCAGGAATTCGCTGCTCCTTCGTATTCCTCCACATATCGATAAAAGCCCAAAACGACCGATGTACTGGTCGCCTGTCCCGCCTCTCAAATTTTGAAAGGCAGAAGCGGACAACGGACTCAGAAGTCAGTTAAATGAATAAAAATCCCGTTACCGTCCCAACGCATGTCCGACTCACCATGAACCATCGTTCTAGGCGTAGCAGCTTGGCTATTACTATAAATGTAAATTACGCACCAACTTATTTACATTTTATTACATGGGCATGTATTTTTATTTTTATCTCAGATAATCCATTTTATTGAATAATTATGAGCGTTATGTGGGATTGGGAAGGGGAATATTTTTGCATAAGGAAGGAGTGGCTTCTGAGGTTTCTGACTGAACAAAGTGATGTTTATTCTGATACATACGATTGTACTGATTAATTAGTTCGTTCAAAAACATAGCCTGCTCAAGTACGCAAGCATGTCCAAAACCATACTGTTTATAAAGATCATGCAATCGTTGTCTGGCACTTTCGATCTGTTGATTTAACGTTAAATTTTCATCATTGTTCATGTTCATTACCCCCTGATAAATCTCATTTTATGAGGTAATGAACAAATGCATTATGATCTTTTTTAGTCAAAACAACAAAATAAATAAAAAAAGCCAGCATAAGGGCTGGCCAAGGTAATAATTATTATGGATTAAAATGTTCCAATATGGTCTTGCGTCTGGAATGTTCCAACGGTTGGATTGTGAACTGGTACTACGAATACCAGTAAGAAACTAGCTGTTATTAAGGTTAAAGCTATCTTTTTTATCATTACTTTTCCACACCTCCCTATAAATGGATTGGAACTGAGTCTGTACTTCGGGAGCCGCATGTGTTTTAAAATCGAAAAATAGCCCAACACAATTGGCAATAAGTAGTACATGATTTATTGTAACAGATTTTTCCAAAGCTTTTATTAAACATTTGAAACCGTATGGATATCTACCTTTGTTCAAGCTGTATTTAGCCAGTTTGTACCAAAATCGTGCTTGCTGTTGCAGTAAAAACGGCTCAACAGGAGATGGTTCCTTATACGACGCAATTTTAGGTTCAAAGCGATGGAGGATGTGATCCACATCAATATTGTATTTATTGGCTGCTTCAACGATATTCAAAAGTTCATTAAAAATGTGTTGTTCGCCGGATATATATTCTACGTAGTCCGACAGAACACTAATATCTCCAGACATAAGCCCGTTTACGTAAGTATTAATTTTAGCCCATTGCTGGAATTGGTTTTTCCAATAAAGTGATTCATCATCATTCTCTTTTACCCAGCTTAGATCGGCATAACCTTGAATATGTTCTAATGCCTGTTTATGACTTCCTTTCGCATCACAAGCATGTGCGCACATCAACTCAGCGTAGGCTATGTATGCAAACAGTGGTCCAGAACGCAGTTTATTTTTCAGTTCTGTTTCTTTTTTGGAATTATGAACTAAGTCATATTGAACCTGTCCTAACTTATACATCTGACATGAAAATTTATAGACCTTATCCCACATACTTAATGATCTATACACGTTGGCCAAGTCCTTAAAGGCATCCAGTTGGTCAACTTCATCCAAACGGTCGACAAAAGGTTCAAATTTAGCAGCTGCTTGAAGATTTTGAGCCTGATCTTTCCCGATCCGGATGCTGAACAACCGATACTGGCACAAAGCAAGCCGTTCTGAATGCTGCTTTCTTTCACTCACAGCCACGTTTTCATAAAGGTAAGCTGCTGTGTCCCGATACCCTTTGTGGAACAAATCCTCAGCCAGTTCAAAGAGTGAATGAGTGTAGATCGGACTATCTAGAAACATGCTTACAGCACGCTGTAAGCAATCCAGTCGCCCTAACTCAACACAACGATATACGAAAGGTTTTACTCTCCGCCAGTTAAGTGGAGATTCTTCAACACATTCTTCAACGAATCGCTCATAAAAATAGTCCGGTGGTAAATTCATGCCCATCGTAATGCGATCCAGTTGATTAACAGATAAAGAACGATTACCTGTGATGATGCTGCTAACAGTGCCTACATTTAAACTCGTGATATTGCCAAACTGGGTCATACTTAAGCTTTTCTGTTTCAGATATCTTTCAATTTCTGCCCGAATCGTAGGTGTTATTTCCATGAATAAATCACCCTTTCAGCGTGAACTTTGGAAGTCTGCAAATTTAAGCAAAAAGAAGAATTGGAAAACTTATAATATAATGAAATATTTGTATGTTTTCAATATACCATCTATTGGTACAACAATAAATACCTCTTTTTGGAGAACATTGGATTTTACACGCAAAAATCATAGGTAACCGTTCAGAGAATGAAGTGGGTTTCTATCATCTGATAAGGAGGATCTCAATTGAAGAGGACAGGTATGACACGTCGCTTAGATACGTTAGGCCGGATTGTTATTCCCATGGAAATCCGAAACACAGTAGGGATTGAGATTGGCGAGCCTTTAGAATTTTATATGGACATTGAACAAGGTTTTATGGGCATTGGAAAGTATAGTAGCGGGGTTTCCTGTAATTTGTGCAAATCATTTCAGGATCTAACCTATTTCAAAGGTTTACTTCTATGTAAGCAATGTATCCTCGACCTGAAGGGAAATGTAGGTATTAGTCCCATTCCTGCCCCTGTTGTTAAGGAGCCTACGTACAAAGAAAAAAAAGTAAAACGGCGGTCATCACAAGAACTGATTGAAAGCCTAAAAAGACTCATGCGGGAACATCCTACAGCCAAGCAGAATGAATATGCAAAATGGCTTGGCGTGTCACAAGGCCGTATTTCTCAGCTTAAAAAGCTATTATAGCGTGCGGTAACGTTTTCTTCATGATTTTACCTATAAAGGCTCCGTTATAGTGAAATGAATCTATCTTATGGAGGGTTAGTGATGGAGAATCGTTTTAAAACAGAGGAAGAAATTTATTTGTTGTCTGAACACGTGCATCCCTTGGATAAGGGTTTTGAATTGTTTCGGCTAAATTATAGACAAAATGATTGGGCAGAAGCGGATCGCGTCGCTGAACACATTTTAAGTATGGCTGAACGCAGTTATAACAGTAGACAAAAATGGGGTGACGTTGTTCCTCTAAATCAGATGCTAAAGCACCCACTTATCTTTTATTTTGGATACGGATACCTGGCTAAATCCATCGTTTTCCAGAAGCAAGGTCTTTTTGATCGAGCAAGAGAATATATAGCTAAATATGCTGACTTAGGATGGTACGAACATGCTACGGACGAAGATATACAAGAAATAGAACGTTTTAAAGGATTGGCAGTGGCCAATGGATACGCTGTAGACTTATTATCAGGGAATAAAGAAATATTGAAGGAGTACAATGAGTTTTTACAAGAAAACGACGAGGAAACATTGCCCGGATTAATCACAATTTTTGAGGCAGCAAACATAAATGAATGGAATATAGACGAGTACTATTATTATATCCCCGATCAGCTAGAGACTTTTTCCAGCTTTGAAGACCTTGGAAATCGTGTGTATTATGTGAAATTACTTAATCAACTAGCTATCTATAACATAAATCAGCAGCGGTATGGTGTCGCCATAAATGATATTCTGAATTATTTGCAAACAGCAGTTACAATGGATCTATACAGGGAATTCATTACAACTATTGCCATGTTCGAAACCGTTCGTCCGTTTGCAACAACGGAACAGCTGACAAAGTATCAAAATATCTTACAGGGAGTGCATTCACATGAGAAAAATATTAGTAGTTACATTTATGCTGATGATATTTGCTCCTTTCAACCACGGTGTTAACGGGTAACAGCAAAGGCCAATTGCATCAGCAGGTGGCCCTCAGGCTGTCGAGACTTTCTCGAACAGCCTGAGGGCGGATTCAGCCGTCCTCTTCTCCTTATCCTGCACCTATCTGCACATTAAAGTGAAACTATTCATGAATTGCAGACACTTAGTCCTCCTTGCTGAACTTGGACAACAGCTCCAGAATCCGCACATACAGCCATACCAGGGTCAAGAGCAATCCAAAAGCGCCGTACCATTCCATGTATTTGGGTGCCCCTTGCTCGGTCTGCTCCTCAATAAAATTAAAATCCACCAGCAGATTCAAAGCCGCAATGATCACAACAAATAAACTGATGCCGATGCCAAGCCAGCCTGTCTCATGGATATACGGAACATTCATACCGAAAATGTTCAAGATGAAGTCTACCAGCGTGACCAGAGCAATGGCCAGCGTACACAAAACAACGAATGAGATAAAGCCCTGTGTCACCTTGATGATTCGCTGTGTGTACATAAAGAGCATCAGTAACAAGATACCTACGGTCAGCAGAATGGCATTGGCCACAATGCCGGGGTATTCATACTCCATATAAGCTGAAATACCGCCTAAAGCAAAGCCACTGAAAATCGCATAGATTGGCGAAAGAAGTGGAGCTGTTTTTGGAAAAAAGAATATCGCAAGGGCCATGCCGGCCATGCCGAACAAGCCTGCGGTCATCATGGATAGTACCTCTATGATCCCCTGATCATTCATATACCAGGTTATACTGCCAGAAACGATAAGCAAAACAAGTAGAAGCAACGTTTTGTTTACCGTTCCTCCAATGGTCATACGTTGTTCGCTAACTTCTCTTTCATCTTCTCGCAAAAAAATGTCATCACGTAAAACCGGATTGCTTAAGCTCATTCAGGGTGCTCCTTTTCAAATGTGTTAGTTTCTAAGTTTGACCTGTCGATTCTCTATGTCGTATATGTATATATCGGCACAACCCCAAAAAAGTTTCAGAAAGTTTCAAATAAACAAAAAAACTCTAGCTCACTTTGCAGCAAGCCAGAGTTAGAGGATCAGGTCGTCACAGATTAAAAATCAGACGTGGCAATTTGGATCGTGCCCGTCACAGCTCCAGCTGCAGTAGCCTGGAGAGCGGCTACCAGCAGTAAAGCAACTTCTAACGTAAGACTGTTGGCTGCCGGAATCACATAAGTGATCACAGGAGCATTGACACGAGTAACGACAAGATCGACTGGATTTGCACCCGTATTATTAACAGTAATCGTAGCATTATTCCCGCCATTCAGGTTTTCAAAAAAGGATTTACCCACACCCGCAGCGAGATTGTAGATTTGCGAAGGTAAAAGGATCGCCATAGTACTCACCTCCCTTGCGTTTGATAGTGTATTCTATGCCTTCAAATCTATGAACGTAATTGTGAATTGACTCAGGAATAAGACACAATTTACGAGATTTATAGATTAACGCACCTTAAAATACACGAAAGAAGGGTTGCCCTCTCAGATTCTTGCAGAACCTGCGGACAACCCCTTTTTTTGAATCATGGAAAACCACTCACCGTTAAAAATCCGGCTGTACGTTGCCTTTGCATCCTTATTTTACGATAATGCTCAATTCCTGCGGACTAAAACGGGAAGGGGCGGAAACCTTCACACAGATATTTCCAGCCTCCCCCTTCGTACGAATCCAGAACGCAATACGCCCACCAATGAGCGCCAAGCTGGATGGGCCTATCAATTCACCCACTCCCTCGACCTCCACCGAAACGGGATCAGCATAGAACGGCAAGCCGTTGCCGTATTCGTCCAAAGCGTCCACCACAACTCTCGTCACGTCCCAATCACCCGCCTCCAGCACGGTATCGTCTGCGGACACCCGCAGCTCCGTCGGCACTGGATTACGAGAGTAGCGTCTGCGGATCACTTCTTGACCGTCCACATACCCGATGAACACCGCATCTTCCCACTTCATGCCCCAGTGGCCTGTCAGCTCGTCAATAACGACGGGAGGATGTGGAAGCGCCGGGTACTTCTCTTGGTTCGGACGATAAACTCCCTTGCGCTCGTCGCCGTAGATAAACTCCACCTCATCGCAATTGGTAAACACAACCAGCGGCACAATGCCTCCGATGTTTCGCTCACCACGGGACCAATACGTAACCGGCTCCATCACAATTTCCTGCTCGACCCGCTTCTGGCTACGGTACACATTCGCCGCAAATTTAGGCAGACGAAACATATCCATGACACCGTGGTAGCAAATTTTATCGCCAGAACCAAAGTCGGCATGTGTATTATAGTCAAAAGCACACCAGCCGATCGCTCCGGCAATGCCTTCATCGGCATAGGAGGCATTTTGCACCCGCGTATGGCGCAGCGCATGCTCCATCACCCGTTCCTCCTGATCAAAACGTTTGGTCGGATACATATGCCCGTTATACTCCGTTACCAGATAAGGGACCGGGTGATCCAGCTTTGTAACAAAAGATGGCTGGCGCAAGCCTGTCGTTTCACCATCTACGCCCTCTGTATCGTCATACGTATCGAAATTGCGAATTTCCTTCGCCAAATATTTTTTATGCCCACCGTCATGAACAAAATCGTTCATCGTATATACATCTTCCAGCATCTCGCTGCCTACAATATAACGCACACCGCCCGTAGCGCGGGTCGGATCAAGCCTGCGTGCAAGCTCATTGGTACGGGCGTACAGATCATGGTCATCCTGCGATTCATTAATCCGTACACCCCAGATCACGATGGATGGATGATTGCGATCACGGATAATCATGTCCTCTACGTCCTTTACTGCCTGTTCCTTCCACGCTTCACCGCCGATATGCTGCCAACCCGGAATTTCCTCAAAAACGAGCAATCCAATCTCATCACAACGATCCAGAAAATGACGCGACTGCGGATAATGCGACGTCCGCACCATGTTCAGGCCCAGTTCTTCTTTGAGTATATCAGCATCACGTCGCTGCGCTCTTTTGGGCATCGCATAGCCGACATACGGGTAAGACTGATGGCGGTTCAAGCCAAGCAGCTTGAGCTTACGCCCGTTCAGGTAAAATCCATCCGGCTGGAATTCGGCTTCGCGAAACCCGAAGCGCACGCTCAGCTGATCCAGTTCTTCCCCGTTACGCAGCAGCGTCAGCTCTGCTTCATACAGCTTGGGATTGTCCAGCTCCCACAGCTGTAGACCGTTCAGCTCTTTCAGCTCAAGTGCCATATCGCCCGCAGTCACTGCTGTCGGTCCGGTCTCTGCCTTCAAGCTGTCTCCATCCAGCAGCCGTAAGGCGACCGCCAAATCGCCCTGCTGAGCATCCATTCCCTCCAGCTCGACGGTCACGTGTACCGCTTTGCTTGCCGCCAACGGCTCCGGTGTCTGGACGAATACCGTTCCGAAATGTACAGGCTCGACGATTCGGAGCTGCACCTCCCGGTAAATCCCGCCATAGGTCAGATAGTCGATGACTGCCCCAAAGGGTGGAATGTCGTCCCGTTCCGTAGAATCGACGACAACCGTAAGCATATTAGAACCGCCATATTCAGCAAGCTCGGTCAATTCAATGCTGAATGGTGTATAGCCGCCTTTATGCTCACCCGCTTTTACTCCGTTCAAATATACCTGTGCATAGGACATAACCCCTTCAAAATCGACATACACCCGCTTACCCTTGGCATCTGCCGGAACATCCAGTTTCCTTTTATATGTGGAAACAAACTGAAACGCCTTGTCGTCAAAATAGTTATACGGCAGCTCTACATTGGTATGCGGCAGCAAAATGGACTCATATCGACTCGCATCAATACCTGTACTTACTTCACTTTCGACATATTCAGGACGGTAAAACCACTGGTCATTCAACGGCAAAATGGTACGCATGGGCAGTCACCTCAACCTTTTATTTTTCACTCTTACACCATAGTAAAATATTTAGGTAAAAATAACGAGTAAAACTTAGTAAAATAAATATATTTTTAATGTAAGCATTTACAAAAGAAATGTCAATTCCATTTTTGCATCTCCCCATAGCACAAACAGCCCCGGTATACCGGAGCTGCTCAAATCCATTTGTTGATTCTACTTTGAATGAGTATACAGCGGTGCGCTGCTGTTGCGAATCATCAGCTCCGTCGGAATGGTGACCTTGCGTCCCACCTCGTTTGGACCGTTACGCACCGTATGCAGCAAAAGCTGAACGCCCGTCTCTCCCATCAGCTCGGTATACGTTTTGACCGTTGTCAGCGATGGCGTCAAATATTCGGCTGTCGGAATATCATTGAAGCCAACGATTGAAATACGTTCCGGGACAGCAATGCGATGCTGTTCCAGCGCCTTCATTACACCAATAGCCACTGAATCGCTCGCAATGAAGAAGGCCGTAGGCAAATGTTCCAGGCCTGCCAGGATCGCCGCTTCCATCGCGCGAAAGCCGTCTGCCGCCGTTCCGCCGCACTCATGAACATCATCCGCTGTACATAATCCATGCTGCTCCTTGTACTGCAAAAAGGTCTCAAAGCGGGCATCCAGCTCTGCCCGTTCAGAATCATGAGCTTGCTCATCCTGCCCCATGCCCACATACCCGATATGGCGATGACCCGCGTCCATCAAATAATCGAGCGCATCCGCCGCAGCGTGTGCGAGATCAATGACCACATAGTCTGCGCCCATGCGCTCCACCGGGTGATCCAGAAAGACACAAGGAACGGGCAGCTCCAGCATGTGCTCTACCTCTTGGCTGCTAAAATGCCCCAGCACGATTAGCCCGTGCAGCCCTGCAGACAATGTCTTCAGGGCCGCCAAATCTTCCCGTCTGAAAATGCGCTCCAGCTGCGCCCCGCTTTGGCGGCACTCTTTTTCCACGCCAAACCGGATGGACAGATAATAAGGGTCCTCCAATTCCTCATATGCACTCAACCAGTGCACCATCCCCAGTCGGATCGGCCCCTCCGCCTTTTTGCGGGGCTGGCGGCCGATACCGCCATTTTTACGTTTAACAGTTGTATATTTCATCCGTTCGGCAACCTCAAAAATTTTACGTCGCGTTTCCTCTGACACAGACAGAGTTTCATCATAATTCAGTACTCGGGAGACCGTGGATATAGAAACCTCCGCCTCCTGAGCGATATCTTTTAACGTAGGCATTGCAGACTCCTTTAATCGTTTTACTTCATTTTTACGTTCTTTTACTGTTATCTTACTCGTCATACCTATACAACACAACCCGTCACCTGAAAAGGCCAATCCATTTTTTTCATATATAAGTCCAATCATGATAAAATACATATCATTAGAGTTTTAGAAAATTCCCATTATATCAGTAATGACGCCAAGGAGGATATACACATGAAACAGGAATTGATCGACCGCCTGACCACTTATGTTCAGGTAGATACCCAATCTGACGAAGACAGTCACACCTGCCCCACCACACCAGGACAGCTCACATTGGGCAATCTGCTGGTGGGTGAATTGAAAGCCATTGGTATGACGGACGTGACCATCGATGATAACGGTTATGTGATGGCCACCCTTCCCTCCAATACGGATAAAGAGGTTCCCGTCATTGGCTTTCTCGCACACCTTGATACGGCTACTGAGCTGACTGGTGCAGGGGTAAAGCCGCAATTGACGGAACATTATGACGGAGGAGATATCACGCTGAATGCGTCGCTTGGCGTGGTGCTTTCTCCACGTGAGTTTCCCGAGCTGACTCAATATAAAGGCCACAGCCTGATTACCACAGACGGTACCACCCTGCTTGGTGCAGACAACAAAGCCGGGATCGCAGAAATCATGACAGCCGTACACTACCTGATTGATCACCCGGAAATCCGGCACGGCAAAATCCGCGTTGCTTTTACACCCGACGAGGAGATTGGAAGAGGACCTGAACGCTTTGATGTAGCCGCTTTTGGTGCTAAATATGCTTATACCGTCGATGGCGGACCGCTTGGAGAGCTGGAGTACGAGAGCTTCAACGCGGCAGCAGCCCATATTACCATTCATGGGGTGAATGTCCATCCCGGCACAGCTAAAAACAAGATGGTCCACGCTGCCAAAATTGCCATGGAACTGCATAGCCGTCTGCCTGTGGACGAAGCCCCGGAATATACGGACGGATACGATGGCTTCTATCATCTGAAGGAGTCTACAGGCACGCCAGAGCATGCAGAACTATACTATGTTATCCGTGATTTTGACCGTAAGGGCTTTGAAAACCGGAAGGCTTATTTAACGAACGTGGTCAAAGAGCTGCAAGCCGCTTACGGAGAAAATCGCATTACGCTGGAGCTGAGAGATCAGTATTACAACATGAAGGAGAAAATCGAGCCTGTCAAACATATCGTGGACATTGCGTATGAAGCGATGAAGAAGCTGAATATTGAGCCTATTATCAAGCCAATCCGCGGCGGTACAGACGGTTCACAGCTGTCCTATATGGGACTGCCTACACCGAATATTTTTACGGGTGGCGAGAACTATCACGGTAAGTTTGAATATGTATCGGTGGACAACATGGTGCTTGCGACCAAGGTTATTGTTGAAATCGTTCAATTGTTCGAACAGCACGGCAAGTAAACCGGCTACACAAAATAAATAATCAGCATAAAAAAAGGGGAGCCCACTGATCGCAACATGCGTAAAAGTGTGCTCCCTTTATTGTCAAAAGCCCTGCCGGACCTCCTCATGGAAACTCAAAGCTCAACCACGATGAGAAAAGACACCATGATTTGAAGGAGCTAGCCCTCCCACTGCATTTGCCACCGGAAGAGTAATACTAAGAAACGCCAAGACCATAGTTACCGAGATTAATGCCTTTTTCATTATGAAACCCCCTTAATAAAATGGTTTGATATTGCTCTTGCTGTGACGGTGTTGCCAAATCTCGATAAGCCTCAAACAGAGCAACCAGCGTCCTGAAATCAGCATCTGCTTCCTCATTAACAGAGAATTGCAGAGAGACAAGGACATAGTTTAAAGCAACGGCGTACTGCTGCTTTTTAAAATAATAAATGGCTAACTGGTTGACCAACTTTATATAATATACGCGGTTCCCTCTATCTTCATAACTTTCAAATATCTCGATATCGTCAGCAAAATCGTTCAGCAGGTCGTCTATATCCCAATTATTCAAATTAGCTGCTTCGGCAATACCGATCAGCCCTGGAAGCACCTCCTCGTCATTATTATGAAGAAATTGAACATATTCAGGCAGAAGCTCCCTTTTGCCCGAAAGTAATTCAATGGTATATAAATTGGCTTTGGCGAGAAAACGGAATCTCTCCACTTCTTCTTGACCACTCTGATCCATCCCCATAAACCAACCCATTTCGCCGTACTTCATAATATAATCTCTGGCTTCCTGATACTTGCCCTTATTTTGATAATAAATAGATTTAGCCAGATAGCTGTAAGCATAATAAAACACCAGCGGGTGTTTGGTATCCAATGTCTCATACTTCCCGTCCGCAGCATTTCTCAGTTGGGTGTGATACAGGCTTTCAGCCAACGTATGCAGATAGTCTGCAACCTTGTTCGCTTCATCCCAATCATTATGTGTATAGCTGATTCTAAACAACTCACAAGCTTTATCGAGTTCGTGGCTGTCCGACAACAAATAAATGGCCTCCCTTTGGTTCAGGACCTCTTCCACTAAAACCCGCCTCCCTAACTGAAAATTACGGTTACTTCTAGCCTAATCGCTATTCTCCAGGGCATCTATGCTGCTAACTTCTATATTTTGCATACCAGTATATTACAAATATAGACAAAAACTAACTTGAAGTCAATTCAATAATAGGTAAATTATTTTTTTTGCAACCTGACATAGCTGTGTACGGTTAAACAGGCTAAATACAGGACCCTCCTCACAGGTGGATTTAGGAAGCTACAGTATCGTCTGGGTAACTACGTTACGAATTAGTGCGTACTTTTCAACCGGATACCGGGGCCTTACAATCAAACCTGTGCATGAAACCCAGGTATAAGCAGCACTTGACAGAGCATGTACCCGTTGATCAAATACAAATTTACCAAAGGAGTGAAGTTAATAACATGGAACTTCAATTGGCTTTAGACTTAGTAGATATCCCGCAAGGTATTGCATTGGTAAAAGAAGTAGAGTCGTATATTGATATCGTCGAAATCGGTACGCCGATTGTCATCAATGAAGGACTTCATGCAGTAAAAGCAATGAAGGAAGCATTCCCGAATCTGAAAGTACTTGCCGACCTGAAGGTTATGGATGCAGGCGGTTATGAAGTGCTAAAAGCTTCCGAGGCTGGTGCAGATATCGTTACGATTCTGGCTGTAGCTGAAGATGCAACGATCAAAGGCGCAGTAGAAGAAGCTAAAAAACAGGGCGGAAAAAAAATCCTGGTGGACATGATCGGCGTTAAAAACCTGGAGCAACGCGCCAAAGAAATCGATGCACTCGGCGTAGACTATATCTGTGTGCATACAGGCTACGATCTGCAAGCGGAAGGACAAAGTCCGTTTGAAGCACTGCAAACCGTCAAAAAAGTCGTGAAAAACTCCAAAACAGCTGTGGCTGGCGGCATTAAGCTGAGTACATTAGCTGAGGTTGTGAAGGCCCAACCGGATCTGGTTATTGTCGGCGGTGGAATCACTGGCGAGGACGACAAAAAAGCTGTAGCTTCCCAAATGCAGCAGCTCATCAAGCAAGGTTAATTCCAATGGAAACCTCTCAATACTTATCCCAGGTGCTCAAGGAGCTGCAACTGGTTCCACAACTGATCAGTGATGCGGAGTCGGAACAGCTGATTCACTCCATCACCGCTGCGAACAAGGTGTTCGTCGCCGGAGCGGGTCGTTCAGGATTCATGATCCGTTCGCTGGCGATGCGGCTGATGCATATGGGAATTCAAGCATACGTGGTTGGGGAAACCGTAACTCCCGGCTTGGGTGAAGGTGATCTGCTGATTATAGGCTCAGGCTCAGGCGAAACCAAAAGCCTGACCTCCATGGCGGAAAAAGCGAAGAAGCTCGGGGCCTCCCTGGCGCTTCTAACCACTTCTCCAGAGTCCACCATTGGCAAGCTGGCTGACATTGTCGTCAAGCTGCCCGGCGCCCCCAAGGACCCGGCCAACAAGGATTACCAGACGATTCAGCCTATGGGTTCGCTGTTTGAGCAAACCCTGCTGCTGTATGGTGACGCGTTAGTACTCAAAATGATGGAACAGCGCAAGCTGACTTCCGAATCGATGTTTGGTCAACACGCTAATTTGGAATAGAACGGTTATATCTTTTTAGATAATAAAGCAGGCTGTCTTCCACATGTCAGAATATGTGAAGGACAGTCTGCTTTTCTGTTTTTATGCTAGTTATTTGGTGACTCCCGCTGACAACACCGGAACCTTGGACGGATCAACCAGCGCCCAATAGGCATATTTGGCCTTTAACCGTTCGTCGAACAGCAGCGGCTTATCCAGCCGGGCAATCGGGAAATTACTGAGCCACGTATTTCCGTCATCCGTACCCCAAATGGTCACATTACTGATATGCTCCTGCTGTCTGGAGAACATATCGAACAACGCCCGATAGCGTTGAGCCTGCCGGATCAGCATGGATTCAGGTATCGTTTCGTAGCGATCCGTATCATTGGAATAGAGACCCATATCAAGCTCCGTGATCTGGTTGTCCAGACCGAGCGAAGCAAACTTTTCAATGGATTGCTCAATCTGGCTAATAGAAGGGAACTCCAGGCGAATATGCGATTGGTGGCCTACACCATCGATCGGCACTCCTTTAGCGAGCAAATCACGCACCAAATTGTACAGGAAATCCCGTTTTTTCGGTTCATCCGTGTTGTAATCGTTGATGAACAGCCGGGCATTAGGGCCTACCACTTCCCTCGTGACACGGAACGCTTTTTCAATATAATCCGTACCGGTAATCTGATACCACATGCTGCGGCGCATACCGTCCGGCTGGTCAGGATCAATGACTTCATTCACCACATCCCAGTCGGTAATATCATTTTTATAACGGGCTGCAACAGTACGAATATGCGTCTCCAGTCGATCCAGCAAAAGCTTTTTATTCTCGGCAGTCGGTGTCATCGGCTGTCCATTCTTATCCTTAAACATCCAATCCCCGGTCTGGTTATGCCACACCAATGTATGAAAACGAATCGCCAGTCCGTGCTGTTTGGCAAATTGTACAATCTTGTCCGCCTCTTCCCAATGGAACTGTCCCTCGGACGGCTGCAAGGAGACGGGCTTCATCTCATTTCCTGCCACGATGCTGTTAAAATGCTTTTGTACCAGCTCACCGTAAGCCCCTTCGGTCTGGAATGCCATAATCGCCGTACCAATGTTGAATTGCCCCTGATATATTCCATGCAAAGAGGGGATATCCTTCTCAATAGCCAGCGGAGGAACAAGAGACAGCTCAAAATCATCCATATAAAAGGAGGATGTTCCTGCTGCCGTTTCCAAATACATAGAAACTGCATCCGCATCATGCGCGAGCGTATACGTTCCCGACAAATGCGCCCATCCCCCTGTCGTGATCGCCGTATCGCCTATCACCGTTTCATACGCGCTTTTACCCTGATAATCGCGCTGCACGCTAAGTCTCACCTTGGCAGGCTGCTCGCCGGACGCCAGCTTCACCCAGGCGCTGACCGTATACTGGCTGCCCTTTTGCAGCTTGGCTGTCACATCCAGCTTGGGCCCGGCATATGCTTGTTGTCTGCCTGTGGTCAGCAGGCTGTACGAGCCGGTTCGCGCATCGGCATTCGAAGCCCGCACCTTCTCGGACCCTAAACGGGATACCCAGCCCTGAGTTGTACCCTCTTCAAAACCGGCGGATACGACATCACCGGTCGGTTCCGTTGGGGATGGAGTGACTGGTGTTTCCGACACCTGTCTGATTTCCACCTCATCCACATAATATGCCTGTGCGGGATTCGAGTTTTCGATATACAGCTTCAATGCATCCATATTCCCGGTAAACTTATATCTCCCTTGAAGTTTGACCCACGCTGTATCTGCTGTTTCCGTTTGTGCTACTGTCTTCCATTCTGTAGACCCGCCTGTCGACTGCTGCTCCACCGTCAGCTTAATCACGCTTGGAACCGCAGCTTTGCCGTCCAGCTTCACATATCCGCTAATTTCATATTCCACCCCCGGCTGCAAAAGCGGCTTCACATCCAGCTCCGCGCCGTTCCAGTTAGCCGTGCGGGAAGTTGTCTTGAGACTGTGCGTGCCGCCGTATGCAGCCTCCGAGACGGATGCAATTTGGGTATTGGCCCCTCGTGGCTTCCAGCCCTCGCTGTTTCCTTGCTCAAATCCATATGTCCCGATCGTTTTATTCACACCCGCCGTCGCCAGCATGGTCTTCGAAACCAGCGGGGAATGTTCCACAGACGGAGCCGCCTTCACTACGGCCCCCCCACACCATCCGACAGGCAGTAACATTGCTCCTGTCAGCATCACACAAAAAGTTGTATACCTATATGACCGCAAAGCAATTCCTCCAATACTCAATTTTTTTGAATTCGTTTGTGGGACCACTGAATTTCAGTTGCTTTATCCTTTGACCCCTCCCAGAGTCATTCCCTTTACAAAATATTTTTGTAAGAATGGGTAGACCAAAATAATAGGCACAGAAGCGACAATCGTCATCGTGGCACGAATGGAAGTAGGAGTAACCGCCTTCGCCATATTTTCCGAGCCTGCGAACTGGCTGGCATAGTCCTGAGCGTTAACGGACGTATTGGAATTTTGCAGGATTTTCATCAGCTCATACTGGAGGGTGCTCCATTGCTCATACGATGAATTGTACAAAAACACATCAAACCAGGAATTCCATTGCGAGACCGCCGTGAACAGCGACACCGTCGCCAGTACCGGTACACAGAGCGGCAAAACAATGCGCACAAAAGTGGCAAACTCCCCGGCCCCGTCAATACGCGCAGACTCCAAAATCCCTTCTGGCAGTCCTTCAATAAAGGATCGAATCACAATAACGTTAAACACTCCGATCAGCCCAGGCACGACATACACCCAGAAGGTTCCAAGCATCCCCAGTTCTCGTACCAGCAGAAAGTTTGGAATCAAGCCACCGTTAAAATACATCGTCAAAATAAAAGCGATCGAGACAAACTTGCGCAGCACATACTCCGGCCGGCTGATCGTATACGCTACCATCGCGCAGCAAAACACCGAGGTTACCGTACCCGCAACCGTACGCAATACAGAAATCAACGTGGCATGGAAAATCGTCGCTTCCTTAAACACAAATTCATAATTACTCCACGTGAATTCACGCGGCCACAAATAAATGCCTCCCCGAATCGAATCATTTGCTTCATTAAGCGAAACCGCCAGCGTATTCAAAAACGGATACAGCGTCACCACCATCAGACATAACATAAACACCATATTGCACGCATCAAAAATCCGATCCGAGGGCGCCCGAAATCGCCCATGCAAGGCCTTCCCTTTGCCCATGACTTCCTCCCCTTTCTAAAAAATAGCCTGGCCATCTGACTGGGGACCCTAATGCAATTATTTTTTTGAAGCTATATAAGTTGAACTTGAAAGTTACCTATCGTGCCACTGCGCAGACGGATGGTGCTTCCCATCGCCACCGCCCCCGGATTTCCGAAATAAAGCCTATGAACAAGGTAGAAATCCGGGGAAGTGATGCTTCCGAAGCGAGCTTTCCTACGGAAAGCTTTTAAAGCGACCGCTTCGCTTGTACAGCACCATTCCGCCTACTCCGTTTTATTTGTACATTTTTTAGTTCAACTTATATAGTTGGTGTTGTTATTTGAGTGGTTATATTAGTAGCAATTGGAGTGGAGTATGTGTGAATTATTAGTGTTATTAGAAGTTGTACATTAGTTCGTTTATAAGGTCTTGATAAGGTCCGCGAATCGGCCTGTTAAAAATCCCCCCCTGCACCTGCAGTATGATGAGTACACACCTTCTGTTATCGCTACCACTAGCTCACCCCTTAAAGAACAAGCGATAGCGATACTGAGCCACCACGACGCAGTTGCCCAAGGAAGCGCGAGTCACGCGCCTTCCCTTAAGCCCTTCCCTGCCCCAACCCTCAGTTCTATAAAAAAGTGACTTTACGGCGGGGAGCAGCGGAGCGGGCGGAATTGTTCTGGAGAAGCGGTAGCGTTCGCCTTTATCCCCGGATTTTAACCTATATATTCCTTATTCCAATAAGAAAATCCGGGGATAACAGCGATCGGAAGAACAATCCGCACGCGAAGCGACCTTCCCCCCCATAACTCACTCTTTTTTCTAGAACAATCTCTCCTCCCCTAACCGCTTCGCAATATGATTGGCGCTGAACAGCAAGATAAAGCTGACGACTGTTTTAAACATCCCGGCAGCAATGGAAAGTGAGAAATTGCCCATCTGGATACCATATTTCAGGACGAAGATATCCAGATTTTCCGAATAGTCCACGTTCATGCCGTTACCCAATAAATATTGCGGCTCAAAGCCGGATTCCAGCAGATTGCCGATGTTCATAATAAGCAGAATGATGAATACGGGCTTTAGTCCCGGCAATGTCACATGCCAAATCCGCTGAAAACGCCCAGCTCCGTCAATCTCAGCCGCCTCATACTGCGAGGGATCAATCATCGTCATCGCGGCCAGATAAATAATGGTGTTCCAGCCGACATTTTTCCATACCTCCGATGCGCCGAGAATGCCCCAAAAATAGCTTCCCTCTCCCAGCCATAAAATAGGCTCCTTGATCAGTCCCAGCCACATCAGCACCTCATTGACAATCCCGCCGTCCGCCGACAGCGCTGTACTGATAATGCTGGCCGCCACCACCCACGAAATAAAATGCGGCAAGTAGCTGATCGTCTGCACCACTCGCTTGAACACAATCTGACGAAGCTCATTCAGCAAAATCGCCAATGTTATAGCGGTAACGAAGCCCAGCACCAGGTTAATGAAGCTCATCGCCAGCGTATTGCGCATCACCCGCAGAAAATGTTCATCCTGAAACAGAAAACGGAAATGCTTCAACCCGACCCATTGCTGATCAATCAGCTTACGGGCAGGCTTAAAATCCTGAAAGGCAATCGTCCAGCCCCAGATGGGTAAATATTTGAAGATAAACAGCCAGATTAAAAAAGGAACGGACATCCATACCAGTGCCCGCTGCTGATTCAGTCTGTGCATAAATCCCCTAAAGCCGGTTCGCCGTGAGGATGGAAAAGGGTCCGGGGAGGTCGTGGCAACTGTCGTGCGGCCCATAGATGCTTCCTCCTTTACTTTTTATCGGCAATATCTACTTTTTTTGTAACCTCCTTCGTGATCAGTTCCTCATACGCCTTCACATCCAGTTTGTTGAATTCAGTAGTGTATTCATTCCAAATCGCGTCAAACTGCCCCGGTGCAGACAGCACCAAACGCGGGAAATATTTGCGCTGCAGGTCGCCCTTCTTTTGCTGGAAGAGCTGTGCAGGTGAGCCTTGAGCAATCGGGATACTCCAGGCCGGATACCATGGGCGCTTGTCAGGTGCGGAAAACATTTGCGAAAAGGACTCTACACCATAGACTTTTAGCAGCTTTTGATCTCCTTCGGTGTAGGACATACGCGCAACCTCAGGCTGCCGCCCCGGACTGACCGAATTGCCGTCAGGCAGGGAGGAGCCATTACCATATCGCGGCCAATTATATTCAAAATATTTGAACCCGAAGGACTCGCGGAACGCATCCAGCGTTGTCTGCCTGATTTGCTCCTTCGTCCGGTACATGCGCCCTTTCTCATCTACATTATAGGTTTCGCCTTTAACTCCCCAGTGGGATAACACTTGATTTTCGTCTGTTAGCAGGTTGTCAAAAAACTTGATCATACGCACCGGGTCCTTGGCGCTGACCGTAATTCCAATGCCCCGGTTATTAATGAATGATGGAGGATCAAGGTACTGATCCTTAATGTTTTGATCGTATACAACGGGCAATCCCACATATTCCAAATCATCATTCCCCGACTGCTTGGAAGCTTCCTGAAGATTATTTAACGCCTGCCCTACCTGCCAGCGGTAGTCAAAAAAGCCCAGCACCTTGCCCGAGGTCAGCTTCGCTAAATATTGATCGAAATTGTCCACAAAGGAAGATTTATCAAACAGGCCCTCCGCATTGAGCTGATTCAGCTCCTTCAGATACCGCTTCGTGATTTCCTCATCCCCATAATCCGTGGCCTGATGTGATTGCATATCAATGATTGTGCCGCCATCGTTCGGATAGCCTGCCAGATGCATGGGTGCGTTCGTAAAAGCAAAGAACTTATCCTGCGTGGTTAACGACAAGTAACCGGTCAAGCCTTCGTCTGCATGTTTTTTCGCGTAGTTGCGAATCAGAGTCAAATACTCGTCGAACGTTTTGATTTTTGGGTATCCCGCTTCTTTCAATACCCTGCGTTGCACCCAAAAGGCTCCCTGCTCCACGTTAGGCGCAGGTAAATAATCGCCTACCACCGCGCTGAGCGGCAAAAAATAAATATTCCCGTCCTTCGCCTTCATCAGGTTGTAATACGGTCCATATACGCGCTTGATATTCGGTCCATATTTGTCGATCAAATCATTCAGGGGAATAAAGGCCCCGGCATCCAGCAGCTTATCAATCGTGCCTTCGGGCACAATGGCGTCCGGGTAATCGTTACTGGCAATAAACGTACCGATCTTCGTATTGGCATCCCCTACCAAATGCTCCAGCTTCCAGTTTACGCCCGTCTGATCCTCCAGAATTTTACCGATCCGCGTCTCATTCGTATTGATGTCCTTGCCCGCGTTGGCATTAAAATACGTGAACGTTACCTTCTCCTTGCTTTCTCCCGACGCAGCCTCCTTGCCCGCACTTCCTAAGCAGGCAGTGATCATAGATACCATAACGATGAATACCAGACCCAACATTCCGAATCTTTTGCTTGCCATGTCAGACAATCCCCTTTCGGCCTCTTTGTTGGTTAATTGTGGATACCAAATTGTAAGCACTTTCATTTTATAAAATGCCATAAATTTCGATCACCCGCCAATCTAAAGGTTTTGCTTAGGAAACTAAAGGTGGATCACAGCCGCTTATAAGGGCGGTGACTTTGAACCAGGTACAGAAATAGATCGTATTATTTACAATATTTAACTTGGTAAAATGTATATACATATCACCCAAGGCATTTTATAGCATAATTATGATCGTTATGTGGGAAGAGTTGTAGTTTTGCATAAAAGGATTGGGGGGCTGACTGAACCTAGTGATGTAAATTCTTAGTCTGGTACATACGATTGTACTGATTAATGAGTTCGTCCAAAATCATAGACTGCTCAAGTACACATGCATGTCCGAGGCCATATTCTTCATAAAGATCATGCAATCGTTGTCTGGCACTTTCCATCTGTTGAGTTAAGGATTCATCTATGTTCATATCTTCACTACCCCCTATATATTTTCATTTTAGGGGTAAATGACCAATTACATTATGAACGTTTTTTAGCCAAAAAAGTTATACAAAAAGACCAACCGAAGTGGCTGGCCCATGTTAATAATTTAATATTAATTAAAATGTCCCAACGCGTTCTTGAACTCGAACTGTGCTTGAGCTTGGAGTTTCGTTAGGACTGGTAGTGCAAATACTAGTAAAAAGCTAATCGCTACAAATAGCAAAACCGTCTTTTCGATCATTTCTTTCCCACATGTTGTACCGAGCTAGTATTCCAGGTTCAGCATATGCTCTGAAACGCTCAAACAAACCAACACAATTAGCAATAAGAAGTGCATGTTTAAGAGTAATGGCTTTTTCAAAAGCATCTATTAAACATTTGAAACCATATGAGTATCTGCCTCTATTCAGGTTGTACTTGGCTAACTTATACCAGAATCGTACATTTTCTTCGAGTATAACTTGCTGCTCTGTTAATACATTTGTGTGTTCTGAATCTCGATAAGCTGCAATTTGGGGTTCGAAACGCTGAAGAATATGATCAATGTCGATGTCGTACCGATTAGCTACTTCTACGACGTTTAAAAGTTCATTAAATACATGTTTTTCACCAGATATATGCTCAACGTAATCCGGTAGAACGCTAATATCTCCAGACATAAGCCTGTTTACGTAAGTATTAATTTTAGCCCATTGCTGAAATTGACCCAGCCAATGGAGTGTATCTGAATCAGTTTCCTGAACCCATCTTAGATCAGTATAGCCACGTATATGCTCTAAAGCCTGTTCATGATCTCCAATTGCATCACAAGCATATGCGCACATCAGTTCAGCGTAGGCTATGTATACAAAAAGAGGCCTGCTAAGTTTCTTTTCCGGTTTCATTTTTCGCTTGGAATTATGAACCAAATCGTATTGAATCTGTCCTAACTTATACATTTGACATGAAAATATGTAGACCTTATCCCACATACTTAATGATCTATACACGTTAGCCAAGTCTTTCAAAGCATCCAGTTGGTCAAATTCATCCAAACGGTCGACAAAAGGTTCAAACCTGACAGCCGTTTGGAGATTGTGAGCCTGATCTTTCCCGATCCGGAGGCTGAACAAACGATACTGGCATACAGCAAGTCGTTCTGAATGCTGCTTTCTTTCGCTCTCAGCCACGCTTTCATAAAGGTAAGCCGCCGCGTCCGGGTAGCCTTTTGGGAACAAGTCCTCAGCCATTTCAAAAAGTAAAGGGATGTAGACAGAAGTATCTAACAACAGACTCACAACCCGCTTGATGCAATCCAATCGACCAAGCTCCACACAACGATATAAAAAAGGGCTTATTTTCCGCCAATTCAGAGGTGATTCCATGATGCACTCTTCAATATAACATTCATAAAAATGGTCTGGTGGTAACCCCATTCCGGCAGTAATGCGATCTAACTGGTTAACAGATATAGAACGATTGCCTGATACGATGCCGCTAACTGTACCTACATTCAAATCAATGATGTGACCAAACTCAGTTAGAGTTATGCCATTCTGTTTTAGGTATTTTCCAATTTCGGTGCTAATCATAGGTGTGATTTCTTCCATGAGTAAAACCACCCTTCACGTAAAATTGTGCAAATTTAATGCGAAATAAGATTTGTAAAATCTATTATATAATAGAATTTTTGTATGTTTATAATATACCATCTTCTAACACAACAATAAATACTTTTTAAGGGGAACATTGGAGATTTTGGACATACAAGTCGGATCGAAGAAATTTAGGTGAGTTTCTTTCTATAATTCTGAATTAGGAGAGATATCAATTGAAGAAAACAGGTATGAAACGCTCCTTAGATTCGTTAGGCCGGATTGTTATCCCAATAGAAATCCGGGCCAATATGGGAATTGAAATTAACGAACCTTTAGAATTTTATGCGGACGTTGAAACAGGCTTTATAGGCTTAGAAAAGTATAGTAACGGGACTTCCTGTAAACTGTGTAATTCGATCCAGGATTTAAGCTATTTCAAAAGCTCTCTATTATGTAAGCAATGTATACTCGACATGAAGGGGAACGTAGGTATAACTTCCGCTCCTGTTCCTGCTGTTAGGGAGAATCCTGTGTGTAAAGCACACAAAGCCCATCGGTCTACATTACAATTGCTTAAAAGTCTACGGGAACTAATGCGTGAACATCCAGAAGCCAAACAGAGCGAATATGCCGAATGGCTTGGCGTGTCCCAAAGCCGAATATCTTAGATAAAAAAATTACTATAGGTTGGTTCACATGACCTTGAGAAACAAAACAAAGAAGCTCCAGACCTTCATCGGACTGAGAGCTCCATTGTTTTGTTCAGCTATTATCTTGTGTCCGAAGACCGGGAACCAGCCGCGCCCCATATTTCCACATTAACCTTGTTTTCACTACCACGGAACTGAATTATATATCGTCCGGAACGCAAACCGTCAGGGAATCCCTCATCATTACTTCTCCAAACGAGCTCGCCTTTACCATTGATTTTCAAACCATCAGCATACACTTTACCAGTATCGCTGTGCTCTACAGTGAATCTAACCGCAGCACCAGAATAGTTCCTGATGCGAAGCTTGACATGTCCAAAACCCTTAGGAACCTCGAAGCTACCTGATGCAGTTGCACTTCCCCCTATAGTGAAGTTAAAAGAATTCCCCATCTTCTGAGGAGTTATGATACGGTCACCCTTAGTTGTTGTACCAGCATTTTGGGTCACCGTAGTGGAGATATTTGCAGAATCAGTTCCTGACACGCCCCATGCTGTGACATTCACAATGTTGCCGCCAGCTCTCCATTGTATCTCATAATTTCCTGAGCGCAGCCCTTGTGAAAAAGAATCTAAGCTATTCCAGGATAATTCTTTACCAGCACCCACAGTCTTAGTAATATATAATTTTCCACTGTCTTTATGCACCAGACTAAAAGTAATGGTTGAATTACCTCTGTTTTTCACAAAAATTTTAAGGTGCCCGTATCCAGGAACTAATACAAAGTGTGATACCGGGTCCTTTCTGTCGAACGTGTCATCAAAAACATCTCTTGATTTAGTTACATTTGAACTTGCAAAGATCGCACCCGGCACAGCAACAGTCCCCAGCAAACTAATAGATAAGGCTGATGCAAGAAATAATTTGTTCTTGTTCATAGATTATTCATCCTTTGCATTACATCCATCCGAATTACGCCAAAAATTCCGTATATTATATACTTTTGACAAAGAAGTAAGCTTCAGACCGGATGAAGAGGCCTGAAGCTTTCCTTGTTTCGCTTGTCACGTTTATCTCACAGTATAAGTATATGTGGCAGTAGCCGCTGTCCTTAAGCTATTAGAGGTCTCCAGGCTGTGAACCGGCAACTCCATTGAATTCCGCATTAACGTCATAATTGCCACCACGCCATTGAAGGGTGTAGCTTCCCGAACGCAAACCATCTGTGATGCCTTTATCAGTACTTTTCCAAGTAAGTGAACTGCGAGGTGAGATTGTTGCTCCAGAGATATATTCTTTACCTGAATCATTGTGCGTTAAACTTACCTTGACTGGATAACTAGAATTATTTTTCAGAGTAAGTTTAACATGCCCATATCCTCTAGGAACCTCAAAGGCACTTTGGACAGTTGCACCTCCTTGAACTCTACTGCCGAAAGAATTTCCCATCTTCTGAGGAGTTATGACACGGTCACCCGTAGTTGTTGTACCAGCATTTTGGGTCACCGTAGTGGAGGTATTTGCAGAATCAGTTCCTGACACGCCCCATGCTGTGACATTCACAATGTTGCCGCCAGCTCTCCATTGTATCTCATAATTTCCTGAGCGCAGCCCTTGTGAAAAAGAATCTAAGCTATTCCAGGGTAATTCTTTACCAGCACCCACAGTCTTAGTAATATATAATTTTCCACTGTCTTTATGCACCAGACTAAAAGTAATGGTTGAATTACCTCTGTTTTTCACAAAAATTTTAAGATGCCCATATCCAGGAACTAATACAAAGTGTGATACCGGGTCCTTTCTGTCGAACGTGTCATTAAAAACATCTCTTGATTTAGTTACATCTGAACTTGCAAAGATCGCACTTGGTATAGCAACTGCCTCCAGCAAACAAATAGATAAGGCCGATGCAAAAAATAGTTTGTTCTTGTTCATAGATTATTCATCCTTTGCATTACATCCATCCGAATTACACCAAAAATTCCGTATATTATATACCTTTGACAAAGAAGTAAGCTTCAGACCGATGAAGGGGCCTAAAGCTTTCCTTGTTTCGCTTGTCACGTTTATCTCACAGTGTAAGTATATATGGCAGTAGAACGGTTGTCCTTAATTCCGAAGCTATTAAAGGCCCCCACGCTCTGAAGCAATGACTCCCCATACGTGTCCATCAACTTTATAGTCGCTACCACGCCATTGCAGTGTGTAACTTCCAGAACGCAAACCGCCTGAGTAACCCTTATCAGTACTTCTCCAAGTAACTTCGCCATGAGCTGGAATTTTCAGACCAGTAATATACTCTTTATTTGATTCAATGTGCGATAAACTTACCTTGACTGGATAGCTGGAATAATTCTTTATACGAAGTTTAACATGTCCATATCCTTTAGGGATATCAAAGGAAGCTCCTACAGTCGCACCTCCGGTTACCCCGACGTCAATAGCATCTATGGCTCTTTGAGGAATTACGATAACATCACCAGCAGGGGTTGTATCAACAGGTTGGGTTACAGTAGCTTCTGGTGTAGAAGTATTCACAGAATCACTTACATCTGAACTTGCTAAGATCGCACTTGATATGGCAGCTACCCCTAGCAAACTAACAGATAAGGCTGATGCAAAAAATAATTTGTTCTTTTTCATAGATCATTCCTTCTTTGTATTATACCGCTACCGAATTATACTAATAGATTCCATAGGTTGTATATTTTACACAAAAGAAGTAACAATATTTCAGCTAATGTTTCTTCATGTTGTTCCCTCCTATTGTATGGAAATATGCTTACATATCAATATTTACATGAAATTCCCAAAATTTTTGTATACATATTTAGGCAAGTATGTGAAAGGGTATTTGGAAAATTAATTTAGGTAGGTTTCTATAATTCTGATTCAGGAGGATATAGCATTGAAGAGAACGGGTATGACACGTCCCTTAGATACACTAGGCCGGATTGTTATTCCCATAGAAATCCGGAACTCAATGGGGATTGAGATTAACGAACCTTTAGAATTTTATGTGGACGTCGAAACAGGCTTTATGGGCTTAGGAAAGTATAGTAACGGGACTTCCTGTAAACTGTGCAATGCGATCCAGGATTTAAGCTATTTCAAAGGGTCCCTTTTATGTAAGCAATGTATACTCGACATGAAGGGGAACGTAGGTGCTACTTCCACTCCTGTTCCTGCTGTTAAGGAAAATCCTGTGTATAAAGAACACAAAGTCCATCGGTCTACATTACAATTGCTTAAAAGTCTACGGGAACTCATGCGTGAACATCCAGGGGCCAAGCAGAGTGAATATGCCGAATGGCTTGGCGTGTCCCAAAGCCGAATATCTCAGATAACAAAATTATTATAGATCGGTTCTGTCCCGATCTTACGATGTGACCTTGATAAACAAAGAGCGCTCCAGACCTTTCACCGGCCTGGAGCGCTCTTGTTTTGTCAGGAGTCGTTAACCTTATCTCTTAACATTAGAGTTCATCTGGGTTAGTGGCTGATATAGCCCATGCTGAGGCGTCTACATAAGCTCCGCCAGCGCGCCACTGTATTTCATAGTTTCCTGAGCGCAATCCGCTTGAAAACCCATCCGTGCTATACCAATTAAATGTATCACCAGCACCCACATACTTGGTAAAATAATCTTTCCCACTGTCGACATGCTTTAAGGTAAAAGTAAGCGTCGCCTTGGTGTTGTTTTTTACACGTAGCTTAACATGACCATATCCAGGAGATATGGAGAACTCTGTTAATGGCGACTTGCCGTCAAGGTTCACATTAAAAAGATCTTTTGTCCTAAAAAGACTCACGTCATGATTATCAGGTGTCTTAACCTCATCTTGGGTCGCGTAAGTCGATGTATTTGCAGAATCAGTTACAGCATCTGAATCCGCAAAGATCGCACTTGGTATGGCAACTGCCCCTAACAAACTAACAGATAAGGCTGATACCAAAAATAATTTGTTCTTTTTCATAGATTATTTCTCCTTTGTATTACTACTTAATTGTACCAATAGATTCCATAGGTCGTACATTTCCAACAAAAGAAGTAACAATATTACAGCTAATGTTTTTTCATGTTGTTCCCTCCTATCGAATAAAAAAATATACTTACATATCAATATTTACATGTAATTCCCAAAAAAGTTGTATACATATTTAGGCAACTATGTGAGTGGATTGCTCACTCCCGGTCCGCGGGAATCATAATACGAATCTCCGTCCCCTCGCCGGGTGCGCTGCGAATAGCAAGCTCAAAGCGGCTTCCGTAATAAAGCTTCAGACGGTATATGACATTCTGCAGACCGATACGCTCGCCCATTTCCTCCTGTTTTTGCATGTAGCTGTACAGCCGTTGTACCTGCTCCACCGACATGCCGACTCCATTATCGCGAACCGTTAGCAGCAGCCGCCCCTCCTGATGCTCAAAATGAATCTCAATGCATCCCCCGTGCTTTAGCGGCTCAATGCCGTGAATGCTTGCATTCTCAACCAGCGTCAGCACAACCATTTTGGGAAGCAAATAGTCCAGGTCTTCGGGTCGCGCCTGCACTTCATACCGTATCCGTTCACCAAAGCGGTATTGCTGAATTTCCAGAAAACAACGGATCAGCTCCAGCTCCTCCCGCAATGTGACCCTATCCTTGTTCCACACCAGCGAATTGCGGAAAATCCGCGCCATGTTATGAATAATGCGAGCGGTCTCGTCCTCATGCTTCATCAGACTTCGCATACGAATCGTTTCCAGTGCATTGAACAGAAAATGCGGGTTAATCTGGCTGTGAAGTGCATTAAGCTGGGCATGTCTGCGCTGAATCTCCACATTTTTTCGCTGGATATCCGCTACATATACATCGTTAATCAGTCGCTTTATTTTGAGCGTCATCCGATTGAATTCACCTGTTAGCTGCCCGATTTCATCGCGCGATTCTGTACCGGGAATCAGCTCAAAATGCTGATTTTTCACCTTTTTCATATACCTCAGAATACGATGAATTCGCACGTTCAGCGAACGTGTAATCCAGACGATGATCAAGGTAGGCAGCAGCATATTCATACAGGTTAGCAGCAGCACGAAATTGCGGGATTCCTGCATTCCATACAGCACTTCATCTCCCGACACCGCAGCCACAATGCTCCAGCCATTGAGATTACTCGTCAGCACATAATTGGTTTTGAACTCTGTGGTGTTCTCAGTCAGCTGAAGGGTGCTATAGGTCACACCCCCATGATTTATATCAACCTTGGAATCGGTCGTATACTCGATTTCCCCCCGTTCGTTGAGCAGAAAGAGACTGCCCTGCAAATTCAGGTTATGGAAAATATCTCGGATGGACGACATCCGCAGCTCTATTTTCAGTATTTTCTCGCGGCCATTTTGAGAATAAAAATAATTCATCCGCCGAATCAGGCTAAAGGGATGCAGCTGTTCACCCTTACCGTCGTCAGTACGTACAAATATAGGCTTGGACTGCCGTCCGGGCGGAATTTTTCCATACCAGGGCAAGCCTTTGACCCGCTCATCTATAAAGCTGATCCCCCCGGAATTCAGCAGCGTCGGATTATCTGTGTAGATCGTAATTCCACCCACAGAATGGTATACGGGACTGTAAGTATTGTTCAACATACGACGTAAATAAGAATCATAGGCGGCAATATAATCAGCGGGGTGGGGATACGCTTGCTCCAACAGCTCATTGAGCTGATGATCGGTATAAAAGATAGACGAGATTTCCATCGCATCCTCAAACTCACGGTAAAATTCAACTTTTATCTGCTCCAGCGCACGGGAAATATCCTGCATACGCTGTTCCCTTACATTTTGTGAGGTGACGTGGTAGAAAATCAGATTGGTCAGCACTACAGGCGTAAACACACAGAGGAAATAAAGCAGCAGCATTTTGTCCCGCAGCCGGACATGATCAAGCGTTGTACTACGCAGCAGCTTCATTCGCTGGCCCTCTCTGACCCGTCTCCAACGTTCAGGCTGTTGCGGTATTCGCTTGGGGTGGCATGCACCCTCTTTTCAAACTGGGTAACAAAATAGTCTGAACTGCCAAAGCCCACACGCTCGGCAATTTCATAAATGCGCAAATCCGTCTGTCGCAGCAGCCGCTTCGCCTCCTGAATACGCAGCTTCAGCAGAAATTCATTAAAGTACACGCCGTACGTTTTTCTGAATAGTTGGCCGAGGTAAACCGGATTCATGTAAAAACGGGCTGCAATACTTTTGAGGCTGATATTCTCGGCGGCATGCTGCTCAATGTAGGCACGAATGTGCTGGATGCCTCCCTGCTGACGCTCCTTGCGCAGAACTCCAATATATGTCCCACTTTCCTCGGCAAATGCCGTAAACAGCCGCTGTAGTTCACCCAGTGACAGGTTCATATCCTGCCAGTTCATCATCGGTTCCAGTGACTGAAGTGAGTGCTCATTTCCCTGCATGTTTTGAATGACTCGTACAATACTGAGCACGCATTGATGCAGGCTCATTTTCATAGCCTCAGGGGCATAGCACTCTTCCCGAAAGCTGCTGAATAAATGCTCCACGGTCACACGCAGCTCTTCCAGCCGCAGTTCCTCGACTTGCTCCGTCAAGCAATCCAGCACGTCCTGATGTATGGTCCTGTAGTGGAGTGAAGGCATTCTCCCCGCCTCATATACCACAATACCGCCAGGGTCATGAATATATTTATGGAGCACTGCTTCCTTCGCACAGACATAGGACCGATGAATATCCCGCAGCCGGTTCACAGGACTTCCTGCGTAAATGAAGACCCGGCTGGCCACCCGATCCTTCAGTGACTTCATCCCCTCTATTTCCTGTTGTAGCGCTTTCATAAACACCTCCACTTTGGCTTCAAAGCACCCCAAAAAGAAATCCGGTACGATGAGTCCAATCCGGTTACGATGCTCATGGACATAGAGTGGGTACTTGCCGTCCATCAAACAATGGAGCGCCTGCTCTATAAGCTCCCTGAATTGGAAAAGCGACAACAGGACGCCATCGTCACCGGGACGCCATGGATGCTGATCATTCAGCTCGACAAGTACATAGTACATATGTGCCGCTTCCCCAAGCCGCAGCTGCTGTTCCCAGCGGGTCACCACGCTGTCATCCACATTGTTCATCATCAATGTCTCTAATAGCCCGCCTGTGCGGTGGTTTTGATATAGCTGTGCATTCTGCTGCTCACGATGCAGCCTTTCACCCAATCTGCGCAGCGTAGCCGAAAAATCACCCTCATCAATCGGCTTGAGCATAAAATCATGAACTCCATAGCGAAGCGCCTGCTGTGCGTAGGCAAAATCACTGTAGCCACTCAAGATAATAAACGCAGGGTGCACTGTACTCCGTTCGAGTACAGTGTGAATCAGCTCTAATCCGTCCAGCACAGGCATACGAATGTCGGTAATAACCAGGTCCGGGTGAATATTTTCGATTAGCTCCAGCGCATCCTCACCGTTATCAGCTTCTCCCACGATTTCAAAGCCACAGGCTTCCCAGTCCATAATTTGAAGCAGCCCTTTGCGGGTGAATATCTCATCATCCACCACGATGGCTCGATGCAGCTTCATAATCTGCTTCCTCCTTTCGATACATGCATCATTTTATTTTGGATAAATCTTCCAAATGTCTCTAGTAATATGGTAATGTGAAAACATCGGGAATTGGAAATTGCTGTTACACCTATCTTCTTTTCCTATCATTTTCCCGATTCATAGACTTCAATAACCTCTTAAGAAACACCTGCCTCCAGGCCTCCACAACACGATCAACCTCTGTTTAGTGAAAATTTTTAAAAATACTGTATTGACTCTTTCTATTATTATTAAGTATATTGATAACGATAATCATTATCATTTAGGGGTGAATGGTGATGCACATCAGTGATCCTGCCGGATCTCTTTTTTACTATACTAATCTATTTTCAGGAGGGAACAAGATTGTTGAAGGTTTGGAAAAATAAATGGATTGCAGGCATTCTTATCGTCTTACTCATAAGCAACACCCTGCTTGCTGCAGGATCAGGATTTGCAGCTTCAGCGACAGATGAGAATAGCACTATGCTTTCACTGGATACCGCAGAGCAGAAAGCCGATGCAGTAGCAAGCTCCAGCTCAGGCGGGCCTTCCTTTAAGGAACAGCTGGAAAAAGGAACCTTAAAGCACAGCGGAATCGCCAGAAAATCCGTTGCCGAGGCAACCTATGAAGCATCAGGAGAAACCAACGTAACACAAGCCACCTACGAGCCCTCGGGTAAAGTAACCGTAATTGTGGAATTACAAGGTGCCCCGCTTATTTCCAGTGCTTCCGGCAAAGCTTTCAGTAATCGACTGAATGCTCTGCAAAGCAGTGAGCGTACCCTCACAGCCCAGCACGAATCGTTAAAAAGCCAGATTCGCGCGCTCTCCACTAAGGATTCATCTTCCTTAAAGACTTTTGGATTAAGCAAGATGACCGCCCCCAAATTAGAAGTCATCTACGATTATTACATGGTTATGAATGCGATTTCGGTAAAAGTAGACTACCAGCAGTTGAAGGAAATTCGACAATTGCCTGGTGTTAAAAACGCCTGGGTAGCCAGTACCTACGAAAAGGTCGTGCCCAAGCAGTCCATGGAGCCTCTCATGGCGAACAGCTCGGGAATGATCGGTACTCCAGCGGCAGCTGCGGCCGGCTATACAGGAAAAGGGATGACGGTGGCTGTTATTGACACCGGTCTGGATTGGAAGCATGAAGCCTTTTCCACGCATATGCCTCCCTCATTGACCCTAAAACATAGCCGTCAAAAGGTTAGTGACATCCTAAACAGTACCGATATGTCTGCTGGCAAAGTGAATGTAGATGATGTCTACATGGATGACAAGGTGCCTTACGCCTATGACTATGCTGACAAAGACACCAATGTTATTCCCTCAGCCAGCTCTGACAATGCCCACGGCACTCATGTGGCAGGCACTATAGCTGCCAATGGCGATAAATTAAAAGGGATTGCACCTGACGCCCAGTTGATGATCATGAAGGTGTTTGATGACATCAACGGATATACCAATGATGCTGACATCATTGCTGCATTGGACGATTCAGTCAAAATGGGAGCAGATGTCATCAATATGAGCCTTGGCTCCAATGCGGGCTTTTCTACAGCTGGAGAGGCAAGCAAGGATGCCATGTACAGCAGAATTGAAAATGCCGGGATCAACCTGGTGGTCGCTGCCGGCAACAGCTACAGCGCCGCTTATCAAAACCAGTCCGGCTCCAACCTCCCGTTTGCCAATGAGCCCGACAGTTCTATCATAGCCGCTCCTTCCACTTATGAAGCTGCCTTATCCGTGGCAAGCATGGTGAATAGCGGTATCTCGGACGCCCCTTATATTCTCGCAGGCGATCGAAAAATTATTTTCAACGATACCTCCAGTGCCGCTGATCCCAAAATACAGGCGTTGAACGGTACATACGACTATGTATACGCTGGTTACGGAAGCACAGAGGATATCCAGAAAGCAGGGGATTTAAAAGGGAAAATCGCCTTGATATCCCGTGGCGGTCAAATAAGCTTCCAGGAAAAGGTCGGCGCTGCCTATGGGGCTGGCGCGGTAGCAGCTGTTATTTTCGACAATGAAACAGGCAAAGCCAACATGGATATCAGCTCCTATTACATTCCGGCCGTTTCCATTACAAAGGAAGACGGAGAATTCCTGCTGAACCTGGCTAATAAAAAGCTGACGGTGGACGAAAAATTCAGAACAAATGCGCCTAATCCAGATGGATACAAGATGTCGGAGTTTTCTTCATGGGGCGTGTCACCGGATTTGAAGCTGAAACCGGAAATCACTGCACCCGGAGAAAATATCTACTCTGCCGTTCCCGGCAATCAATATGAGACGATGAGTGGTACATCTATGGCTTCTCCTCATATCGCCGGAGCCGAGGCTATAGTAAAACAATATGTCACCAGCAAATTGAATATTGCAGATGCGGTTGAACGGGAAAAGCTGGTGCATACCCTGCTGATGAACACCGCCCACCCTGCCAAGGATGCGGATCAGCAATATTACTCCCCGCGCAAGCAGGGCGCAGGCTTGGCCGATGTGAACGGAGCAGTCACGACAGGAGCTTATGTAACGGTTAAGGACAATGAACGACCTAAAGCCGAGCTGGGCTACAACAAGGCAGGAACTTATTCCTTCACCTTTGATATTCACAGCATGTCGGATGAGGCGTTGACCTATGACCTGAATACAGCGGCTCTATCGGAAAAAATAGTGACGAAGGATGGCAAGAGCCTCTTTGCGCAGAAGTCTACAGACTATGCCGAAAAGGGCATCCAGGTACAATACAGCGGTGCAACGGACGGTAAAGTAACTGTACCTGCACATGGGACAGCGAGCGTAACTGTGAAAATTACATTGTCGGATGCGCTCAAAGCACAATTTGATCAAGCAACAAAAAACGGAACCTTTATTGACGGATTCGTGATGCTGAATGCAGAAAAGGGTGTGAACCTCTCCATTCCGTTCGTCGGATTCTATGGGGATTGGGGACAACCTCGTATTTTCGATGGTACGGAGTATGGCAAGGAAGGCTACTCTATGCTAGGCAGTACAGTTTATAACTTGGTTCCCGGTGTACAATATCTTCTGGGCCAAAACCAGGTTGCCATTGCCCTGGATCTGAACTGGGGAGTCATGCCCGAGAAATTCGCAATTTCCCCGAACAGCTTGGGGAACAGCTCAAAAATTGTAGGTATCTCAACAGGCATGCTGCGGAATGCAGAAAGCTTGAAGTATACCCTTACCGACCAGGCCGGAAACATTGTCAAAGAGTTTAATTATTCACACGTCCCGAAATCCATCTACTATCCAAGCTCTGGTGCAATCAGCTGGGCGGAGGCTCTTCTGGGCGACCAGCCTTTCTTTGACGGACTGGACAAGAATAATAACGAAGTACCGGAAGGAATATATACCTTCAAGATTACCGGGGTAGTCGCAGGTACAAACGGGCAGGGAACCGATTCCTGGACCTTTGATTTTGCCTATGACAAAACAGGCCCCAAGCTCGCCGATTACAGCATTTATAAAGAAAATGACAAAACGTATCTGAAGATGACCATCAAGGATAACCATTATACCAGCGGGCTGCAATTAACCACAGGCAATGGCGGTGCATTGTCCAATCTGGTGGCTATCAAGGATGCCGATGAAAAGCTGCCGGACGGAACCTCCGTCAATACAGTAACGATGGATATCACTGATCTGAAGGACAAGCTGACGAAAAACGGCCTTCCTACAGACAAAATCTCCGTAGACATGTTTGACTATGCGTTCAACTACAGCAGTGCAAGTATTGTTCTTGAGCCTGTAGGAACAGAAGGCATTACACTGGATAAGGAGGCTCTCTCCTTAATCGTCGGTACAACCGAGGATTTGAAGGCAACGATTACGCCGGTAAATGCCACATCCAAAGCGATTACCTGGACAAGCTCTGATCCGGCGGTGGCTGCCGTCGATACAGAGGGAGCTGTTACGGGTGTGAGTGTCGGCACGGCAACCATTACAGCCACCTCCAATGGCAAATCGGCTTCCAGCCAGGTTACGGTCACACCCATCGGCAGTCAGGGCATCGTGCTGAACCGTGCGGCGTTGAAGCTGACCGTTGGCTCAAGCAAGCCCTTGAAAGCCACTACCAGCTCTGAAGTTGCAGGTCCAATCAACTGGACAAGCTCTAATGAGTTGGTTGCCACTGTAGATGAGAACGGATTGGTTAAGGCAAAAGCTGCCGGTACAGCAACGATTACGGCGACGGCCTCCGGAAAATCCGCTACCAGCCGAATCACGGTAGAGGGAGTCTCGAACACTGATTTCACTATTGTGAATGGAGTTCTGACGAGCTATAACGGTCCCGGCGGTCACATTGTCATTCCCGATAGTGTAACCGAAATCGGAGAGGAGGTATTTGCCTACCGCGAGGATATTTTGTCGGTGAAAATTCCGGCCTCGGTGAAAAAAATCGGCAGAGCGGCATTCAGCTATAACAAGGAGCTTAAAGTCATCACTTTATCAGAGGGGCTGGAAGTGATCGGGGAAAGCAGCTTTTCCGATCTCGCCAAGCTTGCACAAATTACGCTGCCGAGCACAGTAAAGGACATCGGAGATAATGCCTTTGCCCGTGACACAGCTCTCAAATCGTTGCACCTGCCGGATGGTTTAACCCGAATTAATGCAGGAACCTTCCGGGAAACCCGTAATCTCGTTTCCATTAATATTCCGGAGAGTGTAACGGAAATTGGCGATCATGCGTTCACCCTTACAACCAGCCTGAAAGAAATCAAGCTGCCGGACGGCCTGACCGTCATTGGCCGCGGAGCCTTCACTTCCTCGGCGATCGGGTCCATCGAAATTCCGGACTCTGTCACTTCCATCGGGGATGAAGCCTTCTGGGGAACCCGGATCGCTACCGTCCAACTGGGCAGCGGGCTGCTCACCATTGGAGCAAGAGGCTTTGCAGAAACGCAAATCTCATCCGTTGTCATCCCGGACAGTGTAACCACCCTGGGAGACTTCGCATTTGCCGAAAGTGCGAAGCTAGCCAATGTCTCCATCGGGAAGAGCGTAACTCAACTGGGACAGCAGGCATTTGACATCACCGGCAGCTCAAGCTTAAAAAATATCGAAGTGTCCGCGGACAATACAGCCTTCTCAAGCCAGGACGGGGTGTTGTTCAACAAGGACAAAACGACCTTGATCCGCTATCCCGCCGGACACGGTCGGGATACCTATACAGTTCCTGGCACCGTGACCAAAATCGAGGATTATGCCTTCCATGTTTCTGCCAACTTGAGCTCCATCACGCTTTCGGATGGCCTGCAAAGCATTGGAAATCATGCTTTTGATTCCAGCGTTAGCTTGCTTTCCCTGACGATTCCAGACAGCGTCAAAACAATCGGGAAGGCGGCGTTTATGCACTCCGACAAACTGGAAAAAGTGAAGCTGGGTGACGGAGTTGAAGAGCTGGGTGCGTATGCATTCGCCTATAATTTCAAACTGACAAGCATCGATCTTGGCAAAAGCGTCACAAAAATTGGTGACTATGCCTTCCAATACAACAGCAGTCTGGTGGAAATCACGATTCCGGATCAAGTACAGTCCTTGGGCAGCTTTGTACTGTCCAACTCCGAGCGGCTGTCCATTGTGAATATCGGGAAAGGTGTGACCTCCATTGGCGGTAATCCTTTTGCCAGCTCATTGATGATTAAGAGCGTTAATGTCGACCCAGACAACGCTTCTTATGCCAGCGAAGATGGGGTGCTGCTGGATAAAGGGAAAACCAATCTGATTTTATACCCTTCGGCCAAGCCGAACGCTTCTTATCAGATTCCTGCGACCGTCACAAATATCAGTAATTACGCCTTCCAAAGGGCACAGTTCCTGACGGATATTCAATTCCCTGAGGGACTGCTTACCATCGGCACGTCTGCGTTTAACGGTACGAGAAATCTGAAATCCGTTAAACTGCCTGACAGCTTGACGGAAATCGGAAGTTTCGCCCTGTCCGATACAGGCATCGAAACACTTGTGTTGGGAAGTAACCTGACCAAAATTAACGACTGGGCCTTCGCTTTCTCCAATCATTTGAAGTCAGTCGCCATTTTGGACAGTAATACTACACTTGGAGGGTTTGCCTTTACCGGTTCTCCTAACCTCAGAACGGTCATTTTGGGTGAGGGTGTATCCGACATTGGCTGGGGAGTGTTTGGCGACACACAAGACCTTACCATTTACGGCTGGCCGGGTTCAGAGGCTGAAACATACGCGGAGAGCAATTCCATTCCGTTTAAGGTGTATACGCCATTATCCGTGCAGTTAAAAGCCAAGCATGAAGCGGCAGAAGGCATCATCGCCCTGAGCGCGGAGGCGACCGGCGGAATCGGCAACAAAACCTACTCTTTCCGGGCGCTGAATGAAGACAGTCAGGAGACAGTAACGCTTGATACGTATTCAACCGGCGACACCTATCAGTGGGCAACTCCACAGGCCGGCAAGTATATCGTTTATGCAGATGCGAAGGATGAAACGGGTGTAATCAAAACCGGTGTCCGGCAAATAGAGGTGCTGGCGTCGGGTGAAGTGATCATTTCGGCCAATCCGGCTACCATCAGTCCAACATCCCGCAACTTTGACCTCGGCCATCCAACAGATGTGACCACGGAAATTACTTGGAACGAAGCCCATAGCGTAACCAAAGTGGTCTATGGCGTGAATCAAGGTCCTAGCCGAAGTGTCACAGAAGCGGTCTATAACAGGGATGCGCTGGTCGAAGGCCACGATTATACCGTAAAAGGAAATACACTGACATTGAAAAAAGGCTTCGTGTCCGGCCTAAACCTAAAAGAAGGCGATACCGTCAGCATTGAATTGCTCTTTGACTTAGGAGACAAGGCCGTATTCACGGTCCGAGCCATCCAAAGTCCTGTAGAAGTAGATGCGAGCATCAATCCGAAAACAGCCAGCTTTGACAAAAAAGCCAGCAATCAGACAGATATAGAGACGACCATTACCTGGAACGATGCTTCCTCCATTACCGATATCAAACAAGCAGGAGCATCCATCGGAGCAACGGCTTATACTGTTAACGGCGATATTCTGACGATCAAAAAAGAGTATCTGGCAACTCAATCGAAGGGCAATCTCCTGTTAACCGTGCAATTTGATAAAGGCAACGATGCTGTATTGATGATCCAGATTTCCGACACAAGCAGCAGTAAAGATGACAGTGACAACGATAGCAATAGCGACAGTAGCGACAGTAGCAACAATAGTAATAGCAGTAATAATTCCAGCAGCAGTAGTGGCGGCACCGGTGGAAGCTCCAAAACCGCGACATCGAGCACAGCCTCGTCTGTCCGCGTGCTGGATGCCAAAGGCAGTCCCATTGAATCATTTAGTACCAAGCTGAACAGCAGCACAGGACTCGCAACGATTACAATGGATTCCGATTTCCTCAACAACGCCTTCGCTGCATCCCCAGCGGATGGCAAGGGAATGAAAACGGTAGAGGTCACCGTTGAATCGAATCAAGCCAAGTCCTATGAGCTGACGCTACCGACAAGCTTTGTAACCAGTGCGGATGCATCCCGTGCTATTCAAATTAAGACGGGGATGGCAGTCGTTACCCTCCCAGGCAACATGCTCGGGATGGCAGAAGCTGCAGGAGCGCAACATATTACGCTGGAATTAAGTTCAGGCAGCAACAGCAAGCTGGATGCACAAGCGCGCTCTCATATCGGAACCCGTCCTGTGATTGAACTGAATCTCAAAGCCAACGGCAAGCGATTGCCATGGAATAATAACAATGCGGCTGTAACCGTGGCTATTCCTTATGTGCCTACAGCAGCAGAACTGCAAAATCCAGAGCATATTGTCATCCAGTATGTAGATGCAGCAGGTCATGCTACTCCGGTGACCTCAGGAAAATATGACGCATCCATTGGAGCCGTTCGCTTTACTACGCATCATTTTAGCCAATATGCTATAGCCTATGTGGAAAAATCCTTCCAGGATTTGGGCCAACATGCTTGGTCCAAGAAGCAAATTGAAGTACTGTCCTCCAAAGGCGTCATCAACGGTACGACGGAAAATAAATTCTCGCCTGCGGCCAAAATCACTCGGGCGGAATATCTGACGCTGCTGGTGAAAACGCTGGGACTGACCACAAGCTTCGACAGCAACTTTGCCGATGTTAAGCAAGGAAGCTACTACTACGAAGCAGCAGGCATGGCCAAAAAGCTTGGCATCGCAGGCGGTTCCGGTGACAACAAATTTAATCCGAATACACTTGTATCCAGGCAGGATATGATGGTCATGACCGACAAGGCCCTGCAAAAGGCAAACAAGCTGGCTGCCACAACCTCGACGGCTGCACTGGATTCCTTCAGTGATCGTGCAGATATTGCTGGTTATGCTGCTGCAAGCTTGGCTGCACTGGTGCAGGAAGGGCTCATTACAGGATCAGACGGCAAAATAGCCCCTAAAGCACCAACCACTCGTGCCGAGGCTGCTGTATTCCTGTACAGAATCTATAACCAAAATTAAATCTTCAAAAATAAATTCAGTCTGACATAGCAACAAATTTACAAAAAGGAGACGAATCCCTGAATGGGGTTTCGTCTCCTTTTTTGCTATTTGCGTAACAAGATTTATTATTCTCTTATTCAGAACTTCAGGCTATCGCTCAGCGATGATACTGACCGCTTGCAGATGGTCGGCGTACTTTACAAACTGTTTGCGCATACCCATAACCCTTGTCCGGGCAGCATGGTTGCGCATAAGGTTAAAGGCAATTTTTCCAAATCTCAACCAGCCCTCATCCTGAATGATACGTGGCAGATGCAGTAAGTGCATGGGGACCGTATAGATTTTAACAACCTTAAAGCCTTCCTCTTTCAGCAGCTGTTCCCATTCGAGTACCGTTAACGGTGTCGCATTAACTCTCATGGCTACAGCTAAATCCTTGTAAATCTGCTTTCTGAGCTCAGGCTCAATATCATTTGAAGCTAAGCACATCTCATGAATAGCATACTTCCCGCCCGTTTTCAAAAGTCTCCTGGCTTCCGAAATAATCTGTGCTTTCTTGGCCCTTGTGTGCATCGTCAGCATGGCTTCCCCATATACCACCGTCGCAGAGGCATCCGGCAACGGAACCTGTTCAGCATCGGCAATAATTACTTCCCGATTTGCTCCGCTTGCATACGTTTTTACGATAGAAGCCGCCTTCTCATTCTGTTCAATCGCAATATAACGGCGGGGATTAAGCCGCAGTGTGATTTGGGCAGTTATGCCCAATCCGGGAGCAAACTCAATAACCTCATCCTGTCCGGTTACGTCAAGTCCTTCGATCATCCAACGTGTCGTTTTTAACCCTCCGGGCCTAAGCACGCGCTTACCGAGACTTGCCAATACCCAGTGTCCTGGCACCTGTTTGTAATCTACTGTCTGCATCCGCCATCAACACCTTTTCTTAAAATTCGAGAATGATATTCATTATCAATATGAGCGTAAAAAAAATTAACCTTTTTTATTTTTTGATTTATATAGCGATGGTAATGTGCCCTCTTTTATATGTTCTGCGCATAGCTTTCACTTGGCGTTTTGGTCAACACCACATGCAGGCTGGAATTCGCATCTGCACCACCACGATAGGAAAAGGATTCATCTCCTGTAACATGAATTATATCCCCTTGGACAACTTCCGTTTCTTCACCATTCACAGTTACAGTACCGTTGCCTTCAAGAACAAGCAAATATACATTCGCTCCTGGGTGATTATGTGTTGGCAGCTCGGCATTAGGAGTAAAGTTGAGAATAAAAATTACATTGTCGGCTTCCTTATGCACAATTCGTTTGGTAAACGCAGCTTCTTTATATTCCTGAAATTGAATGAGATTTGATTTTTTCATATTGGTTCACGCTCCTGTTTGAAATTAGATTTGCTTAAGATGGATTGAGACACCTGACATGCTGCTCTCAAGCTTTTCAATCGATATGACCTTATTGTATTGAAATATTTCGCTCGCTTTGTGATTGCAATCACTAAACTAAATTTAAGTCAAAAATACTTTTAAATATTCAAAAATTTGATTTCAATCAACTTTTTCATCGTTACATCCAACTAGAATCGAATTGTGCTAGACAAACAAAAACAAGCAGGAGGTTGTTCCTATGAAACCAGGATTCCAACTGGCAAAGGATATTTATTGGGTAGGAAAAATTGATAATCGTGAGGTTCCCTTTCATCGTCTTCTACTATCAAAGGGTACAACATATAATGCATATCTACTGAAAACTGGAAAGCCAACCATTGTAGATACCGTAGATATGGCGTTCGGTAGAGAATTTGCAGAGGCTGTGGCCGAATTGATCGATCCGTTGGACATTCAATATATTATCGTCAATCACACGGAACCGGATCATTCAGGCGGATTGGCGGCGCTTGCTTCCAAAGCAACGAACGCTACAATTGTCTGCACTGAGATTGCCGTTCCGGAAATTCAGCAAATGTACAAGCTTCAGCACCGCAACTTCCTCGTAATCAAGGACGGGGATCAACTGGATATTGGAGGCAAGACACTGCTGTTCAAGGAAACACCTTACCTCCATACGGAAGAAACCATGATTACGTATTGCGTGGAAGATAAAATCTTGTTCCCTTGCGATATTTTCAGCACACACGTGGCTGTAGAGCATTTATTTGCCGATGAGGCCGGTTTTGATATCACCGAAGACTTCGTCGGATACTATCAGGCTATTATTCATCCGCATCGCAGATATGTGCGTACATTAATCGAAGCTGTTTCTGACCTGGATATTGAGATGATTGCCCCTTCCCACGGCTTCGCGATCCGGCATGATATTGCCAAATTTATTGATTTGTACGCATCTATGAGCACCGAAACCAAGGAGGATAAAAAAGTAGCGATTGTTTATGCCACCTTAAAAAATAATACTAAAAAAATGGCAAACATCCTGAAAGACTGCTTTTTGGAGAACCAAATCAAGGTGGAGCTATGGGACGTAGATAAGGCAGATGAAACGGAGATTTTGAATAGTATTGCCTCAGCGGATGCTGTTTTCGTCGGTAGCTCTACCAAATATGCAGACATGACGGGCAAACTGGAAGACCTGCTGCAAAAAATGCAAAAGATGAATCTGGAAGGCAAGCTGGCTGCTGCCTTTGGTTCTTACGGATGGAGCGGAGAAGCCATTGAAGTTGTACAGGATTACTTGAACGGTACCAATATGAAGGTTCAAAGCACTTCGGATGTCATCAAGTCAACCGGTATGACGCATGTGGAATTCCCGGTACGCGTTCGCTTCTCTCCTACAGAAGATGAAAAAGTGAAAAAAATTAAAAACGCCGCTGAATTTGTCTCAGATCTGCTGCTTAGCGTCATTTGAACAAAGACAGCTTATAGCGAATAGGAGAGATACTGCATGGGGAACCAACATTACGTTATTATCGGAGGCAGCGTTGCCGCCGTCAACGCGGCGAAAGCGATTAGAGATCATGATGAGCTGGCCGAAATTTCTATTTACGGGGAAGAAGCATCCCTTCCGTATAACAGAGTCAAACTTTCCAAGGGACTATTCACTGACCTGCACAGCGACAAAATCCTGATCAAAAAGGAGAAATGGTTTGCCACTCAACGGATTAACGTTTATTCCGGCATCAAGGTCACCGCGATACACGCAGAGGACTGCACCATCGAAACAATAAGCGGACAAACCGTTGCTTATGACAAGCTTCTGCTGTGTACAGGGGCCCACAACCGTAAGCTTTTGCTGGACGGAGCTTCACTAAGGAATGTTCACAATATACGGTTTCGACAAGATGCAGACAGACTTAAAACGGAATTACGGAAGGAAGACCGGATATGCATCATCGGCGGTGGTATTCAGGGTGTAGAAACCGCCTGGTCCTTCCAGCAAGCCGGATATGCTGTAACCATTCTGGAAGCCTCGCATCGGCTTATGCCCCGCCAGCTGGATGAGAAGGCCGCTTCTATTTTGAGCCGTCGGATTACCGAACAGGGCACAAAGGTAAGCCTTGGACAAGGCGTAAAGCGTATTACAGGCACAGATCACGTAGAAGGTGTAGAACTGCAGGACGGCTCTGTTATTCCCTGCGAGCATGTCGTGTATTCTATCGGAATCGTACCTAATACTGAGCTTGCTCGCCAAACCGGCCTTGATATTGGACACGGCATCTTGGTGAACGAACAGATGGAGACCAGCTTCGCCAATATATATGCAGCAGGTGATGTAGCCGAGTTTCAGAATAGAGTGGATGGATTATGGGAAAGTGCTATAGAGCAAGGGAAAATAGCAGGAGCTAATATGGCGGGTGCATCCGTCAGCTATCAGCGTCCCATCCCTGTTACCCTGTCCAACAGCTATGAATGCCCCTTGTTTTCCATAGGTCTGGTAGACGAACAAGTCTGTGACACCAGCCTGACCCGTGAAAATCAAGTTTCTTATACACGTATGTTCATACAAAATGGCTCTATCTGCGGCGTGATCGGCTTTGGAGATGCTCTCGCTTCACTTCCATATAAAACAGCCGTCATCCAGGGACTCAAACCGGATGCGCCAGAGCTTACAAAAATTTTAGGATGACAAGGAGAAATAAAGATGAAAAAATATGTATGTCAGCCCTGTGGATACATTTATGACCCTGCTGTGGGTGACCCTGATGAGGACGTTATGCCAGGTACAGCGTTCGAGGACCTTCCGGAAGACTGGGTTTGTCCAGTCTGCGGTGAGGACCAAAGCCATTTTTCCCCAATAGATGATACAGAATAACAAGAAACGCTATACTTTGTAGCTTCCGGTTTATGAATGGAGTGAATGAATGTGAATGAGATGTCCTGTCCCTGCCAGTGCGCAAAGGAGCCCTGTGCCCGCAAAGTGCCTATCTTTTCCTCTTTGTCCTGCGAAGATTTGTGTAAGGTTAGCTCCATGATCCGACACCGGAAATATCAGAAAGGCGAGGCCTTGATTATCGAGGAACAGGCATCCGATACGCTGTACATTATTAAAAGCGGGCATGTTAAACTTCTGAAGATGACGCCTCAGGGCAAGGAGCAAATTCTGCACATTCTGACAACTGGCGATTTTTTTGGCGAGTTGAATATATTTAACAGCGATGAGCTGAGTAACTTTAGTGCGTATGCCTTAAAAGATACTGATATTTGTATGCTCACCAAGGATGATATGGAGCAGTTGATTCACAACAATCCCGATATCTCTTTGAAGCTGCTCAAAACCATTACCAAACGCTTGGCCCATACCGAAAAGCTGGCTCAAAGCCTGGCTACCAAAGACCCGGAAATCCGTATCGCCTACATGATTCTTGAGCTTGGGCATAAATACGGCAAACGGGACGGCTCCTACATTAAAATAAATCTCCCCCTTTCACGCGAGGAAATGGCTAATTATGTGGGTGTCACACGCGAAACCATCAGTCGCAAATTCGCAAAATTTGAACAGCTGGGGATTATTCATACTAAGGGTACACGAGAGATTACCATCTGCGATATACAGAAACTGAACGAATATATAGATTGAGGCTCATCAATAAAAAAACCGCTTCTTTGAGCTTGTGGCTTGTGGCGCCTTGACCACTTCCCATTTGCCAAAGAGCGGTTTCTTTTGTTCTGTACATTTTGCAATCAGCTATTTTTCCAGCGTTGTGTTCACACCTTGGGATGACGCTCCCTATGTTAATTGCCCCGATGGAAGCTCCGATGGAACCATGTCCTTGGCAGGAGCAGCCTCAATCGTGTTGGATTTGGAGCAATCCCATACTACTTTGACCAGATACACAAACAGCAGCACGTTCAACAACGAGGTCACACACAATATGATACCGTACTGATCCCGAGTATTGGAGCTATAGAAAATATCGAAGGTGTTCAGGAAAATCGTAAGACTGAATCCACCCGCAAGCCACAAAAATCTTCGATCCCGCAAATACAGATACGCCAGTACCGCCAACGCAGCGGCAGGGAACAAGTATCGTTCATGCATGCTGGAAGCGAAGGTAAATACACCTGCAATTAGCACTAATGCAGCCGCGGCCGCAAATTGTGGTTTCCGACTGCGGATATACATCCACCACGTAAACAAAGTCACCAGTACAATGCAGATCATACCCCATGTATGGTAGCTGAACAGGAACAACGTCGTAGTATCCTGCGTATAATTGCCACCAATCAGTGCGAAGAAGTTATACGCGTTCACGGAAGCATACGGATATTCGCCAACCGTTCCCTTGTATAAATCAAGCAGCCATAACGGCTCCTGCCCCCACGAAAAAGGCAATATGACCAGAATGGTCGTCACAACCGCTCCGCCGACGGCCAAGAGCCAAGGCTGTATTTTACGCTGTCTCAGCAGCTCGAAGAACAGAACCGGCCCATAAATAATCCCCTGCGGCTTCATCAATACCGCTATCGTAAACAATACGGTGGACCAGCCGATCCGGTTTTCCACCAGTAGTACAATCATGCCCACAATCAGCATGGTAAAGAATGAATCTACCTGTCCCCAGAAGGTCGAATTGATAAATACAGCCGGGTTAAACACATAGAATATAGCCAGCCCGAGGCTAATTGCATAGCCGACCCGTTTGCTTGCCAGCCGGTACAGCATGTACGCTGTCACGATATCGGCTAATATATTCGGAAGCCGCAGCAGCACAGACATATAGGGACTGAAAGCATCTGTAGAGCCAATTTTACCGATCACATATAAAATATAAATATAGAACGGCGGATAATCACTTGATCCGTTCGTGTAAAAGCCCGATAAGCTATCCGCTGCCGTCATAGCCCAGTTCCGGAATAGCATTAAATCCATGTGACCCGAGATCCATGGGGCGATCGCCATTCTTAAAAAGAATCCCGCACCCAGCACGGTCCACAGCATCAGCCCCCGGTTGCGTTCCCCGAGCTTCCATTCCCGGGCCCGAAAACGGTACGCAATAAACACGAACACACCGAAGAATACAGCAGCAAAGATCGCCAGCGGAGTTGCATAAGCGGATGAAGAATTTCCATTTCTTCCACCGCCCATACCGCCACCAGGCCCACCCATGCCAGGTCCGTTGCCGGACATGCCGCCCGGACCTCGGTGCTGCCCGTCTCTGGTAACACCATTGCCCCCGGATGTGGAATTGCCATTCCCGGCCGTTGTACCTTTGTCACCCGATGTCGATGTATTCTGAGTGGATGGGGTGGATGAATCGGCAGATTGGCCTGTCGTACCTTGACTCTTACCGTCAGAGCTATTCGTGGTATCCGTCGATGTCGAATTTGAGCTGGTATCCTGCCCTACATCTCCTGCTCTACTATTTCCAGTGGTCTGTCCGTTCGAGGGACGTTGCCCCGGTCCTCCCATGCCCCCGCCAGGTCCGCCTCCCCCGAATCCGCCAGACGGGCCTTGCCTAAAAGCGGCGGATTGGGACGCCGAGCTGCCCGAATAACTCCATAACGAAACGACACTCAAGACAGCACACAATATGAGACTGCATAGAAGTATATATTTCAGACCGTTCGCTTTCCAAACATTCAAATCCGATGCACCTCTCTCTGTTTCTATTTTCCTCATATTGTATCTGCCTTAGCTTAGGACTTTGTGAGTTCTGGCTGAATGTTGGCTGAATATGGGATCATTGCGCTGTGCATTGTTGCTCCATATCCTTAATTGCCCTTTCCAGTTGAGTCTGCGGATGCTGTAGCATATTGCCGTGACCGACAGCCAATAAGGACGGCTTGTGATGCGCGAGCTTTTTGGCGCTTTCCAGCGAGCTTTCCTTGTTCCAGGTGGCCAGTGCGGGAAATGGAAACAGTGGCTTGAGCCTTCCCGACACCGCCACACCACCCCGGACCTGGAAGGCATCACCTGCAATCAACGCACGGGTGCGAGTGTCCAGAAATGCCATCGAGCCCGGTGTATGCCCCGGGGCGCTGATCGCCAGCAGCGAGCCTACATGGTCCCCATCCTCCAGCAAAACATCAGGCCGGGTAAGTATGCCTTTCGGTACACTGCCACGAATGGGAGTATCCGGTTCCCCCGCCTCCAACGACACATCACCCTGTAGCAGCCGCGCATCTCGTCTGGAGATGAATACTTGTGCATCAGGATTTCTTGCCTTCAACCGATCCAGCGCACCCACATGATCCTCATGGGCATGGGTAAGTACAATTCGTATAATCGGCTTCCCCATCCGCGCGGCAGCCTGTTCAATACCTTTGGCACTGTAAGGCAATCCGGCATCGATCAGGGTGAACCCATCGTTCTCCTCCACCAAGTAACAGTTCACCGGGAACAGTCGGGGCATAAACGTCAATTGATACACATGTTGTACCTGAACGATACGCATCCATCTCATCTCCTTGTTTTTTAAAACTAATCATATTAGTATTATAAATAATGTGATTAGTTTTAATCAAATTTTTTTCTTTTATATTCATCTGGAGTTTCTATTTATCACATCGCGCTGAAGGAGAGGGTGATTCGCTTGGAACTGCTGTGGGGACTAAAAATGCTCAATCTGGCCATTCGTTTCCTTCTGGAAGTCTGCGGTATTGTTGCTTTTGCATATTGGGGGTTTATCACAGGGGTTAACGTACCTGTGCGACTGTTGCTAGGAGTGGGTGTTCCTGTCCTCGTGATGAGCGTTTGGGGCTTCTTCATCTCTCCTGCGGCCCCCCTCCCTCTTCAAGGTTGGGTTCATCTTGGCGCTGAACTAATCATCTTTGGTTTAGCAACTGCAGCGCTATTTCGCAGCGAACGGTATCTTTGGGCTGGCATTCTGGCCGGTACATTCATCGTTAACCGTCTTCTCATGCAATGGTGGGGACAATAATAGTTAAAAAGCAGCAAAAAGACAGACCCGGAATCCTGCTTCCGGGTCTGCCTCTCTATCAAGTTAGGCAAATGTGGCTTGTTCGACCTCAGGAGTTTCCTGAAAGTTCGGCATTTCGCTGCTGCTGCACGCGCAGACCTGCCAAAAAGGTATCCATCATCACTGCAATGCTCCGATCCACTTCCACAGGTAAACCAAAGCCTCCCTTCTGTTCAAGCGAGGCAAACCCATGCAGAAGACTACGGAACCCCCTCGCTGCATGAATGCAATCCTCTTCCTTGAAGCCGTAGCCACTGGACAGAACGGAAATGACAAGCTCTGCCACGCGATCCGCAGCGTCCCTCAATTCAGTATCCTTACGGTCGGTAGCATACAGCATCGCTTCATACAGCCCGGGTCGTTCGCGGGCATATCGCATGTATGCTTTCCCCATCGCAGCCAGTGCATCATCGCCCGCTCTGCCAACCGCCGCACTTATCAAAGCCTCCTCTAATTGCTCAAGGCTATGCAGTGCCAGCACTTGACGCAGTCCGTTCAGGCCGTCTACGTGGTTGTACAACGACGGAGGACGAATGTGCAGCTTTTGCGCCAGCGTGGTGAGCGTGACCTCCCCCATCCCCCGTTCGTTGGCAATGTCCTCAGCAGCTTGTAAAATATCTTGCAGCTTTACTCCGTTTCTCGGTGACATCCCTATGTCTCCTTTTATCGAATTTCTATGTAAGGCTATTACGACTACACACACTGAACCCTATTTCCATTTTAACTAATCCTGTTAGTCTATACAAAGTCAATGCCGTTTGCAATAACTGGTATAATAAAAGAAATAAGATCATAAAGCGGGTCTGACAACTTTTTTGATCCTCTATAAAGGAGAACACTATATCTATGGATTCCATACCACTTCCAGCGATTGAATTTAAGCACATCACCAAGTATTTTACCGGATCTGAGCGGCAGCGAGCTGTCCTGAACGGAATTACGGCAAAAGTCTCCCCCGGCAAAATCACCACGCTCGTCGGCCCGTCCGGGTCGGGCAAAAGCACTCTGCTCTCACTGTGTAACCTTTTACTGTCACCGGATGAAGGAGAAATCAGCGTATTCGGCAAACCTGTATCCGAGTGGGAAATCCCTGAACTGAGACGGAAAGTAGCATTGGTTTTTCAGGATGCTCCCATGCTTCAAGGAACCGTCCTGTACAATCTCCAAACCGCAGAACGGCTGCACGGTACGGTACTGCATGATCCGTCCGGCCTGTTGGAACGCGTAGGGCTCACCCGCGACCTGCTGGATCAGAAGGCGCAGGATCTGTCCGGCGGTCAAAGACAGCGCTTGGCCTTGGCCCGGACGCTCGCCAACCGCCCGGATATTTTACTGCTGGATGAGATTACCTCCGCCCTGGACCCCGCTTCGGTTAAAGAGGTTGAGGATCTGCTGCTTCGAATGAACAAGGAAGAGGGAACGACAATGATCTGGATTACGCATCATATGGAACAAGCCCGCAGAGTGGGCCACGAAACATGGCTGATGATCGACGGAAGATTGGTGGAACAAGCGGATACCGAGACCTTTTTCCATGCGCCGCAGCATAGTGAAACCCGCAGGTTCATAGCAGGAGAATGGGTATGACGATTATTGCCCTGATTCTTTCCCTCGGTTTTGTATTTATTGCCATCGTCATGTCCAAATCCTTCAAGCTTGGCCTGGATCGGGATATTATTATCGCCACGATCAGAGCATCGGTTCAGCTGCTGGCTATCGGTTATGTATTACATTTGATTTTCGGGATGCAGAGCTACGGATTTATCGTATTGTTCATTCTGCTCATGATCACCGTAGCTTCCCAAAATGTGGCACGCAAAGGACGATTTATTCCCGGCCTCATGTGGAAATCATTTCTGACGCTGCTGTGTGTGGAAATCGTGACACAGGCATTCCTGATTAGCCTGCATATCATTCCGGCGACAGCCCGGTATATGATTACGATTAGCGGCATGATCATTGGCAGCTCCATGATTTTGTCCAGTCTGCTGGTGTCCCGGCTCAAGTCGGAGGTCCTGCTGCGCAAGCCTGAAATCATGCTCATCCTGGCACTAGGTGGCACACCGAGACAAGCCATTTTTCCCATACTCAAGGATTGCATACGCTCCAGTATGATTCCTACCATTGAGGGACAGAAAACGCTGGGGCTTGTCCAGCTACCCGGCATGATGACCGGGCAGATCATCGCAGGAGCCAATCCAATTGCCGCCGTCCGTTTGCAGCTGCTGATCGTATTTACCACCATGACCTCTGCGATTTTGACCAGCGTGCTGCTCAGCCTGTTTATTTATCCGGTATTATTTACGCGCCAGCAGCAGCTGCGCACAGAAGCATGGGAACGCTAATCCCTATCAGATTAGAGCGCTTTTGCAAAAGTCTATCTGCCAGATGATCGGTAGGTAGGCTTTTTGGTGTATATTCCGGTTCCTGCACGAAATAAGTATGCTGTGATTTATATCATCAGGCTTACAATATACATATATAGGTTAAATACCTATTTTAAGAAGGGTCACAGAAACAGTCATCTAACAACACAAAAAGGAGATAAAAAGATGAACCATCGTTTATTAATCCAAAACGGCTGTGTACTCACGCTCGATAAGACCATGGGTGATTTTAAAAAAGCGGATATTCTTATCGAAGGAACCAAAATTGTCGCTGTTCAACCGGAGTTGGAAGCATCCGATTGTGAAGTTATTGACGCTACAAACATGATTGTGATGCCGGGATTCGTAGATACACATCGCCATACCTGGGAATCTGTCGTTCGTAATATAGGTGCCGATTGGTCTCTCGAAAAGTACCTGGGGCGTATTTACTATGGGAATATTGGTGCTAAATTACGTCCGCAGGATGGATATGTAGCCAATCTGCTGGGCGCACTGGAAGCGTTGGATGCAGGGGTTACCACGCTACTGGATTGGTCGATGATTAATTCACCCGATCATACGGATGAGCTGATCCGGGGCTTGCAAGAATCGGAAACACGAGCGGTCTTTGCCCACGGAGTTCCTGGTGATGCCGAATATTGGTCCAGAGATAGCCGAATTCGTCAATCCGATGACAGCAGACGGGTGAAGAAGCAGTATTTCTCATCAGATGACCAGCTGCTTACTATGGGGCTGGCCATAAGAGGGCCAGAATTTAGCGCATGGGAAACAGCAGTTGATGAGATTCGATTCGCTCGGGAGCTCGGTGTGCTGTGTACAATGCATTTGGGCTTCGGGACATGGGGTTCGGTGGATCGGTCGATTGAAAAATTGCATAAGGCCGGACTGCTCGGATCGGATCTTAACTTTGCCCATGCCAATACACTCAGCTATGAGGAGTATAAGCTGATCGCAGATTCGGGCGCCTCCATTTCCGTGACTCCGGAAATCGAAATGATGATGGGACATGGCTACCCAGCTACAGGGCTGTTTATGGAGAACGGTGGAAGACCCTCATTGGGAGTCGATGTTGTAGTGTCAACCGGTGGAGACATGTTTGCACAAATGAAGTTCGCTTTACAGGCAGAACGTTCCAGAATTAACGAGAAAATTCTCGCCACAGGAGAAATGCCGGTGGAATTCACCATTTCCGCACGGGACATTTTAGAATTTGCAACGATTGACGGCGCCCGGGCATTGGGACTGGATCAAAAGATCGGTACGTTAACTCCGGGAAAAGCAGCCGATCTGATTATGATTCGAACCGACGATCTGAACATGTTTCCAGTAAATCATCCAATCGGTGCTGTTGTGCAATGTGCCAACACGAGCAACGTTGATTCGGTGCTTGTGGCTGGAAAAGCTGTCAAACGGAACGGAAAAATGCTGCATGTAGACATCCAACGTTTGCGCACTTTAGCCAATGAGTCCAGAGATTATATTTTCTCGCAATACGGAGTACCTGAAGAAGCATGGCCAATCTGATTACTGTACTCTTTTAACAAGGTAGTTCCATAGCCGTGCATGCAACTCAAGTCAAATATTCCTGTATTCTGCTTGTTAAGATGGAATCGAAAGGAGGGAATCATCGTGTACGAATGGAACGAAATGGTCCAGCTCATGATTGATTGGATAGATCATAATCTTACTTCAGCACCATCATTGTTGAAAATGTCCAATCAGTTAGGCTACTCCCCTTATTACTGTACAAAACAGTTTCATGCTCTTACAGGGATGACGTTAAGGGATTATGTCTGGATGCGCAGAATTAGCCGTGCAGCCCTTGAACTACGGGATAGCAATGTCCGCATCCTCGATGTTGCCATAAAGTATGGGTTTTCTTCACAGGAAGCTTTTACACGAGCATTTATAAAAGCTTTTGAGGTAACCCCGGCTGTATATCAAAGAGAGCCGAGACCTATTCCGTTAGCGATTCGTGTTGAAGTGTTCTCTCCTTATCATTATCATTTGAAGGAGCGGGATCGGATGATTAAGGAACATTTGCAAGAAGCCGCAATTAAAATCGAGCATATACCAGCTCATAAATTCATTGGAATCTGGGATGTCTCTTCTCGAAACTACGGTGATTTCTGGAGAAATGATCATAATTGTGATGAAATTTGCGGAACACTGGAAAGCATGTCTCATCTCAAGCTGCCCGAACAATTGGGTCAAACTGCAGGCTGGTTCTATCAGGATGGTCAAAAAGGCTATCTCTATGGAATACCGGTTGCCGCTGACTACGCCGGAGAGATTCCAGCGGGAATGGAGTACCGGAACATCCCCGAATCAGACTACCTGGTGTTTTTTCACCCGCCCTTCAATTATTTGAAACACAATGGAGAAGTTATGAGAATTGTGGAAGAGAAGGCTTGGAGCTTTGACCCTGCCAGCATGGGGTATGAATGGGATGAGGAAACGAAGCAGGATTATCAGCGACATTTCCCGGAGGGATACGGCTACGCAGTGTTACGTCCAGTAAAAAAAATGTAGTGAAAAAAATCTCCTGAAGCCGCACGACAGAGAGTATTATTCGTCTGGCGGCTTCTTTTTTTAGAATGGAATGGGTAAGTGTGCATCACCATGGTAATAACTTGTTACACTATTGGTTTGGAGGTATAGGTAATGAAATCATTTCGCTTTTGGTTAGTCCTAATCTCATGTCTAGTTATTACTATAAATGTTATGGGAAATGACGACTATAATATACTATTGGCTATTATTAGCCCATTGGTTTGGATGTATGAATCATTTCGATTTGTGCGAGAAGCAGATATTCCAATAGGCGTTGTATACCTAACTACACTAGGTTTCTGGTATCTTATTGGATACGTTTTGGATCGTTTGATTAGAAAATTGAAAAATTAAAATTCATTGAAATTATCCTCTAAACTATCGTCTACCTTCTCAGGCTCGTACTCGACTGTTTTATAGTCAGGTGACAAAGGAATCATATTGACCACAACATTCCTCATTTTCAACTTATACGTCCCTTCTTCAAAAGCAAGAATATACTTAATCGGAGGTAACTCCATATCCGCATACTTCGTTATCGACGAAATAACAATCTTAGAAGGGTCAGAATCATCAACAAACGTAATACGGTAGTCTATTGGTGTTCCTTGGGCTTCTAGAAAATGAAGTCGCGCCTGGTCTGTTTTAAAGCGATAATCATCAGACAGTGAAAGCATCTTGTCGTAATCACGGCTCATAGAAGCATTCATATATTCTGAGAATGTCGAGACAGCAGCCTCTTTGGGCTTATCGGGAAGTTTGTAAGGTTCTTTATCCCCTCCAAAACCTGTAGCCATTACAGTCAAAATCCCTCCCAGAATAACCAAGCAAGCCAACTTCTTACGTAGTGCAATCTTCAATGAATAAAACCTCCTTTGTAGACTATTTATATTCAGGTCTATGCATCGATGTTGTTTTTTGAAATAAATTCACTTTTACTCAAGTTATTGCTTAGTAATGTTTACATATATAGTCTCGTTTTTTGAGGTACTGTCTACAGTCGCACCTATCACCTCTGAAACAAATCTGAGCGGCACCATCACACGGTTAGGCGATACTGGCATAACAGGCGCACCAGGCATTATTTGTTCTTTATCATTTACACAAGCTACTCTACTTCCAATAATCAGACGTACGATTTTTCCATTTCCAGAACGGATTGTAACCTCTTGCTTCTCTCTATTCCAACTTACAGTTTCACCCAAATTCTCTGATATAAATCTAATGGGAACATACGTTGTACTGGTTGCTCGTTCGATATAAGGATTTGCATCAGATGTAACTTCAACATTGTTTATTTCAAGGACAATATTGTACAAATATTGAGGGAGAGCAGCATTTGCCTGATCTACTGTTACAAAGAAAATCACAACAAAGAGTATAGTATTAACTGTTTTTTTTAACACACTATATCATTCCTTTTCTAGTAGAAACGGATTTTTTGAGCTCATTCATACTTAAAGTCGAGATTCCGCATCAAGCTTCCTCCGCATAATTTATTACATTTTCTGACTTTCGAATGTATTTTTATTTCATATAAGGCATTTTATAGATATTGTGATATAATCGGTTCCATTACTCGTTAGGGGGATTAGTTTTGCATAAGGAGGGTTGGAAGATACGGTTGTACTGGTTAATGAGTTCGTCCAGAAGCATAGATTGTTCAAGCACAGTGGTGTGTCCAAAACCGTACTGGTTATACAAATCATAAAGCTGCTGTCTGGCATTCTCTAATTGATGATGTAACGTTTCGTACGTCTCCATTCAAATTCCCTCCTAATGAATCTCATTTTAGGATGGAATGAGTAAATATGAATTACCGATTTTTTCATTCAAAATCGGCAAAGTGAAACAAAAGAAGACCAGCATTTAAGCCGGTCTTGGTAATGAATTGATGCTTAATTCATGCCCCGCCAATGTGCCCTTGAACCTGGATTGCACCATGACTCGGATATCCAGCTTGAATTGGTAGTGCGAATACCAGTAAAAAGCTAGTTACCGCCAAGAAGAAAGCCATCCTTTTGATCATTTCTTTCCCACACCTCCTGAGACATTTTTTCGTACTGAGCCAGTGTTTCAGGAGCGACATACGCTCTGAAACGATCAAACAAACCTGAGCAATTGGAAATAAGTAGTACATGGTTAATTGTAACAGCTTTTTCAAAAGCGATTATTAAACATTTGAAACCATATGGATATCTTCCTTTATTTAGGCTGTACTTAGCAAGCTTATACCAAAACCGAATATACTCTTCTGGTAAAACCTGCTGTGTATACATATCTTCAGATGTGGGCTCTTGATAAGCTGCAATTTGAGGCTCAAAGCGCTGAAGTATATGATCCACATCTAGATTGTAGCGATTAGCTGCTTCGATGATGTTCAAAAGTTCAGCAAAAATTTCTTTTTCGCCGGCTATATACTCTACATAATCCGGCAGCACACTAATATCTCCAGACATAAGTCTATTTACGTACGTATTAATTTTTGCCCATTGCTGAAATAAACCAATCCAATGAAGGGTATCGGAGTCCTTTTCCTTTACCCAACTTAAATCCCTATATGTGCGTAAATGTTCTAAAGCCTGGGCATGGTCTCCTTTGGTATCACACACATTTGCACACATCAGATCAGAATAGGCTATATATACAAAAAGTGGTCTACTTAGTTGCTTTAGTGGCTGTTGTTTCTTGTGTTTGGGGCTATGAGCCAGAGCATATTGAATTTGTCCGAGCCGCCCCATTTCCTTGGCCAATCTATATACTTTGTCCCACTGGCTCAATGATCTGTATACATTCGCTAAATCTTTTAAGGCATCGAGCTGATCCATTTCACCCAAACGATTGACAAAAGGCTCAAATTTATTTGCTGCTTCGAGATTAATCGCTTGATCTTTCCCAATCGTAAGCTTAAACAGGCGATACTGGCACACTGCAAGTCGCTCGGAATGCTGATGTTTTTCGCTCTCAGCCACGTTTTTAAAAAGGAACGCCGCTGCTGCATTGTGGCCGTCTTTGAAGATATCCTCGGCTACTTCAAAGAGTAACGAAGGATAGATAGGGTTATCCAGCAGCAAAAAGACAACTCGCTGCAAGCAATCGAGCCGATCCAGCTCCACGCAGCGGTACAAAAAAGGGCTAATTCTTCGCCAGTTCAGCGGTTCTTCCTCAATACATTCTTTAACATAACGATCATAAAAATGGTCTGCGGATCGCTCCATAGCTAAAGTTATACGATCCAATTGATTAACAGAGATGGACCGATTGCCCGTTACAATTCCACTCACTGTACCCGGGTTCAATCCTGCGATATGCCCAAACTCGGTCTTGCTCAAGTCTTGTTGCTTCAGATACTTTTCTAATTCTGCTCTTATCGTAGGTGTGATTTCCATGAATAAACCACCCTTTCAATGTGGACTCTGGGGTCTGGAACTTAGTAACTGAATCTATGTAGTTCAAAAATTCATATTATTATGAAATGTTTTCCTGTTCACCATAGTACCATCTTTTGGAACAACATGAATACTACTATTTTATTACTTATCATCTTTTTAATAGGAGGTAAATTATGAAAAACACAGGTATGACGCGCTCGTTGGATACTTTGAGTCGAATCGTTGTTCCCAAGGAAATGCGGGTGACTATGAATATTGAATGTGGGGATTCGGTAGAATTTTTTGTGGATGAGGAAACAGGCTTTATGGCTTTAAAGAAGTATACAGGTGTCACCTGTAAGCTGTGTGGCACAGCTGAAAATCTGACGTATTACAGAGCTTCATTTTTATGCATAGACTGCACCCAGAAATTAAAGAAAAATATCGATTGTTGTCCCCTACCAGCTCCTTCTGTTCAAGAACATACACTTCCAAAAAGAACGAATCAATCGGCAGAAAAATTACTTGGACGCCTTAAAGAGCTCATTCAGGAGCATCCCGATGCCAGACAATACGACTATGCAAAATGGCTTGGGGTGTCACAAGGGCGTGTATCTCAACTTAAAAAGCTACTGTAAAACGCAGCATAGCTTCTTGTAAAATCCTATTCATTTAAATCCAAGGCCATCATTATAATATAATTTTATTTTAACGTTAATACCCACTGAATACCTTTGTTTACTTATGTAATACCGTCTTCTCATCCTGTAAACTAAGTTCCACCAAGCGATAACCGCTGGATCATAGAGAGGATGAGGTATTCATGGGTTTGGAAAGTAAAGTTTTTGCGATACAAAATGGTCTGGACGGACGTGTAAATGCAGTCCTGGATCAAACCCTTGCCGAGAAGCGCCTAATCGGCGCAGTGGTCATGATATATATGGATGGTTCACCCGTGTATGTCCGTGCGGCGGGGCTGGCTGATCGAGAAGAACATCGTCTTATGCATGAGAATGCTTTATTTCGGCTCTCTTCTGTGTCCAAGCCGATTGTATCTACTGCGGCCTTGGTTTTGGCAGCCCAAGGGTTGATTGAACTCGATGAATCTATAGAACGCTGGTTACCGGACTTTCGCCCCCGATTGATCAGCGGCGAGCAGCCATCCATTACAGTACGCCAATTGCTCACACATACTGCCGGGTTGACCTATGGCTTTTTAGAGGAGGAAGGCGGCGGCTCCTATCATCGTGCAGGCGTATCGGATGGCATGGATTTTTCAAATCTTACGCTGGAAGAGAACTTGCAACGTTTGGCTTCCGTGCCTCTGTTGTATACACCGGGTAAAGCGTGGGGCTATTCGATTGCCACTGATGTGCTCGGCGCTATCATTAGCCGTGTATGTGGCACAACCCTTGATGCAGCTGTCAAAAAGCTCATTACAGAACCTCTCGGTATGCACGATACCAGTTTTTCGGTCGCTGATACCGGACGGCTTGCCGCTCCTTATGTTAACGATACACCAGAACCCCGGCGGATGCGTGAGCTTGAGATTGCGCAGGTTTTTGAAGGCACAGCGGGAATTCGTTTTCAGCCTGCACGAGCCTTTGATCCCACGGCTTTCCACTCTGGAGGCTCTGGTATGATTGGCAGTGCAAAAGACTTCATGCGGCTGCTGGAAACACTGCGAAACGGCGGCAATCCTTTACTTCCAGAGGAGTGGGTTCGTGAAATGGGCACCATCCAGACCGGAAACCTCCCCTTGGCAAGCTGGCCAGGGCGGGGCTTTGGACTGGGATTCACCGTACTCCACAATCCCGACGAAAGTGGAACAGCAGAATCCCCCGGAACGTGGCGCCTCGGAGGAGCTTACGGTCATTCGTGGTTCGTTGATCCCGCGCAAAGACTCAGTGTGGTCGCTTTTACCAATACAGCATTTGAAGGTATGTCGGGTCCGTTTACAACCGAGCTTTGCCAAGCCATTTACGGCAGCTCAAATAGGGTCTGATAAAACGGGAGTTACATGTTTAAGCTCTACAGGCGAGGATAAGACGATTAACGTGGTAGAGTGACCGTGCTTTCCGCACTCATCCCCGAATTGCTCCAGCTTAAGCATGGATTCGGTCATAACCTTTAGTAGATAATTTTGCTCGCCGCTGATTCGATGGCACTCAATGACTTCAGGTGCAGATTGGCAAAACTCAACAAATGAATTGCATTGATTCGTGTGCACGAGCACATGAGCCATGATCGGCTTTCCGACTTTTTCATGTGAAACCATGGCACGATACCCGGTGATGATCCCTTTATCCTCCATGCGCCGCACTCTTTCCGTTACGGCAGGCTGGGAAAGTCCAACCTCCTTACCCAGCTCGGTCATGGAGATGCGCGCCTGGTTTTGTAGACACAACAAAATTTTATGGTCCACTTGGTCCATCAAATTCATCTCCTTAAATCCAAGGTGATATTGCATAAACACAATTATTATTATGTAGTATTTCGGATATTGACTTACAATTTCATGTTCTAATGGAATATTAGCATGCAAAATCAAGGACGTAAAGCAGGAAAACATAGAGAGGGAATGAAACTAATGAAATATAGAAAGTCCCTGCTTTTCATTGCGCTTGGCCTATTCGGTGTATACACGATTGAGTTCGGTGTGGTCGGCATTTTGCCGGTCATCATTGAACGTTTTCATATTACGGCAGCTCAGGCCGGGTTTCTCGTCAGTTCATTTGCATTGATCATCGCGCTGTTCGGTCCCTTCATGGTGCTATTGATGTCCAGGTTTAACCGCAAGCGAATCATGACAATGTCGTTGTTTGTTTTTGCCGTAACAAGCTTGCTGTCAGCCTATACATCCAACTTTTATCTGTTGGTGATTTTACGTATCATTCCTGCTCTGTTTCACCCGGTGTATTTCTCGCTGGCCTTTGTCGCCGCCACTGCGTTGTATCCCCCGGAAAAAGCAACACAAGCTTCTGCCAAAGCCTTTCTCGGCACGAGCATGGGAATGGTACTCGGTATTCCGATTACGGCCTATATCGCCAATCAATTTTCATACGAGGCCTCCTTCTGGTTTACTGCGGTAGCGAATGGGATTGCAGGGATCGGTATTTTATTCATGCTGCCGGATACACCACAAGCCGAAATGTTCTCCTACCGGAAGCAGCTTGGCATTTTGCGTAAAATACCGCTGTGGCTCAATATCGGGGCGGCTACTTTTATTTTTGCAGCCATGTTCTCGGTGTATAGCTATTCTGCCGAATATTTGGGGCAAAACACAGGTATGAGCAGCGATGTTATCAGCTTTCTGCTTATTATTTTCGGTATCGGCGGAATGCTCGGCAATCTATTGGCTGGCAAGCTCATGGGCTTGCATAAGGTTCGCACCGCTCTTTTTCATCCAGTAGTCTTGGGGGGCACCTATTTGCTGTTGTACGGGATCAGTTCTTCATTTATCCCTACGCTCTTCATCATTATCGTGTGGGGGGCCGTTCATACCAGCGGGCTGATTGTCGCCCAGATTTGGGTGATTGATGAGGCCAAAGAAGCTCCCGCGTTTGCCAACAGTCTTTATATCTCGTTTATTAACCTAGGGGTTTCACTGGGTTCGCTCACAGGGGGTTGGTTTATTGCCAGAGCGGGGATACAGGGGACGCTGTGGAGCGGCTTGTTGTTCGCCATGCTGGCGATGGTATGCATCGGGTCTAAAGTGATTTATCCACGTATTTTTCGAAAATATAAAAGTTTAGAAGTGCAGAACTAAAGAGTTGCAAGGGTCTAGGCAATGTTGTTCGGGGGCTATCCAGTGACAAGACTGCGGATGGAGTAGCGGAAGGGCCAAGCCTGTTATCATAAAAAAACCGGTCAACACTTTGTATGGTGTTGAACCGGTTTTTGTTTAAAGATTTATTCCTGCCTGTCGGATCGGATCAGAATAAAACATGCACTTCGTTGCGCTTTAGATCAGCGTATAACCACCATCCGGGAACAGCACACTTCCAGTGGTAAACCTGTTCGTCATCAGGTACAACACGGTATGTGCGATTTCCTCGTTATAGCCCACCCGACGGAGCAAGGTTACTTCCTTGTATTCCTCAAAAGCCTGCGCCCGCTGCTCCCCCTCGGGACCGTCTCGCCAAATGGTGCCGGGAGATACGACATTGACCCGTATGGGAGCCAGCTCTACCGCCAAAGCCTTGCCCAAGCTTTCGATGGCGCCGTTAGCCGCTCCATATGTAGCACCAAAGCCCATTGGCCGCTGGCTGAAAGCCCCGGACATGAGGACGATCGAGCCGTCCCTGGAGATATGCGGCACCGCATGCTTGGCAGCAAAATATTGCGGCCAGAATTTCCCCTCAAACGGAGTTTTCGCCTTTTCCGTATCTATGGTGATCGGACCACGTGTATAGCTCGCGCCCGGTGTGAACAAATGATCGAATGCTCCGACCTTTTCAAAAAACGCCTGCACTTCCTCCTCCTTCTGATTATTCAGTTGGAAGGCTTCCACTGATTCTGCAGGGATGAGTTTCTTCGCCTGCTCCAGTTTGTCCGCAGAACGCCCGGCGATCACGATATTCGCCCCCTGTTTTGCTGCTTCTATTGCCGTTGCCAGCCCTATACCTGAACTGCCGCCAATCACGACGACACGTTGAGATTGTAAATTCATATTAACCTCAGCTCCTTTATAGGGATTATAGCATAACTATTTTATGAATATACATATCTTTATTCAGACGGGCTTTCCTGCACCGTGCTTTTGCGGTAGGATGTCGGGGACTGTCCGGACCAACGTTTGAACTGTCTGCTAAAATGCGCAATATCTCCGTAGCCGAGCATGTCGGCAATTTGCTGCACCGACCATTGCGGGTCAGCCAACAGCAGCTTGGCTTCATGCAGAACAAGTCCTGATAGATATACACGGGGAGATACGCCAAAAACACTCCTAAATACACGGTTGCAATGGGACACACTAATGCCCAGCTCCGATGAAATCCCCTCGATCCCGTCCTGTTTTTCCACCGAGCCGACTTGTCCAAAAGACTGATTCACCCTGCCCTGAAGACGACTGGCAATCTGATGGGCAAGCTCTGCCTGCACGTATCCGCGCCCTGGCAGATGTGCCGCTTCGCTTGATACCGCCTCCCACAACGTGGCAAACAGCTCAAATACAGCGGACTGAATCCGCATACGCTTGGCCACCGAATCACCGCTTGCTCCCATGCCTTCTGGCGCAGAAAGATCGAGCAGCTTGCTCAGCGCAGGTCCCATTTGCCTCGCTACCGTGCCTTCGGCCGGGAACAGCACTTGCTCCAAACGGCTCAGCAACGAAAGGAACAACTTATCATCAATATCAAAATGCATGCAAAAATATGTAAAGCCCTCTCCGTTACTATGGCTGGAATGGACGATTCCCGGGCGCAGAAGCACTAGCTCCCCCTCACGCTGTGTATAGCTGCAACCATCCACAACCATGACCTGTTCTCCCGCAAGCACGATGTTAATCTCATATTGAGGATGCTCATGTGGAGGATAACTCCAGTCTCTTCCGACACTTCGCGTATGGATGGCAAACAGATTGACTGTAGTCCGCACATCGGGAAAAAAGAATTCCTCTCCTACAGCCGTAAGGTCTGAATGATCGGGGCGCTTCGGTAAACGTGGGGATGACATGTTTTCCCTCCTGGCTTGCATCGTATTTACTCCAGTATATCGTTTTCAGCGCGATTTGGATAAATTGTTGAGCGATTTGACAATGGTTCCCTGACACATGACATGCTAGGCTCTATGTGTGTCGAATGAAAGTTAAACTTTATTGTGAAAGGGGTTTCATTATATGACGAGAAACATATTTTATAATACACAGCATGCACCTATGGGTGCCTTCTCCAGCTTTACGCTCGGATTTAAGGGAAATCGCGGCGGGCTCGGCCTGGAGCTCGGAAAGCCGGCGGATGAAAATGTATACATCGGGCTGCAATCCAGAGACGGCAGCGTATACGAGGCGCTTCCTTTTTTTGCATCTGCACAGGATGAAAGTGTCCGCTATGATGTGGAGAAAAAGGATAAAAAAACGGAGCCGCTGCTCGTTGCCTTTGCCGATCAAGATATTACCCGTGAGCTGAAAGCAGGAACGGATACATGGCAGGCCGGTGATTTGGCGTTCCGGCTGTATTCTCCGGTTCGCCAGGTGCCCGAGCCGGGAACTGCGGATGAAAGCGAGCTGCGGGCTGCGCTGGTTCCGGCGGTATTTGCCGAGCTAACGGTCGATAACACGCAGGGGACCGCAGCGCGGAGAGCTTTTTTCGGCTATCAGGGCAGTGATCCATACAGCGGCATACGCATTGTAGGAGAAGACCCGCGCAGGGACGCTACCGATTCCACCCGCTCTGAGAGACTCACGGGCATCGGCCAAGGGCGCAGCACAGCCATTGTGACCAATAGCAGCGAAGCGATACCTGCCAGTGGATTTGCACTGGAGAAGCTGCTCGGAGAGCCTATGGCCGAGAATTTATCCTTTGGCCTGGGCGTGACGGGTGCAATCCTCATGGATGTTCCCGCAGGCGAGAAGCGCACGTATTCCTTCGCCATATGCTTCTATCGCGGTGGCATCGTGACGACAGGCATCGAAGCGACGTATTACTACACTCGGCTATTCAAGGATATTGAAGACGTCGCGAGCTATGCTTTGGAGCATTTTGCAGACCTGACGGCGGCCTGTATCAAGGCTAACCACTGGATCGAGTCGGCAAGCTTGAGCCCGGATCAGGAGTTTATGCTCGCTCAGGCGATTCACAGCTACTATGGCAGCACCCAGTTGCTCAGTCACCAAGCGGACGGAGAACCGATCTGGATTGTGAACGAAGGCGAGTATCGGATGATGAATACACTCGATTTGACGGCAGATCAGCTCTACTATGAATTGATTTTGAACCCGTGGACGGTACGCAACGAGTTGGAGTGGTTCGTCCAAAGATACAGCTATCGGGATGAGGTACGCTTTCCGGGAGAGGAACAAACCCATCCGGGCGGCATCACGTTTACGCATGACATGGGTGTGGCAAACGTGTTCTCCCGGCAGGGGTACTCCTGTTATGAACTGGCAGGGATTGACGGCTGCTTCTCTTATATGAGCCACGAAGAGCTGGTGAACTGGCTATGCTGCGCCACGGTATATATCGAGCAGACACAGGATCGGTCATTTACGACACGTATGCTGCCTATCCTGCGTGAGTGCTTCGATAGCATGCTGCAGCGGGATCACCCAGACCCGGCACAACGCAACGGCTTAATGGGCCTGGACAGCTCCAGAACCCTTGGAGGCGCGGAAATTACGACCTACGATAGTCTGGACGTATCCTTGGGCCAGTCCCGCAACAACATTTATTTGGGCAGCAAATGCTGGGCCGTATATGTAGCGCTGGAAAAGGTGTTTGCCTCAGAAGGACTTGACTCGCTTGCACGGGAGGCTGGCCTACAGGCAGACAAATGTGCAGCGGCAATCACAGCGCACATGACAGACCAGGGATATATCCCTGCCGTTATTCGGGAAGGCAATGATTCGCAGATTATCCCTGCGATTGAGGGGCTGATTTTCCCTTACTTTACTGGCTGTGAGGACGCGCTTAAGCCTGATGGACGGTTCGGCGGATATATCCAGGCGCTGCGACGCCATTTGGAAACTGTATTGGTGCCAGGGGTTTGCCTGTTTGAAGATGGGGGCTGGAAGCTGTCCTCGACCAGTAACAACTCCTGGCTGAGTAAAATCTATCTGTCGCAGTTTATCGCCCGTGAGCTGCTGGAGCTGCCTTGGGAGGAAGCAGGGCAGGCCGCAGATGCCACCCATGTCTCATGGCTCCTTCACCCCGAAGAATCCTACTGGTGCTGGAGCGATCAAATGCTCTCCGGCATTGCCCACGGCAGCAAGTATTACCCGCGTGGAGTTACCGCTATTTTATGGCTGTATGAAGGCAAGGACAACCGTCTCGTTCTTCCCCGGCATATGAGTCAGAATCAGGAGCAGCATGTCTGACTCGAACCTTCATCTGTCCAAAAGGAGGCTCCCATTATGAGCAAGCGTATGGATATGCAAAAAGAGAGCGGCTATGACGCTTGGCTGCATTATCGCCGCAATCGTAAGGTGGAGAATTTACCCGCTTGGTGCAGAGTCATCGTGGTTCAAAAAGCAGATGAAGTGCTTCAAACAGCTGCGAGTGAGCTTCAGCACGGATTGGCCTCCATGTTCGGACAGCAGCCAAAGATCAGCGCTGTTCCTGTGAGTGCACCATTCATTGCTTTGGGTACGTTCCAAGAGCATGCATGGGTCGCAAAACAATTTAGCCCGGAAGAACAGGCAGATGTGAGCACAGAAGGCTACCGAATTCGCGGGATGGAGACTCCCAACCTGGCACATTCAGCTTCGCATGACAACAATGATATCAATGGAGCGTATGTCACGGTCGCCGGGCAGACCAGCAAGGGCGTATTATATGGGGTTTTTCATCTGCTGCGCTACCTGCAAGGTGGACTGGATGGCAAGCTGAAGCCCGCCACCGAAGAAGCATTGCAAGCACCCATTCTGGATGTACTGTCCAATCCGGCTAATTCCATCCGCATGATTAACCACTGGGATAACATGGACGGCAGTGTTGAACGCGGGTATGCGGGGACGTCCATTTTCTATGATAATCATGCCTTTACTACAAATATGAATCGCCTTCGAGACTATGCTCGTCTGCTTGCTTCTATTGGCATTCATGCGCTGTCCATTAACAATGTGAATGTCCATCACGTAGAAACCGAGCTGATTACAGATACATTCCTACCGGATGTGGCCAGAGTGGCTGCGGTGTTTCGCGCCTATGGCATCCAAATCTACCTGAGCATTAACTATGCCAGCCCTATGCAGCTCGGTGGACTAACCACCGCCGATCCGCTGGACCCCGGTGTAGCTGAATGGTGGCAGATCAAAGCCCAGGAAGTCTACACCGCTGTTCCCGATCTGGGCGGCTTCGTGGTCAAGGCCGATTCCGAGAATCGGCCCGGACCGTTCAGCTATGGGCGTCATCACGCCGATGGAGCCAATATGCTGGCAGATGCGCTACAGCCCTATGGCGGGCGTGTGATTTGGCGCTGCTTTGTCTATGACTGCAAGCAGGATTGGCGCGACCGCAAGACGGATCGGGCTCGCGCGGCCTTTGACCATTTTAAGCCACTGGATGGGCTGTTTCGGGATAATGTCATTTTACAGATTAAAAATGGCCCCATGGATTTTCAGGTGCGGGAGCCTGTCTCTCCCTTGTTCGGTGCGCTGGAAGCTACCCAGGTACTGCTGGAATTTCAGATTGCACAAGAGTACACGGGACAGCAGCGACATCTGTGTTACCTTGTTCCGCAATGGAAGGAGGTACTGGATTTTGATACCTATGCACAGGGGGAAGACTCCACCATCAAGCGCATTGTGAGTGGCGCTCTGCATAGCAAGAGCCATTCTGCTTCCAGTAGCAGGAAGGCCATTGTTCATACCGGCAGCGGCAGTTTCCAGGAGGAGCCAACGAATCATGTCCCCAAGCACGAAAACTATGGGATCGCCGCTGTATCCAATATTGGAGCCGACGCTAATTGGACCGGGCATTTGCTCGCCCAATCCAATCTTTACGGCTATGGTCGGTTGGCATGGGACCCGGAGCTGTCCGCAGACGAAATCGCGGATGAATGGGTTCGGCTGACGTTTAGCGGTCAAGGGAAGGGGGACAGCAACAAAGATTTAATCCCTGCCATTAAGCAAATGCTGCTCGATTCATGGAATATCTACGAATCCTACACCGCTCCCCTTGGGGTCGGCTGGATGGTCAGTCCCGGTCACCACTATGGGCCAGATGTAGACGGCTATGAATATTCGATGTGGGGCACCTACCATTTTGCCGATTGCCGGGGGATTGGTGTAGACCGGACGACCGCAACCGGAACGGGCTATGCAGGACAATATTTTTCTCCTCATGCCGATATTTACGAATCTACTGACACCTGCCCGGATGAGCTGCTATTATTTTTTCACCATGTTCCTTATACGCACACGCTTCACTCCGGCCAAACGGTCATACAGCATATTTATGACACCCACTTTGAAGGCGCAGAACGTGCGGCCCAGCTTAAAGACACATGGATCAGTCTGCAAGAGCAGCTGAATAAAGGGATATATGAACAGGTGCTGGAGCGACTGGAGCATCAGGCGGAGCACGCCAAGGAATGGCGGGATCGGATCAATTCGTATTTTTATCGCAAAAGCGGCATTCCCGACCAGAAAAATCGTCCTATTTATTAAGGAGATATGCTGCAACTTGCTATTCGTCATATCACTAAGAGGCATGTGTCTGATTCGGACCGTGCCTTATTTTTTTGCCTGGATTCGTTTGAAAATATACGGCTGTAACTGCAAAATAGTCATATTCCTCCCCCCTGAATGTGCAATAAATTCTTCTTTTTATGCAACCGCTTGCTTTATACTATTTTTGTAGACGTTTACAAAATGTTGTCGAAATAGACTATGCTTTGGGGAGGATGATCGATTGACCTTGTATCGAAGTCTATGGAACAAAGGGTGCCTGATTCTGCTAAGCCTTGTGCTGTCTCTGACCGCCTTCATTGGCTCACCTTCCAATACGGCAAGCGCCGCGGTTGCTGATGATTTTCAGGCTTCCGTCATGGGGCCGCTGGCGAAAATCAATGACTGGGGCGCATTCAAAAAGCAACTGCAAACGCTGAAAAGCAACGGCGTGTATGCCATCACCACCGATGTCTGGTGGGGCTATGTAGAAAGCGCAGGAGATAACCAGTTCGATTGGAGCTATTACAAGACCTATGCAGACGCTGTGAAAGAGGCAGGACTGAAGTGGGTTCCTATTATCTCTACGCATAAGTGTGGGGGAAATGTCGGGGATGACTGCAACATCCCGCTGCCAAGCTGGCTGTGGAGCAAGGGCAGTGCAGATGAAATGCAATTCAAGGATGAAAGCGGCTATGTCAATAACGAAGCCCTTTCACCGCTATGGAGCGGAGCTGGCAAGCAATATGACGAGCTGTATGCCTCGTTCGCTGAACATTTTGCCGGGTACAAAAGCATTATCCCCAAAATTTATTTAAGCGGTGGCCCTTCCGGTGAATTGCGATACCCGTCCTACTATCCGGCGGCAGGATGGAGCTACCCGGCACGGGGCAAATTCCAAGCCTATACTGAAACAGCCAAAAATGCGTTCCGCACGGCCATGAATGAAAAGTATGGATCATTGGACAAGATTAATGCGGCCTGGGGAACGAAGCTAAGCAGCCTTAGCCAAATCAACCCGCCGACCGACGGAGACGGATTTTACACGAACGGCGGGTATAATTCCACCTTTGGGAAGGATTTTCTGTCGTGGTACCAAAGCGTGCTTGAAAACCATCTGGGCGTCATCGGAGCTGCTGCTCACAAAAACTTCGATTCCGTGTTCGGTGTCCGCATCGGAGCCAAAATTTCCGGTCTGCACTGGCAGATGAACAACCCTGCCATGCCTCACAGCACAGAGCACGCAGGCGGATATTATGATTACAATCGCCTCATTCAAAAATTCAAGGATGCCGATCTGGATTTGACCTTTACTGCATTGGAGATGAATGACAGTGGCACTGCACCGAATTATTCCCTGCCGTCCACACTGGTAGATACCATCTCTTCGATTGCAAATGCCAAGGGCGTTCGCCTGAATGGTGAAAACGCACTCCCAACAGGCGGTGGCGGATTCCAGAAAATTGAAGAGAAAATCACAAAGTTCGGTTATCACGGCTTTACACTATTACGCATCAACAATCTCGTCAACAGCGACGGCTCACCAACCGGGGAAATGAATGGATTCAAACAGTACATTATCAGCAAGGCCAAGCCTGTCGATAATGGAGGCGGTACAGGCAACAAAGTAACCATATACTACAAAAAAGGCTTCAACTCGCCCTACATTCACTACCGCCCGGCTGGCGGAAGCTGGACGGCTGTGCCTGGCGTAAAAATGCAGGAGGCCGAGATTAGCGGCTATGCCAAAATTACCGTCGATATCGGCTCTGCTTCCCAATTGGAAGTCGCTTTTAATGACGGTAATAACAACTGGGACAGCAACAACACCAAAAACTACTTTTTCAGCACAGGCACTTCTACTTACACGCCAGGCAACAGCGGCAATGCGGGAACCATCACAGCTGGCGCTCCATCGGGTACCAATCCCGGGGATGGCGGCGGTACAACCAACAAGGTAACTGTATACTACAAAAAAGGCTTCAATACACCTTACATTCACTATCGCCCGGCTGGCGGAAGCTGGACGGCTGTGCCTGGCGTAAAAATGCAGGAGGCCGGGATTAGCGGCTATGCCAAAATTACCGTCGATATCGGCTCTGCTTCCCAATTGGAAGCCGCTTTTAATGACGGCAATAACAACTGGGACAGCAACAACACCAAAAACTACTTCTTTAGCACAGGTACTTCTACCTACACACCTGGCTCCAACGGAGCCGCAGGAACTGTCCAAACGGGGTCGCCTTCGGGCGGCTCTACTCCCACCGAACCGGGTAATCCCTCCAATCCAACACCTCTTGGCACAGACTGGAGCAAACAGAGCATTTACTTTATTATGACAGACCGTTTCAGCAACGGGGATACATCGAACGATAATTACGGTGGCTTCAATTCGAACAACAGCGACATGCGCAAATGGCATGGCGGCGATTTTCAAGGCATTATTAATCAGCTCGACTACATTCAGAATATGGGCTTTACAGCCATCTGGATTACTCCGGTAACGATGCAAAAGGGCGAATTCGCTTATCACGGCTATCATACGTATGATTTCTATACCGTTGACGGGCATCTTGGGACAATGGACAAGTTTAAAGAGCTGATCCGTAAAGCGCACGACAAAAATATCGCTGTTATGCTGGACGTAGTTGTCAATCATACAGGCGATTTTCAACCAGCGAACGGATTCGCCAAGGCTCCTTTTGACAAAGCAGGCTGGTATCATCACAATGGCGACATCACAGGGGCAGACTACAGTTCCAACAACCAATGGAAAATTGAAAACGGCGACGTGGCCGGATTGGATGACCTGAATCAGGACAACCCTGCAACAGCCAACGAGCTCAAAAACTGGATCAAATGGCTGTTGAACGAGTCGGGGGTCGACGGGCTACGGGTGGACACTGCCAAGCATGTACCCAAAGGCTTCCTAAAGGATTTTGACCAAGCGGCCAATACCTTTACCATCGGTGAAATTTACAGCGGCGATCCCTCTTATGTAGGCGATTACACCCGATATCTCGATGCTGCACTGGATTTTCCCATGTATTATACGATCAAGGATGTGTTCGGACGCGATCAGTCCATGACCAAAATCAAGGAACGCTACTCGGATGATCGTTACTATCGTGATGCCCAGACGAACGGCGTATTTATCGACAATCATGATGTGAAACGCTTCCTTAACGAGGCCTCCGGCAAGCCTGGTGCCAGCTCTGACAAATGGCCACAGCTCAAGGCCGCTTTGGGCTTTACTTTGACGTCGCGCGGGATTCCAATCATCTATCAAGGCACCGAGCAGGGCTTTAATGGCGGAGATGATCCCGCCAACCGGGAAAACGTCGTGTTTAACGCCAATCACGAGCTGTACCAGTACATTGCCAAACTAAACCGTGTGCGCAACAGCCATCCTGCCCTGCAAAACGGCAGCCAAAAGGAAAAATGGGCAGACGACTCCTTTTACAGCTTCCAGCGCTCTAAAAGTGGCGACGAGGCTATCGTACTCATCAACAACTCGTGGAGCAGTCAAACCCGCACGATTGGCAACTTCGATAATCTGTCCAACGGCACCCGTCTGACCAATCAGTTAAGCAACGACTCCATTCAGATCAACAACGGTTCGATCACCGTGACGCTCGCTCCGAAGGAGATTAAAGTTTTCACCAAGTAACAGCCGCATTCAGTTACATTGATTATTCAAATGTGCTAAAATGAGTTATAGAAGGTTATACTAAAAAAGAGCAAGGATGCTGGTAACATCCCTACTCTTGGCAACAGCCGCTTTGAAGAGCGGTCGGCTGAAAAGGGCTAGCTATTAGAAATAGACCGTGTTTCCCTCTCCAGGGCGGTCTATTTCGATTTGTTTTGGTTCAATGCAATAACAATCGTAACGATTAATCCGATCAACGCTACTAATAGCGTGCCGAACATCATCATTAATGTCAGAGCATCCTTAACCTCCACAGGCATCACCTCCCTTCCGGGAGACTTAGCCGACCGCCCACCTAAGCCATTCTGTTGTTACTAGAATTATAGCACGTAAATCCGTCCTTCTGCGACAACATTTTACAGTTTATTCAATCAACCTCATACAGGACACTCATCGTCTTTTTCCACTTACACATCTACTTATTTCTCTATTCGAATATAGCTTCGCAACGCTAAAAAAAGCCCGAGCACAAAAATGAAGCATATACTGATGATCCCTCCAGGAACATACGTGAATGTTCTCCCCATTTGGCCATGTGGAGAAAACAATAACGGCACTGTCCATGGATAAAAGGTATTCCCCGGTGTATTAACCAAAACAAAATTTAAGCACATGACCGTACACATCCCTATAATGGCGGGCACAAATTTTTTCCAGCGAATAGCGAAGAACGTAATGATCGGGATGAGCATAGCGTGCATAAGAATCATTTTAGCGAATATCCCAAGCTGATACATAACAATTTCAAAGGTTATCGGTCTGGTCGTAATAAACGTCCCCAATATCGCAGATAGTCCAAATGCCAACAACAGGCTAACAGCGATGTACATATAAATAACGAGTAGCTTGCTGAGGTAGATGCGAGTTCGACGAACCGGGTTTGTGAACAGGGCAATATGGGTGTTCTCTTGATACTCTCTCGCAAAGATATAGCAGGTCAAAATGTAGTAGCTCATATATCCAGTCAGAAAATTAATGATGGATACCAAATCCATAAAGTATTCATTCCACCCATCACGATCCAAGGAGAGCTTGGGATTCACTGCGTAAGTATAAAAATTCAAAAATACAGTTACTATTAAAATAAACACACTTAGAAAAAGAATTTTAGTTCCTTTTAACTTCAAACGCTCTGCTTTAAACAGATCAAACATAGTAGCCCTCCTTTCAAAAAATCTGAATTTAGCTTCTTCTTTGATATGACCATATGGATAAAAATAATCCCACAACAAAGGTAAGGGATAAGCTGAACCAGGCTATTGAGATATCGACATGCCTGACCATGCTTCCTTCATTGGGAGATAAAAGATACGGAACAATCCACGGATACCATTCACTTTTGTAAATGAAATTTAAAAATACAGCAACACAAACTATGAGCACGACCCCCATAAGGCTTTTCCAACGTATTGCGAAAAAAGAGGCAATCGGAATTAACATCGCATGCATCACACACATCTTAGCAAATATTTGAACCTGGTATACCCAAATAGCCATTGTTAAGGGACGGCCAATGATCAGCATCCCTAATAATGCAGACAAAAGCAGGATGGAAAATAAAGAAAAAATAATATATACGTATATGACCATTAATTTACTGATATAGAATCTAACTCTGACTACAGGCGCGGTAAACATAAAAAGATGCGTGTTTTCCTGGTATTCTCTTGCAAATATATGGCCCGTTAATACGTAGTAACTGATAAACCCAGCTGCAATATTAACCATGAGGACGATGTCCTCAAAATAGGAGTCCCAACCTTTTTTATCAATTGAATATCTGTCAAAAATAGCGCCCAAACTGAACACCAACAGCACAACAGCCAGCAATATAATATAGCTCAAGAAAAAAGATTTAGAGCCTTTAAGCTTAATGAGCTCTGCTCTAATCACGTCGCCCACCCTCTCCTGAAATGAGAGACAAAAAGTACTCCTCTAGCGTCTGCTTGGAGGTGTGTATCTCATAGACTGGAAAATGATGATCTATTAACTGTTTATTTAACGCGGCTGTATTTTCAATCGGACTATTAATTCTTAGTTGTTGTCGGGACATCACTTTAGATTGTAGCTGCTTCATGTGTTCTTGCAGAAATGTTTGTACTGGTTCTGCATCGTTTACTTTTATATCTGTGTATTGTTCAAAATCTTCCTCCAACCGACTCAAACGGTCTTCTGTCAACAGCTTTCCATTATGTATAATCCCGATGTGTGTAGCTAACTGCTGAATTTCGCTCAAGATGTGGCTGGAAATAAGAATCGTTTTCCCTTCTTCCTCGCACAACCGCTTCAATAGCTGACGAATTTCCTTAATTCCTGATGGGTCCAGTCCGTTCGTCGGCTCATCCAATATGAGCAACTCAGGGTCATGAACAAGCGCCCTCGCAATCCCTAATCTTTGCTTCATCCCTAAGGAAAAATCCTTAAACTTCTTCTTGCCAGTATGTTCTAATCCTACGGTAGACAGTGTACGATCTATTCTTCCATTGTCCTGTACCCCCATGTACATACAGCAAATTCTTAGATTATCGCGTGCACTCAGATTTTCGTATAAACCAGGCGTTTCGATAATCGTACCTATTTTCGAGAAGATAGAAGGATAGTTTTTCTCCAAACGCTCACCAAATAAAAAAACCTCCCCACTTGTAGGCTCAATTAGCCTCATTAGCATGCGGATAGTGGTTGTCTTGCCAGCTCCATTTTCACCGAGAAAACCATAGATACTCCCCCGCTCCACATGTAAGGAAATATCGTCAACGGCTACTGACATCCCGAACTGCTTACGGAGCTTTTTTGTTTCAATAATATATTCCACTTTCAAACCTCCTATTGCAATAATCACCATTTATCATACATTTACTGGGATGATGAATCAACAAAACATTACACTTTTAGTATTCTTGTAATTTTTTTACCATAAATAACAAATGGTATTTTATATCTTGAAGGTTTTTAAAGATGTGATATAAGCCACTCAAATACAAATAAAATAATACAAAAAATAATAATATTATACAAAATTTTGTAACACATATTTTACCTTTTTAGTTGTATGATTTCTATATACCTTACATATCCATACACCGCATAGCTTAATAAAAGGAGGTGAAGAACATGCTAAAACAAATCAACGTTATCTCTGGTGTTAAAGAACCCATTCTTGCGTACGGATGTCCAAGAAATGATGATTGCTATTATTGCGATCTCAAAGATTACTGCCGTTCATGTGATGCAATGGATTTCTGTATTTCCAGTGATACCTAGTATTTATCCATATCTAAATAACGGGATTAATTTTATTTAATCCCGTTCCCTCTTTTTAAACCATCCTAATAATAAAAGCGAGGTATTTGAAATGGCTAATCTGATTCAAGATAAAAAAGATGAAATCATTCACTTTCACCCTTATAAATTGTTTGAAGTCAACTCAAAAACCTACTTTTATAATGTCGTAACGAATGCCATATTTGAGATTGATTCATTGATTATTGATATTCTACATAGTAAGGGAAAAATCGAAGAACATGTTGTTAAGGAATTGTCCAAACACTATGAGCTATCACAAGTTAGGGAAGCCATACAAAACATGAAGGAAGCTTATATTATTACCACTGACACCAACATAGCAGAAGTTGAAAAAATTGGTGTGCTTGATAACTCGCAAAAAGTCTTCAAATTATCCTCTCTGACCTTATTTATGGTGCAAGAATGCAACCTTAGATGTACATACTGTTATGGAGAAGAGGGGGAATATAACCAGAAAGGAAAAATGACCTCTGAAATCGCTAAAACTGCTGTAGATTTCCTGATTAAACAATCGGGAGAGCTAGAGCGATTAAACATCACTTTTTTCGGTGGAGAACCCTTATTAAATTTTCCTCTCATACAAGAAACGGTGCAGTATGTTCATGAGCAATCCAAAATTCATAATAAGAAATTCTCTTTTTCAATAACTACGAATGGTACTCTCATCACTCCTAAAATCAAAGACTTTTTTTACAATCATCATTTTAGTGTACAAACCAGTATAGATGGTGATGAGAAAACACATAATTTCAATCGTTTTTTCAAAGGTGGACAAGGGTCTTATGATTTATTATTGAAGCGTACAGAAGGAATGAGAAAGGATCATGCAATAGGCGCGCGTGGTACAGTAACTCCCGCAGAACTTCACCTCTATAAATCTTTTAATCATTTAGTACAATTGGGCTTTAGAAACATATACTTATCTCCAGCGCTCTATTCCTTATCAGACGAGCATTACAATACTTTATCCAAAGAAATGATTAAACTTGTGGATCAATTCCATGAGTTACTGGAAAACGAAGACTATGCTACAGCAAAAAAAATGTCCAATGTCCTTGGATTGCTTAATAAAATCCATTCCGGGGGTCCTAGAATTCACTTTTGCGGTGCAGGTACAAATGCTGCCGCTGTCGATGTTAGAGGAAACCTGTTTCCTTGCCACCGTTTTGTAGGCGAAGATGAATGCTCCATTGGCAACCTGTTTGATGAGGATCAATTGAGCAGACAGTATGATTTTATAAAAAACTCAACGGTAAGAAATAGAACGACCTGTTCAGGTTGTTGGGCCAAAAATCTTTGTGGTGGAGGTTGTCACCAAGAGAACTTTGCAGAGAATGGAAATGTCAATCAACCCGTAAGTAAACTTTGCAAAGTAACTAAAAGTTTCATTAACGCTACTATAAACTTGTATCTCCAACTTACTCAGGAACAAAAAAGCATTCTTATGGGTTAGTAATGATCTTTCGGCATTGTACACTCTGCCACTTCTTATGTATTTATCAATCAATGCCGATCCAACCATTCTATCCCCTATCCTCAATGATGGAGGACCTAATTATGTTCCAACTAATCAAAAGGTATATTAAGCCTTTATTACCATTGCAAGCTACCGTTCTATGTATCATTATTGCCAATACACTGTTTATGATCTACCAACCTATTTTAATGCAAAGGCTAGTAGATTCTTATAACGTTAAAACACTATCTGTTAAAGATATCAGCTATTTTGGTATTCTTTTTTTATCATTACTGATTGGCGGAGGATTGACAGCAGCGCTTAGAGATTCAATTATTTTTAGAATTCGTAATTTATTGCAGTTTCGATTAAGAAATGATATTTACCATCAGAATCTTAGTTTACGAAGCCATCAGCCTACCGGGAAAATTATTTCTTTAATTTATAATGATGTCGAGGCGCTTACAGGATTGTTAAATCAAGCATTTATAGCCATGTTTACAGATTGTTTAACGATTATCGCAACTGTTGTTGTTCTTTATTTTATGAATTGGAAGTTAGCTACAGTCTCTTTGATTTTCATACCTATTTACTTTTTCTTATACTACAATTCGAAGAAAAAAGTCTATCAGTTAAATGTTGCTGCAAAAAAACAATACGAAAATGTGACAGAAACCCTTCAATTAGGATTAAAACAAAAATGGACCTCAATTAGATTTAACCGCCAAAAGTTAAGTAGTGCCTTATTTTGCAGAGAACAAATTCTTCTGGTTCGTATTTTGAAAAGACTTTTTGCTCGTGAGCTTTCACTAAGTATAATCAGTAACTTCTTAAGTGGGTTTTTCCCTGTACTTTTACTAGTCATTGGAGGCTTCTTATTAATTAAAGGAGAGATTACCTTAGGCACACTCGTCGCCTTTAGTACATATATAGTCAAGCTGTTACAACCGGTATCACGCCTATCCCAGCTAAACGTAGGTGTACAATCAGCGGTAGCTTCAGCGGAAAGGATTCTTAACTTTTTCAATTTAAATGACGTTTGGAACGGCAATAATCTTTGGGGCTGTATGGAAAATGAAATACATGTAAAAAACGTATCATTTTCTTACAACAATCTTACTCCTGTTCTTGATGACATCTCTTTTAAAATCAAAAAAAATCAAATGTTAGGTATCGTAGGAGAAAGCGGATCTGGTAAAACGACTATTGTGAAACTTCTAACCGGGGAAATTATTCCGACTCAGGGTGAGATCATCTATGGGGATAAGAGATTAGACGATTTGAATAAAAATTCCTTCTATAAAAATATAGCGGTAGTCACACAAGAAGAATTATTAACAACGGGAACAATATTCGACAACATTGCTTTTGGAAATAAAAATGCTACTTTAGATGAAGTTATTGATATTTCAAAGAAGGTAGGGCTACATGACTATATCTCATCACTTCCCAAAAAATATGATACTTACATCGTTTCCGAAAAATATGACCTATCTGTAGGTCAGAAACAACGTCTTGCTATAGCAAGGGCATTGCTTCATAATGCACCCGTGCTCATTTTTGATGAGCTGACCTCTGCACTTGACGCTGAAACTGAATCTCTAATTCTGCATCTTTTAAATGAGCTTAAAGGTAAGCGAACCATCATCATTATTGCTCATAAATTCCAAACAGTCATTCATGCGGATCATATATTAGTTGTTCAAAATGGTCAAATTATAGAACAGGGTAGCCATGCTGATCTAATATCGTATAGCAGCATTTATTCTAACTCTTATATGAAGCAAAAAGATTTTCTACTAAATGAAGTACAGGAGGCTTCCTACAAATAGGAAACTGTTTTGTATAAACTGCCCAGTTCCGTTATCTGCAGAAGAAATACCAGAGGCAATCTTGAGCAAACAAATCAAGGCACCTGACGAAGCGTACACTTCGTTGCGGTGCCTGTTTATATAAACAACGTGGAGATACTTAGGCCTCAGTAGCCACGTTGATATTGTTCAGGTATGGAAGGCTTCTCGCCGCGCAGCGTGACTGCTGCATGCGTGCCCCAATAAGGATCGCGCAGTAATCCACGTCCTATAGCGACCAGATCGGCATCCTCGTTGCCGATAACAGACTGCGCCAAGGCTGGGTCATCCAGTGCGCCGACAGCGATCACCGGAATGCTCAGTGCCTCGCGAATTTGGCGCGCGAACGGCACTTGATAACCCGGATAGTTGCCCGGCTTTCTTGTTCCGGCCGGACCTTCCCCGCCCGAGCTGACATGAACGACATCTACGCCAGCAGCCTGATAAGCACGGCTCAGCTCGATGGCATGATCCACATCGTATCCGCCGTCCACGTATTCCACGGCGCTGATGCGGAAGATCAACGGCATGCCCGCAGGCATTTCCTTGCGTACAGCCTGAATCACTTCAACACCAAAGCGGGATAAATCCTGACCGTATACGTCATCCCGCTTGTTCGTAAGCGGTGAATGAAATTGGTGAATCAAATAACCGTGTGCGCCATGAAGCTCAATCGTGTCCACGCCCGCTTGCACCGCACGCCGGGCGGCATCTGCGAATTTTTGCACCATGCCCTGCACTTCTTCCGTGGTGAGTGCGCGTGGCTGTTTATAACCCGCATCCGGGTAGGCAATGGCGGAAGGAGCCACTGGCACTGCCGCATCCTCAGCTTTACGGCCTGCATGAGCAATTTGGATGCCTACCTTGGCGCCGTGCCCATGAATGCCATCAATCAGCTTCTTAAAAGCAGGAATATGTTCATCTGACCAGAGTCCCAAATCATAGTCCGTGATTCGTCCATCCGGCTCTACATCTGTCATTTCTATAATAATTAAGCCCGTGCCTCCGATAGCCCGACTCAGGTAGTGAACATGATGCCAATCATTCGGAATCCCGTCCTTGGCTGTCACCGAGTACTGGCACATCGGGGCCATGACTACACGATTTTTTAATTCCAAATCCTTGAGTTTATACGGTGTAAACAACGAATTCGTCAAAACGTTCATCCTCTCTTTTCTAATCTTTACTACCAAAATCGGCACAGCCCAAACGGAACAAAGAGATTCCCCAACCGGAGTATCCCTCGTGTTTGCACCGTGCAGTCATTATGTATGTTGTATGTCGTAGATATATTGCACACAATCTATTATCCACAACCCAATAACTTTTTGCAAGTAAATATTTAAATATTATTAGATATTTTTTTGTCAACACTCCTTCAAAAGCCCCTCCATAGCACAAAAAGACGCCCTTACGGACGTCTCTGAAAAATCAGCCTTATTGTGACGAGCCTAATTGTACCCATGCTTTCTCAATCTCTGCAACCGCCTGATCCTTGTTCATGTTGCCACTGATATAAGCCTGCATCAGTTCACCAAACTTTTGGTGGAACGTATCCAGCGAGTAGTTGACAGACAGATCACCGGATTTCGATGTTTTCAAAATACTTTCCATTTCCTTAGGCATCTCCAGGTCAGGAAGCGGCGCATCCTTAATTGGAGGAATCACTTTCGCTACTTGGGAGAACCAGTTCTTACCGTATTCCGAGGTGTACAGCCAGTTGAAAAATTCAATCGTTTCCTTGGCTACTTCGGAATCCTTGTTAATACGCAGCGCCTGATCTGCCCCGGTAATGATGACCGATTGCTCGGCTTTGTCACTTACCGGATATCCCATGATGCCAATCTTGAGATCGGGATTAATCTTTTTGATCGCTTCCTCATCCCACGCGCCTTTACCCGTCATGAACGCAGCTTTGCCGGATGCAAAATCACTCACTTCCGCATTGCTGTCCCGTTCCAGCGGCTTATCTGTGCCATGCTTCACCGTCAAATCAATGAAGCTGAAGAAGTTGTTGTACAGCACCGGGTAGTCCTTGATTTTGGCTTTGCCTGCAATAAAATCACTAACGAGCTGCTTCGGCTCTACGCCCGCATCCTGCGCGGCGGCATCTACATAGTGCTGGAAGATGTGCTTCCATACCCACCATTCTTTATATGCGTTGGCAAATGGAGTAATGCCTTTCGCCTCAAGCTTGGTGACTGCGTCCTGCATCTCCGCAATCGTCTTAGGCGGTGAGGTTACTCCGGCCTTGGCAAGCAAATCCTTGTTGTAAATCAGCGTAAACAAGTTCCCCTTCACTGGTAATCCCAGCACTTTGCCGTCGCTGGAACTCATATTCGCCCGAACTGCATCTGTCATGGCTGCTGCCAGCGGTTCATTGGTCAGATCGGCGCTATAATCAGCATACGTATCAATATCGCCTCCTGCCGTCGTTTGGAATACATCCGGTGTACTGCCTGAGGCAATTTTCGACTTGAGAATCGTGTTATAGTCTGCCTGCATGATTTCCAGATTAATCTTTACGTTAGGCTTGACCTTCTTATACTCCTCAATATACGCGTTAAAAGCATCCGTATACTCCGGTGAGGCTGTGAACATATTGATTGTAACCGGTTTCAATTCTTCGTTGCCGCCAGCCTTCCCTTTCGCCGCGTCTGAGTCACCGCTGCTTCCGCATCCGCTCAACAAACCGACCGTCAATAGCAAACTGCCGGACAACGCCATCATCTTCTTTAACATGGATACTCCCCCATTTGTTTGTGATCAACGTTCATGGGCTCATTCTAAAAAATATAGTCCGATTTAAAAAGGCAGATAAGTGAAGCATTAAGGGTAAAAAAGTAGTTTATTGCAGGCTCACACGATACTCGGACGGTGAAACCTGATAATAATTGCGAAAAGCCTTGCTGAAGTAGTTTTTATCCTTGTAGCCAAGCATATCGGAAATCTCCTGAATTTTCAGACTGGAATCGCTCAGCAGTTCCTTCGCCTTGTCCATGCGAACCTTCTGCACATATTCGTGAATACCGTAACCAAACTGCTGCTTGAACAGCTTCATCAGATACTCCCGGCTCAAGAAATAAGTCTCGGCAAAAAATGAAATCTTAATATCTTCAAAATAGTAACGGTCGATATGCTTTTTGATATCCGATATGTCAAAGGGCTGGTTCCCCGCCTGGGCATGCTGAACCCCGGCAATGTAAAGCTCCAGCATTCGGGTCAGCCTGTGTCCGTAGTCGGCAAAGCTTGTAAAATCAGCAGACAGCTCGCCTTCACTCCCCCGTTCACTTTCCTCCAAAGCGCCCTTTTGACTAGACGCCGATACAGATGCGCCCAATTCAACCGCTGCTTCTCTCAGCAAGAAATGAAACTCCCTGATCAGCCGATCCGCGTCCTGCAAGCGGAAAACAGAGCCGGATGCCAATGGCTTCAGCAGATCGTTTAGCAGTACTTTTGCCCGGTTCGCCTGGCCTGTCTGGGCGTCCTTTTGGATCAGCAGCAGCCGATCCGTCCACTGCACTTCCTCTGATTTTATCGTTTGCCGAGGCGCCGTATGAAGGATGGATGCCCCTTCCAGCTTCAACACATCCGTGCTGTAAATAAGCGCCTTCGCATCCGCGTAAGCAGACGCCAGCTCCATTACATCTGTGCAAGGCTGGCCTACCCCGGCGGCCACCACCATGCCGAACAGCCCATGCAGGTTCGCCACCGCCTTCTGTGTCACCTGTGCCAGCAGAAAAGCCATATGTTCTTCCTGACCCGGAGCCAGGGTACAGACGGAGACGACTTCACGCTCCCGTCTTGGGTGAGGGAAGCTAAAGCAGTTCAATCGCTCGTCCGATGTCTGAGCCAGCACATTCGTTACGGCAAAGTCCATCAGCTCGGTATCGCCATGAAAACGTGTCCTGCGAACCTCATCCCTGTTCAGCAGCCGCAGCACGCTCACTCCAAAGCGATTCCCCGGCTGATCCGCCCCGATCAAGGGGAGCAGCGTCGTATTCGCCTGTCTTTTAAAGCTGCCATCCAAAATGGACAAATACAGCTTCTCCTTCAGCTTGGGCAGCGACATATTCAGCGTAATGTTCTGGCTGATGAACTCGTTTTCGCTCTGCTTCCGGCTTTCGAGGATGTCCACGGCCTTGCGTAATGCCTGGTTCAGATCCTGTCGATGGATAGGCTTGAGCAAATAGTCCACCACCCGGGACTGTATCGCCTGCCGTGTATATTCGAAATCGTTGTAGCCGCTAATGACAATCGTCAGCAGATGGGGGTACGCCTTTTCGATAGCACGAAGAAACTCGATACCGTTCAGTTCCGGCATTTTCATATCCACCATGACCACATCTATGTTGTGCTGACTCAGCATCTCCAGTCCAAGCCTTCCGTTCGTCGCCTCATAGATATGCTCGATGCCGAGATGGTCCCAATCCCCGACAATACGAATGGCTTCGCGCAACGGCTCCTCATCGTCAATAATCAGTACGTTATACATGACTACTACCTCCCTGGGGGATGCGCATTTTGATTTCCGTTCCCGTTTCATCTGCAAGTATGAATAATCCGGCCTGATCTCCATATAAAAGCTTTAACCGTGTATTCAGATTCTTCAAGCCGATGTGCTCGCTCTCCCGTTCTTCCCATTTTTCATGGAACGAATCCAGCACCTGTCTCAGCTTGTCCTCCGAGATCCCCGGTCCGTTATCCCTGACCGTAATGGTGGCATCTGTAGCACCGGATTCGGCTGAAATCACAATTAGAATATCGCTCGATACTTTTTCCAGTGCATGCTTGATGGAGTTTTCCACCAACGTCTGTACGGATAATCTCGGAATCCGCAGGTCCATCAGCGTTTCCTCCCACACCAGCTCCAACCGCAGCCTCGTCCCGAATCTTGCTTTTTGCAGGCCCATATACCGTTCAATATGCTTGAGCTCTTCGCGGGCAGCCACGATATCCTTGCCGTTGATCGAATATCGCAACGTTTGGGCCAAGGCATCCACCATATCGGCCATGTCGAACATCTCCCGTTTTAATGCCTGTGTAGAGATGGCTTGCAGGGCATTATACAGAAAATGAGGATTAATTTCAGCCTCCAGCGCCTTGAGTATGGCATTTTTTTCGACCAGCTTCATTCGATAGCGCTCATTAATTAATTCTTCGGTTCTTTGGACCATTTCGTTAAAATGCAGTGACAAATACGCAATCTCGTCATGTCCCTTCACAGGAGCCGCTGCGCCAAAATCTCCGGTGCTAAACCGCTTCATCTGGGTGGACAGCTTATGTAAAGGCCGGGTAATGGCGTTCGAGGTCAGCGTTACCAAAATAATAGACACGCCTAAAAATAAAGCCCCGATCACGTAGCTCCAATTGCGCGTCGTCGTAGCCGCCTCATAAATTTGGCGGTAAGGAATAGGCTTGATCAGCTGCCAGCCTTCCTTTTCGCCAGCATCATAAACAATCAGATACTCCTGATTGCTGCTGCGATCTGACCACGTTACCCGTCCGCTTCCTCCCTTGCCGATCTGTGCCAACACCCCCGAATCCCGTATGCGCTCATACAGCGGAAAGCTGTCCACATAAAAGGGAACCCGTTCGGGGCTTATCAGCAACAGGTGATCTCCTTTGCCCAGTGGGATGTTCTTCATAATATCGTCGACGGCGCTCGTATTGTAATAAAAGGACAATACCGCCTGCGGGTGACGGGATGCAATCGACCTTAGCACTCGATGATATGCCATAAAGCTGGCCTGTGGTGCCACATAGCCCATATCGGAACGGGACTCCACAAAAGATTGAAACGATTCGTTGGTCGTGCTCGCCATCGCCTCTTGATACCAGGGAAGCTTGGGAATATCCGTGTTTATTCCTTTGCGTACCGTAATGTTATACGTCTCCCTGGTAACCACATAGTATTGATGGCGGTCCGCCACATACAGATAGATGGCCTCCAGATCATTACGCGAATAAAACATGCTGCGCAAGTAATTTTCAATGACCATGCGCGAAGCATAGTCATTATTCTCATTGACGATTGCGTTCATGATATCGTTATAACGAAGCTGCGGAAGAGCCAGCTGCTGCATCCCCTCCAGGTAATCCTCCAAATTTTGATTGACCAGCAGCAGATTATTGGTCGTGCTGGCGATGCTATGGTTGACCGACTCCTTTTCAATCATCTGGTAGGAAATAATCGTGAGCGAACCCACCACCAGAATGATCACCGAGGTAAAAAGCAGTATGAGCTTGTTCACTAATTTCTGCGTAATTCGCCTCCATATGGATCGAAGAAGCGCGCCTGCCCGCTCTGATATCATGATCACCGCCCCTTTTGAAAGCGTACACATTTTTACCCTCAACTGTTTTCTTAAATCCATTGGTCCGGCCGAGGGGCTATCCTATACTTTCATTATATCTCAAACGGCTTGGAGCGAAAGATCGGAAAATGTTGAGAAAAAGAGGTGCATTATGCTGAAAAAAAGGGGAATTCGGGGCGACAAGGGTAGCAAATTGGAATTCGGTTTATTCACACTGCCCGTAATCTTGTGCATTACGATTGCATTTTATATTCCGTTTTTGATGACGATACGCTATTCCCTGACCAAGTGGAACGGCATTGCCAAACATCCGAAATTTGTAGGTCTGGATAACTTCAAGCAAATCCTGCTCGGAGACGCCAACTTTGCACATGCAGCCTGGTTTACCGTCAAATATGCCATTCTGTACATTGTGCTGGTGAACGTGCTGGCTATTTTGCTGGCGCTCGTCCTCGACATGAAGCTGAAAAGCTCGGCCTGGCTGCGGGCGGCTTTCTTTATCCCTTATATTCTCAGCCTCGTGATCGTGGGATTTATATGGAAATTCATTTTCATGCAAGGCTTTGAATCACTGGGGCACAGTACGGGCTGGGGCATCTTCCAGCTAAGCTGGCTGGGTGAGGAAGGGCTCGCGTTTGTTTCCATTTTGGCGGTATCCATTTGGCAATCGATTGGCTTTTACATGGTGATTTACATTGCAGGCCTGCAATCCGTACCCGATGATTTGAAGGAAGCTGCCATTGTAGACGGAGCAGGGCCGATTCGGAGGTTTTTCAGTATTATTTTACCGTTGCTCGCACCTTCCATTACCATCTCGGTCTTCATGGCATTGACCAATTCGATCAAGGTGTTCGACGTCATTTTATCTCTGACTGGCGGTGGGCCGGGAGGTACGACCTACAGTATTGCCTATGATATTTATCGGGACACGTTCCAGAACAATCTATACGGCTACGGAACAGCCAAAGCTTTGATTTTATTCGTCGCCGTGCTGGTCATTACAATCATTCAATTGTCTATTTTCAAACGCAGGGAGGTTGAAGCCTGATGCAACGCAGCCGTACGGGACGTATTTTGCTGGAAGCAGGCATGATCATATTATCGCTGTTATTTCTGTACCCGCTGTTTCTCGCCATTAACAATTCGTTCAAAAGCTTCGCTGAGGTCATGACCGACGTCATTGCGCTGCCCAAGCAGTTTTCACTGGATAACTACGTATATGTATGGCAGTTTATTAACTACCCACGCTTGTTTCTGAACAACACAATCATTACGGTGGTTGGGCTGGCAGGTATCGTGCTGATATCCTCCATCGCCGCCTACAAGCTGGCACGAACCAAAAGCAAATGGAGCTCCGTGATTTATATGCTGTGCATCATGCCGATGCTGATTCCGTTTCAGTCCATCATGCTAACCGTCCTGCGGCTGGCAAAAGACCTGAATCTGGCGGACAGCACTTGGGGGCTTGGGCTATTGTACTGGGGCTTTGGCGCACCGCTGGCCGTATTTATTTATCACGGCTTCGTGAAAGGTATTCCTGCCGAGATTGACGAAAGCGCCAAGATCGACGGAGCCTCGGGCTTCCGGCTTTTCTTTTCCGTGATTTTCCCCTTGCTGAAATCGGTCACCGCCACCATCGTTATTATCGACGTGATGTGGATCTGGAATGATTTCCTGCTGCCCCTGCTCATGGTTAACGGCTCGCCTAGCACCAAAACGCTTACGTTGGCAGCTTATACCTTCGTCGGGCAGTACACGTCAGACTGGCAGTATGCCATGACCGCCATGGTAATGGCCGTGCTGCCTTCCATTATTGTATTTATCTTTCTGCAAAAATACATTGTCAAAGGCGTTGTTGCCGGAGCTGTAAAGGGCTGAGACAGCTATTATGAATATAAAGTTGAAAAAAGAGGACTTGCGTGTAATTAATGCAAGTCCTCTTGGCCTTATCATAATCGAGCCTGTGCATCTGTACAGCACGGCACTAAGCCTTAAACCGCCCCAATGCCTGGAGCATCTCTTCTGTTGTCCGCTGTAAATCGGTAGAGCAGGTATTCAGACGATGAATCTCTTCCATCTGACCGGAAGCTGCAACCGATACCTGCTGTGAGCCGCTGCTCGTCCTGCGGGCAATGGCAATAACTTCAGCAGCGGAAGCCGTAATCTGTTGCATGCCCGCCGACATCTGCTCTGCGGTTGCCGCCATGCTCTCGATTCGCTCCGCAATATGCGTGCTTCTCTCTACGATATGATCGAAGCTGTCATGTGTCTCGTTCATAAGCCGCTGCCCGTTGTTCACATGGGCTACCACATGTCCAATCGCCTCTGCCGTACGCTGCACATCTCCATTAATGTTCTGGATCAGCTGTGCTACCTGGCGGGAAGCTATTCCAGATTGGTCTGCCAGCTTGCGCACCTCGGACGCTACAACCTCGAATCCCCGACCCTGCTCGCCTGCGCGAGCGGCTTCAATCGAGGCGTTCAGCGCCAGCAGGCCTGTCTGTTCGGATATTCCCTGAATGGCCTGCATGATTCCGGTAATCTCCCCAGACTGACGATGCAATGCTTGAATCAGAGCATCCGTAAGCTGAATGGACGAATGCAGCTCATTCATCTGCTCCATCGTGAGGCGGGCCTTTTCCGCTCCAGCCTCTGCCTGCTGCTTGGAATCAATGGCAGCTTCCGCAACCTCCGAGGCATGCTCCGCAACATTCTGAATGCCATGAGCCATCTCTTCCATCGCTGTTTGGTTTTCCAAGACACTTCGGGTCTGCGATTCGGCTCCGCCTGCAACCTGCCGGATGGTATCAGCAATGCCATTGGCCTCTCTGGTTGTCGCCTCGGCAATGACGGCAAGCTGCCGCGTTGAATCGGCTACCGCTCCGCATGTATGCACGCCCTCGGAGATCAAAGTGCTTAGATTTTCACGCATTTCATTGTAGTTGATGCTCAGCCGTCCTAGTTCGTCGCCGCTTGGGTCATGCAGAACAGAAGTAAAATCCCCCTGACCTGCCCTGGCAAGCGCTTGGCCCACCCGCCCCAGTCTTCGATTCACCCTGCTCATGTACCAGAGAATCACGATCAGCGAGACCGCAATTGCAATCACAACGACGATCATAAACTGACGGATAAATCCGCTAATGATCCCATCTATAATCGACTGTGATGCACCTACGTACAGAATACCGATCACGGCCCCCTCTGCACTGCGGATGGGTGCGTACGCAGCTTGATAGGTTTTGCCGACAACCACCGCTTGCCCATAATAGGGCTGGCCCTGCTGTAGAACAACGGCAGCCACCTTCTCCGATACCTTCGTGCCTACTGCACGTTTGCCATCCAGCATCACATTCGTCGCTACCCTTTGCTCCCCTTGAAAGAAGGTCACCGTATCGCCTGTGGTCCCACCAATCTCATCGACGATTTCTTCATTATTGTTAATCAGCTTGCTTCCCTTATATAATTGCCCGTCCTTAATCTGCCATGCTCCACTATACTTGTAGTCCACCAGTCGAGTAGCCATATTCAAGTCTCTTTTTGCCTTTTCTGTAGCGAAAGCCTCGATCCCCTCCTCCATCCGACTGGTAACCACATAAGCAATTACAACAGATAACACCATTAAAATGCCGATTACCATACCACTAATTTTAGTGCCTATGCCTATTGTCCGCATGTACTTGATACGTCCTCTCTGATCTGCGCCATGCCGCCCCGCCCAGTGCAATTTGTAGTTGAATCTGTTTCATCATGGATACTTACTTTATCGTACAAATTACTTCAAATTTTAATTATTTATTGATTTGAAAATCATTAGTCTCCCTTTCCTTGACATTTTCTCTCATTAATGATTTACTGTTTTTATTATTCGTAATTATTACGATTAAATAATTCGAACAAGAGATCTACTGCAACATATTCAGCATTTCATAAACACTTTCGAAGGGATGAGTGATTACGTTGGCAAACACGATGGAATCGGAAAAGAAAATACCGGTTACGGTACTAAGCGGGTACCTCGGCTCCGGCAAAACCACGCTGCTCAACCATGTACTGAACAACCGCGAAGGCTTGCGTGTAGCTGTCATTGTCAATGACATGAGTGAGGTAAATATCGATGCCGATCTCGTTCGTGACGGTGGAGGATTATCGCGCGTAGATGAGAAACTGGTGGAAATGTCCAACGGCTGCATCTGCTGTACGTTGCGGGAGGATTTATTAAAGGAAGTGGAGCGACTGGCGCTCGACAAAAAGTTTGACTACATCCTTATTGAATCCACGGGTATAGGCGAGCCGATTCCGGTTGCCCAGACGTTCAGCTATGTAGATGAAGAAAACGGCATAGATCTGACCAAGCTGACGCGACTGGATACTATGGTTACCGTCGTGAATGCGCCGGAATTTTGGAAGGACTTCTATTCGAGAGACTCGCTCAAGGATCGTGGGCAGGAAGTGGCGATGGAGGATGCACGCGGCATCGTTGATCTGCTGATAGAGCAGGTGGAATTTTGTGACGTGCTGATCATTAACAAATGCGATCTGGTATCCCCGGAGGAGCTGGAACGACTGGAAAAAGCGCTGCGCGGCATTCAACCGAACGCCAAAATCATTCGTTCCGAATATGGTAAAGTTGATCCAAAGGAGATTTTGAACACGCATCGCTTCAACTTTGAAGCAGCCAGTCAAGCGGCAGGCTGGATACAGGAAATGAACAAAGATGAGCACATACCGGAGACAGAGGAATACGGCATTGCTTCGTTTGTGTACAAGCGCAAGATTCCATTTCACCCCGAACGCTTGCTGAAATGGCTGGCAAAATGGCCTGCTGAGGTTGTCCGCTCCAAGGGGTTGGTGTGGTTCGCCACGCAAAACCGTACTGCTTTTACATTCAGTCAGGCGGGCAGCTCCAAGCAATTCGCGCGCGCAGGGCTGTGGGTATCTGCCTTGACCGAAGAAGAACGGCAATACTATCTCGGCGAGGATTTTGAAAAGACACCTGACTGGGATGAACAATATGGCGACCGGGTTACCAAGCTTGTATTCATCGGTATCGATATGAACCGGGAAGAGATTGAACGCACATTGGATGAGGCGCTGCTGACTCCTGAAGAGATGGAACAGGACTGGAGCAAGCTGCCTGACCCTTTTACGAAAAAAATATAATACGAACACGAGTAAAACGGAGTAGGCGGAATGGTGCTGTACAAGGAAGCGGTGGCGATGGGAAGCACCATCCGTCTGCGAGTGGCACGATGGGTAGCTTTTAAGTTCAACTTTTATTTATGCTTGACCCACTGCATACTGTCCAGCGGCCAAAATATCACATCCGCACGTCCAACAATATCTTTAATTGAGACAAAGCCAATGGCACGACTGTCCCTACTGTTATTGCGGTGATCACCCATGACAAATATATAACCCTCGGGAACCTTGGAATCCGTTATGGTCCCGTTTGGAAAGTCCACATTGTTGTATAGCTCTCCCTTGGCATGCGCCGCCTGAATGGCCCCTTGAATGTAGGGCTCCTCTACTTTCTTGCCATTTACGTACAGATTGTCACCTTGGTATTGGATCTGATCCCCCGCAACACCAATGACGCGCTTAATAAAATCCTTACCTTCTTTTCTGACATGAAATACAATAACCTCACCGGGCTTGGGATCACGCAAACTATAAATGATCTTGTTCACGACAACTCGTTCATCTGTCTTGAAGTTCGGTTCCATGGATGCTCCCTCAACGATAAATGGTGCAAATAGCAGCCAACGTATAATGAACACGAGCACAATGGCTACAATAATCGCTTTAAGCCAATCTATCATCTCGCTTTTAACCAGCGGCTGCTTTTCCAGCAATTCTTTAGACGTTGGATTCGTCAAATCATTCCCGTTCTCCATGCGTTAAACCTGCCTTTTCTCACAGATTTCGTTCCTATTATATGTATAATGTTTAAGTATAATCAAATTTTCCCAGTCTGGCAAAAATATATTTTTAGTTGAAACAAAAGTGTGAACTTTTTTTCACAATATTAAAAAAACAACAAAAAACTGTTGATGCAAACGTTAACATATATTACACTGTGCATATGCATCTTAGAGCGTTATGGACATATAGTAGGAGAATCTGTCACCCAGGAGGTGTCCTGTTTTTACTGGAAAGACAGCATGAACCACTTGTAAATATGCTATCTATTTCAAAATAAGAGCTCAAATAAGGAGGAATTTACATGTTTAAACGCAATGATCGCACAAAACACGGATTTAACGCTCTAAGCCTCGGTGTTTCTTTTGTTTTCGCTTCTTCATGCATTATTGGAACCGCTTACGCAGATACGTCATCCAGCATTACTTCCTCTACCCCCTCTGCAGAGATTTCCAGCACAGTTGATTCATCTGCTGTCTCCACAACGTTGGCGGCGGGTGACTTATATGTAGCACCAAATGGTAACGTGTCCAATCCGGGCACCATATCCAGTCCTACCACTCTCGAAGCAGCACTTACACAAATTGCACCGGGTAAAACGATTTACCTGCGCGGCGGCAACTACGCCTACTCCTCAACGATCACCGTTCAGCATGGGAATAACGGCAGCAAAGGCTCACTCAAGGGACTGGTTGCTTACGGCAGCGAAAAGCCGGTACTTGATTTTTCAGCTCAAGCCTTTGGTTCAAGCAACCGGGGACTTCAGCTTAACGGCGACTATTGGCTGGTAAAAGGGCTTGAAGTCAAAGGTGCCGGGGATAACGGTATCTATATTGGTGGTAGCAATAACCGGATTGAAAATGTGGAAACCCACCACAACCGGGATACTGGACTTCAGCTTGGACGTTACTCCACTACCGCCTCCAACAGTGAGTGGCCTTCAAACAATTTGATTTTGAATTCCTACTCTCACGATAACGCTGATCCCGATAATGGTGAGGATGCCGACGGCTTTGCTGCCAAGCTGACTGTAGGACCAGGCAATGTATTTGATAACTGCGTGGCTGCGTACAACGTAGACGATGGCTGGGATTTGTATAGCAAAACCGAAACGGGCCCCATCGGTGAAGTAACCATTCTGAACAGTGTTGCCCACCACAACGGGCAGACCTCAGACGGAACATCTACCAAGAACAGTGACGGCAACGGCTTTAAGCTGGGTGGAGACAAAATCAAAGTCAACCATATCGTGAAAAACAGTATTGCTTACCAGAACAAAAAGCACGGCTTCACCTACAATAGCAACCCAGGCAGTATTACGTTGACCAATAATACCTCGTGGGCCAATGGACAAAGTAATTTTGCTTTTGACAAGGGTGATCATGTATTCATCAACAACCTTTCCTTTGAGGGAAGCTCCAGTGACAAAACAAGCGGTACAGATCAAGACAACTCCAGTGTTTGGTGGAAAAACAAAAAATCGACGAATGCCAAAGGTCTGGCAGTCAGTGCAGACGACTTTGTCAGTCTCACGCCTTCCATCACACGAGGTGCAGACGGTTCCATCCAGTTGGGTAATTTTCTTAAGCTGGCCAAGGGAAGCGATCTGATCGGCTCGGGAACACCGAGCGGTACCAATATAGGGGCTCGCTAAAGCCCCTTCCAATCAGGACGCCCTGGCCCATCTACCAACTTAGACAATTCTGCATTATATAGCGACCGGTGATTGTCCTCATAACCATAGAAAATATGAGGTGAACAGACCATGGAACGAAAAATCACACTGAAACACACTCTCGCCTATGGAAGCGGTAACATGCTGGGAAGCGGCGCACTCGCCGTCAGCGGCGCATGGCTCATGTACTTCTATACGACCTTTTGCGGACTGTCTCCGGTTCAGGCCGCAGCCATTTTCTCCGTTGCCAGCATCATAGATGCAGTCAGCAATCCGATCATGGGCTTCATCAGCGACAACTTTCACCGAACCCGCTTGGGCCGTAAATTCGGCAGACGCCGTTTTTTCATCATGCTGGGTATCCCGCTGATGCTCGTGTATCCGTTGCTTTGGGTAGATGGGTTGGGCTTCTGGTATTACCTGAGTACCTACGTGCTGTTTGAGCTGGTATATACCTCTGTTATGGTGCCGTATGAAGCACTTGCCGCAGAGATGACCCGGGATTTCGGCGCTCGCTCCAGACTGACTGGATGGAAAGCAATGTTCGGTAAAATGGCCAACTTTGCTGCTGCCTTCATCCCTGGTCGCTTTATCGCCGCTTACGGCAAAGATTCCCCATTGCCCTTTTTGTACACCGGGCTTGTGTTTGCAGCTATTCTGCTGATTGCTCTGGCATTTTTGTACAAAAACTCCTGGGAACGTCCCGACGAGGAACTGCAAAAGGAATTGGAAGGCGAGGCTCCTCTCTCTTTTATTGATTCCATGAAAAAGCTCTTTGTCGATATTTCATCGACTTTCCGGGTGAAAACGTTCCGTCATCATCTCGGTATGTATTTAGGGGGCTTTTCAGCGGAATGGCTGTTCACATCTGCCTTCACGTACTTTATTGTCTTCTCCTTGTTCCAAAGCTCGGAGATGGTATCCAATCTCAACAGCTTTAACTCTATAATTCAACTGATTTCCACCTATTTGTTCATTCAATTTTGCGTGCGCAAAGGCTTCCGTATGCCTTTCATCGCCGCACTCGTCATCGTATGCTTCAGCGTACTGGGCTACGGCGTGCTCTACTTGACAGGTGCCTCCAATATGATGATGTGGTTGTACGTGATCACACTGTTCATGGGACTTGGTACAGGCGGTGTCTACTACATTCCCTGGAACCAATATACGTTCCTTGCCGATGTGGATGAAGCACTGACTGGTCGTCGCCGCGAGGGCATTTACGCGGGTATGATGACGTTTGCTGGCAAAATGGTGCGGGCCGTTGTCGTCTTCATTCTCGGCTGGGTGTTACAGCACTTTGGCTTCGTATCCGGGGCCGATACCCAACCGGTTGCTGCTCAGCACGCCATCTTTTATGTACTCGTCGTCGGTACTATCGCTCTGGCGATCATCGGTATGATTGCTTCTGTCGTGATGAAGCTGGATATTGACAGTCACAAGAAGCTCATCGCCGAAATTGATCGTCTCAAAAACGGGGGCTCCATGAAATCAGCCAAGCCGGAAGCACGTAAGGTGTTCGAACAGCTGACAGGGTTTAATTACGATCGGTGCTGGGGCAACAACAATGTAGGCTTCAAGAACAAACCCGTTGACCCTAAGACACATACTCCGTCCATGTAAACCAAAATAACGATCATAGATCGAACATTTTCCAAAGAGGTGACTGTATCATGGCAAATCCGATATCACAACCAACAACCAATCCGACAAAAACAAATTCCTGGGCTGTACGCATGAGCGACTCTGTACTGGCACGAAGCCCTGAATTTTATGAAAAATGGGAATATGACCACGGTGTCATTTATAAAGGCCTGGAATGGGTTGGCGAGCTGACAGGTGATCCCAAGTATATGGAATATGTAAAAAAACATATGGATCATTTTGTTGACGAAAATGGCGTTATTCAGCGCTATAAAGTAGATGAGTACAACATCGACCACGTAAATAACGGCAAGCTGCTCTTCTCTCTGTATCGTGCCACAGGGGATGAACGTTATAAGAAGGCAGCTTACCAATTACGCAGCCAGCTGGAAAAACACCCACGTACCGGCGAGGGCGCATTCTGGCATAAGCAAATCTATCCATACCAAATTTGGCTGGATGGCCTGTACATGGGTGCACCGTTCTATGCTGAATTTATCCGCGAATTCGGAGATCCGTCAGAGTTTGACGATGTGACCCTGCAATTCAAGCTATGCTACAAGCATACGCGTGACCCTGAAACAGGTCTGCTCTACCACGCTTGGGATGAGAAGCATGAGCAGCCTTGGTGCAACCCGGAGACAGGCTGTTCCAAAAACTTCTGGGGCCGCTCGATCGGCTGGTTTGTCATGGCACTCGTTGACGTGCTGGACTATATTCCGGAGGATCATGCAGATCGTCCTGCCTTGATCAATATGCTGACAGAGACACTGGAAGCCCTGCTGAAGGTCCAGGATGAAGCTAGCGGTGTCTTTTATCAGGTGCTCAATCTGGGCCACGTGAAAGGTAATTATCTGGAAGCATCCGCTTCCTGCATGATTCTCTATGCGATCGCCAAAGGCGTGCGCAAAGGCTATTTGCCAGAGCATTATCGTCAAGAAGCGGAAATCATCCGCAAGGGAATTATCGATGAATTTATTACGATTACCGAAGAAGGACTTGTAAATCTGAACAAAACGGTGCAAGTAGGCGGCTTGGGCGGTAAAGATCGTCGGGACGGTACATTCGCTTACTATATCAGCGAGCCTATTGTAACCAACGATCCTAAAGGGATCGGTGCTTTTATCCAGGCGATGGGTGAAGCAGAACGGATCTAAAGCCAAGAGCAACTCCATATGCTGCAATACAAAGGACGAGGGCTAATGACCCTCGTCCTTTTGTGATCCATCATTTATTTTTTAAATCCAAAATCTCTGACTCAGACAGCCCAGAGGCTCTTACTATAATGGAAATTTCAACTCCCAAAGTAAGAAGCTCTTTGACCATTTCAACCGCCTTCTTCCGTTTACCTAAAGCCTCACCACGAGCCTCACCGCGAGCCTCACCACGAGCCTCACCTTCAGCTAGCGCTCCTTCAATCATAGAAGCTTCATCATGCAAGTATTTCTGTCTATCCTCATATAATCGGCGGGCTTCTGTATCCTGACTAAGAAATTCTAACGTATCCATTGCTTTCTTTAATACAGGCTCATTCATCTTCAGCACCTCCCATGTACCACGCTGAGAAATCCTTAGACACACTACGCAGGAACAAACAAATTGTTTTTAATCAGTATTTTGTATCATTCGATTTTCTACTTCATAACTTTAAATTCATAGCCCTGTTTTTTGAGATACTCTATAATTTGCGGCAAAGCTTTCGCAGTTTCTTCCTTGCCATAGGTATCATGCATTAAAATCACGGCCTTTTCCCGACCTTTTACCGACCGTATAAATTGGTTTATCAATGCGGGCGCTTTTTTGGGTGAACCCTCTGCATCTTTGTTTAATACGTTCCAATCTACTTGATGGTAATCCTTTTGAAGTAGTACTTTATCCAATGCAGCCATCCCCTGCGGATCTCTTCTCTTCCATGTCATATGGCCTCCCGGAAATCGGACCATTCTTGTAGAGAATTCCGGCCCCAGAATACTCTTTAAGACCTGATTATTCCTTTCAATATCCTGCATAACACGCTCAGTATTTACTTTCCTGTGAGGATACAAATACTTATAATTATGTGAATACGTATGATTTCCGATCGCATGGCCTTCTTTAACGATTCTTTTGACGATGTTCCTTGTATGTTCGTTTTCATTGGCTTCCTTGCCTACGATAAAAAAGGTTGCCTTTACTTTCTGTTTTTTCAGAATATCCAGTATTTGAGGTGTTACCGTCACAGATGGTCCGTCATCGAAAGACAGGTAGGCTACCTTTTTCCCATTAGCTCCATCCGGCTTTTGCCCGAGCATTTGCTGGTTTAGATATTTCTCAACAAAAGCGCCATCTTCAACGCCGGTCTCATCTTTTGGTAAAGCTGCTTTACCCTTGGAATCCGTATTTGCTTTTACTTTAGATGGATCATGCGCTACGGAATCTGTCTTTTTAGCAAGCTCCTGTGTTTGCGCTGGTTTGCTGTCTGAAAACATAATCGTAATCAAAGTAATACAACCCACTATAAATAATAAAATAGCAGCCAACATGAGTCTTCTTCTGTTCCTCTTTGAGCGGTGCTCGCTGGCCCTACTATGTGAATAGCCCTTTTCCATAAGCTTATGTACCTCCACACCACATTTAATATTCTCTCGATATAGACGTATTTACATGAGGATTTTTCAAAATCCTTACATGGGTTACTTTACCACAAAGTGCGCTGCCCTTCGGATACTAAATAAGAAAAACCACCGGATCAGGGGACAACCTACTCCCGGTGGTCTTTCACTTACATTGCATAAATAAATGTATGAGTATGATTGCTAATCATGAAGATTGCTTCGTGAGGGCCTGAGCCAGCAAAGACGCATAGGCTTTGGCCCCCTTGGGTTTCAAATGGACTCCGTCATGTTCGAAGTATGAGTTTTTACCAGAGCTGGCTCCGTACCAATCGATCATCGTAATTCGTGAGTCCTGGGAGGCCGCTTCGGCAAGATGCTTGTTCACAATGCTCTCCCACGGTCGAGGTACACGGGTATTCACAAGTATAATACGCTTCGCATCCTTCAGACTGGCCAGCAGATTGGATAGCTGGTCCTTGGTAAAAGCACCGTTCGTGCCCAGCTCAATAATAACCGTCTTCCCCAGCTGCCCGTTCTGTCTCAGCTGCTCCAACACGGCAGGCGCTTCCGCCATCTGACGGCCGATCCGCCCATCTACAACGGCGCCCGGAAAGGATTCCTCAATGTACGACTGGACATCCAGCATGACCGAGTCCCCGATCGCGGTCACACTTGAACCATCAACTGTCGTAGGTGCAGCTTGTTGGGTTGAAGTATCCGATGGTGTCGTGAGATCATCGGTAGTCCCTGCCTTGACCGCCGTATTTTTAGGCGTTTGGGGCCCGGTCGACGCTGGAGTCTGCGCCTTGCTGCCTTGGGATGCTTGCGGCGGCTCGACTTGGGGCTCCCTGGAAGCCACAGATACCGTTCCATGGAGCGGTGGCATCGCCTTTGGCTTTGCAACAGGCGTCTCATCGCTTGACGCTGCCTGTATCGTTGCATCAGGAGACGCCACGTACAGGTGAACAGTACCCGCAAGTACGCCTACAAAAAGCATAGATGCTGCCGTTGCAGGTATCCATCTCCACCGTGCCTGTCTGCGAACCACTGAACGGATTCCCGCAAGCCAACTACGGAATCCCCCATGGCGGATCGGCTCCTCGATATATTTATACGAGAGAGAGGTCAGCAGTACGGTAGCTAACAGTTGTACTATGATTCGCGTAACATGCACACCATCGGTATCCACCTGAGGTGTCGTCAGTGTGATGACCGGAACATGCCACAGATACAGCCCGTAGGAACGGGCGCCAATCCAGCGCAAGGGCTTGAGTCCCAGCAGTCGGCCAAGATGGCTCACCGGATGTGCCAACGCTGCGACTACAATAGCAGTGACCAGCGCGATGCCTAACAATCCACCCCGGTACAGAGACGGGTCATATTCATTCGAGGCCCACGCCCAGTGACAAAGCAGCAGCAAGCTAATTGCGCCGATGCTATCCAAAAGCAATCGCGCCTTTGCTGAGGTCTGCTCTTTCAGCTTGCCGCTCGGCCATACCAAGGCCAGCGCTGCACCAATGAGCAGAGCGAACCCGCGCGTATCCGTGCCATAATACACCCGGCTCGGATCGCTTCCCGGCACGTAAATCACGGCCATCAAAAGCGCAGAGATTAACGCCAGACTTGTCACCCAGCCGGCGAGCACACTGCGCCTCGGCATGCATTTTAGCCCCAACGCCAACAGCAGCGGCCACAAAATATAAAATTGCTCCTCCACCGCCAGCGACCACAGGTGTCCGAGTGGAGAAGGTGGACCAAAGCTTTCAAAGTACGAAACCTGATGAAAAATAAACCACCAGTTGCTCATATACACTAAAGCGGCAGGTACATCTCCGCGCAAGGCTGTAAGCCGTGACGGATCGAAAAGTAGCGAGCACAGAACAATGACAGCCACAACCGTCAACATGGCAGGCAGCAACCTTCTGGCACGACGCAGCCAGAAATCTTTCATTTTAAAGCTATGATATGTATCCCACTGACTGACCAAAATATCGGTAATCAAATACCCTGACAAAGTAAAAAACACACCTACACCCAACAAACCACCCGGCAACCAGTCCGGATTCAGATGATAAACAATGACTGCGATGACCGCCAGCGCTCTTAATCCGTCCAAGCCTGGCATATAACGACGTTGTGATGGCAACCGATTCAATTTCATTTCAGCCGCCGTCCTTCTTGCAAACTCAAGCTCCCTGTCTGTTCCAATCTCTTCTGCCCTTTCCCTCTCCTGCACATCGTCTGTGCGATGCCCTGTAGCCTTTTTGTTCATTATATAAAACTTCATAATCGTAGTGATTTCAATGAAGTTAAAATTAATGACAATGTTTTTATTATATCACTCCTTTCCACAGTTAGGTAAGCACTGATAGATATACAAAAAAAGGTATCTCTTCCCTTGGGAAGAAAATACCTTTTTATTGGTTTTGCTTAAAATTTGATAATTCCTGAGGTGTGCAGGAAGACCAGCAGCATCAGGATCGGTGCAACATACCGAAGACCAAACAACCATACGCGGAACCAGAAGGGTTTGAGATTTGCATGCTCACCCGCAGTCTTCCAGTAGTAGCCTGTAAATATAACAATCAACAAGCCGCCTAACGGCAAGAAGATGTTGGAAGCTGTGAAGTCAACGAAATCAAAGAAGGATTTGTCGCCGACTTTCAATTCCGGAACCAGTCCCATGGACAATGCAGAAGGGACACCCAGCATCAGGCACAGGACAGATACGATGATAACCGAGCGAACCCGGCTCCAACGGAACCGCTCCATAACATAGGCTACGGGTACTTCCAGCAAGGATACCATAGAACCTAATGCAGCAACCGCCAGCAGTACGAAGAACAACCCGCCGAAGAAAGCACCGAAAGGCATGGCAGAGAACGCAGCCGGTAAAGCAATAAAGACCAGAGACGGCCCTTGAGCCGGGTTAATTCCAAAGGAAAAGGTTGTAGGGAAAATAATCATACCTGCGATAAATGCATAGATTAAATCTCCGCCACCAACTGCCAGCATGGCTCCGCCCAGCGATTGTCGACGATCCACATAAGCACCGTACGTGACCATAATCCCCATCCCCAGTGAGAGCGAGAAGAAGGCATGTCCCAAAGCAACCAATGCAGACTCTATACTAAGTTTGGAGAAGTCAGGATTCAGGAAGAAGGCTACACCCGCACCCGAGCCTGGCAGCATAAGCGCATTTATCATTAACACGAGCAACAGAATAACCTTGGCAGGAATCAAAATTTTATTGAACTTTTCAATTCCGTTCGATACCCCGAGAGTAACCACGACTGCTGTAAATGCAAAAACAACTAACAGCCAAACCAATGGAGCGTAGCCCGAGGAAAAGGAAGCAAACTGTCCGGCGAAATCATTATTTGAAAACAGACTTCCACTGAATGCCTCTACGGCATAATGCAGTGTCCAGCCTCCTACAATGGCATAAAACGACAAAATAACAAATGGCACGATAACAAACATAATGCTCATCTTGCCCCAAATCGGATGACCGCCCACTTTGACCATGGCAGAAGCAGCACTTCCTCGACCCGCACGGCCAAGCGCAAGCTCCGCTAAAAGGACTGGCAAGCCTACAAGCAACAGGCAGATGATAAATAACAAGAAAAATGCAGCTCCGCCATATTGTCCAGTAATATACGGAAATTTCCAAATGTTGCCCAATCCTGCCGCACTCCCGATCGCTGCCAGGATAAATCCGGCCGACGAGAAGCGTTCATTTTTATCAGACAGGCTATTCTGCCCCTTGCTCAAACTCATTATATCCCCCTCATTCATCTCTACTTCCGCATAAACATAAGCATGCGTACATAAATAATTTTTACTCATTATAGCGTAAGTAGGATGTAAGGTCATACATAATTTTTCACTATTTATCGAATTTATTTTTATATTGTCGAATATCTACACAATCCTACAAAAAACTACATTTTTTCTTCGACATTCTTCTTTATAATTGCCTCTCCCATGCGATTGGATACTTTTTGATAAATATACGAAATCGCCAGCAATACCACACCGAAGGAGAAGTAGGCTACGATGGTGCTTCCTGTTGTTAACAGGTGCAGATCAAATAGATCAAGTCGTTAGGGTGCTTTCAAAGCAATCTAAGAATGAATATACTTACTGATCGAACGCTGGAGTCTATTGTATATTTCTTGACGTACATGTTCTGGTTCCAGACATTCACATTTGTCCCCGAAACTGAGCAAGTGTCCATAGCCGTAGTCATTTTCAATAAATGGGAAGAAGGCTACCAACTTATTGTCTTTATAAGGCTTGATATTCTCCTTGCCACAATAACCCTCCATATACATTCGTAGTGACTCATCAATAAGCAGTTTAAGAATAACCTGCTCCTTTTCAGTAGAGTCCCATGGTTCAAATGCAAAGCTTTTGGGAGAAAAATGTTCATTATGCAATGTGAGCGAAGACATACATGAAAGCCTGAACATACGAAATCCTTGTCGAGTGGTACAGTAGGCCTGCAAATACCAGCTGGCATCTTTGAGTACTAATCGGTATGGTTCAACTTTATGTTGGGTCAATTGATCAAATTGGTCTAAATAGTTGAATGATATTAATAGATTTCTTAGAAGAGCAGTTTGCAATTGCTCGAAATTGGGCCGTATAGTTGCTTTTCCGAACCATGGAGAAGGATCAATAGCCATCTTGCTCTCTACAAAACGAAGTTGTTCTTCAGATACCAAGGACTTGACTTTAGCGATTGTATTCAAAATTTCTTCACTAGACATGGAGGCATGAAGTCCATTTAAGCCTAGCAATAAAGCTGTTATATCCGCGACAGTAAATATTTTTTTCTGAATTTTATATTTCTCCATAATCCCGATCCCTCCACTCGCACCAGGATAAGTGATAATAGGAATGCCAGCTTTGTTTATGGTTTCAATATCTCTAAAGATGGTTCTGGGAGTAACTTCAAACATTTCAGCAAGCTTGGAAGAACTAACTCTATCTCGCTCTAGTAGCAGCATGACTATAGACAGAAGACGATCAATCTTCATGAGGACCCCCTAAAAATTTTAACGTTGAAATTAGAAATATGACAATATGCTGTCATAATTCTATGTGATAATCTTTGAATTGTCGACATTGAAGAACATAGCTTGATAGAGAAGAAAGTGACGACTTTTTTCTTTTTCACATACAGTTATTAATTTTATTGAAAAGGTAATACCACCTCATGATGTAATACGCTCCTTTGCTGCGGTAAGAATACAGGAGGAACCAAACATGAATCTGATAAGTAAAGAAGTAACTCATATTACTTTCGGGACTGGGCGGATCATCTTCATGACGGAAAAGCGGCTAGATGTTCATTTTGCAGAATCCATTGGGCCAAAGGCATTCGTCTACCCAGATGCTTTTGGCAGCTATTTGCAAATGAATGATTCCAATGCGCAAGCCTTTGTCTTTGAGGAATATATGAAGAAAAAGGAACAGATAGAGGCAGAGAAACAGAAATTGGAACAGCTTTGTAAAGAGAATGAAGAGGAGCGAGTGCGAGCTGCCACTGTAAAGGCAGCACGAACGACAGCCAAGAAAAAACGAGAACAATCTAATAGGTTAAAAAGCAGCAAAGTAAAGTAACCTGCTAAGGTGAATAGATTTATGGTTCAGGAGGCCCAATGTACGACTATAAGGATCAATCATATGAGAAGGTTCAATTTAACGGGAAAGATTTACGTTACGGGGAACTGACTCAATGTACATTTATTCAATGCACATTTGATCATGCTTCTATGGAAGAGATTGTGACCAAGCATTGTCGGTTTATAGAGTGCAGTTTTCATGGAACGGCCTTGAACGGCTCCATTCATCATGAATCAGCTTTTGAAAATTGTAATTTTGTCGCAGCTAATTTGTTTGTAGCTAAGTTCATATCCTGTAAAATGACAGGCTCCGATTTTTCAGGTGCTCAGCTGGATGGAATAACGATCACTGAAGGGGACTGGTCCTATACAAATCTCAGACTGGCCCCATTGAGTAAGCAAGATTTAAAGAACATACGTTTATGTGAGGCTGACTTAACAGAGGCTAACTTGGAAAAAGCCGATCTAAGAAAGTCCGACTTAACCGGCGTGTCCTTGGCAAAGGCCCGGCTTCGGGGAGCTGATCTTAGAGGAGCTATCCTGGAGGGGATCGATCTTAAAAATCTCGATTTGAGAGGAGTACGAATGGATAGCTTACAAGCTATTACTTTTTTGAAGTCCTTTGGTGTGAAGGTGGATTAATGTTGTAAGCGAAATATCTATCGTCAATCTGGTTTAAACATTCCAGAGTTTTTCTTGTCCAGCGGATACGAGTTAAATGCCTGGGTTCTACAGCAGAACGTACCTTTGGCGAGGTTGTTTCATCTAAAAAAATTATGTAAATTTGATCCCTGTATTCCTTCATGGAGGAAAAAAGACTTGACAGGTGTATGATACGATTATTTTGTACGTGTGGAAAATAGGATTAATGTACTTGCGAGAGGCTGGAGGTTACTTATGCGGGAGTTTATACAAGTTCATGGCGCAAGGGAGAATAATCTGAAAAACGTAAGTTTGAACATACCACGTAATCAATTTGTTGTATTCACTGGTGTAAGTGGTTCAGGAAAGTCGAGTCTGGCTTTTGATACACTTCACTCTGAGGGCCAAATGCGTTATGTTGAATCTTTATCTTCGTATGCAAGACTTTTTTTAGGCAATACGAACAAGCCGGATGTTGATTCGATAGAAGGACTTTCACCTGCGATCGCTATTGAACAAAAAACCACCACCAGTAATCCGCGTTCTACAGTCGGTACCGTCACCGAAATTTACGATTATTTGCGTTTATTGTGGGCCAGGATTGGAGTTCCACATTGTCCTCACTGTCACAGTGAAATCAGTCGTCAGTCTATTGATCAAATTATGGATCAAATTCACCAATGGCCCAACAAGACGAAGTACACCATATTGGCTCCACTAATCCGGGATAAAAAAGGAGAGCATCTACAACTTTTGGAGCAAGCAAAAACCAATGGATACGTGCGCGTACGTGTAGATGGCCGGGTTCTTCTTTTAAGCGAAGATATCCAGCTCGACAAAAACAAGAAACATACCATTGAGATTATTGTAGACCGATTAATGGTGACCGAGGGTGGCTCCGAAAGATTAGCCGACTCTCTAGAAACCGCCTTCGGTCTATCGGGTGATATTGTCATTATTCATCGCTTAGACACTGACGAGGATATCCTATATTCACAAAGCTTCGCTTGTACTAAGTGCGGCTTTTCTTTACCGGAGCTATCACCTGGAATGTTCTCCTTCAATAATCAGTTTGGCGCCTGCAAGACCTGTACAGGATTGGGCTTTCATTTAAAAGTGGACCCCCAAAAGATTATTCCTGATTCAACCCGTTCGATCAACTCTGGCGGGATCGCTGCAAGTGGCTGGAGTAATCCCCATACCAATTCATATATACGTATGTACTATGAAGCTCTCGGCAAAAAATATGGCTTTGATTTCGATACGCCGCTTGATCAATTCTCGGAAGAAGCTCTAAATGGATTACTATATGGTACTAACAGTGAGAAGCTGGAACTTGTATATACGCAAGCGAAGGACGGCCCCTCCAGACGGATTCACCAGTCTTTTGAAGGTATCATCAACAACATGGATCGCCGTTATCGTGAGACTCAGTCGGAAATCGTGCGAAAGGAGCTTGAAGGTTATATGTCGGCTCTGGAATGCCCTGACTGTCATGGCGACCGCTTGAATCCGATGATGCTTGCTGTAACCGTTGGAGACATGAATCTTTCTGATTTTTGTAAGTTGTCAGTGACCGAGGCTCTGAATTTTTTCAACCATTTGAAGTTATCCGGGGCCAAATTGATCATTGCTGAATCTGCCATTCGAGAGATTCAAGGGCGACTTGATTTTATGAAGAATGTCGGCCTTGAATACTTAACGCTCGCTAGAACAGCTGGTACACTCTCAGGCGGCGAGAACCAGCGCATTCGATTAGCTACGCAAATCGGTTCAGGCTTGACCGGAGTGCTCTATATACTAGATGAGCCCTCCATTGGCCTACACCAAAAAGATAATGAGCGACTCTTGGCCGCTCTGAAAAGTATGCGTGATCTGGGAAATACATTAATTGTTGTCGAGCACGATGAAGACACGATACGGCAGGCAGACTGGATTGTAGATATCGGACCAGGTGCAGGCATAAATGGGGGCGAGATCGTTGCTCAAGGTAAACTCGAGAACATAGCGAAGGAAGCACGCTCCATAACAGGTCAATATTTGTCCAATCAAAAGCAAATTCCGGTACCGTCAAAGAGACGGACAGGCAATGGGCATACCTTAACGATTGTAGGAGCAGCAGAAAATAATTTAAAGGGCATCGATGTATCCATCCCTCTTGGCACGTTGACCTGTGTGACAGGGGTGTCCGGATCAGGCAAATCGAGCCTTATTAATGAGATCCTGTATAAGAGGCTAGCCTCCGAACTGAACCGCGCTCATACAAGGGCTGGCAAACATCAACGTATTGATGGAATTCATCACTTGCACAAGGTTATCAACGTAGATCAAAGCCCAATTGGCAGGACACCGCGTTCCAACCCGGCAACCTACACGGAGCTTTTTGACAATATACGTTCTCTATTTGCTATGACCAACGAAGCTAAGCTTCGAGCATATGGCCCCGGCCGATTTTCGTTTAATATTCGTGGTGGACGTTGTGAAGCTTGTACTGGGGACGGGCTAATGAGAATTGAAATGCACTTTCTCCCGGACGTCTATGTGCTATGCGATGTGTGCAAGGGGAAACGTTACAACCGCGAAACCTTGGAAGTTCACTATAAAGGAAAAAGTATCGCTGATATTCTGGACATGACTGCTGATGAAGCTGTTGATTTCTTCGAAAATATCCCCAAGATTCGCAAAAAAATTGATGCGCTATGTAAAGTAGGGCTTGGATATATAAAATTAGGTCAGTCCTCTACTACACTATCTGGAGGAGAAGCGCAACGGGTGAAGCTTGCGGCGGAACTACTTAAACCGGCCACAGGTTCAACTATATACATTATGGATGAGCCCACTACCGGATTACATGTAGCAGACGTACATCAGCTAATAAATATTTTACACACGCTAGCTGACGCTGGTAACACGGTGGTGGTTATTGAGCATAACCTGGACCTCATCAAAAATGCGGATTATATCATAGACTTAGGGCACGAAGGGGGCACGAACGGTGGAAACATTTTATGCATAGGGACCCCTGAACAAATCGTAGATTGTGAAGCAAGTTATACAGGACTGTTCTTGAAAAAAGAATTAGGGAAATAATGAGCCAGTGTTCGCTTGAATAGGAGGAAAATTGGATGTTCCATACGGGAGACTTTATTATTTACGGTAACAGTGGGGTCTGTCAGATTAAAGCGATAGGGTCGCCCAATATTCCTATAACGATCGGAACCAAATTATACTATACATTATCTCCAGTCTTTGGTACGGAAACCATCTACACACCTACAGATACCAAAGTATATATGAGGCCAATGATATCTTGTGAGGAAGCCAAGAAGCTCATCGAACAAATCTCTATTATTAGAGCAGCTAAAGTAGAGGATCAAAAAAAACGTGATGTAAAATGGTGGACAAACTTATATGAGTCCACTTTGCAAAAAAATAATTGCAAATCCTTAATAGAACTCATAAAAACGATATATATGAAGAATGCAGAAATGATTATACAAAAGGGAAAACTGGGGTATACGGATCAGAAATATTTGAAATATGCTAAGGAGCAGTTGTATAGTGAACTCTCTATTGCTTTAGGGATAACCAGGGAAGAGATAAGTCATAGGATTGAAGCCACTATGGAGCAAATCATCATGAATAACCAGTCGAAGTAGCTATGAAAAAGTGAAAACGAATCAAGCGCCGGTTAATCATGGAATAAAACGCAGAAATGGAGAGTCTAAGCTAGGGATAGGTGATATTTTTGAAGATCGATCGATTAATTTCTATTATTATGTTGCTTCTTGAGCGTAGAAAAATCAGTGCTCCCACTCTTGCCGAAATGTTTGAAGTAACCCCGCGAACAATATACCGGGACATTGAAGCTATTAACAAAGCGGGTATTCCGATTGTTACTTACCCCGGTGTCAATGGTGGTATCAGCATTGTTGAGGAATATAAATTTGAGAAGAAACTATTTACAGTTTCGGATATCACCACATTATTAGTAGGGCTTGGAAGTCTACACTCCACTGTGTCAAGTGATGACTTCCTTAATACACTGGCAAAAGTGAAAGCCTTATTTCCAAAGGAGGAAATAAGGGAATTTGAAAATCAAGTTATTATTGACCAAAATCCTTGGTTCGGTTTAAAGAGTCTAAAACCCAACTTTATTGAAATAAAAACGGCAATTCATGAGAAAAGGTTATTATCCTTTAGGTACCGGGATCAGTCAGACAAAAGTACGGATAGGATCATTGAACCCTACAGATTAGTCTTAAAGGATACTGCTTGGTATTTGCAAGGATATTGTACTATGAGGGAGGGGATGCGGGTGTTTAGAGTATCTCGCATATCCTTGCTTAAGCTTATGAAAGAAAATTTCATCCCGAGGGAACTCGATATGCAATCACTGGATTACCCGGATGAAAAGCAGAGGACTGTTCAACTACTGATTGATGAATCTTTACGAGAGTTGATGGAAGAACTTTGTGGAGAGGACAACATTAAGCTGTATGATGACCAAAGGTACATTGTACAGTTTCCTTTTGTAGATAATGATTATTGGTATAACTCTTTAATGAAATTTGGAGATAAATGTGAATGCTTGGAACCCGAGCATATTCGGAATGAACTTATACAAAGGATCAAACAATTGTGTGCAGTATACAACATCCCCACAGACCTACAATAGGAGAAGTTCTGCGGGGATGTTCTGCTATGAGCTGATAATTTAAATATGGGTCAATTCAATTTTCTCAGTCTGATGATGGCTCAGTGTTACTAGCGCCTCACTAAAGTGAAGCTCATACAACTCAAGTATAGGGATCACAGGACCTAATGATTCTTCAAAATTCGGAATATTTCTTGCAAATCCATCCTTAAGCTCGGCAACGGAGAGTTCGCTTTTACGAACAACAGCTTGCTGGACTCGGACCACCTGAATCCCTTCCTCAGGGATGGTTGTAAACGCGACTTTATCATTTTGAACAAATTCCAAAGTCTTAGGTGAGTTAGGGAATGTAGGGAAGTAAACGGTATTTTTCGCTTGGTCATAATAGGAACTTACAATTCGTACATTAGGAATATTCCCCGCAGATGTTGCTAATGCGATATGGCCGCTTCTCCCTAAGATATTATTGAATTCTTGTTGAAATTCCATGTTTGTTTAATCTCCTTTATTCATGATTGAACCACAGTTTCTGGCGGTTGATTTAATGGTAGCATATAGAATGATGACAACAGTGTGTCATCATTCTATAACTGGTAAGAAAAATATAAGATTAATTACATATTTGGTGTTGCTTGAATGTGATATAATCAGTCCTCTCAAACAAGCGGATATGTTCGAAATTTCAGTGTGTCGGATAGAGTATATTCATCTATTGAAGCAAGCGTATATGATGATATTGCAAGTTACGCAGCAGCGGGAAAATGCCGGCTCAATTAAGAAAGTAGAGGCTCTTTTTTGGGTACTTCAGTCCTTAACCCATAAGAACATAGATAGTCCGATCGATAATTAACAAATATTAAGTATGTTACATTTATACAAAATACCTAATTACCCTAATATATTTTATGGAAGCTGGCTATACTGTAGAATTCGTTGAAAAAGAATTTGACGTAATAACTCTCCAACGCTAGTTACTATGTATATACTTGATCTACAGTTTGATTAGATTTCAATAATATGGATCAAACTCACACGTCACAATAATAGCAAAAGTCATACATGTCACTTTCCTTCTCTTATCCAGCATTTCAGTGGCAGCATACGATCTGAAATACTTACAAACCAACACAAATAAAAAAAGGTCGACCTTTCACCGCTCATAAACAACTATGAGATAATTACAATTCCCCTCGTGAAGTACCTATACGAACTGCGAGTTCACCAGACATATAAGCATTTCCTGAGGTAAGGCTTACATAAAATTTACCGGTAGACCAAGCACTCGAGCTAACTTCACTATAAGTCTGGCCAGGCTTCACTGTTCCAGAAAGCTTCTGCGCACCTGATGGAGAGCCTTGATTTACTGAAAACTTAATTGGTTGGTCGCCGTCATTACGTATCCAAACTTTAACATACCCATATCGTGCTGGAATTTCAAAATCCTCTGTAAGCTCTGTATTGCGAAGAGTTCTATTAACCACCGATTTAGTTTCTTGAGGAGTAATAACATGATCTCCCGTTTTTGGAGTATTCACATCTGTTGATTCGTTTGCAGACTGACTCACTTGTACTGAGTCTGTTGTAGCTGGTGCAACATTGGTCGTAGCTGCTGCAGAAGCAGTTAATGGAATTGCAACGGCTAGAGATAAAACAGATAACAAAGAAGCTTTCTTAATGTTCTTCATATTCATAGCCTTCTATCATTAGATTTTGTTTTTACCAAACCGATCTTAACTTACCTCATTGAATTGATTGAATAGAAAAGCGACCACCTCTTCCCAAGACAAAGAATGGTCTTTATTAACCAACTCCCGTATGTAAAAGTTCCCATTTTGCTATTATTTTTCGATTTTGCAATAGAATTTTGGATAATCACACCAATATATCATGAGACACACTTGAACGCCGCATTTTATCAGCCAGAACATACGTGTGTAACACGAATGCAAAAAGGCGAAGCCTTATTACTGGTACTGCTATTTTTCCTTAATCCATCACAGGTATCAAGCCATCAACAAATTTATTACATTTAATTACATGAGTATGTATGTAGCTATCAAATAAGACATTTTATAGAATAATAAATTTCGTTATAGGACAATCAAATTATTTTTGCATAAAGCAGGAGTATTTATCATTTTACGCGAGTTGGAAGCATGATGGATTTCGGGTCACACTAGGTGGGGCAGCTTCTTGGTCTGAAACATACGATTGTATTGATTAATCAGTTCGTCCAACAACATAGACTGCTCAAGTACACAAGGGTGTCCAAAGTCATACTGCTCATACAAATCATGCAGCCGTTGCCGTGCGCTTTCCAATTGTTGATGTAACGTTGTATCTGTGTCCATCGTGTATTCCCTCCTCATGAATCTCATTTTAAGGGGGCATGTGCTATTAGAGGACGCCATTTTTCAGCCAAAATATTCAATATAAAACAAAAAAAAGATCAGCCAATAGGCTGGTCAACTGGAAAAAAGGATCAAGCTTTGAGCCAGTAAGTTTTAAAAAACCAGAAAGTTGCTGGCCCTACTCGGTTGTTATTGGTAAGCAGGTGCAAGGTAAGTATTGCGAACATTCGTAGCGACAAAATCCCATGAGCTTATTCTTTGTCCAGTGTAATTATCATACTGAACGGCTCTATACTTTTTAAGAGTTAAGTCAGCCGAAACCCCTAGTCTACTAAATCTACTCGGGTCTGCCGGGATTTGCGTCGCTACTGAATACATGTATGAAACTCCGACAGTAAAAGATACATCGTCATATTTTAGCGTAGTAGATGCATTATATGTTTCGCCACTATTAACTGTATAATTACTTGCTTTTGCCCAGTAAGGAGTATTCTTATGATAATTGATAAATTGGTGATCTCTTGTAGTACCTGAAATAAACGTGTTGTCAATGTGAGTACTCGAAGGCCGTATTACAGAGTCGACAGCTTCTAACTGGACTGTAGTATTCTTATCATTTGAAGCAGCTACGTATGAATCATAATCCTCTTTTGTCAAAAAGGACACTACATCGCCGTTATCCAAAGAAACAGTTTTATAGGCTCCATCGACCACAATAGTCGCAGAAACAACATCAGGTTGGGGAACTGCTACATCATCTTGTGCTGCATAAATGTTAGGAGTACCTACAACAAAAAGCAGTAAAGCAGAAAGAATAATCGCAAATTTTTTTCATAAGATTTCCTCCTGGTCATATATTTGCATTATAATGATAACATTAGCATCTGTTTTGCATGCGTTTTAACAATTCATAAAGGAGAGATATACATGTATTCAGTAAGCGGCACCATAGCTTTGATAGCAAGCATGTCTATGTTTTGGCTTCTATACTATTTAAGAGTCACCCATTCCGCAGGATTTAATGATGCTTTTTACTTATTTCCACTGATCTTAATTACGCTGTGTATTTATTTTTATTGGAAAGATCATGATGAAAAAAAGTAGGTAATCCAATATCTCATGATCCAGACGTTTATATCCCCTCTCTTCTTGACCGGACACTCTTAAATCCTACCTGATGCTCACACTAGGTCATGAGTGCATCTTCGCCGCCATGACCCGGTCACTCTCCCGGTTTATTCTTGCTTCGTGTGCAGCTATATTTTCACAGCCAATCCCCCTCCAAACAAGTGGTTTAAACTCCTTGTTAGACGATATTTATACAAATCCCCATACACGGTTGAAGTGAATAGGAAGTGTATACTCGTTCATGTGAAGCACACCAGCATCAAAATCACGCAACACTTTTATACATAAATTTTTAATTCATCTTCCAAACTTTTAGTATGTTACTTGCTTTGTTACTCGCATTCAAAACAGATATCACATTACCTGACTACACACCACCGCCTCATTAATTAATATTTTTCGGAAAATGTTGAAATGTAAATGATATCAATATATTCCTTTATTTGAGATTCCATTTTAACACATACAAATATAAAAATTTTCCGATATTCGCATGATAATTGGTACTGTTACTTTCCTCTAATCCATTGAGGTATCTTCCTGTCAAATAATTTATTACATTTAATTACATGAGTATGTATGTGGCTATCAAATAAGACATTTTATAGAATAATAAATTCCGTTGCGTGAGAAAAGAATTATTTTTGCATAGAGGACTACAAGCATGATGGATTTCGGGTCACACCAACTGCTCAAGTACACAAGGGTGTCCAAAGTCATACTGCTCATACAAATCATGCAGCCGTTGCCGTGCGCTTTCCAATTGTTGATGTAACGTTGTATCTGTGTCCATTGTGTATTCCCTCCTCATGAATCTCATTTTAAGGGGGCATGTGCTATTAGAGGACGCCATTTTTCAGCCAAAATATTCAAAATAAAACAAAAAAAGACCAGCCAATAGGCTGGTCAATGGCAAATAGGTCAAGCTTTGAATCGTTAATCAAAATGAACCAATATGCTCTTGCGGTGTGACTGTGCCGTGAGCTGGGATGTTAGCCAGAACTGGTAGTGCGAATACCAGTACCAAGCTAGTCGCTGCCAAAAGCAAAGCCATCTTTTTGATCATTGCTTTCCCACACCTCCTCATAAATGGATTGAAACTGAACCTGTGTTGCAGATGCCGCATGTGTTTTGAAACGAAAGAATAATCCTGCACAATTGGCAATTAGTAGTACATGGTTAATTGTACCAGCTTTTTCTAATGCGTCTATTAAACATTTGAAACCATATGAATATCTGCCTTTATTGAGGCTGTATTTAGCCAGCTTATACCAAAATCGTGCACGCTGCTGTAGTAAAAATTGTTGTGAGTATTTATCGATAGAGGATGATTCCTGGTACGCTGCAATTTGGGATTCAAAACGCTGGAGAATATGATCTACATCTATGTTGTAGCGATTAGCGACTTCAATAACATTCAAGAGCTCGTTAAAAATGTGCTGTTCACCAGTCATGTACTCTACGTAATCCGGCAGGACACTCACATCTCCAGACATAAGCCTGTTGACGTACGTATTAATTTTCGCCCAACGCTGAAATTGACCTTTCCAGTGAAGTGAATCCGGGTCCGTCTCCTGCACCCAGCTTAGATCAGTATAACCGCGGAGATGCTCCAGCGCCCGCTTATGATCCCCCTTCGCATCACAGGCATTGGCGCACATCAGTTCAGCATAGGCTATGTATGCAAATAATGGTCCAGAACGTTATTTTCTTTGCGGCTCTGTTCCTGTTCGCTTGGAGTTATGAACCAGGTCATATTGGATCTGCCCTAGGTCCCCCATTTTCTTAGAAAATGCATATACCTTGTCCCATTGGCTCAATGATCTGTACACATTCGCCAAATCCTTCAGGGCATCCAGTTGGTCGATCTCATCCAAACGATGGACATAGGGTTCAAATTTAGCTGCGGCTTCGAGATTCAGATTTTGATCCTTTCCGATCGCAATGGTGAACAAGCGATAGCGGCACAGAGCAAGTCGTTCCGAATGCTGCTGTCTTTCACTCTCGGCTACGTTTTCATACAGGTAGGCTGCTGCTTCTATATAGTCATTTTGGAAACACTTCTCAGCCAACTCAAAGAGTGGAGAAAGGTAGGTCGGATTATCCAGCATCAGACTGACTACTCGCTGCACGCAATCCAGCCGCCCAAGCTCCACACAGCGGTATAAGAATGGGCTAATTCTTCGCCAGTTGAGCGGTTCTTCTATAATGCACTCTTCAATGTACTGCTCATAAAAATGATCTGGTGGCAGCTCCATCCCGACAGTAATGCGATCCAGTTGGTTAACGGATAAAATACGGTTTCCTGTGACAATACCGCTAACCGTACCTACATTCAAATCAATGATGTGTCCAAACTCGGTCATGCTCAGGTCTTTTTGCTTCAAGTATTTTTCAATTTCTGCTCTAATCGATGGTGTGATTTCCATGAATAAACCACCCTTCCAGCGTGAAATTTGATTTATTGCATATTTAAATAAAAATGGAACTTGGAAAATCTATTGTATAATTAAGAGTTTATCTTTCCATAATCGTACCACTTTTTGGAATAAACATAAACACTTCTATTTTATTTCTTTTTATCTTGTTAATAGGAGAGTATCGCGATGAAGAATACAGGTATGACACGCGCTTTGGATTCGTTAGGTCGAATCGTGATTCCTAAAGAAATGCGGAGATCAATGGATATTGGCGTTGGTGATCCTCTGGAATTTTATGTAGATGCCGAAACAGGCTTTTTGAGTATGCGCAAGTATACCGGGGTCTCCTGTAAAATGTGTAGTTCTGTTGAATATGTGACCTATTTCAGAGATTCCTTTTTGTGCAAAAGATGTATACATGAGCTGAAAGGAAATATAGGAGTTAGTCACATTCCTGTTCCTGTTGCCAAGGAACCTGCTCATCAGGAAAAGAGATCGCATCAACCTTCACACATATTAATTGAACGACTGAGAGAACTTATACGTAACCATCCGAACGCTAGGCAGGGTGAATATGCAGCATGGCTTGGTGTATCACAAAGTCGTGTATCCCAGCTTAAAAAGTTGTTGTAGCTTGATTAACCTGCCGAAAATTCGTATACTTACAAAAAAGCAAACGATACTATGCCTGTGAAGAGCATCCAACTCGGAGGCGTTTACGCCAAGGATCATACGTTAGCGTAGGATATGGCAATATATGTTCCTAAGTAAACCGGACCCGCCCGTTACAGCGGAGCAAAGTGGATTGGAGAGTCATGACATCTGTCATGCTGTCCGGTCAATTTGGGTGGCACCGCGAGATCAAAGCGCTCCTCGTCCCATGTGGATGAGGGCGCTTTTTGTATTTTTATCCGAAAGGAAGTGCGGTGTCATGTTGGACATCAAATGGATCAGAGAGCATCAGGAACAGGTTCAGACAGCGGCAGACAACAAAGGAATGCAGGTATCGGTGGCAGAGCTGCTGACCCTGGATGATCGGAGAAAAGAGCTGCTGCAGGAAGTGGAGCAGCTGCGTCAGACGCGTAATCAGTGTAGCCAGGACATTGGAGCGCTGCTTCATGCCGGAAAGAATGAACAGGCAGAGGCAGCCAAGCGGCAGGTCAAAGAAATTAACGGACAATTAGACCGTCTGGAAGTCCCGCAGCAGGAAGTGGAGGAGCAATTTCAACAGTTCTTGCTTCTGATGCCTAATATCGTATCGCCAGATACGCCACGGGGCAGATCGGATGAAGATAATGTAGAACTGGAACGGGTCGGAACGATACCTGATTTCGGATTTGAACCCAAGGATCATATGGCACTCGGCCAGCTTCACAGCCTGTTCGACGTTCCTCGCGGCGTCAAAACAGCCGGGACCCGGAACTACTACCTGACGGGAGCAGGGGTCGCGCTACACAGGGCTGTGCAGCAGCTTGCAGTCGATCTGCTGACTGAGCGAGGATTCCAGTTGTTGGATGTTCCGCTAATGGTACGCTCTGAGGCCATGCGCAGCACTGGCTTTTTCCCGCTTGGGCTGGATCAGACCTACCGCATCGCAGGGGAGGATCAATGGCTCGTAGGCACCTCGGAGGTTCCGCTGGTCGCATATTACAGCGGTGAAATCGTAGATGTCACCAATCCAATCCGGCTGGCGGCTGTATCGGTATGCTTCCGCAATGAGGTCGGCTCAGCCGGAAGAGATGTGCACGGACTGTATCGTGTACACCAGTTCGCCAAGGTGGAGCAGGTCGTGCTCTGCGAGGCCAGTCTGGACGCTTCGGAGCAGATGTTCCAGGAGATTACACGCAATGCGGAAGACCTGCTTCAACTGCTGGAGCTGCCCTACCGCAAAATGGCGGTCTGTACAGGCGACATGGCGCAAAAAACCTACAAGCAGGTGGATATTGAGACATGGATGCCCAGCCGACAGGCTTACGGCGAGACACATTCATCGTCACAGCTGCTTGATTTTCAGGCACGCCGTTCCAACATCCGCTATCGCAATGCGGACGGCAAGCTGCAATATTGTTACACACTCAACAATACAGCGGTCGCTTCGCCCCGGATTTTGATCCCGTTGCTGGAGCATCATCAGCAGGAGGACGGCTCGATCCGCATTCCGGAGGCTTTACGTCAGTATATGCCGCAGCGTATGGAATTTCTGCGTCCGCCCATTTTATGAAAACACGAGCACACTAAGAAGAATAGTAACCAATAAGTAGTACCTAATGAGTAGGATTTCCCATTGTAATCATCACAAAAAAGACGAAGGACAGCTATCCTTCGTCTTTTTATGATGTCTCACTGCGCTTCTGCTTCCCACGCACTGGCAGGGCCAAAAAACTCATAGTGGATATCCGCAGCAGGGATATTCCACTCCTTCAACAGACCATACACCGATTGCATGAACGCCTCGGGACCGCAAAAGTAATACTGTGCGTTACGTTCCGGCGCCACGGATTGCAGCCAGGGCAGGTCCAGACGACCTTCCTTGTGAAAGGCCTGCGCCAGCCGATCCTGCTCCGTTGGTCTGCTGTAACACCACCGAACTGCGGCCTGTGCATGTGCGGCGACCAGCTTTTCCACCTCATTACGCAGAGCATGGTTATCCCCATTGACTGCTGCATGGACAAAGGTGACAGGGCGATCCGGGGCAGACTTCACCAAGGAAGCCAGCATGCTGACCATCGGTGTTAGCCCGACTCCACCGCTGATCAGCACGACAGGTCTGTGATCTGTCTGGTCCAGCGTGAAATCCCCAGCCGGTGCAGATACCTGCAGCACATCGCCCTCCTGTACCTGCTCATGCAGGTACACAGATACTTTGCCCGCCGGACGGGACCCTACAGCATCCTCGCGTTTTACGGATATCCGGTAGTGAGGTTGGCCCGGGGCAGCCGAAAGGCTGTATTGACGGATGTGGGTATTATGTTCACCCGGAATATTCATCTGCAGGCTGATATATTGCCCAGGCTCGAATGCAGGCAGCACCTGTCCATCCTGCGGCACTAGATAAAAGGACGTAATTTGGTCGCTTTCCTTAACCTTTTTCTGCACAACAAAGCTCTTAAAGTCTGACCAGCCTCCCTGCTGCTGTTCCGCCTCCTTGTACATTTCAGCTTCCACGTCTATAAATACATTAGCGATCACACCATAGGCCTCGGCCCATGCGGCGATGATCTCATCTGTAGCTGCATCCCCCAACACGTCCTTGATCGCAGCAAGCAGATATTTTCCAACGATAGGATAATGCTCAGGCTGGATTCCCAAACTGCGATGCTTATGTGCAATCTGACGCACCACTGGAAGGATTCCCTCCAGACGATCAATGTGCTGCGCAGCTGCATATACAGCATTCGCCAGTGCCCCTTGCTGACGTCCTTGCTTCTGGTTAGCGTGATTGAATATATTCAGCAGCTCGGGATGAGCCTCGAACATCATTTGGTAAAAACGCTTGGTGATCGTAGTTCCATGAACCTCCAAGACAGGTACAGTCGATTTTATCGTTGCAATGGTTTGCTCACTCAGCATCTTTGTATCCCTCTTCTCTCCAAAATAAGATGAACAAAGGGTGTCTCAACATATGCACCCCATGGTTAACCCTCCATTTACAGCCCAGTATACCCACATAAAGTAACCGTTAATGTGATTGCAGTCACTTTAAATTTAAATAATCGGAACATGTCAATGACAAAGCGCACATTCATAAACATTTCCGGTGTAATTAATGACCTTCCCGCAAGCAGGCAAAAAGGAGAACGCCTATAGGCCTGAGCCGGTCGGACGTTCCCCTTTTCATTCACTTACAACATATCAAATTAAGTAGCGTGGTTCGTAAGTTGTAGCTTGTAGGTCATTGGGTCAATATGGATTTCCTTGGCAGAGACTATAGCCACTTCAGCAAGTCTTCAAGTGTACTAAATACATAATTAGGTACAATGGCGCTCTTAAGCAAGCACTCGCTCCCTGTGACTCCGGTCAAAACTAGCGCTGTGTGGACAGCGCTGTTGACACCCATCATTATATCTGTCTCCAAACGATCTCCGATCATCAGGCAGCGCCCTGCATCCAGACCTGATAATTTCAATGCCCTATCTATATAATAAGTGGAGGGTTTGCCTGTCATCACTTGAATATCAAGAGTGCTCGCCGCCTCAATTGCTTTGGCAATAGGCCATGAATCGGGTATGATTCCGCCAGGTACGGGACAGAACGGATCAGGGTTCGCCACAATGAACCTGGCACCGTTCCTGACTGCATTCATACCTGCCGTCATTTTGGCATACGAGAACTCCCGATCCAGTCCGACAACCAAATGCGTAGCTTCCATTGGATTACCCGTCAGGATAATATCCAGCACATCCAGTTCCTGCTCAAGCGCCCGCTCTCCAATAACGAACGCCCGTACTTCCTCTTGTTGCTCCTTCAGATACATCCCTGATACATAGCCTGCTGTCATAATGTCGTCTACCACAGGCTCCAATCCCATAGCCTGAAGCCTGTCACGGCACTCCTCACGGGTATATATCGTTGTGTTGGTCAAATACATGACCTTCTTACCCAACTGAATCAGACGAGAAATCACCTCATTCACTCCCGGCAATAGCTCGCTGCCTGTATAGATCGTTCCGTCAAGATCAAAAAAGTAGGCATCATACCGGGACGGGTCCATCTCCCTAATCGTCCCCTGCCCTTGTGATATGGTGTGTGAGTTCAAAGGATTATAGTGCAAGATGCTGCCGGAGCAGTTGCTTTCCTTTCACTAACTGGTTCAGGGCTGTTCCAGGAGAATATTCCAGAATCAGTTGGCAGGGAGCATCCACCTCTTGTAGTGCATCATATATGGGCTGCCAGTGGATGGAGCCTTCTCCAATCGGTAAATGCTCATCACCAACACCGGAGTTATCATGAATATGAACAGAAAACAAACGTTCCTTCACACTGCGAATCATTTGCGGAATATCCCAGCCATTCAAGTGGGCATGCCCCGTATCAATCAAATAACCTGCCGTATGACCCATCTGATCCAGACAGCTCAAATACTCTTGTTCCGAATAAATGGAGGCACCGTTATAGCCTACATTTTCAACTGCCAGCTTGACCCCAAGAGGCCCTGCTACCTGGCAAAGCTGGTGCAGATACTCCTGTGCACGCTGCTGAGCTACAGCCTTATCAAAGGCTGGAGAGAAGCAAAAGCCCGGATGGATGACCACATGTTCTGCTTCAATCTCATGCGCGAATTCAATGGCTTTTTTGTACTCCACATAAGAAGCCGTGCGGATAGCCTGATTCTCGCTCGTCAGATTCGTATCCCACGCTGGAGGGTGGACGGAAAAGGCACAATGGTGAAGCCGCAAAGCCTTACCTATCTTCTTGATCTGCTCATCCATGCGATCCCACTGGATACCGTCCATAAGCAGTTCGATTTTATCCGCGCCGTGGTTCACCAGTTGTTCCACGTTCTCCTCTACGGAACAGGTTAATAACGGAAGATCAGAGTAGCTGATTTGTGTATTCATGCTGACGTTCCTCCTCAATGCTGTATGTTGTTCTACGTATAAATAAGCTTGTGATGCTGAAGCCGAAGCTGCACCTGATCCCCTTCGTTTAGATGAATATCATTGGGAACGTCCAGCAGCAACTTATGCCCATTTGCATCCGCTATGACCCTATAGCGCTCCCCGAGGAAGATGCTTTCCCGGATACGAACCGGGAAACCCTGACCCGGTAACACTTCAACCTCAATATCCTCAGGTCTGAGGAATGCCTCCACTTCCTCTCCCTCGATAAAATCCCGACTGCCGTGATACGGTATGAGGTCAAATCCGAACTGCACCGACCAGCCTTCCTTCGTATGGACGGCCTGTCCCCTTAATCGGTTGACCTGTCCGACGAATTGTGCCACAAAAGGAGATCTTGGCTGATGATATACTTCCTTGGGCGTACCGATCTGCCGAACCACTCCTTTATCCATCACCGCAATCCGGTCGGCAATCGCCATAGCCTCCACCTGATCATGCGTAACATAGATAGTCGTGATGTTCAGCTTCCGGAAGAGCTGGGCCAGCTCAATCCTCAAGTACTCCTTAAGCTTGGCATCCAGTGCTGTCAGCGGCTCGTCCATCAGCAGAATTTTGGGTTCCGTAGCCAACGCCCGCGCTACCGCTACCCTTTGCTGTTGTCCGCCGGACAGTTGAGATGGCCTGCGATCCTTCAGTTCTTGCAGACTCATCAGCTCCAGCATCTCTTGCACTTTAACCGCAATCTCCTGCTTACTCTTCTTGCGGAGCTTCATGCCAAAAGCAATGTTCTGTGCAACGGTCATCGTCGGAAACAGGGCATACTGCTGGAACACCAGCCCAATATCCCGCTTCTCCGGCAGCAGATGGTTGATCTCTGCTCCATTGACGTTAATGGAGCCACCGCTGGACTTCTCCAGACCAGCCATAATGCGCAGCAAAGTACTTTTGCCGCAGCCCGAAGGTCCGAGCAGGACCAGAACCTCACCGTGCTGAACGTCCAGATTGATCGGTTCAAGTGCCGCCGTTCCGTCCGGATACGTCTTATGCACCCCACGAATGCGAATATAGGTTTCCCTCATGTTTAGACCCCTCCTCTGGTATACGTCGAAGACTGATTCAGCTTGTGCAGAATGAACATCAATGGAACTGCAATGACCAGGAATACCACCGTGTACGCGCTCCCGATCTCGATCCGCAGTGAAGAGTAAGCTTCATACAGTCCTACAGGCAGGGTCACCTTAAGCGGTGTATACAGGAAAAATGTCATGTTGAATTCTCCGAGCGATAGCAGAAATACCAGCATAGCTCCCGATAATACCGCTGATTTGATACTTGGCAGAATAACATAAAAAAAACGGTAAAAAGGACCTGCTCCCAGCGTAGCCGCGCTTTCATCAAGTGCCTTGAAGTTCTTGGTTCTGAGCGTCCCCAGCACAGTCCTGAAGATCAGAGGGAACGTCACAATGACATGCCCTAGCAAAATCAGCCAGCCCGCTTCCCGAAGCGACGCATAGGTCTGAATCAGTGCCAGCGCAATCGCGACCCCCGGCACTGCAATCGGCAAAGTCAAAATTTCCTCCATGATCATCATCCAACGGCTGTTCGTTTTGGAAAACTGGTAAGCCGTCATTGTGCCCAGCAGCACATTGATGATTACGGTTGAGACAGCAATCACCAGTGTGAAGAGAATGGTGGGACCGTAATAGTGAAACACTTCCCGGTACCATTTTAAAGTCCAGCCCGAAGCAAACAGGCTTGACCCCCAGTAGTTGGCGAACGAACCGATCACGGTGAACAAAAGGGGGATCATCATGAACAGGCTGACGATCACAATCAAAGCGTACATGATGCCTTTGCCCAACTTTCGCATATTAGCGCATCCCCCTCTCCATAATGATGCGATTCGTTAGATTCATCAGCACACAAATCATTCCGATTACAACGGCTATCGCGCTGGCCACCTCAATCTTGAAGCTTAAAGTAAACTCGTTATACATCAGGATTGGCAATATGTCGAAGTCATTAGCCAGCATAAACGCAGTACCAAACGCACTCATCGATGTCGAGAAGGCCAGTGCACCGGAAGCTATAAAAATCGGGAATACGGTCGGCAGCACCACATAACGAATCGCCTGCCAGGGTGACGCTCCCAGCGTTCTGGCCGCCTCCTCCAAAGTCCGGTCAAAATGCTGGATCGCACCATATAGCGATAAAATGACCCTCGGTATCTCAAAGTACAAGTAAGCCAGCAAAATGCCTGTGATGGTATAGGCAAATGCCATGGAAGGCGTACCTGTCAACCATTTGCTCAACATCGGCATTACACCCGTAGTACCAAACAAAATAATGATCATAAAGCCAACAACTACACCCGGAAGCGACATTGGAAATGTCAGCAAGGTAAAATACAGCGTTTTGCCCTTAAATTCGTTCCGTGCCAGAAAAAAGGCTAGAAGTCCTGCCAGAACCAGAGAGGATACGGTTGCGGCAAGGGAGAGCAGCAAACTGTTGACGAGTGCTTTAGAATAGTAGGGGTCAACAAGTATTTGTGTGTAGTTGTGGAGAGTCATCGCACCGTCTCCCTCACTCCTCAGGCTCGTTAACACGAGAATAACCAGTGGATAGAGAAAAAAGAAACTGAAGATGATCATGACTGGCGTTAGAAAAAAGATTTTGTGCCTTACCATACCCATACTTCTCTCCTCTTTATCATTTACCAGCGATTACTTCGTTTTTCCAACGTTCATTCACTTCTGTCTGCACCTTGTTCATTTGTTCATAATTTACACTTTGTACACGCGCATAGTCGCTTTCCGGCAGGAATTTGTCCTTTGTTTCACGGGGAATATCTACGGCCCGGATGGGACGTACATAACCTTGAGCGAATAACTGCTGACCCTCATCCGACAGCATAAAGTCTATATATTTCTTGCCGTTGTCCTGATTAGGGCCATTTTTGACAAGGGACACGATATAAGGAACCTTCAGGGAGCCTTCCTTCGGAATCACGACTTCAATAGGAGCCTGATCGTTGTATTTCATCGTATATCCGTTAAAATCAGCATCAATAAGTATTGGAATCTCACCCTTCATAACTTTGGCGGTTGCCGTCTGTTTCGGATGGATAGTACCATTCTGCTCCAGTTGCTTTAGGTACTTGATGCCCGGGTTCCAATTGTCGAGCGTTCCACCCATCGCAATATTGGCTGCTGTTACCACGCTATATCCCACTGCTGCGGAAGTCGGGTCCAAGAAACCAACTTTATCTTTGTACTCTGGCTTGAGCAGGTCAGCCCATGAACGGGGCACAGGCACATTCCCGAGCGCATCCTTATTCACAATGAAAGCAATCGCTCCGTAATGGACAGCCATCCATTTGCCGTCAGGGTCTTTAAGGTCTGCGGGGATATCGTCAAAATGCTCAGGTTTGTAGGCTTCAGCCACTCCTTCTTTAACCGCCTGCGGCCCAAAGGTAATGCCCAAATAGGCCACGTCCGCCACTGGCTTGTTCTTCTCCGCGATCATCGCGGTCATGGCTTGTCCGCTGTTTTTATTATCTGCCGGGACACGAATTCCTGTCTTTTCCATAAATTTTGCCTGGACAGCTTCCCAATTGGCCCACAATGGCGGGTTATTGTATGCAATGGCTACCTTGCTTGTGCTACTGCCATCTTGACCAGCCAGTCCAGCTCCACTCGTACCTGTCCCTGTAGAACATGCTGCCAGAGTTAATGCCATTACCGCACTGACTGTACCCCATACCCATTTTTTCTTCATCATTTCTTAATCACCTGTTCCTTGAGATTTTTTGTACTGCTTGAACGATTGAATGCAAAAGAGAACACAAAAAAAACACATAGGTATCCCCTTATCACATTCAGTAAAGGATAGCTATGGGTTCTCATGGTCTCCACCCAAGATATCGTATGAAATTCACGGACCTACAGATTCCATAATTCTGATCGGCTTAGCGATACGGCATCTGCACCTGCCTTCATTGCTTCTTCCACCTGTTCCGGTGTCGATATCAGTCCCGCAGCAATGATAGGCAAGCCTGTCTGTTCCTGAAAAACCGGAATAATAGATGGTGCGATACCCGGCATGATTTCAATTGCGTCAGGTCCATTCTCTTTAATACTGCGAATTGCGGTATGGAACGATCCTGTGTCAATCAGGAAAACACGCTGAATGGTCAGCAACCCTTCTTTTTTGGCCGCACGAATCGTAGCGCTCTTGGTGCTTACGATGCCCGCAGGCTGTACATGCCCGGCCAGAAACGCTGCAGCCTCTTTATCATTGGAAAGCCCTTTGACCAGATCCGTATGCACAAACACCGGCTTTTGCTTCCTCAGCTCCTGAAATTCCGTCTCCAGCAGACTTGTAATCTTGCCATGCATCAGCAGCACCGCACACGCTTTAGAGCGAACGGCCAGCGCAACATGATCATGTTCTGCTGCTGCAATGATAGGGTGAGTTTGGAGCATTTTTCTGATGTTCATGTGACTTCCTTCTTCCTTCATAGTCGCGTCAAGCATCGTTAGCCAAATGATAAACAGCAATGGATCATAATAGCACATGCTCATCTGCCTTCGCTTATGTTCAACAATAATCAACATTTGTCATCGCAGTATCAAATCTGTTTTAAATTATAATTTTATTAGTCTTACAATTTAATCATCAAAGACTTCAATTTATTCCACTTGTAAACGCTTCCAATTAAGATAAAATCGAAGATGAGGCACGGGACAAGCCGTTCCGGCCCATCCTATCCGTATTAAGGGAGGCAGATGATATCGTGAAGTGGATCAACAGCAGCAAATGGTTAGGCGCATGGATTTGTATCTTGCTCGCAGTGGCCGGTACAGGCCTTCAACCCGATGCAGCGCATGCCAATACGACAGGCGTGACTCATGCAACCTACGGGACCGAGGCGATTCAGGCACTGAATGGTTTGGACGCTACCCATGCAGAATTATCCCTGAACGCAACAGCAAGCACAGCCATTACCAACGGAACGGATTGGAAAGACACTGCTGGTAACCCGATACAGGCGAACAGCGGCAATATTCTAAAAGTAGGTTCCACTTATTATTGGTACGGCGAGCATGCCGAGAACTGGAAATTTGAAAAAGTGAATGTATATACCTCAACCGATCTGAAAAATTGGTCCTTCCGCAGCACCATCCTCACTAAAAATTCCGCCCCTGAGTTAAATTCCAGCAAAATCGAACGCCCCAAAGTCATTTACAACAAAACCACCGGAAAATATGTACTATGGGCGCATTACGAAAATGGTACAGACTATTCGCTCGGTCGTGTAGCTGTCGCTACCAGCGATACACCCGACGGGAATTTTGTCTACCAAGGCAGCTTCCGTCCGTTGAATTACGAGTCCCGTGATATGACAGTGTTCACGGATACCGACGGTAGCGGCTACCTCATTACAGCTTCACGTAAAAATGGCGGTGCCAACGATACGATGGCGATCTTCAAGCTGACAGCCGACTATACGGGCGTGCAATCATTTGTAGGTTGGATCTTCGAGAATGGCTACCGCGAAGCCCCTGCTGTTGTGAAAAAGAACAACACCTACTACCTGTTTACCTCGCAAGCATCCGGCTGGTATCCCAACCAGGGAGCCTATGCCACCGCCAACTCCATGACTGGAAGCTGGTCTGCTCTGTCGCCCTTCGGTGACCCGGCGGCCTATGGCTCGCAAATTCACTCTATCGCCACGATTACAGGCAGCGCAGGGACCAGCTACATCTATATGGGCGACCGCTGGAATCCACTCAACCTGAGTGACCACAAATTCATCTGGTTGCCACTGACGCTGAATGACTCCAATAAAACAGCAACCCTGAACTGGTACAGTAGTTGGGATCTGGATGCGGCAACAGGCTCGGTCATCTTGCCGTCCCTTGTGAATCACGCGCAAGGCAAAACCGCGACTGCCAGCTCTGCTGCATCCGCTTCTCCGGCTTCACTGGCGAACGACGGCAACGCCCAAACCTCGTGGAAGGCTGCATCTGCATCCTGGCCCGCTTGGTGGCAGGTCGATTTGGGCAGTACCAAGACCATCAGCGAAGTGGATATTTCATGGTTTATGTACAAAGGCTCTGAAGCGTATTACAAATATAAAATTGAATACAGCACGGATGGAATTCATTATTCCACCATTGACCGCACGACCAATACTGCGTATGGCTTTACCAGTGACAAAGTCAATCTCCAAGCCCGCTACGTGCGAATCAATCTCGTAAATGCGGTATTATTTAATAATCCGAACAACTGGTATACCCCAACGGTGCATGAAGTCAGACTGCTGGGTAACTAATTCGTTTCATGAAAAAGAACATGGCAGGAAAGCACCTTCATAAAAGAGGCCCCTTCTGCCATGTTTTCTTTTTACCCATTACCATCCGCTTCGTGCACGCTCGCTCAACGCATTCGGTTCACCGTAGTAAACACAAATTTGTCGTACCGATGCCGCGAGAATGAGTATTCAAAAGGTATACCCGTATCCAGATAACCCACCTGCTCAATTTCCAAAATTGGATCATCCGCCGCACAGTCCAAATGCTCCCGATCCAGTTCTGTCGACTTGGACGCACGGATTGTACGATGTGAACCGACAATATTAAGGCCCAGCTCCTCCTTAATATGTCGGTACACCGAGCCGTACAGTACCTGCTCGGTAATACCGCTAATCAGCTTCGTGGGCATGTACGTGCGCTCGATAACATACGGCTCACCCTCCACAACACGCAGACGGATCACATGATATACAGGAGAATTGGCATCAATAAATAGATGAGCCGCTACTTCCTCGGATGGAAATTGAACGTCAAAGGCGACAATCTTATTTTTGATTTCTTTCCCGCGCAGTACGTTGGTTAACCCCAGCATTTCATTGACAACGACGTTAACAGGGCCATTATGAACCGATTTGACGATAAAGGTGCCGTGTCCTCTTTTACGATTCAGCAGCCCTTCCATCACCAACGTATCCAATGCCCTCTTAATCGTCATCCGACTTACCTGAAACTCACTTGCCAGTGAAATCTCATCGGGAATCGGATCATCACCGCTATAGGTCTTATTCATAATACGCTGTTTGACCTCTTGTGCAATCCGCTCGTATTTGTTCATCTGTCTACCACCTGTACTAAAAATTGTTTAATGTCAGCATTTTACCAAAAACACCGGTAGCGCTGGTTCTTATGTCTCTGCAGGCGGGACGTTAAGGTATTACGGTATAAGTAGTATACCGAACATTATACTTTCTCACCAGCGGTAATACAGCATAGCTCATTTCCAGCGATGAAGAAAAAAAGGCGGTCCAGAGGACCACCTACCACCTTAGAATCCGTTATTTTCGATCACCTGTTTGAACCAGTGTCCACTCTGTTTAACGGATCTTTTGCCTTCGTTCTGAAGATCGACAGACACGAAGCCATAGCGATTTTTATAAGCGTTCGTCCAGGACCAGTTATCCATAAACGTCCATAAGTGATAGCCCTTCACATTGGAGCCTTCTGTGATGGCCCGTTGAACCCATTTGAGATGCTCACGGATAAAGTCAATGCGATATTCATCGTGGACCATGCCCTGTGTATCCCTGAATTTTTCCTCACCTTGAACGCCCATTCCGTTTTCTGAAATGAAGCATTCAATGTTGCCGTAATTTTGTCTGACATTGGTCAGAATATCGTAAATCCCCTTCTCATAAATTTCCCAGCCCCGCATCTCATTCATCTTGCGACCAGGCATGACATAATAGTCAAAGAAACGTTCTGGCACAAAAGGCGCGTCCGGGTTCGGCAGACTTTCACGGGCCTTGACTCTGCGCGGCTGATAATAGTTAATGCCCAGCAGATCCACAGTACCCTGGCGTATAATCTCCCGATCTCCTTCTTCCGTCGAAGGTAAAAATCCCTCTTGGCGTAACAGCTCTACGAGCAAAGGATTAAATTCTCCCGTCACAGATGGGTCCAAAAAGGAACGGTTAAAGAACGCATCGCATATTTCAGCAGCCTGCACGTCTGCCGGGTGCTGACTACGCGGATAGGTCGGCGTCAGGTTCAAAATAATACCGATTTTACCTTTATAGCCTCCCTCTTTGTAAGCCTTAATGGCACTTGCGCTCGATAACAGAGTATGATATCCCACCTGTACAGCTTTGCCGAAATCCACTTCATTCGGATAGTGAAAATCGTACAGATAGCCGCCTTCCACCGGGACAATCGGCTCGTTATGCGTAAACCATTTGGCTACACGATCCCCGAATAGTTCAAAGCAAGTGTTAGCGTAATCCACGTAAGCTTCGACCGTCTCCCGGTTCACCCAGCCTCCCTTTTCCTGTAAAGCCATCGGCAAATCAAAATGATACAGATTCACGAACGGCTCAATATCCGCCTGCCGCAATTCCTCAATGACGGCATTATAGAACTGAACTGCCTGTTGGTTCATAGCACCTCTTCCCGCCGGAAACAGACGCGACCAGGAAATGGAGAACCGGAAAGAGTTGTGACCAAGCTCTTTCATAAGTGCAATATCCTCTTTGTAACGGGTATAGAAACGGGATGTATCGGCAGGGCCGACCCCGTCATAGAAACGGTTCGGCTCCTGCTCAAACCAATAATCCCAAATGTTTGGTCCTTTGCCGTCCCCCTCCACGGTTCCTTCTGTCTGGGTAGCCGAAGCTGATGAACCCCACCAGAAGTCGGATGGAAAACGGTATTGAATGGCTTGCTTCTCTATATCTTTCATTTCGGTATGATTCACAGCTCTACTCCTCTCTCTTTTGCAATGAATGAGCTGCTAATCCAGCAGCTCATTCACGTTACATTCCAACAGTTTGATCCTTACCTGCAAGGGCTGCTTGGCTAAGCTCCTCTTCCTGCTCTTTACGAACATTCATCCGGTCAATAATTTTCAGGAACGGGAACCAGATGATAAAGACGACAGCCATATTAAACAGTTGCAGCACGCCACCCATCAGGGAGCCCGTACCCATCATTCCACTAAAGAACAACGGCATCGTCCAAGGAACCTGTATCCCGTTTGGCGGCGGTACAATACCCGTGGACATGGCAAAGTAAGTAATCAGCGTAACGATCATTGGAGAAATGACCCATGGGACAAAAATAAGCGGATTCATCACAATCGGCAGACCGAATATGACGGGCTCGTTGACATTAAACAGACCCGGTCCAAGGGCCAGCTTACTGACCTGCTTCAACTGCTTGCTCTTCAGGAAGATCAGAATCGTGAGCACGACAGCCAGTGTCATACCTGTACCACCGATACCTACTGTATAAATATCCACAAACTGCTTCGTGATAATATGCGGCAGTTCCAAACCTTTGGAGTACGCTTCATAGTTTTCAAGTGCCAGCGTATTCCAGATCGGGTCCATAACCGAGTTGATAATGATTTGACCATGAAGCCCAAAGAACCATAAGAGCTGAACAAAGAAAATAGCAATCAATGTAGGTATAATTCCACTGCCCAAATGCACCAGCGGTGCCTGAACGGCATGATAAATCAAATCATGCAGGTTATTGTGAAGGGTCAGGGTAACTATAACGTTGATGATCAAAAATATGCCCAATGTGATACACGCCGGAAGCAAAGCGGCAAACGATTTGGCAACTGCCGGCGGAACGCCTGGAGGCATTTTAATGATAAAATTCCGCTGCGTCACCTTTCGGTAAATCTCAGCCGCGATAAAAGCGACGATCATACCAAGGAACATGCCTTTGGCCCCGATCCGATCAACCGGAATGACCCCGGCAATCGTAGCACCGCTTTCTTGTGTCAGCACGAACGGGGTCAGCATCAAAAAGCTGGCCAACGCGATCATGCCGCCGAATATGGGTTCGACCTTATAACTTCGAGATAGATAATAACCAATCCCGACGACCACGAATAGGGTCATGATATTCAGTGTGGCATTAGGCGCAATATTCAACAGATTTTGAAAAGTCGTCAGATTGCCCTCGCCCATCCACCCTTTTAAGAACGGCAGATTGATAATAACAACGATAATGGAGCCAAAAACCGTTAATGGGAATGACAGCATAAATGCATCACGCAGTACAGTAAGATAGCGGTTGTTGTTCAGTTTACCGGCAATAGGTATCAGTATCCGGCTTAATTTTTCAAACAAAGCCTATTCCTCCCCGCGAAGTGACTTGCATCAAATGGTTGCAAGCATTTCATGTCACAAATTTCACAAACTTTCAGGTCCAGCTATAAATTTCTGGATTTGAACAGCTCCAGCAGCTCTTGAACCAAATCCTTCATGGTAGCCGTGGACATCAGATGATCCTCGGCATGCATCAGAAGGAGCGAGAAAGGAGTCTGGGTTCCTCCCGCTTCCTTCTGAACCATTTGAAAATGGATATCATGCGCAGCACGCAAATCCTGCTTCGCCTGCTTGAGCAATTCGTCCGCACCTTCCGCATTCTCATTACGGTATTCACTCAGCGCCTGAATCACTTTACTGCGAGCGCTTCCACTATGAAGAATAAGTTGGAAACTAATTTGCTCTTCCGTCAGTTCAGCTATGTTGACTTTATCCATTTTTACGTTCCACCAGCTTCACGGCCTGCTCATAGGCTTTCTTACCGTCGACCATTCCGTATGCCATCATGTCAATCACTTCTACATGAATACCATATTGAGCTGCTTCCTTTTCCAGCTGCCCCTTAAGAAAACTCATTTGCGGGCCAATCAATACCGCGTCAGCCTTAGCCATGTCTTCTGATGCCTGATCTTGACCTACTGCCCAAATTTCAGCCTCGTCCCCAATAGACTTGGCATAATCCTGCATCTTGGTAACCAGCAAACTTGTAGACATACCTGAGCTACACGCCAGTAAAATTTTCTTCATGATTGTTCCTTCCCTTCAAGGTCTGATTGGATGCTAACTACTAGAAAACGTTTACCAGAAAACGGTTGCACAGTAATTATAAATCCGCTTGTTGGATTTGTCTATACATTTAATTTATATGTATAGACTTTTTTGAATATGACACTTTTTATTCCCCTCCAAAAAAAGCGCTTTCATATATTTTCTTAAATCTCTCAATAACATTCGAGCCTCGCAATATTAGAGTCGTACATCATTCGTCCCTCGAAGTGCACACCAGGTGTCATATAGACGAGGCATACAAGCGGTTGTATGATATCAGAAATATGGGATTCATCGCTGACTACATTACACGATACGGAGGTTCCGCCATGAATATACCCGATGATGACAATAACACTGATTTATGGCTGCGATATGCGCCTTTCCTGATGTATGTTGCGGGCAATAAATAGCCACGATCGTCTTTGTCTTCCAATCCCAACGGCTCAGGCCATCCACATGCGGGAAGCGACAGACAAAAGCGATCGCGGCTTTTTTTATACCACAGATGTTGTGGGGTTTGCTTGTTTTAAAACACGCTGATTGATACAGTACACCAGCCTCTCCTGATCCGTAGGAATCATTTCAACAAATATAAGCCCATATGTAATAAAAGGCTGGCTAATATGCGCTTCTTTTCGGATTAAGTGTGCCTGCAAGACAAAAGGCTCTTTGTTTAGCTCGAATTCAATCTGGATGAGGACTGTTTTTTTTAAAGGTAGATCATAATCGCAAATCAGCTTTAGCCCCTTTACACTAATGTCTTGTATTTTACCGATCCCTTTTCTATGAGTAAGCCCTGCCAGGGCCTCGTCGCCAAAATGTAAAAACTCAAACGCACAACCCTCGTCCGGAACACCCAAACGAAAGGCTTCCCGCCGATTCAACTTGCTGTTGACTTCCTCCAGTGACTTCTTAAGCTCCTTTTTCTCCAGCTCTTTCATACCCAATTGTTTTTTTAGATCCATAAAATGAACAATTCCGTTGACCAGACACACAACGATAATTAAAATGATAAATCCTACGATAATGGATGTCATGGAACATGCCTCCCTCTGAGTTATTGTTCAAGGGGACTCGACAGGTCCTCAAGCAGATGCAAAAACCGTTCTACATATAGCAAATCAAATTGTGTTCCAATGTGGCGCCAAAGCTCCTCCTTGGCCTCCTGCATAGACATGCCCCGGCGATATGGTCGATCCGAAATCATACTGTCAAAAGCATCAATAATGGAACACATCCGGGCCATAGACGGGATTTTGTCACCACTTATGCCAAACGGATAACCCTGTCCATCCCAGCGTTCATGGTGAAATCGGACGATGTCCACAACATCCTGATCCAGTATCCCCTCTTTCAAAATAAGCTTGGTCCCCAGGAGAGGATGGATCTTCATCATCTTCCACTCCTCCTTATTCAAGGGGGCTGACTTGTCCAAAATGCCATCCGGCAGCAGTATTTTCCCAACATCGTGAATACAACAACCTATGACGAATTTCCGTGTCTGCTGCTCATCGAAATTTAGATAAGAAGCCATCCGTCTAGCCATATTTCCAACCCGCAGGGAGTGTTCATACACTTGTTTATTTTTGGATAAGAGGCGAGTCAGACAGTTTACTAAAATTTTTTCCACAAATATTCCTCCTGTTTGGCGCGCGGTCAGTAATTTGCCTTAATATTGAGAATGGATATCGCACAATATTCATTGTGCGAACGAACAGGAGGAATTTCTATGTATACGTCCAAAATGATATCTTCTCAGCTACATGCCCATTCCATACACAACCCTGAGACGTACACGGATGACCAAATCATTGGGTTATTTTTAAGTACTTGCGGCAGCTCACCGTATACCCTGCGTAACTATAAGAGAGCCATTCAGCAGTTCCGAAATTTCACATCAGGCAAACCATTACGGACAGTGACATGGCAGGATATTGAGATTTATAAAATCGGCTTATTAGAAGGGTTTTGCAGTTCTACCAAGCAAACCCCCGCACCAGCAACCATTGCCAGCCTTTTGGCACCATTAAGATCACTGTACAAATGGGGAAGCGATCCAAGCATTCATATTTTCCAGCACAATCCCACGACAAGTGTACGGACTCCCAAAATCCCGGTGAACAGTAAAAACCATTTTTTGACCAAAAATGAGCTGCGCCAGCTTTTAACCTATTTAAAAACGCAGGGGGAACGAAATTATCTTATCGCTCTCACGCTGGTATTATTGGGACTTCGGGTGTCTGAGATGGTAGCTATACAGTGGGATCATTTCCATTACGATCCGACAGAGACATTCATTTGGCTGACCGTATTTAACGGAAAAGGAGGCAAACAGCGGGAGGTGAAAGTGCCACCAAGACTTTGGAGTATGTACAAGCAGTTCAAGGGTATCCTTCCGCTGGATGAGCCATTAGATATGCCTGAAAGACTGTTCCCATTGTCCGTAAGACAAGTAGAAACGATCATTAAGCGGGCCAGGGAAGAAGTCGGTCTCACGAAAAAGATAACACCCCACTGGTTTCGCCACACGAACGCTACATTGGCCTTGATTCAGGGTGCATCGTTACAGCAGGTGCAGGAAAATCTCGGACACTCCCACATCAATACGACACAACGCTACCTTCATACGGTTAGCCAAATGCAAAAAGCAGCTCCCGACTACGTGGAAGACTGCTTAAAAGATATATTGTAGGTATTTAGTTATAAAAAAGGAGTTGAAAAAATAGTCTTAAATGACTAAAATAAAATGCAAGAGGTCCTTTTTTTAGTTCATTTTACATATCGCACAATGAATATTGTACGCTATTTTTTTCTAATATTTCACAATTTAAAGAGTGTCCAGATAGTTCTTGAGATATAGAATTCTCACTACAATTATGCCCTTTGAGCAGAACATTAGTCGATAACATAATCATACTGAACTGTCACTTATATATCCGTGATAACAATAATCCACAAGAGGGAAGCTGTGAATAGCAGCTTCCCTTTCCATTTGATCTGTGCACCGATGATAATCCCCCCCATCAGACACTCATTCTCATGAACCGCAATATTTTACAACTGTATAAGATGTCACTCCATCTCTCCATCTCCGTGCTGAAAATTAGAAAAATTTTGAATTACAAGAAACATTCCTACATTTTTTCCGTCTATATTATGGTAAATCAACTTGCAAAGGAGCCTGTGCATGTTAAAAAAGTTCGGATTAGCGATATTGATTCTATGTACCAGCATTGCCGTTTCCGGGATGGGTTCGGCTGCTCCCAGTGTTGCAACAGCTATTGAAGTTTCCAAAACACCGCTGGATTACAATATTGCTCGGCCATCAAGCGACGGTGCTTTTCACGATGGCTTATTAGCCGCTGAAACATCTACTGGGAATCTTGTGTTTTATAATACCAAAGGGGAAAAAGCGTTCTCCCTACCCGCCGAGCTTAAGCCTGTTGGTGATTTTCATGAGCAACGGGCCGTTGTGAAAAACACAAAAACCAATCTCTACGGGTACATTAACACCAAAGGAACACTGGTCATTCCTTGCCAATATACCGAAGCTAATTGGTTTAGCGAAGGAAAAGCCAAAATCACCATAGCCTCCACCAAAGAAAATGCCTTTATTGATCGCACAGGAAGGGTCCTTACTCGTTTTAAAGAAAACGTTGATTCGGAATATCTGTTTACAGATGGACTGGCACTTGCCTATGCTCCCAACACAGGCAAGATCGGCTTCGTTAATGCTTCCGGTCAATTAGCGATCCCCTATAAATACAAATATAGTCGAAGCTTTTCCGATGGCTTGGCTATTGTTCAGAATAGCAAAGGGCTGTACGGATATATAAATACCACAGGAAAGGAAGTTATTCCTCTTCAATATAAATCCGGAGGAGATTTCTCAGAGGGTTTAGCTCCTGTACAAAATGCCAAAGGAAAATGGGGCTTCATCAATAAACAGGGAAAAGTCGTTATTCCCTTTACATTAACCGATGCCCAGGATTTCAGTGAAGGCCTGGCGAGTGTAAAAAATACGAAAAACGAGGTCGGATTTATTGATAAAAGCGGAGCCTTGGTCATTAAATATCAACAAGAATATGATGTCACATTCCCATTCAAGGAAGGCTTGGCTTTAGTGGGTAAACAAGCACATTCATCCGTCTCAGACGGAAAATTCGGTTACATCGATCGTCAAGGCCAATTGCTGACCAAGCTCGAGTATAGGGCGGAATCTTCCTCCTTCTCCAATGGTTATGCTGTTGCCTTTATCAAGCCGGGTAAAGCGTTCATTGTATCCAAACATTCCGTTTCCAAATAAAAAAACGACCCCGGAGGCAGATCAAATGGATCTGTTTCCGGGGTCAATACATGATTGCCTTGGAGTCATTAGTCATGCGTGTAAAATTTTACTCCAGGCAAATCTGCTGCCACCCACGAATAGTTAATGGTATTACTGTTATAATTTTTGGTCCCCGCTTGTGCAATTTGTACCCCTTTTAAAATCGTGATTGATGACCCCTTCGGTCTGACAACGACAACATGACCATGCCCTTCTGCTTTTCTGATCCCGACGGCAGGATATCCGAGATTTGCCCTTTTTTGAGCATCCAAAAAGGTTACGGAGTACCATCCCGGCGTCTTGTTACCTGATAAAGCTTCCGCCATTTGATTGGCTAAGCCGCTCGGTAAGTCAGCCGACATGGCGGACATCACATCCTGCGCAAAAATGTTACACTTGGTACCTCCTACCGATGAATACTTTCTGTTCGTTTCTACCTTAAAACCGTCAATTACAGATGTGTAGGTGCTTGCACTTCTAGCCATTTTGGACTCCCCCTGAATATTAGTTATGGAGGAAGTGATGTTGGCCTCAATTCCCTCTCAACATTTTAGGTGAATTCCGGCTTTCTTTAACAACGTAATGCGCGAAGAAACAATCCCAATTCACAAAAAAGTAATTAGTTGAAAGTATATATAATCCATCCATAAGATGGTATAATATCTCCCAGAATGGCCTCATATTCTAGCATCAGATTGTCCCAAGGAATATCCTTATAGATCGCTATCTAACGAAATACATAAAATGTTACGTTAAAGGGGTTGTTTACATTTGGAACCTACAACCACGATACGCACAGAACTGGAAAACTTCATGAAACAGAATGGGTTAAACATTACCCAGTTTGGTTTGGTAGCAGACATAAACCCAGGCACAGTAAGCGGGATTGTTACGGGCAACCGTACACTCTCCGTTCAACAGTTAGATCGGATTACAGCTACGCTGGGCCACCCCCAAGGACATTTTTACAAGAATTACATTGAGGAATTCCTGAGTACAGCAACCCCTAACATACGCAGAGTCAGACCCCTGTTGTATCATTGCGCGGAGCTGGACATGCTGGATTGTATGGAGCAGGTCGTCAACTTGCTCATGGAAAAGCTGGCATACGGCGATGCCCTGTTTATCATAGCCGAGGATTTGTTCAAACAAGGAAAGTTCGCAGCGTCCATCATCCTTTATGAAAGCGTAGCCGTTGGTGAGAAAAAGCAGCACTCCGAAAGACTAGCCCTTTGTCAGTATCGTATTTTTATGGCGAAGCAAGGGGAGGATCAGGAAATAAATTATCAGGCTGCGATTCAGTTTGAAGACTATATTGAACGCCTTGATGATGCTGACCAGCTTGACGCGTTAAAGGATTTAGTGAATACATACCGCTCTTTACGGAAATGGGGAAAGGTAAACATATTCGCTAATATCATGGGAGACAAGGCTGCAATTCAGTGCGGGATTAACCAACAGCTTAAGTTAAAAAGACGGAAAAAGAAGAACCCGGTCAATCCCCCGTTTGTGTATTGGGCTTACTCCTACTTACTACGTGCAGGTGTCTGTGAAGCCCGGAAAGACTATAATAGGGCATTGGAGCATACTTACGCTTACGCTGATTTAAGTTGGGTAAAGGAAACGGATGAACAGACCTTGTTATGGAAGGGGCGGTTTACAGAATGGGCGCAGGCTAACATTTACGTGAATAAGCTGTTGGCTGGTGATATAAGCGTCCTTCCAGACTATTTAGCTTACGTTACTACTAATAAAAATGAGGTTGTACATGCACTGGTTAACATAATTGAAGCGGCTAATCAATATGATTTTATTGTAGATGATGTACTCAAGCAGTTTGAATTAGAGATACAGTCTTTAGCGGAACAACAAAAAAGCGTGGGCGTGTACACCCAACAATTAATGTCAGAGAGCTTCGCTCGCTTTTTAAAAGGATTAGCTGATTACTACTTACGTAAAGGTATGTATCAAGAAGGTTTTAAAAATTTAATTAACAGCTTGGAATTGTCCTCAGCAACTAATAACAGACCGTATATAATTGAGTGCGTGAAATTGCTTGAGCACTATAGGAAAAATGCAGCTTCCGATATAATAACATCCTACCAAACTTTAATTAACGAGGTGCGTGGTGATGAAGAATAAGTTAAGGCTACTCCTTTTGACAACCAGTCTCCTGTTAGTGATAATAATGATCTTTTCAATACAGCATCTAGAAACAGGATCTACTTACAAACCATTTAGCCAACATGGTGGAGTCTAATAATTTTTGCTAAAACCCTGCTAGCCAGCTCTCCGAGTTGGCTTTTTCTTTTAATGACTTACAAAGTAAGAGAACAAATTAAGCAATTACTATTTCTTCGGATCATCGCCAAACAAAAAAATAAAACGCCTTCCAATGAAGGCGCCCTAAAAGATTAGCTTTTTCATTTACTTAAGCTCATCTTTTGTTTTTATAGTTCTACCGGCAACTAAAACATATTGAAGAGGATCTTTTATGGTCACAAATGAAATGCTTCGAGAAACTGAGCCTCCTTTTTCAATCCTTGGACGCTTTCTATCGGGAATATCTATAGAAGCCTGATCGGCATCCATATTAACTGTTTGATTAAAGACAAAGATTTCGTGTAAATCCTCCTTACCTTCCTTAATCGCAGAACCTGAATGATTCAAAGCACTTACAGTTAAATTGCCCTCTAGTTCTCCAGTAGAATTTATCTTAGATGTTAATTTAAAATTCTGAATGTCCAAAATAGAATTGTTATCCAATATATTGTTTCTACCCCAATCTAGCTCAGTAACATGTTGAAGAACTTTACTTTGGTTAAAGGATTCATTTTGCAAAATAACCTTATTATTTTTATACTCAAATGGAATATCCATAGCTCTTAGTAATACACCCAGTGGAATGATAAAAGAATTATACTTCACTTCAGGATAGGTATCCATTTCTACAGACTTTCCGTTCAACTCATACATATTCTTACCTTTGTGAAACACAATCTTGTCTTTTTCCCAGTTAATAATAGCTTCCTGTAACTTCATGTCGTATTCCACTTTAGCACCAAGAAGTTCAGACACAGAACGAAGGGGAGCCATTAGACGATTTTCTTTATTTGTATATGGGCCAACGGGAGCGCTGTACAGGACATCATAATCGTTTACTTTAAAACCACTAAAGTTTATAGAGTGCACAGTCTGCGCTGCATTAACTACAGGAGATGCACTGAACAGAGCAAATGCAAGTAAAGTGAAGGATAACTGAGTTGTCCTAAACATACACATAAATAGAAGGTTCAAGTTTAACCTCCTTCTTTTAATCGCTTAATCGCTGCTACCAATTGACTAAAGGATACGATATAAAAATCAAATGGGTTTTTCCTTTAATAAGTTACCGTATAATTCATTCTTAACTAAAAGATACGCATAATTGCTTTATCCATAGGATTCGCGGGCACTCTCATTATTATCGTATACTCGTGGGCTAGGGGGGAGCGGAACATACACGATAGTAAAACTGATGTTTTAGTTACTTTTGAAGATGGTTAATGTGGGTTGTCGAATTAGATCTTTAGATTAAAAGCAGTCTGAACCCCTTATATTTGAGGTTTAGACTACTTTACAAAAATCTATATCAGAAATTGGTATTCAGAGTTTCCCCTCATCCGATTTCCTCTGGGAATTTATGCAGAATGCTCATATTAAGAAGCTTCATACTTGGAAGTAGATCTTTCTCGATCTTCAACAATCTCGTTTTTATAGGCATCTTGATACGTTTTATACTCCTCTGTTTTGGTCAGTTCATTAGCAATGCTCTCTTCACTCAGCGCCTGGATACTGTTTTTCGAAAAGAAATCTGTTTTTACTTCTATATTAGAATTTGGCCCTGATACTAGTAAAGAACCATCCTGCTCTGCGGTCGCAGTAAACACATATACCTTTCCTTTTTGTGGTAGGAAATCATTTTCAAATAAGAAATATGTGCTCTTATCATCATTCAGTCCCCCAAATTTTTGAATAGGGATGGAAACATCTTTCTTCAGATTACCTTTTATATTATCAAGCACTTTAACGGAATAATTTGTATAGGGCATCGTCAATACTTTGGAGCCATCCTCCGTTTCTTTCGTTACAGGAAATTTATAATCCGTTCCCGTCATTTCTTCTACCAACCCTACAAACGCATAGTCAGCATAACCTACAACTGCTTTGGGGTTATTTACATCTATAACAAATGAAGCCTGTAAGTAACTGGTCGGAACCTCACCAGACTTCGTTATATTCTTGTCTACCTTTGGATTTGAACAACCAGAAACCAGTATTACAACCGTAGTAAAAATGGACAAGAACATAAATACTTTCTTCATGCTAGTTCTCATTGGTTGTACCTCCTTAACCCCCGTCATACCGGGGAGGTAAACGTAACGATCAAACACCAATACCGCTCAGACGGTTCTATAAAAGAAGAAGTCGAAGATCGGTTCTTCGACTTCTTCTACTTTAGTCTTCTACAAAACGGATATATGGACGTTGGAAATATCTTTGGTCAGACACGAAGTAATATTCTTTCCCCACAACAAGAGGAGGGATAACGGACTTTGAAGAGATATATAATTTTTTAATCTCGCCTCCGTTAGAGGCATCGCTTTGAATGACTAAGTAATCATCTTTAACTTCGACTAATTTAGCGGTTTCACTTGGATGAGATCCTGAATAATAATAAATCAAGCCAATGATTAGTGAAAAAAATGAAATTTTTAGAATAAATGATGAAATTTTATTTTTTGTTACTGACATTAGAATGCACCTCCAATAATTGATGATTATACTATATATATGATATTCTTGGAAATAGAATTACAATATTATTCCACTTTGGAGGTAAAAGATGAAAAAGAAGACAGGGTTACTCTCGCTTGTGGTAGTTGGACTCCTTGCATTTTCTCAAGGCTCAGTTAGCGCGGCTAGTGCGGCAGAAATGGAGGTAATGGACTATACTCCACTGAAAATTGACAACAATCTAACGGTTAAAAAATTTTCTGATGGCCGTATTGAGCCGATTGAGAATGCAAAATCTTTGACGGAGAAACAGCAAGACGAGATCTTAAGCGAAATGGGTTATACCGAAAAAGAAAGTGAAGAACTCTCTGAGGCAGAGAAAGTTTATCTCATTGCTGAGGGTGGAGTGAAAGTTAATGTAATCCAAAGTGAAATGGTTCACAAATATTTTGATCTTAGTGGTAAGGAACATATAATTACACCAGAAAATGAAGCTGAAATTAACAAGATCAAAGAAGCTGATTTAAAAAAAATAAAAGGTGATAAGTTTAGCACATCTGCAATGGGATCTGTTAACGATGGTACTTTTTCAGGCACTTCTTCAATTCAATATTTGGGGAAAACAGCAAATGGTAGAGAGTTCAAGTATTCATATAGAACACATTTTAACTGGAGCAACATCCCTTGGTTTACCTTATCTGATAGGGTAGCGCATGCTTTCCAATCCCATACTTCTGCCATTGGGTCAAAAGCTGATTTCTTTTATCGTTCAGCAAATGGAAACTGGCAAGATGGTAAATTTAGTAATATTGACCAATCACAAGTTTTGGGAACTATTGGGTCGGTCCGCTTAATGCCCATCAAAGAGCAATACGGAACTTTATATACTGAAGTAAGAATACCAGTAGCGCATGGTGGCGGTACAGGAAGCTTTGCTAATAGTTATGCTCATTCATACACTGAAGTACCATTCGCTATATCTTTAGGTTCAGTGAGTATTACTGGGACTGGATTAGGCGATTTTTGGAGTTGGAGAAGCAATTTCACAATTGGTCAATGGGACTAGTAATATTTTTGACGGGAAAATGACCTCTTTATGACCTGCCACTGGACTTTTACTGTGGTAAATTTGTATCATGGAAAATCAAATAAGGAACGCATCGCAGCTTTCGAGCCTCGGTGATCAGGTCGGCCAATGTGCCGGCCTTCTTATGTTAGGGAGGGACGTACCTTGTTCCACGATCAGGAGACAGGTAAAAAGAAGGTTGCCAAAGAGGGATGCTGCATTCATTGTAACAAGCCATCCACGCATGTTTCATTAGGTATCCGGTTCTGTACTGAGTGTGTCCAGGCTATGAAGAACAGTGAGGATATGAGGAAACTTACTGTGTGGGACAACTGATATCGAGAAAGAGCGCAGCGTTTTTGCTGCGGCCGATTCGGACATCAGATTTTAAACGGCGTTACAATAGCAGTAGAAATCGTTATTTTTATGCGAAAAACGTTATTCAAACCTCGAATATCGTACATATGACAGCCAAAGTCGTTTCTTAATAGAGCGGCTTTTTTTATTTTTCCGAAAGGGTGATAGTTTTGCCATGCATAAGAATTGTCCCATTGTTAATAAAAAGAGCCAGATACGGAGAACCACTTCTACGTCCAATGGTTTGAACTACCTGCTTCGTATCTTCCTGAATCTCTAATTCTCTTACAAAATTCTCTTGTCCATTTACTATACTTAACACTCCAACACCGATACGCTTATGATCTTTGTAAGCTATTAGAGAAAATGGCTTGTCTGCATTATTCACTATTTTGTAGTTTAGTAGCTCAAACTCTTCTTTACCTGCAACTTTTTTGATTGCTTCCTCATTAATGGCGGTGTATTTATCTCTTGTGAAGTCATTTGAAACTACAACAATGAGAACTATACATTTCTATACAGGAACAATCCTCATATTCCTCATGCACTTTCATTTTTCCCATAAATACACATGACACCCTAAAATAAGTATCATCTAAGGAGGGATGTATGATGGGAAGTGAAAAAACTTTGCAGCAGCGATTGGAGAAAAATCGGCAGCGGCTCTATGATTTGCAAGCGAAATACGGATTAGGTCATACCAATGTACTCCGGCAATCTATGGTTTTGGACGAGCTGATTAATCAATATAATCGGATATACTATGCCAAATAAGCTGATTGCCAGCTTTATCGTTTATTTTTCAATTCATTCATACAAGAGATACAGATCCAAGCATTTTTAAAGTATGTAAGATGCTCAAGCTCGCCACATAAAGTACAGACTTCCCCCGTGCATTGTCGCATGATTATACCACTGTCCGTCATCCAAAACTCCATGGCTGTATGCTTGCCAATCCCGAAACGCTTCCTTATTTCCACGGGGATGACAATCCGACCCAAGCTATCCAGGTCCCTGACCAATCCTACGCGATCCAAGAAATAACCTCCTTCATCCCAAAATATCAATAGCTCAAAAATAGGCATAAATGCCTGGAATAAGGAAATATTTATCATGACATGGCGCGAACTGGAAAAAGAAGCGTTCGAACTGGAAAAATATAAAACGCCTTGCCGGGAAAGAAGTTCCCCAGCAAAGCGCATGAATTACTCGAACCTGATCTGACTCGGTTGTTGATCATATCCCAAAATGATCGTGGCTTCCTTGATTTGAATTTCAAAAACCTCCAGTGTCTCACGGAGACCCGACAGGATTTCATCATACCCCGGAACCTTGGCCAAAAATAGCTCCTTCACCTCGTCTATAGAATACTTACTCTTCTCAACCATAGCATGGTGGGAACGAATATGAGGAATACCTTCTGTCGGGATCGTTGTAAAGGCTACTTTGTTATTTTGTCCAAACTCGGCAACCTTCTGATTCCTCCGATCTGACGTGAAATAAATAACTCCCGGCCTGTTGGTGTCATAAGCAAAATTGACATTTCTGACATTGGGAATGTTGTCGACCGATGTTGCCAAAGCGATCCTGTTCGTCTCTTCCAAAATCTCGTAATACCCTTGCATGTTGCTCATATGATCAGCCTCCTCAATTGCTTTACGACATGATTCTATCACCGACCATTGACAGCTATATGGCAACAATTCAGAATGAAAATAAAAAGGCTGATGCTACATGAAAATTGACCGACTGATTTCTATTATTATGGTTCTGCTTGAACGTAAAAGAATGAGCGCAAAGTCTCTATCTGACATGTTTGAGGTTTCACTTCGGACCATTTATAGAGATATTGAGACCATCAACATGGCGGGTATACCTATCGTATCGGCTCCTGGCGTGAACGGCGGATTCCGTATCATGGACGAATATAAAGTGGATAAAAAAGTGTTCACACCTGCCGATATTACAACACTTCTGATGGGGCTTGGAAGCATTTCACCCATGCTGACCCGCGAACAGATGTTAGGTACACTTGCCAAAGTCAAAAGCCTCATGCCAACAGAGCAGGCTCACGAAATAGAACTGAAATCAAGTCAAATCATGATCGACCTCAAACCTTGGATGGGCAATGTAAATTTGCAGGTGTTTTTAGAAATGATTAAAACTGCTCTTCAAAAGCACTCTCTTCTATCCTTCCAATATTCCGACCGCAAAGGCCGAATGAGTACCCGCAGGATTGAACCATACAAGCTCGCGTTAAAGGAAAATCATTGGTATGTTCAAGGTTTTTGCCTCCATAAGCAGGACTTTCGTTTATTCAAATTATCCCGCATATCCCAGCTGGAAGTTCTGGATGAGACCTTTACACGTAGGGAATTACCTGAATCGATCTCCGAATTTACCAGTATCATGTCTCAAAAGCAGAGACCCATCCAATTGCTGATTCACGAATCCCTTAGAGATCGGATGCTGGATTATTGCAGCAGCGAACATATCACGCCCCATGGAGATAATCATTTCATTGTTCATTTTCCATTTATCGCTGATGATTTTGGTTACAATCTTCTACTCAGTTTCGGTGATCAATGTGAATGCCTGGAGCCACCGGACGTAAGGGAAGAAATGATCCGTAGAATTGAAAGAATGTCCCAACGATATGAGCGGAGGAAAGAGCAATAGTGCTCTTGTTAATCATCACTTATCTGCATCATTCACTAATGTATTATCATATAGTTGAAAAAATTAGCAATTATTATTTATGTAAAGAGAGGTACCCAGAGGGTTTTAAATATTTAATTTGAATATCAAGTTGCCTCAGCAACCACTTAAGTTCAGCGTCAAAAAAAATCCCGATCATCTCAATTGGCTTCATACGATGATCTCTAACACCAAAGCGTTTATCGGCGGTACGTTTCACGGTTTGGCTCCTAAGCATTTGCAGGCCTACCTGGACGAGTTTTGCTTTCGTACCAACCGAAAGCAGTTTGAAGGACAACTGTTCAATCGTCTTTTACTCGCTTGCGTAGCTACAGAAACCATTACGTACCATAAACTTACAAATTGACCGCTTGCGGATTAAACTTGATATTCAAATTAAAGAAAAAAGGGCAAACTCTCCAAGGTGAGAAGAGTCTGTCCAAAAACAGATATATCTTATCCATGATCTCTTTGGTTTAACAACATAAAATTCAATTCCGCCAGGAATCTTTCGTTCTTTTTTCATATCCCATTATTTTTGCACTAGAACCAACAATAGTGAATTAGAATAATGACATAATACTTGCTAGGACAGTAAGTACACCTATAACAATGATAAATACATTGCTCTTTTTCCCTCTGTATTTAGCTAGTACTGGTACTTTACGGATCGCATACATTGGTAATAGACATAAGATAGCAGCAACTAACGGACCGCTAAGGGCATCAATGATTCCAAGAATACTTGGATTTGCATAAGCAACATACCAGCATGTTAATACGACAAAAGCAAGGATCATTGTCTTAACTGTTTTTTCTTCTATATCTTTTCCGCGTGTTTTACTGAACTTGATAATCATGTCACGCATTACCTCATATGCTCCTATATAATGGCCAAGGAAGGACTTTGTTATAGCCATAAAAGCAATGATAGGAGCTACAATAGTGATTAGAGGCGAATTAAGCTCATTAGCAAGATATGATAGAATTGACAAGTTCTGTTCTTTTGCCATTATAAGATCATTTGGAGTCAAACTCAAGGCACTGCTCCAAACAAAGAACATAACAACAGCGAATGTCATGATATAACAAACTTTTTGTATTTGAGCACATTTGGCATCAGTAGCTAATATTCCATATGTAGCTCTCTGTTTCGTAACAAATGACGAAATAATAGGAGAATGATTAAACGAGAATACTATGATTGGTAGTATCATCCATATCATTCCAAAATATCCTTTTTCTGTTGAAGCAGTAGAAACACTTGAAAAACTAAGCATTGACGTATTCCACTGTGGAATCAAAGATATTGCGATAAAAAGTAGAGAAACTATGAAAGGATATACTAGCATGCTCATTATCTTTACAGTAATATCTTGACCAAAATTTAGTATAGCTATAAGACCGAGTACTAATACAAGTGATAAAATAGCCCTTGAAGGCTCCTTCATGTGTAATTGATTCACGATAAAACTACTTGCAGTATTTGTAAGTGCAACCGAATACATCAGCACAATAGTATAAATTGAGCAGAAATATACTATGTTAAAAATTATACTTGCCTTATTTCCGAAATACTCTCTTATTGTACCTGTAATCCCCTCATCAGCAGAATTGGAAGCGTTTATCATTTTAGCAAGCGCCCTATGTGAAAAATACATAACAGGAAATGCAAGTATGGTAATTAACAGTAATGATAATAAACCACCTGAACCTGCATTAATAGGTAAAAAGAGTACTCCTGCTCCAATTGCTGTTCCAAAAAGGCTCAATGCCCAGGTAGTATCCTGTTTATTCCACTTTTTAGGTTCTGGATATTTCTCATTTTTTACTGCAGTATTTTCAGCTTGAAATTCTATTTTTTTTGCAGCATTACCATTCATATAATAATTCCTCCTTAGTTAGTCATTAACCTGATGGATTTGTTAGCGTTTACAAAACATTTTAATTGTATAATAGTATATTTTAGTGATAATGGCTCTCATTATACAGACATCCTTAAGAGAACAATAGAGAATAGAATTGTTAATTATTTCATAATATTTATAATAACTGTTTATTGTTTCAATTGGATCTCTCCAAAAATTTTACTTTTAATGGTAATTCCTGTAGGTGTGGCCGCAATTCCGCCTAAACCTGTCTCTCTTAATTCGCGAGGCATCTGTCTTCCAACTCTATACATCGCTTCAATAGCTTCGTCAGCATTGATGATATTGTTTACGCCGGCTAATGCGATGTCCGCTGCTACTAAAGCATTTGCCGTTCCAATGGCGTTTCTCTTTACACAAGGAATTTCCACCAAACCAGCGACCGGATCACAAACTAAACCGAGTAAATTTTGTAATGCGGTTGAGAAAGCTTCAGAAGATTGCTGTGGCGTTCCTCCGGCAGCTTCTACCGCTGCTGCAGCCGCCATTGCTGAGGCACTGCCTACTTCAGCTTGACATCCTCCGTACGCTCCGGAAATACAAGCTTTATTTGCGACTATCATTCCAAATAAAGCTGAAGTGAATAGAAAATGGACCATATCTTCATGACTTAACTGCAACGTATCTTTAATACTAAATAGGACTCCCGGGATCGTCCCACTCGCACCTGCTGTTGGAGTTGCACAAATAACCCCTAATGAAGCATTTACTTCATTAACACCGATAGCACTTTGAACCCCTAACACCATCAAATCTCCAGAAAGAGTTTTTCCATTTTCTCGATATTTTTTTATTTTAACAGCATCACCTCCGGTTAAACCGGTCGGAGAAAATACCCCGTCGCCCTCGATACTTTTATTTATGGAATTTTCCATAGTCACTAAATTTTTTTTCATTTTATTACAAATTTCTTCATAAGAATTTTTAGTTTGTTTGATTTCCTGTTCGATTGCTAATTCATAAATTGGCTTTTGCCTTTTATTAGCTGCATCTACAATTTCTTTTATGGACATATACATATTTTTTCAACCCCTAATGTAACTAAAGGATAATGATATTAGCTATGCTGCTTAAACTTCCCAATTCCTTCTGAACATCATCAGGCAATAGCGAATCCAAAGCGAATGCATACAAATATTTTCCGTTTTCTTCTAAAATATGATAGTTGTTAATTTCCACATCATATTGTTTAAAGATCCTGCGTAAAACAAATTCAAAGTCAGCTCTTTCGGAAATCGCAATAATAACTGGCAATGGCCCCTGCAGATCTAAGCTAAATCCGTCAATTTCAACATGTTTGACTTCAATTAATCCGCCGCCGACCGAAATACCCATCGTTCTAATACTTCGACTTTCATTCTCTAAATATACATCTGCCGTATTTGGATAACCAACAGGACTATCACCTGCTTTTTCAATAAAGGTAATGTCAATTCCTTTAGATTCTGCTATTTTAATAGCATCTGGCACTTTGCTGTCATCGGCAGCAAATCCTAATATCCCAGCAATAATTGCAAAATCAGTTCCGTGTCCTTTATGGGTTTCAGCAAATGACTCATAATACCTTACCACGATTTTTTTTGGAATACCTTGAAATAATTTACTGGCAACTGTTCCAATAGCTAAGGCACCTGCAGTATGTGAACTTGAAGGACCTATCATTATCGGCCCAATCACATCAAAACAACTTTTGTATTTAACAACCTTTTTTTCTTCAATAGATATTACATTCATGTTCATATAAGCCCCCCATAATTTATTATTTCTCAACTTTCTCACCCCAAAAAAACCTTGTAATCACTTACCGGAGTCAAAGCTTCTTACGTTTTATTTGATAGTTGGTTTAGCTTCCCAGTAACCATCTTGAAGGTTCTGGAATCCTGCCGGCATTTTTTTCTCGATATACTTTACCAAGAACGCCACTAGATACCCGGCGACAAAACCGGGCAGCATGCCCATTCCGGCGCATGCGGCACCGGCAAGGGCGCCCATGAGCAATTTCCTCCCTAAACTATTAATTCATGTATGCGTTTTCTTGTTGTTGATTAGAAAATTAGTCTTCCCCTTGATTGTTGTTATAATTTCTTAAATGCAAGTAAACCGTGTGCTTTGAGATCTTAAGCGCATTGGAAACGATAGCCACGGAATCGCGCATTTGAAAGACGCCGCGTTCTAAGAGCAGCCTGATAATTTCTTTATTCCGATTATGATGCGGGATATCTTGGGAAGCGTCGACCTCGTGAATCGTCGTTTCTATGGTGTTCTTCAGCAGGTCCTCCACTGAGTTAGCGAAATTCTCTTTCACATTGTTTTCAGGGGATAGGAGTTGATTCGGCGAAAAGGTGTTAAGAAAGTTTGACAGGGAACCGTCAAGATTCATGTTGATGCACAACAAGGCGATAATTTTATTATCCTTACCCCGAATAGCGATGGTGCTGGACTTCATTAGCTGGCCGTTCTTGCCGCGGGTGAAGTAGCTTTTGGATTGTTTAGCGCCTGAATCCTCAAGCTCCTTAAGCATACGCAAGGCCAAGTCGGTAATAGGAGCGCCTACCTTTCTTCCGGAGTGGTGACCGTTGGCGATTACGACTGCGGACTGATTATAATCGTGCAAGCTATGTAGAACGACTTCGCATTCCGATCCTAAGTAGTCCGCAATGCCATAAACCAGAGCTTCATAAGACTTTATAATCAGGTGATCCTCGTCTGTAAAAGATAAGTATGACATCGTATAAGGATTACCTCCCTCCTTAGATAATAACCTGAAAGTTGAGTTAATCAAATTTAGTTAACTCAATCAACTCGTCGTAATTGTATACAAAAAAGTTGATTCCTGCAAGAGGCTTCACAACACTGTCAATATCTTTTTATCTTTCCTGCAAAATGCCTTGGGAACCCCTAAACTTATAAATCCTTTAATGTAAAAAACAAGACATACAGCTCATGCTGTATGCCCTGTTCTCAGCCGCTTGATGCGGCTGCTGTTACATGGATCTTTGCGGGTTTACTGCGTATCTCTTATGATATCCTCCATTTTCTCTCTGTACGGATAAATTCTATTCTCGTCAATTAGCATGGCGTAGTAGAAAGATGTGTTACGGGAAAAAGGATGAAATAACCTAATAGGTAATTTCTTTTGCTTCCTCGCTGTAGTGGATGCCTGTTCATTCTTCACTCCGCCCGTTCAGCCACTTGAACCAGTGGAGCAAATGACTGAACCGGTACTCATGCTGGGAAGCATACGTCCATACCTCCGGCTCTTCACCGGGCTCCTTCCAGACGAGCATGGAAAAGTGACCTGCCTCCTCATTGGCAACCGACAGCAGCGAAAGACGATCATCCCCGAATCGGTAGGGAGCCGATTCTACCCAGTAATTCCGCATATCGCTGATCCAGCCGCGGAATTGTTCTGTACGTGCGATCCGCAGAACTTCAGCAGGCAGGAGCAGATGCTCGCCGATGTCCTTCCAGCCCCCCGCATATCGGTACCGCGCTGCCAGCAGTGGACTGAGCGGCCGGGTTTTACCGGGAGCTAACGTAGGCATGCACTCGACGGGAACGACCGGACCGATGCTCTGGATAGCATAGGAGCGGGCCTCCTTCTCACTCATTCCGCAGGACATAGCCTCCGTGATAAATTCGTTCCGTCGTGTACCAAACTGATGCCGATACTGTGACATTTCATCCCGCAACTCCAATACCATCCCTTGTAATGCATCTGTTCCGATCATTCTCAAGCACCTCTCATTCCAAAATATAGTCTTGCAGCTCCTGCTGCGCTCGATACTTAGCCCAATTGAACGCAGGCCACGCCGTTTCTTCCCTTGTCATGCTCATCAGACGCCCTTGCAGGTACTCATCCATCGCTCCATGTTCCTTACGGCTAAATTCAATCAGTAACGGAACGGCGTCCGCCGATAATCCACTCAAATATTCCTTATCTATCACCGATGTCGTGCGGTATCGTTCGAGATTATTTTCAGCAATACGTACATCAATCCCCACATAGTTCACGACGACATAAGCCACCAGCGCGAGTACAATATAATATTTTGCTAGCGGCAGCTGACGGATATGAATACGCACGGCTGCAATGAGCAGCAGCAAACCCAGAAAAATCATAAACGCGTGTACCAGATAGCGGGTGTACGTATAGCCGTATGCCTCTTCATACATGACTAGCCGGGTATATCCCGAATAGAGCATCACACCCGAGCAGCCAACGAGTATATAGAGCAGACCGCTGTTGATTTTTTGCAGTATGCCTGAGCTGAATTCAGTCCACTTCAACACACTGATCATCAGTACAAAATTGATACCTGTTACCATCACCAGCTCCCCGAATCCCCTTCTTGCATATTCTGCATACGAGGTTCCTTCGGGTAAAGCGCCTTCCCATGCACCAAACAAATACCCAAACTGCAGCACCACAAACACTACATACACCAGATTCATGACGATCAGCACGGTAGCCGTGATCACCGGATCAAACTTGATCGCTACCGGCTCGTGATAAGGTACTGCTGGCGATTGAACTTCTCTCTCTGTATCACGCGGGGCAGGGTGCATGAACCCCCACAAATAACAGAAGAAACAGAAGGTAAAAAAGCAGACCCAGATCAGCCGCAGCATCCCACTCCCAAAGGACCATGTGCCAATCCATGCAGGTATGCCGGATAATAGCTCCTCAAACATCCCGTCTGCCGAAGCCAGCAAGGATACAATGATGAACAGCAGCGGCAAGGCGATGAGCAAACCAATCATCACTTTGCCCAGTACACGCTTACGCTCATCCTTTACATTCCGAAAGGCCGCCCTCTTGAACATCCGAAACGGAGTCGCGATATGGCGCATATTTTGATAAAACCAATGGCTTAACGCCTGACCGATCATACCGGGCTCCGACCAGCCATACCTCTTCTCCCCCAATAACAGCACCATATGTACACTAATCAGAGCGGGTATAGCCAGCGCATTTAACACATATAGAACCGGGTTATTGAACAGTGCATACGTCAATGCCAGCATGATAATGATGACAGACAGCAGACGCCCTATCCATGAACCGAGCTGGATACGATCTCGATTGAAGACATACATATAGGCGTAAAACACAATGACAAAAATAGGCATAGACACGCCCAGCCCATGTCCGTAAAACAGATATTGATGAACCAGCGCGAGCACAATCGCGCCAGCAAAGGCAGACAAAAACGACGGTTTCGGCAGAGATGTTCCACTCATCTTGTCATCCATGGTAAATACCTCCACAAATATGCTTTATAACCCTTATTGTAGATGATAAAATAAGAAGATAAAGAGAAATTAATTGAAACAAAATTTCCTATTTTATATAAGTGGCTGCGCTTTAATCATGTATAGAGGAAACGGAGCGACTATAAATGAAACTTCATGCCCAATTTTTGCAGCTTCACTCCCACACCGCTGACGACAAAGACGAGGATCATACCGTAGAGACTACGCTGGATGAGCTGGCGGCTATTTTTGACTGCACCCACCGCAATGCCCTGATGATCGTTCAGAAAATGGAGCAGCATGACTGGATTCAATGGACTCCCCGCCGCGGCCGGGGCCGCCGCTCCAGCCTGCGCTTCCTGATCCAGCCGGAAGACATTGCTGTACAGTCCATGATGCAGGCCATTGACCGCCATGACATCAAGCGTGCGCTGGATGAAATCCGGGCCCATTCGCGCTCCTCCACGATGCAGGAGCATTTGCAGGGCTGGCTGCTGAATTACTTCGGCCATCACGCGGAGGTGCGCAGCGATCAGCAGCAGATCGACACGCTGCGTCTGCCTATTCGCCAGCAGCTCTATACGCTGGACCCGCTGTACTTGAACTGGCTCGCCGAGTCCTTCGTATCCAGCCACGTCTTTGATGGGCTGGCCCGCCGGGCGAACGAAAGCGGCGAGATTTTGCCGGGGCTGGCACACGCTTGGGAGGTGGACGCCACCCGTACGCAGTGGACCTTTTTCCTGCGCAAGGAAGTGCTGTTCCATAACGGCAAAATATTGACCGCCGATGACGTCGTCTATACCTTTGAGCGATTGCGTCGCGCACCGGGAAGGAGACTGTACCATTTTATCGTCCGGCAAATTCGGCACGTGCAGGCACTAAGTCCGACCATGGTACGCTTCGAGCTGAAGGAACCGAACGAGCTGTTTCTGTCCTTCCTGTGTACCAGCCGGGCTGCGATTGTGCCGCGTGAGCTGAATCAGGCGGGTGAAGCCGCCTTTGGCATTCGCCCTGTTGGTACAGGGGCGTTCAAGGTTACAGAAATGAATGAAAGCCTCTGTATACTAGAGGCTTTTGCACCTTATTTTCAAGGCAGGGCCCATCTGGATCGGGTAGAGATTGTACAGCTCCCGTGGGCGACCAAGCTGGAATCTTTGGATACGGAGGATAACGCTTCTTCTTTTCACATCATCCATAATCCCATATCGGCGGGAGGCACAGATGCTGCATGGAGCCAAATTCACTCGGCGGCTTCGGTACGTAAATTTATTACATGCAACACTCACAAGGATGGGCCGCTGCGCAACCCGGACGTGCGCGCCCGGATCGTAGCCTGTCTGGAGCAGCGCAACCTTCCTCCCGAAGAGGTGGGGGCGTCCGACAATTCATATGAACCACTGGCGGCGTTGCAAATTGCCACCATTCCCGAATATAGAGCGGATGCAGACCGGGTCGCTGCCCAGCTCGAAGCCTGGGGGTATACCTGTAATATCGTAGCCGCATCCATGAATGAGTTCAAAAGCTCATCGATTCGCATGGAGTCGGATTTAATCATCTTCTCTCTATTTCGTGATCGTGATGAGCAATTGCGCTTGTTTGATCTGTATCTCAATGTGTCTGGCCATGTGGAGCCGCATAGCCGTGTGGATATCGAAAGACTGCTGCGTGGAATTGCACGCGAGGCCGATCATACCGTCAGGGCGCAGCAATTTGAACATATTGAAACACGGCTCATCCAGGAGCACCAGCTGCATATTTTATATGAAAAGCCTGTTCAGACCGCCTATCTCCCTTCTGTGCGCGGTGTATCTTTTAATAGCCAGGGCTGGGTGGATCTGCGTCATGTCTGGTTTCCACCCGCTTTACCTCCATCATCCAACCCTTCATAGACAAGCAGTTCATCCGAGTGTAATGGAACGACTCAAAAAAGGTATCCTCTTTTTACAAGAGAATACCTTTTGGGTTACCACCAATCCAGACCTTTTCAAGCAAATGTATCCTTGGCTGAATATGTCCATCCCCCCATCCCGTGACTGCGAACGTCGCAAGGATCTTCGTAAGGAGGAGCAACGAGTGAAAAATTTAACAGGATAAAAGCATTAAATGCGAGCAGAGTAAAAACGATCTTTTTTATCATGGATGTATTCTACCTCTCCAAGTAAGTTTTTATATTCCTTTTTGTCCTCAGAAGAGGCAATATGTCGGTACTTTTCAAATAATCCTACACATTTGATGGTGACAGGATTACCATTCAGCATTACGGAATAAGAAAGGCTCTCCAGCAAGAATTTCATACCTTTGGTATAGCGATCTTTATTGAGATCATAACAAGCCATCTCTGCCAAAAATCGTGCATAAAGATCTGCTGACATTTGTTCTGTATAAGTGCCTACCTTGACATGCTGATCTGCTAATGCCTCAATTTGTTTTTCAAAACGCTGCAGTACATGATCGACATTAAAATCATAACGGTTGGCCGCCACCAGAATTTTATGCAACCCTACCAGAATTTCGCCTTCGTTTTTCTCCAAATAGTCTACATACTGTGGAATCACGTCCAGGCTGCCGGACATCAACTGATAGAGATACCCGTTGGCCTCAGCCCAGTTGCTACAAAGGGCCTTCAAACGGCGCGCTTCTTCTGTGTCCTCTTTTACCCAGCTCAAATCAGAATACAAGGATACATATTCCAGTGCCTTCTGATAATCCCCACGCTCGTCCCACACCCCGGCGCGCATCACATAAGAGTATACAATGTACATAAACAAAGGACCCTTGGGTTCCTTGCCACGCTCTGATCTTCTGGTATTTCCGTATTTTTGCTCGTATTGCACCTTGGCTTTTTGGCCCATTTTTTCAGCTAACCATTCTACTTTATCCCAACGTCGCAAGGAGGCATAAGTATTAGCCAAGTCTTTTAAGGCCTCCAGTTGGTCTGCTTCACCCAGTCGATCCACAAAGCTCTCAAAGTGTGTAGCCGCCCATAAATTTTCGTCCTGCTCATCACCAATGGCAATCGTGAATAACCGATACTGGCAAAGAGCCAGACGCTCGGAATGTTGGTATTTCTCACTATCCGAGACATTTTTATAGATAATAGCCGCAGCCTCATACTTGCCTTTTCTGAATAGCTCTTCTGCCGTCTCAAATAAAGCCGGGGCGTAAATGAGATAGTCCATCATAAACTCCACGACCTGCTTAATACAATCCAGTTTGTTCAGCTCTGCACAGCGATGCAAAAATGGCCGAACCCGTCGCCAATTTGGTGCTGTATTCCGTATAAACTCATCAATGTATAACTCATAGAGGCTTCCTTCTTCAAGCCCCATGCCTGCCCCAATCCGATCCAGCAGGAGCATCGCGATCGGCCGATTGCCGTTAATAATGGCACTGATCGTTCCTGCATTAATACCTGTGTTCTCCCCAAACTTGCTAATCGTAATTCCTTCTCGTCTAATATACTGCTCCAGCTCTGCGCGAATTGTGGTTGTTTCCTTCAAATCAGGCACCCCCAGGGATTACTTGCATGATTTCAATACAAAAAAAGAGAATTCCCGTTAACATTCCCTTAATTATACAAAATAAAGCCCAGTTCGCCAACTGCCTGGGTGAATTTATTTCAAAAATTTCAATAATTCTCCGAATTACCGTATACTACAGGGAGGTGAGCTGAATGGCTACACTCAATCGGTATGCAGGAAAGGACACAAAAAAAATGGACAATTCCCCTACAACAGAACAACAAATTGCACAATGGATGGTCGCGCAGATCCGTGAAGTGGGTACCCTGAAACAGGAAGATGCGATTGCATATGTACGCTCTACGTATGGAGAGCAGTATGTGTTTATAAGCGAGCACGGTCATGTATCTCTGGAAAAAGAAATCAAAAAAGCATTTCGCAAGCTTCATGGCGGTAGAATAGCCTGGGATCGTGATGGATTCCTCTGGGCCTGGACTTAACAAGCAAAGGCATCTGCCCCTGGGCAGGTGTTTTTCTAAATTCATGCATATAGCTTTTGGAGCTGGCTGATTTGTTCTTTCACAAACTGTCGGAGTGCCGCAGGCTCCATAATTTCACACCGGCCGATCCAATCCATAGCATCGCGGCAGGCCGCTTCATAGCTGTACATATTGACCGTCAGATGCAAATAGCTTCCTTCATGCACGGACTGGATGATCTCCAGCCTGTTCGCTATGGTTCCAGCTTGCGTCTTATTCGTTCGGATCACTACGGGATAGTATTCTTCCTCTGTGCAAAGCTGCTTAAACCTGGTTTCTTGCTGCATCCAATGCTGCTCCAGCGAAAAATCCACGGGAACCTCGAAGACCTCCGCAGACGGCTGGACCTCCGTGATACGCTCGCACTTGAAGGTCCGAATCTCCTGCCCGATCTCACAGAAGGCAATGAGATACCAATCGCCCTTTTTCACCACAAGTCCATAGGGATGTACATGGCGAGAAGAACAAACTCCGTCGGCTTTCCGATATTGAATGGTTATTTTATTAGACCCCCATACCGCAGCTCTCACGGTCTCCAGACAGGGAATGGCTACACGCTCCGTCCACCAGGGCGTATCATCAAAATAAAACCGTGCTTTGGCTTTCCGAATATCCGATTGATAAGGGTCTGGCATGATCTGCTCCAGCTTGAGCAGCGCATTTTTTAATTTTAATCCCGATTCGGTGGGCCCGCCCGTATATATGCCCATGCCTGTTAAATACAGCTGAATTACATCTCCGCCATTCAACTGCTTCAGGTTGGCCGTATAGCCCTCCATCAAGTAAATTCCGCCCTTCGGGCCAGATGCGGTAACAATCGGAACCCCGGCTTCAGCCAAAAGGTCGATATCCCTGTAAATCGAGCGTACCGAGGTTTCCAGTGCCAACGCCAATTCCTTGGCCTTCATTCTCCCTCTAGATTCGATACATAATAAAATCGCGATTAAACGATGCAGTCTCACAATCATACCTCCACAGTAGATGGTTGCCCAAGTTGAAAAGTTGATGCAAAGATTGTTGACACCCTGTTGGCAATAATAGATGTGTATCATAGAAGTAAGGGGTGTGATGGATGATGAATATTGGAATTTTGGGGACGGGATTCGGCGCGTATCATGCGTCACTTTTAAACAACCATCCCATGGTGAACAGAATCGTTGTATTCGGAAGGAACGAAACCAAGCTGCAAAAGCTGAGAGCGGACCTGAACGTTGAAGTCACACAAAATATAGAGGATATTCTGCTGGATTCAGACGTGGATGTCGTCGATCTATGCCTGCCCTCTCATCTGCATAGGTTATATGCCATTGATGCACTAAAGCACGGAAAGCATGTGTTTTGTGAAACGCCGGTTTGCTTTGATCTCGAAGACGCTCTTCTTATGCAACAAGCTGAAAAGAAATATGGTAAAAAGATTCTGGTCAACCAGTTCATTAAGTTTGATCCTGCCTATACCTATCTGTACGAGTCTCACCGTCAGCAAAAGTACGGGAAGCTAATCTCCTTGTCCTTGAAAAGGGAAACGCCTCCCCTGTGGGGAGATCTTGGACCAAGCTCCATCCCTACTCAGTTCATGATTCATGAACTGGATTTACTCGCATGGCTGCTGGGCCCCTGTGACCCATGCACGGTCTGGGGTACAGAGGTTGCCGATCCTGAACAGGCACAGGTGCGGGCTTATTTTCAGCATCAGGATACGTTCACAGAAGTCATCGCCTCTTCCCATATGCCGACAAGCTATCCATTCACAGTAGCCTATGAAGCTTATTTTGAGAAGGCCAAACTGGTATTCCATGAAAGCGACGGAAATGATCTTATACCTACCGCATTATATGAGTATACCGCATCAGGGCAGCAAAAAATCAACCTCGAATCCGCCAATCCGTACGAAAAAAGTCTGGATCATGCCCTTGCATGCTTTGACGGACTTTCGGAATGCCTGATTCCACTGGAACAAGCCATCCAATCGCTGGAAATGGCTATTAAGATTAAACATAGACTGGAGAAATTTTAGCGTTAACTCGATGTCTCCGGCAGTTCAGCGGTCAACCTCCCTTACAGGGAGGTTGTGTCCGCAGGCAAGGAAACTTCGTCCACATAGTTCGTTGCCATAATCTTGGCTACCCCGGCCGGATCGGTGGTCTGGCCCAACGCCCACATCATTTTTGTTACAAGTGCTTCCGTTGTCATGTCATACCCCGGAATAACGCCCTTTTCCAATACCTTCTGCCCCACCTCATAAATCGTCAGATCTCCGCCCTCATAGGGGCATTGGGTGGTCACGACAATACTCATACCGTCCTTCATCAATTCCTCGATTTTGCTGATCAGGCTTCTTTCCTTGAAAGGCACACCGCCCATACCAAAGCCCTCTATGACGATGCCTTTATAGCCCAAGCTTCGAATGGCATCAAAAATCGCCGGATTCGTCCCCGGAATCAGCCTCAGCAAAAATACCTCCGATGCATACCCGTCATTATACGGGTGGCGAACGTTACCGCGATTTGCAAATACGCCCTCCGTATAGACCACCTTTCCGTTCTCCACCAGGCCGATATACGGATAGTTAATGCTTTCAAAAGCGTTATAGCTGCGGGTTCTGATTTTGGAGCTGCGGCTGCCGTTGATAATTTTGCCGTTAAATACAACAAAAACCCCTGCCACCTCGCCACATGCGGTCAGGAATGAGTCGATTACATTTTTTTTGGAATCACCGTGCTCGGCCAAAATGGACACCTGCGAGCCTGTCACAACGACGGGCTTGTCTACGGTTCCCAGCATAAAGCTCAAGGCCGAAGCCGTATAAGCCATCGTATCCGTACCATGTGCAATGACGATACCGTCGTATTGATCGAGGGAACGGTGTACCATTCGGGCAATGGCAGCCCAATCCTCCGGTTGTGTATTGGTGCTATCAATGCTCATCAGATTGTGGGCATCAATGTCGCAAATTTCCTTGAGCTCCGGAATTTCCGCTAAAATATTCTCAGCCGATTGGGTCGGAGTTAGGCCGTTTTCCTGATAGGAGGAAGAAATCGTCCCGCCTGTGTTGATGAACAAAACCTTTTTCATGTGCCAATGTTCCTTCCCGATTACATCTTCACTTTATTGTTCTTAGAATTTATCATGAATAAGTGTGATAATCTACATTGCTATAGAAAAGAATTAATGAAGGATGGTGCATTCATGAATCTGGAGCAACAAGCTTACGTTTCTATATATGACATGCCCAAAAAGCACGTCAGGCAAACGCAGGTATCCCTTCCTCCTGCGAATGGTCTAACGTGCTTTTTACTTCCCCATTCCACGTCATTTTGCGGAATTACGGTTGCTCCTGTAGTGTTCTTTGTCCCAAGGCTTTGCCCAGGAATTGCCGTGTCCGTTCTTCCTTCGGATTGGTGAAAAATTGCTCCACAGGGCCCTGCTCCACGATGACGCCATCCTCCATCAGCACAACCCGATCCGCTACATCCCTCGCAAAACCAAGCTCATGCGTGACAATAATCATCGTATTGCCTTCACTTGCCACTTTTTGAATGACTGACAGCACTTCATCTACCAGCTCAGGATCGAGTGAGGAAGTCGGTTCGTCGAACAGCAGCACCTGCGGATTCAGCGCCAAAGCGCGGGCTATGGCAACACGCTGCTGCTGTCCACCCGAAAGCTGGGCAGGATAGTAGTTCATGCGATCCTTTAACCCGACCTTTTCCAAAATCCCCTCACTGATCTCCCTCGCCTGCTTGCGATCCAGCTTTTTTACACTGGTCAGACCAATCATCACATTGTGGAGTGCATTCAAATTTTTAAACAGCTGATATTGCTGGAATACCATCGCCGTTGCCATACGCAGCGCGAGGATATCTTTCTTACCCGCCTTGGTTGCATCTACCTTTACCCCGTCAATTTCGATGATACCGCTGGTCGGCTGCTCCAAAAAATTAATGCTGCGCAGCAGCGTAGACTTCCCCGACCCGCTCGGGCCCAGGATGACCACAACTTCTCCCTTGCCTACGGTCAGGTCTATGCCCTTCAACACGTGATGCTGTCCAAAATGCTTATGGATTTGATGAAGTTGAATCATGCCCTTACTCACTTCTTTCGTAAATTCGAATACGCTTCTCCAGCACGACAAGCCCGCGTTCAATCATGATGCACACCAGCCAGTAGATCAGAGACACCGCCACATACACCTCAAAAAAAGCCAGCGCCCGCGCGCCCATAATTTTAGCCTGTCCCATCATATCGACGACACCGATCATAAAAATAAAAGACGTATCCTTCACCGTACTGATCAGCGTGTTCCCCAGATTGGGCAAAGCCACCGTCAACGCCTGTGGCAGTACAATTTTGAGCATAATCTGCGGCTGACTCATCCCGATGGAATTGGCAGCCTCAAATTGCCCACGGTCCACTGAGTTAATCGCCGCCCGGAACGTCTCCGACAGATACCCCCCGAGGTTCAACGAAAATGACAGCAGCGCAAATAGCTCGGGTGGAATTACATAGATATTGAATTGCTGCAAGAACCCATATTCGCTCTGAAAATAGTACAGAAACTTGGGTATTCCGTAATACACGAGGAACAGCTGCACGATGAGCGGCGTTCCCCGGATGTACGAAACATACAGTGTAGACAATTGCGCCAAAACAGGCACCTTGTATATCCGGATTAAGGCCGTCGCCAACCCGATGATCGAACCCAGCAGCATGGACAATAGCGCAATCCATAGCGTAACGGGTAGATACTCCACGATCCGGGGAAGGCTTTTCAGCATATAATCAAGGTCAAACAGCTTTTCCATAGGAACCTCACTTTACCCATTGCATTGTTGTTACTGAGGGATGTATTCCCCGCCTGTCCATTGTTCAGACAGTTTTTTCAACGTTCCGTCCGTTTTAAGCTCTTTAATAATCGGGTCAATTTTCGCTTTCAGCTCTTCGCCCTGCTTATCCTTTTTGAACACCAGATTGATACCATCCGTTTGCACAGGATCACCTATCGCTTCGACCTGCAAGCCTTCCTTCTTAATCGTCGCCGCCGTCATAACCGGATCATTCACATAAGCATCAACCCGACCATTTTGCACATCCTGAAGGTTGTCGGACGAAGTGCCTGCGTCATTGTATCTCAAAATAATTTTATTTCCGTTCTTTGCATTGTACTGTTCCAGTAATTGAGTGTAGGAATCCCCTACGGAAGCAGCTACCTTCTTGCCTTCCAAATCCTTGAGAGAGTGTATATCCGTTCTGCCTTTTTTCACAACAATGACAGATTGAGCCTGGAAGTAAGATTCATCTGAGAACAAGTACTTTTGCTCACGCTCGGGATTTTTGGCAACTTCATCTGCCACCACCTGAATTTTGTTCGCTTCCAGCGCCAGGAAAATTCCATCCCAGCCCGAAGGGACAAACTCAAACTTGTAGCCGTCCAGCTTCTTGTCAATTTCCTTGATGACATCCACATCGTATCCGGTCAGTTCATTTTTATCATTCGTAAAAGCAAACGGCGGGTAGTCATTTTGTGTGCCGACATAGATCACCTTATCCCCGGACGCCGCTTCCTTCGAGGAGCATCCACTCAAGGCACCCGTTAATAACACAAGAGATAGGCCAAGCGCTGCAACAAAAGCAGATTTTTTCATATGTAATACCCCTTCTTAATCCAAGTAATTTACTATGATTTTATATTATAGCGGGTTATCCAAATAATACAACAGATAAATTTGATTTCAATACTTATCCATAAGCTGCACAAAAAAAAGGACCCTTGCGGGTCAACTGTCATTCATGAAGTGGAAGACGGTCTGCTGGATGTTCCGGCAAAATGGACGAGATCAACCGTTGCACAGCCGGATGGGTGGATTCAAAAATCCGATCCTTGTCATCACAGCGCTCGATCAATTTCCCCTGCTCCATCACAGCAATGCCATCACAGACGGCGTAAGCTGCCCGAATATCATGCGTGATGAACAGATACGACAATCCGAACGAGGATTTCAGCTCTCCCAGCAGGGATAAAATATGCATCTGGTGTACCATATCCAGGCTGCTGACGGACTCATCCAGTACGATTAGCTTGGGCTTGAGGGCAATCGCCCGCGCAATGTTGATTCGCTGCAATTGTCCACCGCTAAACTGATGCGGAAGTTTATTCCGATCCTCCGGCTTGAGACCGACCCGCTCCAGCAGGTGCTCAACCGTTCTCTTTTGCTCCTGGACTGATAGTCGTTCGTAATTGTCCAGAGGCTCCCCGATAATCTGTCCGGCGGTCATCCGGGGGTTCACAGCGGAATAGCAGTCCTGAAATACGACCTGCATATCCCGTCTCAGCCTCCTGCGGGCCTGTGTGCTTCCATTATAAATGTCCTGACCCTCAAACAGCACCTGGCCCTCCTGCGGCTTCTCCAGCCCCAGAATGACCTTTCCCAGCGTGCTTTTACCCGCTCCGCTGGTTCCAAGCAAGCCCAGGCAAAATCCGTTCTCTATCGTTAACGAAACGCCGGCCAGTACAGGGGGGCGTAGTTCGGAGCGGCCCAACCATTTGCGCCTTCCATAGCTATGAGTTACTTCCTTCACTTGCAGCACGCGTATTCGCTCCCCTATTGAATGTGTAACCATCCACAGGCGACTAACCGCCTGCCTGATTCATGTCCCGCAGGGACAACTTGGGCCTGGCATCCAGCAGCATTTTCGTATATTCATGCTGCGGCTGATTGAACAGCCGATGGACCTCCGCCTGCTCGACAATACGTCCCTGCTGCATGACAGCCACTTCATCTGCCATTTGCGAAATGACCCCCAGATCGTGCGAGATCAGCAAAACGGAAGTGCCGTATTCCGTACGCAAGCGATCCAGCTCTCTCAACACTTGTAGCTGATTCACGACATCGAGCGCCGTTGTCGGTTCATCCGCAATCACCACCGCTGGCCGCAGGCACATGGAAATGGCAATCATGACGCGTTGCAGCATTCCCCCGCTGAGCTGAAACGGATATCGCTTCAACAGCCTGGCCGGTTCGGGCAAATTCATCTTTTCCAAAGCTGTTATGGCAAGATCACGGGCCTGTCGTGTGGTCAATTCGGTATGAGTGCGGATGGTTTCCATAAACTGAGCCCCGATCGTATACACTGGCGTAAAAGCATTCATCGGATTTTGCATAATCAACGCGATTTCCTTGCCGCGAATACGCCGCATCTCCTCGGCCGCCATTCCATTCAACTCACGCCCGTTCAGACGGACACTGCCTTTTACGTCCATCGTCTGGTGATCCAGCAGCTGAAGCAGGGCGTTGCAGGTCACCGTTTTGCCGCTTCCACTCTCGCCAACAAGACCCAGTACCTGCCCTTTTTTCAGTTCAAAATCAATCGGCTCCAGCAGAGGGACTGTCCCTGTACCCGTTTGGAGCTTCACCTGCAAGCCGCGGACCTCCAGCACCTTCGACTTCGCCCCGTCATCCATCGTTGTTCTCACTCCTGTTTTACTGACGTTTGGAAATTCCGTATCGGTCTGACAGCGCCTCTCCCAATATATTGAAGGCCATGACCACTACCAGAATCATGACGCCCGGATAGATCATTAATTCCGGATGACTGCGGATGTATCCTGTTCCCTCATGAATCATCGCTCCCCACTCGGGAGTCGGCGGCTGGATACCCAGACCGAGGAAAGACAACGCGGAAATATCCATGATCGCCCAGCCCATCTCCAGCGTACCCATGACCACAATCGGCCGCAGCACATTGGGAATGATATGCCTCCGGATAATGGCTCCTGAGGAGGAGCCGCTGATCCTTGCCGCCGCTATAAAATTCCGCTCTTTCAGACTAACGACCATATTGCGGCACATTCGGGCATAATACACCCACTGCACCATCATCAAGGCAAGCAGCACCTGCATCAGACCCGGCCCAAAAATACCAACAATACCCAGCACAAGCACCAAATTCGGGAACGCCATAACCCCTTCGCAAAACCGCATTAGCACACTATCGACCCAGCCGCCCACATAACCTGCAACCGATCCAATCACGACACCGATGCCAAGCGAGGACAGGAAAATCAATGTCGCAAAGCCGAGTGAAATCCGCGCTCCATATAGCAGTCGGGACAGATTGTCCCGACCCAAATGATCAGTTCCCAGCCAGTATTCCTTCGAAGGTCCTTCCAGCTTGTGCAATAAATTGACTTTAACCGGATCATGGGGAGCCAGCCACGGGGCTATCGCCATAATGATGAAAAGAGCCGCCAGCACGACAGAGCAGACCACGATTACTTTTTGACCCTTGAACATTGTACGCAACCTTGTCATCACTGCTCTGCTCGTCCCTTCGCTGAAATTCGGGGGTCCATATACAAATGCACCAGATCAACGAGCAAATTGCATACGATGAACAGGCATGCCGCCAAAAACACATAGCATTGTATGACGGGAATATCCCGGTTAAAAATCGCTTCCACAAAATATCGGCCAAAACCGGGCCATGAAAACACCTGCTCCACAATAATCGTTCCGGTCAGCAGCTTGCCCAGATTCATGCCCATACCCGTAATCAGCGGGGCAATGGCAATTTTGAGCACATGCTTGAGCATAATTATACGTTCACGAATTCCTCTGGTTCTGGCATACTGCACATACGTTTCCTGAAGCTGCTCCAATACACTGGAGCGCAGCAGGCGCGTATATAGAGCAATCAGAACGAACGATAGGGTCAACGTGGGGAGCACCAAATGCTGCCACGTCCCCCGCCCCTCTACAGGCAGCAAGTCCAGCCGGACGGAGAAAAAGAAAATCAACAGATATCCCAGCCAGAATTGGGGAATAGACGCTCCAACATATGAAATCCCTCGACTAAGCATGTCGATCCAGCCATTTTTACGTATCGCCGCCAGCACGCCCAGCGGGATACTCACCACGATGGATAGCGCCATGCTGCTCAAGGCCAGCTCGACAGTGGCAGGCAGCCGAACCTTCACCTCATCCCACACCGGCTTGTTCGTAAGGTATGAAGTGCCGAAGTCCAGCCGACTGATTCTTTGCAGCGTCTGCATATACTGTGTCAGCAAAGGCTGATCCAGCCCGAATTCATGCCGCTTCTGCTCCAGAATTTCCGGAGTCGGATAGATGTGAGCTGCTGTCAAATAGGCCTCGGCCGGATCAACCGGTGAAATATGAATGAGTGCAAAGGTAACGAGAGTGGCAAAGAGAACAATAGGAATGACCGCTATCATTCGTTTCCCAATATAGCCGATCATGAGTTGTCCTCCTCTTCTGTAAACGAACGTTACCCTTCAGTTTCAACTACTTTCCGATTTCAATTCCATCAAACGGATTTTCATCCCGATTGGCCGGGAATACAAAATTCGTAATCTTTTTCTGATATACCGCAGTTTTCTTAATATATGAAATAGGCACAATGGCAGATTGCTCCTGAAGCGTCTTCAGAATCGAAGCATACAGCTCTTGGCGCTTGGTTTCATCTGTCGATGAGAGTGCTTCGTGTACTTGCTGATCCAGATCCTTCTTCATCGGAAGAGCGCTCAGCACCTCGGAAATCCCGAAGCTCTTCTTGGCAATGACGTTAATAAAGGAATGCGGATCATAAGGCGCACCATAGTTGTACCAGAAGTACAGGTCAAACTGGTTGGATCTAAGGCGCTTGATTTGAACCGTCAGCTCCAGCCCGGTCAGGTTCACTTTAACACCCAGCTCTCCCCATTCCGCCTGAATGGTTTCAGCCATCGCCTTTTGGATCGGATCGGTTTTATCAAAAATCAGCTCAAAATCGAGCTGCTGTCCATCCTTCTCCCGCACCGTACCGCCAGCGGGCAACTTCCAGCCGGCCTCATCCAGCAGCGCTTTGGATTTTTCCACATCATAGTCAACAGGCTGTAAGTCTACATTCGTATACGGATAGTTTTTGGACAAAACCGTATCCGCTTTTTCCTCCAGCCCCGAGGTCACGCCTTCCACCATCGCCTGCTTGTTAAAGCCATGCTGGAGGGCCAACCGTACGCGGAGGTCTGACAGCTTGGGATTGGACGAATTGAGCAGCAGGCTTCTTGTGCCGACAGGCTCGGACAGCTTGGTAACATACTTATCCGTGTCGCGAAGCTGCTTGAAGGCATCCAGACTAATGACACCTTCTCCGTAAATCAGATCCAAATCGCCTTTCTCAAAGGCCATTACACGTGTCTCACTATCGGGAATGATTTTTACGATAATTTTATCGACCTTCGGTGCAGTGCCCCAATAATTTGGATTACGCTTAAAGGTTGCATATTCATCCTGCTTGTATTCATCCAGCATCCAAGGCCCTGTACCTACAGGTTTCTTGATGCCTTTGGACGTGTCTCCATCATCCGGGAACCCGGCTTCACCCAAAAAGCGGAACGGACGAACGACGGACAAGTCCTGAATTACCGGATAATACGGCTCCTTGAGCGTCATACGGAAGGTGCTGTCATCTACGGCTTCCGTTTTGTCGAGAACACCTACCACACCAAGCCAGTTGTGCGTCTTATCATTTTTCATAATAGCGTCAAAGTTCTTTTTGACAATAGCTGCGTTGAACGGTGTTCCATCTGAAAATTTCACACCTTTGCGAAGCTTGAACGTATATGTTTTGCCGTCCTTGGAAATCGTCCAGGATTCAGCCAAAGCAGGCTCCAGCTTGCCTCCTTGCTTGTAGCTGACTAACGGCTCATAAATCATGGATTGTGCAAAAAGCTGGGAAGGATTATATACGTGAGGATTCATCGTACCAATGTCGCGCGGCCACGATAGCGTGATCGACTTTTCATTGGCAGCTCCGTCAGTTGAGGTGGATGCAGGTGTATCCTCCTGCTTCGCGCAACCCAAAATAACGGATAATAAGAGGATTGCAACCAGCATAAGGGTGGCAGTCTTGCGGTGTCGAACGGACATCAATGGTTTTCCCCTTTTCTATATATGTGATAATGATTATCATAATCATATTAAGAATAGGTAGCACATCTTATTTTGTCAACAATATTCGGCAAGAAAAGGTCAAATTTATTTTAAATTTGTATAATTTGAGATAGATGGATCATTCCACCAACGTTTGAAACAAGGTGTGAGTGTATTCATGCTGTAACAGGTCTTCATCCCAATCCTTGAATATTTCCACGATTTCACCCTGATACATAACGGCAATCCGATCACAAAACGGACGGGTGGATTGAAGATCATGAGTGATGAAAAGGTAGGATAACTGACGTTCTATCTGGACTTTCTTGAGCAAATCGAGTACGGAGGACTGCGTTGCCACATCGAGATTGGCGACGGATTCGTCAAACAGGATAATTTCCGGCTCCACCGCCAGTGCACGAGCGATGCATACCCGCTGCTTTTGCCCGCCGCTTAGCTGCGATGGGTATTTCTCCAGACTTCCGGCCTCCAATCCTACCGATTCCAGCAGGGACAGGCAAATATCCAGCGCTTGCGCTTTTCGCTCAGGAAAATAGTTACGGATCGGCTCCAGCAAAATATCGCGAATGGTCATATGGGGATGCAGTGAGGAAGACGAGTCCTGCGTGACCAACTGGATTCTTTTATATAAATGAACATCCTTCACCTTTCCAGCATGAATGGGCTGACGATCCAGCCAAATCTCCCCCGAGGTCAACGGTTCCAGCCTCATGATACATTGTGCCAGCGTACTTTTGCCGCTTCCGCTTTCGCCAACCAGTCCGAGACATTCTCCCCGCTGTAATTCAAGACTTACCTGCTTCACGGCGGCTTGCTCGCTATCTTGCTTGCTAAACCAGCCTTTTTTCCGTCTGCGGACAGGATAAGTTTTGGTCACTTGCTTCAATTCCAGTAACATTCGTGCATCCTTCCTTCCGACCTCATTTCCAATACGCGATCCGCTACACGGTCCATGCCCTGACGGTCATGAGAAATCAACAAAATGGTGAGATCGAAGTCCTTTCTCAGCTGCTGGAGCAATGCCAAAACCTTGTCCCGGTTGATGACATCCAGCGCCGTAGTTGGCTCGTCAGCAATAAAGAGGCGCGGACCGGAGCTTAACATGGCTGCCAGCAGCACTCTTTGGCACATTCCTCCACTTAGCTCAAACGGATACGACGACAATATGTGCTCCGGGTCCGCAAACCCGACCTTGCTGAGCAGAGCGTGTAGATACGCCTCGTGTGGTTGCGTAGCACGGCCCCCAGCTAGCTCCGTGGCACGGCTTATCATCCGTCTCATCCAGGGCAGCGCGCCCTGTAGGGCAGCTTGCCGCGGTGCAGCGAAGGACGGGGCAGTATGAGCATCAGCGTGCCCCGGCTCCTTCTGTTCTTGCAGTAGCTGGCGCCGCCCGTGCAGCCTCAACGTATCCGTCAACTGTGTGCGCACGGTACGGATCGGGTTCAACCCGCTCAGCGATTGTTGAATGAGCAGCGCAATATCCTCGCGGCGCAGCCTTTGCCAGCGCCGTTCATGGAACGGGACGATGTCCTCCCCGTTATAGTAAATATGCCCTTGCGTAACACTGATCCCCGGCTCCAGCATGCCTGCGATTGCGTGTGCAGTCAGGCTCTTGCCGCATCCGCTTGGCCCGGTCAGAGCCACAATTTCACCCGGATATACGGAAAAGCTCACATCTCGCAGCAGCGGTTGATGGTTAATGGTCCCAATGGCTGTTCCTGCACCTGTGCGGCATATCTCCAAATGTTCCACGTGTAACAGTGGTTTTCGCCCGTCCACTCGCTCTATCGTATCCTTTCGACCAATGTTTGCCCGATCCTCCACTATTTCGCCGCCCCCTTTTCTGAAAAGCGGTCACCCAGCAGCTGGCACGCAAGCACAAACAGCATAATCGCCAAGCCCGGGAAAATCATGACATGCGGAGCCACCTGAAAATACGAGGTTGCATCATGCAGCATCACACCCCACTCTGGCTTGGGCGGCTGTACACCCAGTCCAAGAAAGGAGAGCCCGGCAATCATCAGCACCACGCGCCCGATATCCCATACCGCATAAACAACCAACTGCGGCAACACTTGTGGCAATACGTAACGTCTCAGTATGCGTACGTGTGAATTGCCGGATAAACGGGCATATCGCACATAGTCCTCCTGACAGGCTTTTTGAACCAGACTGCGGATATAGCGGACATAGCCTGCCCACCGTACCGCAATAATAGCCAAAGTCATGTTAACAAAACCCGGGCCCAAAATCCCCACAATCGCCACCGTCAAAATAATATCGGGAAAAGCCAGCACGCCGTCGATTCCTCGCATGATCAGCTGATCCACACGCCCACGTACATAGCCAATGAGCAAGCCTATCGGTAGACTGACACTCAGCGTAGCCACAGTAATCGCGCACGCAATTAGCACACTCGTCCGAATCCCGTAAATGAGTCGTGACAGTACATCCCGCCCCAGGTGATCTGTACCAAAGGGATATTCCCGGCTAGGTGGGGCCAGACGGTTCATAAGGTCTACATTCAGAGGATCATGAGGAGCAACCCACGGAGCCAGTACCCCGAGCAGCACGATCAAGCCAAACAGCACACCGCCAGTCAGCAAGCTTCCTTTGTAGGAAAGCCGTATCCTTTTCATTTCCAGCTTCCTCCCCTAACGCAAACGCAGCCTCGGATCTATCGCCGTCTGGACCACATCTACCAAATACTGAACGCCTACAATTAAAAATGCAGCAAAAATAACATACCCTTGAATCACAGGGTAATCCCGCTGCGAAATCGCATCTATAAAATACTTGCCCAAGCCCGGCCATGAAAAAATGGTCTCTACGATAACATTACCTGCAAGCATAAATGACAGATTCGTACCTAACAGCGTAATAATGGGCAGAATAGCATGCTTAAATACCTCAAAAAACAAAATATGCATACGTGAGAAGCCTCTGGCTCTCGCCGCTTTCACAAAATTCCGATCGCTCAGCTCCAGCATTTGCGCACGCAGCACACGAGCTTGTACGGCCCCCAAACCTGCGCCAAGCGTCAGGGCTGGAAGCACCAGATGTGTCCAGTCCTCCCTGCCCATGGATGGAAGCCAGCCCAGACAAACGGAAAACAAATAGATCAACAGAAAGCCAAGCCAAAAGGAGGGAATGGATGAGCCCAACAGGGCCAAAATTCTGCTCAGACGATCCAGCGGGCCGCTGGATTTGACCGAGGCGGCCAGTCCCATCCCCAGAGTTAGCACGGTCATCACGGCAAATCCGGCCAAAGCCAGCTCTACAGTAGCAGGCAGTCTGCTCCACAGCTCGGCCAGCACCGACTCTTTGGATACATACGAGGTGCCCCAATGCCCTGTGAACACGTCCCGCAGCCAGTTTACATACTGAATATGAAGCGGCTCGCTCAAGCCCAGCTCCTTCCGCAGTGCCGTCAACGCCTCCTCAGAGGCAGGTACATTATGCGCAGTAAGCAAAATGGTAGCAGGGTCTCCCGGGGCTAGTCTCATCAGCACAAAAGTCGCCGTGGAGACAGCGAATACAATGATGACCAGCTGCGCCGCACGTTCCAGAATAAAACGAATCATAGGATACACAGCCTGCTATTTCGCAATATCGGATTGCGCTGTAATGTAGTAATACTCGATCGGATGGGGCGTAAAGCCCTCTACCCCTTTTTTCACACCAAATACATTGTCAGGATGCACAATGAACGACTGCGGCAAATCCGTATTAATGATATCTAATGCTTGCAACGTCAACCCATTGCGCTCTGCAGTATTCTTTGCCAGCTTCAACCTGCCAAGAATGTCCTCCAGCGGTTTGGAGACATATCGGCTCACGTTAGCTTCGCTTTTCGAGGAATAAAAGGTATCCATAAAATATTGCGGCTCCCCTGTATGGGCCGTCAGCATACTATACATGGCAAAATCCCAATCGTTTTTGGTTAATGCCTCGTCGATATTTTCCACCTTGCGAATCTTGACCTGGATACCCTCTTTCAGCAATTGGCTCTGGATGACCTCAGCCATCACGGAGAGCTCGGGGCGCTGAGGGAAGGTCAGCAGCGTAACCTCGAACGGTTTGCCTTGCTTGGCCCATGTGCCTTGGGCGTCCTTTTGCCAGCCATCCCTTGTCAGCAGTTGCTCCGGTGTTCCGTCCAGTGCTTTACGCTCAACCTTGCCAAAAGGAAGAATGCTCGGGAACGGACTGCTTGCCTCCGTACCAAAGCCTCTCATGACCGCACTCACAATGGATGCGCGTGGGATCAGACTGTCCACAACCTTGCGGTTCGCTGCGTCTTTGAACACAGGCGACTCCATATTGTACACGATCATATGGGTGCGCAAGGAAGGTGCCGACAGCACCTGCAGCTTGTCGTTCTTTTTCAACACCTCCGCGTTATCCACCGGAATATCCGTTGCTACGTCCACCTCGCCGGATTGCAGCGCCATCAGGCGCGAATTGCCATCCGTAATGAACTTCATGGTCGCTTCAGCCAGCCGAGCCTTCTCTCCCCAATATCCGTCATAGCGTTCTACGACCAGTGATTGATCCTTGTTGAACGCTTTGATTTTAAAAGCACCTGTCATCGCAGGATAGCTCTGCTCATCTTTCATAGACGCTACATCCAGCACAATCGTCGACGGATCGGCCAGATTGGATACCAGCGCCGCGTTCGGCTGGTTTGTCGTGATCTTCAACGCCAGCGGGCCGCTTACATCAATGGACTTCACATCCAGCAAATCCTTCGCCAGATGGCTTTTTTCAATAGAACGGAGCAGTGAAGCCTTGACGCTGGCTGCATCCATACTTTTTCCATCATGAAAAGTAACCTGATCCTGCAAGCTGAACGTCCAGACGGTAGGGCTATTCTGCTTCCATCCTTTCGCCAGCCAAGCCACAGGCTCCAGCTTTTCATTCAAACGGACAAGGGTCTCACCTGCACCAGACCGCATGACATCCCAGCTATTATCTCCGTGCGGGTCAACGCCTGACGGTTTCCATGTGTACGCCATCACCAGCTTTTTATCCGCTGAGCTCTGCTCAGTGGGTGTCTGTCCGTTCTTGGTAGAGTCCGCCGTTTGATTGGATGTGGAGCATGCCGCCAGAGCCATAACGGCCATAAGCAGCAGCAGTCCCGTACATATAAATCGTGAGTTCCTTTTACGATTGCTTATCATTCCATGAATCCCCCTCTATCTTGTAAAATCATATAACCTAACGCGAAAAAAGCATCCCCGACCGCATGATCAGCAGTCAGAAATGCTTTCATTATAAAATGCCAAAGCTCACCCTCTGCACCCTCTAAAAAAGGGGATCGGTCGGTTTCAGACATTCCGTATGCAGCACGCCTAACCACCTCCCCAGCATCCCGTGGGTCTGACAGTGATGTTAAAACAGGCAGGTCTCCTGACTCCAGGCGTATCTTTCAGGCCTTCCCGGTTCTTCACAGTTCCAGTGGCTGTTCTGAAAGCTCCAGCAGTCCCCTGCTGATGCCTGTATACAGTGGCGGGTCCGTGTCGGAATGTACCGAACTTCCCTTTTAAGCGAACACGTAACCCACCACTACAAGGCTTCAAAAAAACCTGTATGTGGAAAGTTCGGCTCACACCTGTTTTCTTCCTTTATTCCTTTATATTACGATTTAGGACTATCTTATTTTGTTGCTACTGGCTTGTCAACAAATGTTGTGTAATATTTTAAATTTTAATGATATGACAAGAATCAGAGCTATGGCTTTCCGTTGCATGCACGAAATGAACATGCTAAAATTAGGTATATAGATACCCACCGTGTCCATATACTAAAAAAGAGCCTTCGCCGCGCCAACGGCAAAGACTCTTAGGATTTGAAAGGCTGTGGATCACCACCACGGCGCGCTGCATAACTGAATGTTAATGCAAACGAAACCCACCGTTAGGGGCCAACCTAATTACGCGGTGGGTTTTCGCTTGTTCCGAAATTTGTATACCATTCCTCTTCCTACCACTCTAGCAAATTCTTCTAGTATATAAACCAACTAAGAGTTAACTTTAGCGCTACTACGCAGTAAAAATATTAGTAAATCCTTCATCTTAGAAAGGATGTATCCTTTTGAGAATAAACAGCTTTCGCTTCTTTATACTTTCCTTGCTCGTTCCAGCTCTGTTATCTTCCTGCTCTCCATCTTCTACTCCAGCAACAGAACCAATTCCATCGAAACAAATCCAATCAGGTGAAAAGACAGCTCCAGTCGGACAAGGCCAATATCTATCCATGACCTATACAGAATATGTGAATGGAAAAAATACAGAAAAAGGCATGGTTATGCGGGTCATGACGTATGACTTAAGCAGTAAAAAAATGACCAAACTGGCCGATGTTCCTTATACCTCTCAATACCCACTTTCTGTGGTGTCCTTACCTGATCACAAGATTTATTACTCTGCTGATGTTGCTGATAAGGGAGACCAACTATTTTCGTACGATTTAAATTCAAAAAAAATCGAACAATTATCCGATAATTTGTTTGCGATTAATCGTATAGTACCAACTACTCCAGAAGGTCCACTCGTTCTAGCCGCCGTCAAAAGAGGGGAACGTACACTTAAAACCATTTTCTACAATAAATCAACTCATACAATGCAGTTCTTGCATGATGAAAATCAGGATATGAATACTTGGTCTGTATCTTACAACCCTAGCAAAAGCGCAACTTACATTTCCCAATTTTCTGAAAATGGACGAGATAAACAAAGAGACATCGCAACCAAGAAACAGGCTACTATGGTCCCTCCGGACTACAGGGTTACAGAAATCAATAACATCACCAAACAAGAAAGATCTGTCATCACACTAAAAAACGAACAAATCCTATCAATGTCCAGCAGTAATGATCAATTGCTCCTGGTAACTGCTCGTTTCATTAATCACGGTAATCCCGAGTATAGTCTTGTGGATATTGCTACTGGCAAACGCACCAAGCTTGAACTCCCCATTTCGTCCCGGAGCTTTATCTATATGTCCCCGGACGGCAAGGGCATCTACTATTTAGGCAGTGCCTCCCAGAAAAATCAGGAGGAAGGGCGCGGTGTATATTATTATGATTTCACATCAAAAATCCAAACCCCAATCTTCATACAGGAAGAGGGTTTTATCAATAACTTCATGCTGCTGAACAAATAATCCGTTTTGAATAATCCTATGCCAAAAAGCCGGAAAAAGAGGCTTACGTCCTCTCTCCGGCTCTCTTTACCCATTTCTAATCATCCAACCTTCTGCGGAACCTCCGCCACATTTACACCCTTGACCGAATCACCCTGTTTTCTCGTCAAAACGATGTTCAGCACAATCGCTGTAATCGAGCCCGAAACGATGCCGTTTTGCAGCAGCATTTTGGCAAAGCTCGGCAACTGGTCGAACATTTGCGGCAGAACGGCAGAGCCTAGCCCCACAGCAATACTGCACGCCGCGATCAACAGATTGCTTTCCTTCCGCAGGTCCACTTCTGACAAAATGGACATGCCAGATGCAGCGACCGAACCGAACATGACGATCATCGCCCCGCCCAGCACGGCATTCGGAATGACGGTCGTCAAGGCAGCCAGCTTGGGCAACAATCCGAGAACAACCATGATGCTCCCTGCTGCAAAAATAACGTTACGCGATTTGACGCGAGTCAGAGAAATCAGACCGACATTTTGCGAGAAGGCCGTGTAAGGGAACGCATTAAAAATCCCGCCCAGCATAATCGCAAGTCCTTCGGAACGAAGTCCATTGACGATTTGCTTCTGCTCCACCTTCTGATCAATCGCCTTGCCTACTGCCAAATAAACCCCCGTAGATTCGACCATGCTGACAATATTGACGATAATCATCGTACATACCGCCATAATGCTAAACTCCGGCTTGCCAAAATAAAACGGCTGCGCCACACTCACCCATGAGGCGTCCGCCACAGGAGCAAAATGCACCATTCCCATCGCATATGCGACCACAGTACCCGCAAACAAACCGATAAGTACGGAAATCGAGCGCAAAAAGCCCTTGCCCACTCGATTTACAAGCAGAATAACCAGCAGTGTAACCAACGCCAGCAGTAAATTACGCGGCTGTCCAAAATCTGCACTGCCCTGTCCGCCTGCTACATTGTTCATCGCTACCGGAATGAGGGACAGACCGATAATGGTCACGACCGAGCCGGTAACCACGGTCGGGAAAAAACGAAGCAGCTTGCCATACAGCGGCGCCGCAAGCACCACGAATATACCGGACAAGATTATGGCCCCGTACGCTGTCGCTAAATTCGAGGTCGAGGCAATTGCGATCAGTGGTCCGACCGCCGTGAACGTACAACCTAAGATGACCGGTAATCTACTGCCAAAAAACCGTGTACCCATAATCTGTAACAACGTGGCAATCCCACAGGTGAACAGATCGGCGGCTACCAGATAGGCCATTTGGGCTGGCGTCAGGTGCAACGCTCCTCCTACGATCAGAGGAACGGCAATCGCTCCGGCGTACATCGCCATGACATGCTGGAAGCCCAGCGCAAATAACTTTTGTTTGCTTAACATCCCACATTCTCCTTAACGGGAGGAATCACCGCATCAGCTTCCTCTATAAAATGAACCTCGCCCGGTGCCATGGAAGCAATACGCGCAAGAGAACGTACAGCAATGCCTCTTTGCTCCAATAGCCCGCGGCCTTCCTGAAAGCTCTTTTCGATGACGCAGCCAACCCCGGCCAGCTCCGCTCCTGCTTCCTTCACAATATCCGTAAGCCCAACCAAGGCTGCGCCAGTAGCCAGAAAATCATCCACGATCAGCACATGGTCGCTGGCATTCAGATATTTTTGGGAAATGCTCACCTGATAGGTTTCCTGCCGTGTGAACGAATGAACCTCAGCGAAGTATACCTGCTCATTCAGCGTGATTGCCTTCTTCTTCTTTGCATAAATGAACGGGACACCTAATGCAATGGCTGTAGCCATGGCAAATTGAATACCACTTGCTTCAATCGTAAGCACCTTGGTAATCGGGGCACTGCCGAACAGGCGTGCGAATTCCTTGCCAATTTCCAATGCCAACGCTGTATCCACCTGATGATTCAAAAAAGAATCTACCTTTAATACGGTATCGGATAAAATCTGTCCTTCTTGACGAATACGTTCCTCCAAAGCTTTCATTACGCCGCTATCGCTCCTTCTGTACCTGAAAATAGAATAAAACCTGCCAAAACCAAAAAAGGACAAGCTCCCTTGAGTTGTTTCTCAAGTGAAGCCTGTCCTTGGGATTATCGTCCCTTGACGGATTGGGGCACAAATAAATGTCCGCATTCATCCGAAGCCGATGCGCTATCACTCATAGTCGGACGATTGCAGTGGTCATCCGGTAGAAACTTTTGGGCCATATCCCCAATATTATACGAGTCATATGAAATTGATATCTTGTATACTACACCCTCTGGCTGGCGGTTTCAAGACTATTTTTCATACAGATAGCGGCACCTGAAGAACCTTCCACAATTTGAAAATCGGTAAAGCGCATCACCTTCTATTTAAGGTAAATATATGGTAGAAAACAGATAGTAAAAAACGGAAACCCACACAAAACAACATTCAATTTTATATATAATTTTAAAAACAAAAATAAAACCAAAAAATATACTTCCGTTTATGTTGACTACACAGATAAACGGAAGTAGTATGGAGTTAGTTAAGAAATTAAAGGCAGACTTTCAGGCTGCCGGGATTTTATCCATGCTAGGAGATTGGATATGAATAATTATCTTGCTGTTGATATTGGAGCTTCAAGTGGAAGACTCGTGAGTGCAACTCTGGAAGGTGACCAGCTTCATTTGCAAGAGCTTCATCGGTTCAACAACTCCTTTACCGAAAGGGACGGACATGATTACTGGAATATCGACGATCTGTTTGATGAGATTATTCAAGGCTTGCAAAAAGCTAAACAGAACGGGATTCATTCCTGTACGCTCGGCATTGATACATGGGCTGTAGATTACGTGCTGCTTGATAAGGAAGGTAACCGCATTCATGAGGTATACGCTTACCGGGATGCACGCACCCTCCACGCGCCCGACAGGCTGCACCAGCTCATCAGTCGAGAAGATGTATATGAGAAAACAGGCATTCAGGAACTCAACTTTAATACGTTATATCAACTGTTCGTCCATGATCGGGAACAGCTTGCCCAGGCGGATAAAATATTGATGGTGCCTGACTATCTGTACTACCGCCTTACAGGCATTATGGTCAATGAAATGACAAATGCATCCACGATGCAGCTTCTCAACGTGGACACCCGGGAGTTTGATGAAGACCTGCTGTCCCTGCTCCAGCTCCGGCGCGATCAATTTTCAGAGCTTGCCGAGCCGGGACGGGTTCTGGGTTCCCTTTTGCCGGAGCTTGTTCAAAGGTACGATCTTCCGGACTGTCAGATCATTCTTGTGCCTACGCACGATACCGCATCAGCTGTTGCAGGTGTTCCATCACAGCGTGAGGAATCCTGGGCTTATATCAGCAGCGGAACGTGGTCACTGCTGGGAATGGAACGATCCGAGGCTCTAAATACCAAGGCAGCCATGCAGGCGAACTACACCAATGAGTGGGGCGCTTACGGTACGTACCGTTTTCTGAAAAACATTATGGGCTTGTGGATGATTCAGGAGGTGAGAAGAGAGGGTGGCTTCGCACACAGCTTTGCCGAATTGGCCCAACTGGCTGCAGCAGAAACACCGTTTGCCAGTCTCGTCCTCTGCAACCAGTCCTCATTCTTAAATCCGGATAGCATGACCCTTGAGATTCAGCGATTCTGCGAAGACACGGGGCAGCCTATCCCCCGGACACCGGGTGCGCTTGCCCGCTGTATTTTTGACAGTCTGGCCTTAAGCTACCGGGATGCCTTACATGAGCTGCAACGTTTAACAGACGAAACGGTTGCCAAATTGCACATTGTCGGCGGAGGCGCCAACAACGAATTATTATGCCAGCTAACAGCCGATCTTTTGGAAATTGAGGTTCTAGCAGGTCCTTCTGAATCTACAGCTATCGGTAATATTATCGTGCAATTAATCAGTTCCGGTGCCCTTGAAGACCTCAAAGCTGCTGGCAGAGTCATTGCCCAATCCTTCCCGACTCGCCTCTATAAGCCGCAATTGTTGGAAGGCTCGAAAGAGCTGCTGGATCGCTGGGAACACCTTAAGAGACAAACCATGTCCACTACTCAGATATCTTAATAAAGGAGCAAAGCCATGAACGAAGCCATTGAAGCCAGTTATAACGAAGCGAAAAAGCTGTATGCCCGCCACGGTATTCAGGTGGATGACGTTTTACGCAAGCTTTCAGAGATCAAAATATCACTACACTGCTGGCAGGGAGACGATGTGCAGGGATTCCTGTTTAAGGACAAACAGCTGAGCGGGGGAATTGCGGTAACGGGCAGCTACCCGGGCAGAGCAGGAACGCCAGCTGAGCTGCGTCAGGATTTGGAAAAGGCCCTATCGCTCATTCCAGGTCAGCATAAGGTCAATCTGCACGCTATCTATGCGGATACGACAGAGCAGGTGGATTTGGATCAACTGGAGCCACGCCATTTTGAGAACTGGGTAGATTGGGCCAAACAGCAAGGACTTGGGCTTGATTTTAATCCAACCCTGTTCTCCCATCCCAAAGCGGAGGATGGCTTCACACTGAGCCACAAGGACCCGGAAATTCGTGATTTCTGGATTACACACTGCAAAAAATCACGCAGAATTGCCGAGTATTTTGGCAAGGAACTCGGTCAGCCCTGTGTTACAAATCACTGGATGCCGGATGGTTACAAGGATGCCCCGGTTGACCGCCTGGCTCCAAGAGAACGTCTGCGCGATGCGCTGGACGAAATTTTCAGCGAGGAAATCAGCGAAGAATACAACATTGATGCGGTTGAAAGCAAGCTGTTCGGCATCGGTTCAGAAAGCTATGTCGTCGGCTCACATGAATTTTATATGGGCTACGCCCTGACACGCGGCAAATCCATCTGTCTCGATGCCGGTCATTTCCATCCAACGGAGGTCATCTCGAACAAACTGTCCTCCGTGCTCATGTTTACCGATCAATTATTGCTCCACGTCAGCAGACCGGTTCGTTGGGACAGCGACCATGTCGTGACGATGGACGACGAATTGCTCGACATTGCCCGTGAGCTGGTTCGCGGGGATTTGCTTTCCCGAACCCACATCGGCCTGGATTTCTTTGATGGCAGCATCAACCATGTGGCGGCATGGGTTATCGGAACACGCAACACCATCAAAGCACTGCTTCGCGCCATGCTGGAACCGATTGAGGAGCTAAAAAAGGCAGAGGAGGAAAGAGACTTCACGACTCGCCTTGCCCTGGTTGAGGAATTTAAATCGTATCCGTTCGGTGCCGTATGGGATTACTATTGCGCTCAAAACGGTGTTCCTGTTCGTGAGGAATGGCTGACCGAAGCGAAAGATTATGAACAACAAGTACTGTTGAAACGATAACTGCTGAAACGGTAACTACTGCATTGATAGGCTTGTATTTTATATCATACAAAGGGAGAGATTATCCATGACTACTGTGCTGGAGAACCAAAAAGAACGAAAGTCAGGGCTCGATATCCCATTCGTTCGCGAGATGGCGGAGATTACACAAAACATGTGGAAATTCGGGTGGGATGAACGCAACGGAGGAAATGTAAGTTATATTCTGGATGAAGCTGAGGTTGCAAAATATATGGATATCCATCAGGTTATCCGTACGATCAAACCTGCTTTTCCAGTGAATGAGCTGGCTGGCAAATATTTTATCGTCACCGGATCAGGCAAATATTTTAAGAACGTCATTGCCGATCCTGAAGCCAATCTGGGTGTCCTTCGTGTCTCCCAGGATGGTGAACAATTGGAACTCTTGTGGGGTCTCAAGGATAATGCGGTGCCTACCAGCGAATTGCCTTCGCATTTTATGAGTCACATTGAGCGCTTGAAGGTTGATCCTAACCATCGTGTCGTGATCCATAATCATGCCACTCATGTCATTGCGATGACGTTCATTCATAGCCTGAATGAAAACCAGTTCACCAAAACCCTGTGGGAAATGTGTACCGAATGCATCGTCGTCTTTCCGGATGGTATCGGTGTGATCCCTTGGATGGTGCCGGGTTCCAGTGAAATCGGCCGCGAAACGGCAAAGAAAATGAAGGATCATCACGCCGTATTATGGCCTCATCACGGCATTTTCGGAACAGGCAGCTCAATTGATGAAGCGTTTGGCCTGATTGAAACGATTGAAAAGGCAGCGCAAATTTATATGCTCATTGCTCACCATGATATTCAGCAACGGATTACGGATCAGGAATTGGCCGATCTGGCCAAAGCCTTTAACGTTACTCCAAGAGAAGGAATTCTAAACGTATAAACACAGGCTAAACATATAGTTCGACTCTTAAAGCTCCACGGCTTGTCTCCACCAGGCCATGGAGCTTTTGTCATACCTACCGGGGGCCATCACCTTTTATGCTGATACCGCATAAGGAGCTCTGTTCTATCTTAATAACCCCAAATTCCTATGAATTAACTTGTAATTATTCTTTCCTTTATATACAATAAACTCAAAATCCCCTTATCTCCACCAAAGGAGAGGTGACGTATTATGAAAAAAGTAAAAAATGAAGATCACTTCGACATCGTGGAAGACCATTACTTCACAGCTACCGAACTGGAAAAATCCAGTGCCATATGGCCAGTCCGACTCGGGATGGATATTTCGAAAACCAGCTGTCATGTGGGCCCTAAGGCTGTGCCCTATTTTTATTTCATTTTTGTGCTTGAAGGTCAGGCAGAGTTTATTTACCAGCACAAAAGTCAGCGTGTCCAAAAGTCCGATTTATTCTGTTTCTTTCCGCATCATGCACATGAATATTACACGGATCAGGCGAACCCGCTGCAAAAGGTATGGATTGCCTTTGAAGGACCCAAGTCCCTGGCGCTACTGGAACGGATCGGAATTAAGCCTTCTTCACCTTTTATGGCTAACGCAGTGAGCGAGGAAATTCTCGAACTGATCTCCAACCTGTTTTCCATTGTACATGACAGCAATAGACAGGGCAGCGATCTAGCCCGCCTGATTACACTCCATCAGATTTTCGAGGAGCTGTCCCGGAACACGTCTGACGCGCTTCGCAGCTTTGTAGGCTCTGATTATTGGCTCCAACAGGGGAAGGATTACATTGATATGCATTACTGTGATCGCATTACCATTGAACAAATTGCCGAGCATGTAGGAGTGGACCGTGCGCATTTTTCACGCAAATTTCATTCTACCTTCCTCATCTCTCCCGCCAAGTATTTGCAAAACCTCAAGATTGACGAAGCCAAAAGATTACTGGAGCAGACGACTTACAACTTGTCAATCATTGCCCAATCCATCGGTTACACCGATTTATCCACCTTCTCCAAGGCATTCAAGAAAACAGCAGGAATTCCGCCACGTGAGTATCGCTTCCGGCATCAGTCCCGGCAAGAGATTCGTACCGCCAATGCTTAATGACCTGATCCTAATTCGCACTTGGTTCTCAGCCCTTTCAACGCTATAATAAGCATCAAACCAACAGGAAAGGTACGTGAATTTCATGCTGCGATTCAATGCGATACGTACGGGCTATCTGCTGGGCATCTCACTGGTACTGGCCGCGATCATTTATTTCTTTGCCTCTAATTGGGGTGGATTGGATAGGACGGTCAAAATTGTGCTGGCTGCTGCGCTTATTGTTCTGTTCTACGGCTTATCCTTTGTATTTGCACGTATACGCGCCGTTCCCGGTCAACAAGCTTTTCTGTCCAATATATTTCTGGTAGCTGGCTGTATAGCCTTTGGCGTCTCCGTGGCGTTGCTCGGTCAAATTTACAATTCCCATGCGGACAGCTACGGGTTGTTTTTGATTTGGTCCGTTCCGGCTCTGCTGCTTAGCTGGATTACCCGTTACAATCCTTTTTACGTGCTGTCCTATGTACTGATCCATCTCGGCTTATGGCTTTATTTTTATCCGACGATGCAAAACGCGTCTTACAGCGAGCTGGAATCACTGTCCATAGCCGGGGTATTCGCACTGGTCAATCTGGGGTTGTTTCTATTCACGTTCCTGCGCCGTCTAAGCTCTATACCGCTAAAATATATAAGCTTTATCGTCTTCCATATAGCCTTGCTGACCATGACTAATTCTTTTGCATTGGATGAATACGGTCTTGTCATGAACATACCGTGCATCGCTGTGATTGCTATGGGATTTTATGTATTCATTAAGATTCGACTGAGCAAAACGCTGCTGACCTTGAATGCATTGGCGGCCTCTGCCTTTGCTGTCTTTAAATTTATCGAACTGGCAGAGGCGTACTCCTCTTCTCTGTTCTTTGTTTTTGGTTTGATTTTTGTGGCGCTGCTGCTGACAGGTAATGTCTGGTTTTTCCGTTATTTAAACCACTTGGGCAAATCGTCACCGGACCCCAGTGCATCGGCGGCTGAAACAGCGGTTCCCGAGGAACGCGGCGGTGAATGGATCAGCAAAGCCGTATCCCGCATGATTAAGGTGGTCGGAGTACTGATCGGCAGTATATCTCTGATCGGGCTGGTTACCATTACCGCGAATGTAAACCACACCGAATATGTACTGTTGGGTGTGTCTTTGCTGCTTATGCTTTCGATGATTGTTATTCCGGAATCCAGGCTGGATTCTGTCATACGTTATACCCTGCTTACGATCAGCTATATTACAGGCTGGGCAGCCATTCTATGGTCAGATCAGACGTTGCTTTCGGTGCTGTTTCTGTTCGTTTCTATCGCGGGATGGTTTCGCTCCAGGGGGAAACGGCAGCTCTTTGTTGCCTACGTCTTTGTGAACCTGAATCTGGCGACCATTTTATTTCAGCAGTTTCAGGAATGGGAACGGTGGAACTGGACCTATGAGTTTATTATCTTTGCTCTCTTCTTCGTCAATGCCGTGTTATATGGGATAAGCTACTTTGTATTCAAAGCAGGTTTACGAGAGCATCTCCGGGATAGCTCATTATTTTTCAGTTTGTTGTTCCTGTTTTGGGCGACGTTTTTCGAGGATGTCTTTCCTCACTCTTATATGCTGATTAATGTTTTTTATTTTGTGGTTGTTACAGGAATGGTCTTCGCCTTTATCCGTCTAAAACAAAAATCGGCCGCCATAACGAGCATCGTGTTCTGGTTTATTTTTATCGGCTTCAAATACTATGACTTATTGTGGACGCTATTGTACAAATCGTTTACGCTGGCGCTGCTGGGCGTCCTTGCACTCGGCATTACCTGGTGGCTGGATCGCCGGACGCCTCATAGTGGCAAAGCAGCGTCCGAGGCTGATCATCACAGCTTTAGCTTTATGCGTCTCAGCCCGCTGCTCATCGTCATCGTTATCGTGCTGCAACTGGGCATGATCGGCTATCAAACCGCCAGAAGTGAGACCTTACTCGCCACAGGTGCTTCCGTTAAGCTCAAGCTGGCTCCTGTAGACCCGCGTTCCGTGCTGCAAGGCGATTACGTTGTACTGAACTACGATATTTCTACCCCACCTCCTTCTTCAATGAACCCTCTTCAGGAGCAGGACTGGAAGCGAGGCAAGGTTAAAGTCGTCCTCACGCCGGGTAACCAAGGAGTATACATCGCTAATCGCCTGTACCAGGAAGGTGAAAAGCTTGCCAATCATGAGATTGTCTTGAACGGGCGGTGGGATGGTTCCCGTATTCAGTACGGTATTGAGAATTATTTCATTCCCGAAGGAACCGGACGTACTGTTGAGCAGAACGCTCGTTACGCCTATATTCGGGTCAGCCGCAATGGTGATGCATTGCTGGAACGCTTGGCAGAAAGCTGACCTAATCGGCAAAAGCAGCGAAGGATGCCGGCCCCAAAAGTACTCATACTATAAAAAAAAAGCAGGCTGAGCCAAGCTTCTCCATTGCTGGAGTACAACTTGGTTCAGCCTGCTTGTTCCTTCAGGTCATTCGAGGGTGTCTTCCTTAATGGGATAGCCTTCACCATACCTGCACTCTCCCCCGTTTATACCTCTCTTGACCATGCCGCTATTTCTTTAATATCCTGGGGCTGAGTTCGGCAACAGCCGCCAATCAGACGGGCTCCTGCTTCATACCATTGGCGGGCACTCTGCCCAAATGTCTCTGTACAAGTGGTGCCGTGCCATGTTTTGGTGACCGGGTCATATTCCTCTCCCAGATTGGGGTACACCACCACAGGCTTATCTGTATGGCTGCGTATTTCGTGAATAAGCGATGGAATGAACTTCGGCAAAGTGCAGTTAATCCCTACAGCGGCAACTTGCTCATACTCACTCAGCCATTCAGCACACGCCGCGACAGACTCGCCATTGCTGATGTGCTGGCCGTCCTTTGCACTAAAGCTGATCCAGGCATATGTGCCGGGAAACTCCTTCAGCAATCTGGTAATGGCCTTGGCTTCGACCAGACAGGGTATCGTTTCACAAGCCAAAATATCTGCCCCGGCCTCAATGAGAGCCTTCATTCGCGGTCTGTGAAACTCGACAAGCTGCTCTTCGCTCAGCTTGTAATCACCGCGATATTCGGAGCCATCCGCCAAAAACGCCCCGTAGGGTCCGACAGAAGCCGCGACCAGCGGCTTGGGACGATGCTGCTGATGGGCCGCAGTCGCAGCTTCAGCCCAAAATTCATCCCGTGCCTGCACAGCAATCCGCACCGATGACTGAATCAGCTCCAGCGCCTCATTTTCGCTCAGACCCCGTTGAACATAGCCTTCAATGGTAGCCTGATAGCTCGCCGTAATCGCGCAGTCTGCCCCAGCTTCAAAATAATCCCTATGTACACGCTTGATCGACTCCGGGTGCTCATGGAGGATTTTCGCTGACCATAAGCTATCGTTCAGATCATGCCCATGACGTTCCAGTTCAGTTGCCATTGCGCCATCCAGCACGATCAGCGGATATTCGTCCAGTATATGTTGTATCGGATTCATGTAGCCCCTCCTGCTCGTCTTTTCTATTTAACCCACTAATTAAGTGGGATTTAATGATTTATATTATAGCATGTATGTTGATGAGTACCTCTTATTTGCTAATCTGTTTGCCCATCTGATGTAACGTATAAATTTTTTAAATTAGTTTCATAAGTTAAATTAATTAGATATTGTTCTTTTTTTCACAAAGTTTTTTTACTATAAAGGTGCAAACCAACTACTTTGGCCAAAAGATCAGGGAATTGCATCGTCACATTTTGCATCGTCATATATGTGAAAAAAGGTACAAGAGAGGGTTTTAACTATGTCTTTACTAGAAATGATTACAGCGACCTTAACAGATAACAATATTGTCAGTTCTATCGCTTCCACCGTTTTTATTATCCTGCTTGGTTTCTTTTGTCGCAAGAAGGGGATTTTTACCGCAGCAGTAGGAAAGCTGTTATCCAAGGTTGTTCTAACCGTGGCTCTACCAGCACTAGCCTTTAATTCCTTCATGCAGGATATCAATCCTACAATATTAAAACAAGGCATGAATGTTTTAGTATGGGGAATTCTAATCTATATTATTCTCATCTTTATTTCGAAGCCTTTCTTCCTAAGTTACAACAAGGATAAACAGGATGTTTTGCGGGTGTTGACTATTTTCGGTTCTACTACTTTTTTCGGAATTCCGATTGTCGGGGCCATTTACGGTCCTACCGGAGTTATGTACAGTTCCATTTTTAATATAGGCTACCGTATTTTCTTATACTCCTATGGCTATATCAAAATGAGCGGCTTAAAAATGGAGCTTAAAAACCTCAAAACCATGTTTTTGAATCCGATTGTTATCGCCACTTTTCTAGGCTTGTTTGTTTGGTTGTTTCAAGGTTATTTGCCACAGATGAGCGTAGCTACAGAGGATGGGGCCATTCAGCAGTTCGCTTTTCTAAGAATTGATCAAACCGCTGTCTGGTTGTTCAAGCCCATGACCTACCTTGCCGGACTAGCTTCTCCGTTAGCCTGGTTATCGATTGGCTCGACATTGGGAGAGATCAGCTTCAAGTCGGCAGCTACGGACAAGACGTCTTGGTATTACAGCATCGTTAAGGTTTGGCTTGTACCCATTGTTAACATCGTTTTGCTGGCTTTGCTAACTGTATCTCATATTCTGTCGGTCGATACTGTCGCTTTATCTACTATTGTCATTATGATGGCTACTCCTACAGCTACCGTAGCCGCAGCCTATGCGATCAGTTTTGATAAGGAAGCCGTTCTGACTTCCAATGCATCGCTTCTATCTACTATAACTTCTGTCGTCATGATTCCAGTGTGGATCATTACGCTCAATATCATTGATAAAATTGGCATTTTCTAAATCAGGGGGAAAACAACATGTTAAAAATCATATGCTACGGCGTCCGTTCTTATGAGAAACCATATTTCCATGACCTCAATAAATACAACTTCCAGCTAACGCTGGTAGAAGAGCTGTTAAACTCCAGCAACGCAGAATTGGCACAGCATCATGATGCCGTTTTGTTGAGAGGAAACTGCGCTGCGAATCGAGAGAATCTCACGAAATTCAAGGAATACGGCATTCAATATGTTTTCACCAGAACAGTGGGAATCAACCACATTGATTTGGATGCCTGCAGTGAATTCGGAATGAAGGTCGCACGCGTCCCATCCTACTCTCCGAATGCCATTGCGGAGCTCTCCTTAACTCTGGCTATGATGCTGTTCCGTCACACTGCCTATATGACTACCAAAAGCTCGTTCAAAAATTTCATTGTGGACGAGCATACATTCAGCAAAGAGATCCATAACTGTAAAGTTGGGATTATCGGGGTCGGTCGCATTGGTCTGACGGAAGCCAAATTGTTTAAAGGATTAGGAGCTTCTGTTATCGGCTATGATGTGTACCAATCCGACGCAGCCAAGGAAGCCATTCCATTCACAACCTTAGATGAACTACTCGCAGAGAGTGATGTCGTCAGTGTGCACGTTCCTTATCTGCCGGGACAGAACGACAAAATGATTAACGCCAGCTTTTTAGAAAAAATGAAAAAGGGATCTATTCTCATCAATACCTCACGTGGCGAATTACAAGATAACCAAGCCATTTTGGATGCTTTGCTGAGCAACCATCTGGAAGGGTTCGCTACGGATGTCTTCCCTAAAGAAGATGAATTATTTTTCAGATCATTTGACCCATGGCAAATGCTCCCGGACCCAACAATCCAGAAGCTCGTGGAGCTGTATCCAAGAGTTTTGGTAACGCCTCATGCTGGCTCGAATACCGTTACGGCCTTATCCAACATGATTGAAACCAGCTACGACAACTTCCATGATATACTTACAACTCATTCTTCGGACAATCTGGTCCCACTTCCTGTTCTTTCTATGAAATAATCAGGAAGCTCGCATTCTAGCTGGATAAAAAAAAGCCGTCATTTCCAGATTACAATGGAAATGGCGGTTCTTTTATATTCGGATTCAGCTGATACAGCATTAGCGGCCTGCCGACCTTGTGGTATTCTATCGATTCGACCAGGAAGCCATCGTCCACCAGGAACTGAATATATTTTTTTACCGTAATACGGGACAAGTCCACTTCCTTGGCTAACGTTTCAACCGAGAATGGTCCGTCCAGCTCTTGGATACTCTTCAGTATCGTGGTCATGGTCAGTTTGGACAAATTTTTAGACAGGTTTTTCGATAGATTATGCGATGGATTTTCAGGAGGTTCTTTCTTCTCCACACCCCTATGCTCTTCTTTATTAAAATAATGATCAATGACAGCTTGATTAATTCCGTTCCCTTCCTCCATCACCGTGGCCAAACGCTGGATTTTCTCAACAGCCAGCTTAAAGCGTTCGAATGTAAAGGGTTTAATTAAATAGTCCGCAACTCCATAAAAAACAGCTTCCTTCACCGTTTGAATGTCCTTTGCAGCCGTAATTAAAATAACCGACGCATGGTACTGATGCTCCTGCATATGTGATAATAAAGTTAATCCGCTTTTTCCGGGTAAATAAACGTCCAGCAATACCAGATCCGGTGTCCATTTTTGGAGACAGTCCTGTGCTTTCTTGACGGTATCTGCCTTGCATACCACATCCAAGTTGTCCATGCGCTCAATAAACTGTTGATTGAGCTCAGCCACCATAGGATCATCCTCAACAATCAGAACTTTCATTTATTTGTCACCTCCAATATACAGGGCAACTCTACATATATACTTGTTCCCAGGCCAGGTTGGCTGTCAATCTCAATGATGCCCTGATGCTTCTCCACCATGGTTTTAACCAGATTCAAGCCGTAACCTCTGTCTTCTCCTTTGGTTGAGAAGCCATGCTCGAATATTCTTCTTTGCATTTCAGAATCAATCCCCATACCGTTATCTTTCACTTTCAGAATGAACACATTTCCTTCACACTCGTAGTTCAATTTCAACTCAATTCTACCGGGCTGATTTTTTTGTAAGATCGAGTCTATGGCGTTGTCCATAAAATTACCCAGTATGTGGATGACATTATGAACGATGTCCTGCATCTCTACATTAGAGACATTTGAGCTTTCTTCAAGAAGAACCGAAATATTCTGTTCGCGTGCTTCGTTGATTTTACCCATAATAAAACCTGCTAATGCCGGAACTTTAATTCTCTCGGTCAGAAAGCCTACCTCATTTTGATAGCGGTGATTTAGCTGCTGAATATACTGACTAACCTCTACATATTGCCTCATTTCAATCAGTCCGGATATCACGTGCATTTTGTTCATAAATTCATGAGTCTGTCCGCGAAGGGAGTTAATATAATATTTTGTACCACTTAACTGGTTGCTAAGATGAATCATCTCGGATTGGTCGCGCAGCGTTGCAACAGCCCCAAAAAATTCATTCTCAACATATATAGGTGTTACTGTCGCAATGACTTCTATACCATTCACATAAAATGAGCGATCCTTGATCTTCTTTTTGTCATCAAACACTCTCTTGAAGAGCACATTATAAAAGTTGGTATCTACCTGCTCGCCAATCGGGGCTTCCATGTCTTGGTTTGCCAGTTGATACTTGGCCTGGGCTTCCTTGTTCATAAGCATAATTTTCTTGTCAGCCGTAATGGCTATAATTCCTTCAGCAACCTCATTTTCAATAATTTCTTTTTCGCGTAATCGTGCTGCTATCTCTTGCGGCTCGAGCCCAAATAAAATCGTTTTGATTTTTTGAGCCAGAAAGATCGCGCCCAGAACTCCACTAAAGAGTCCCAGCATCAGTCCTCCAAAAATGGTATACTGCGCCTGCATCAAATCATGATTTAGGGTCCTCATGGTCAGTCCTACACATACAATGCCAATGACCTCATTGTGTTTATTAAATATCGGCGCAAAATATCGGTAGCCTTTGCCCAAAATACCTATATTCTCAGAAAAATGCCCCTGGCCGGATAGCGTTCTTCTGGCATCATTCAAATCAGAGAACGGTTTGCCAACCATCGTTTCATTGGGATGAGACAGCCGAATTAAATCGCGGTTCAGAATGACAACAAAATCCACATTCACGTTATTCATTACGCTAAGCGAATAGTCCTGGATCTGCTTCACAGGAACTCCCTGCTCGACATTTCGAATAACATCGCTGTCACTTGCGATCACCTTGGCAATACCTGAAAGTTTTTCCTTCGTATTATCAAAATGCTTGTTAATCACGAAACTACGAATAAGAAGCAAGGATATAATTAAGGAAATAATGATGACTAAAACAACCAAAATAATAATCATGAACTGTAGCGAAACTTTGAATTGTCGTCTCGGTTTCGACTTATCTTTTAACCGCAACCCCATCACCAGCTTCTTTCTCAAGCTCTAAAAAACCTCTAATGACAACAAACGCAACCTTTATCTGAAATAAAACAATATGCTGAATAAGGAAGAATCAATTCTCCATAATAAGGACGTATACCTAACGAAATGGAGGACATCGGATGATTGACAATCTCGAAAGTAATTACAACTGCGCCAATGCAGGGCAGGATCTTCACCAGCTCAAGCAAGAGCTCGCTGCGCTTCAGGAGCAAGGTGCCGACGACCAAGCATCCAAGGAAGCCATTCATCGGCTGGAAAATCAAATTTCATTCATCTTGAACAAGTGCGATATTAACCACTAATTGAGCTTGGCTGTACTGGAAAATACAAAACCGGCTTGCCCAGGGAGACAAGTCGGCTTTGTATGCTCAAGTTTATGCAAACGGGTACGAAATTCACAGGATTCCTCGTATCTCATCCAACGACTGCACCTTTTCCCGCTGCATCCATTGTTCAAGACCATATACTAGCTCAGATCCTGCGTGTAGGTGAACAAAATTATACGTTCCCACCTGGATTGCCGCTGCCCCTGCCATGATGAATTCAATAATATCCTCCACAGAACTGATGCCGCCCATCCCGATCACCGGAATTGACACCGCCTGCGCCACCTGATGAACCATGCGTAAGGCAATCGGCTTGATGGCCGGGCCGGAAAGACCTGCATACGTGTTGGCGAAGACACTCCGACGCCGACGTATATCAATTTTCATCGCAGAAAATGTATTGATCAGCGAAACCCCGTCCGCGCCTTCTTCCTCGCACATAACCGCCATCTGTGTAATGTTCTCTGCATTGGGAGACAGCTTAACGACCAGCGGAAGCGCCGTTACGTTACGCACCTGCCGCACGACGTCCCGCGCCACCTCCGTCTGGATGCCGAATTGCATCCCGCCCTGCTTGACGTTGGGACATGAAATATTCAATTCCAGCATATCGACGCCCCTGCGATTCATCGTGCGACGTTTTTGCGCATTTTCCGTAATCATAGCTACGGCCTGAACGTATTCCTCCAGATTGGAGCCGCCCACGTTGGCAATAACAGCCGTGTTCCAGCGGGTCATGTCATCCAGCTCATCCTTCAAAAAGGCGGCAACCCCCGGATTCTCCAGTCCCACACTATTGAGCATGCCGGATGCTGTCTCATGTATTCGTGATCCCGTGTTGCCAGCCTTCGGATGAAGGGTCAGTCCCTTGCCGACGATGCCGCCCAATAATTCAGGAGAATAAAATTCGGCATATTCACGTCCAAAGCCAAACGTACCGGAAGCCATAATGATCGGGTTCTTGAACGCTACACCCGCAATATTACACGCCATGGAGATCATCAAACTCCACCTCCTCCACCGGAAATACAGGCCCTTCCTTACACACCCTGCGATTGCCTTCACGGGTACGCATCGTACAGCCCAAACATGCGCCAATACCACAGGCCATGTGTCTTTCTGTTGAAATATATAAACGGGACGATGTCCCCTCCGTTTTCATCGCGAGTGCTTGTAGCATTGGAGTCGGCCCGCAGGAAAACATATTCACATAACGAGCCGGATCGACCTGTTCAATGATGCTTCCTCCGACCTTGACTTGCACAGATGCCGCCACAGCTTCGAATGCCCCAACCCCGAAGGCTTGCTGTGCAAACCCCAGATAAACGTGCGCATGCGGGTAATGCTTCGCAGCCAGCAGCAATGGAGCCGTCCCCATTCCACCACCAACTAAAGCCAAGCTACCCTCCACCTGCGGAAAACCATTGCCGAACGGTCCCTCCAGCTGAATCTCCTGACCCGGCTGTAGCTGGGAGAACAGGCTTGTCCCCTCTCCAACAACCCGGTATAAAAAGGAAATGTAATCTTCCCCGATATCATAAATGCTAATAGGTCTGGGTAGCAGTGGATAATTCATCCCGCTGCGCAGCATGTAGAACTGCCCCATTCTTCCTCTAAAATTGCCCTCAATTTTCATCACATAGATGCCCGGAACAAGCGCCACATTCGAAATTACGTTAGCCATATAACCCCTCCACTAACCACTCACTATAACGTAAAAGCAGCAACTATTACGTGACTATTTTCACATTCCCAGATGATGTTTTACCCTCTGATCTGTGGTGCAAAAAAGCGTACTCCTGTGAGAGAGTACGCTTGTGCATTTAACTAATGGCTTCGCGTTCCGAATTGCGACTGCCTTGGGCGTCCTTGCGAATTTGCTTGCTGCGCAGCTGTCCGCAGGCTGCGTCAATGTCGACTCCATGCTCCAGCCGAACACTACAGCTAATGCCCTGCTTTTTCAATACATCATAGAAGCCGGTAATGGATTCCGACTCACTCCGCTGGTATTGGCTATGCTCATCCACCGGATTGTACGGAATCAGGTTTACATTTGCCAAATTGCGACGGTGGCCTACCAGCTCAGCCAGCTCCAGCGCATGCTCCTTGCCATCATTAACATCCTTCAGCAAAATATATTCCAGCGTGATTCGACGGTTCGTTTTGTCCAGATAATAATCAATCGCCTGCATAAGCTTCTCAATCGGAATGGCCCGGTTGATCTTCATAATACGGGTACGAATCTCGTTATTCGGCGCATGGAGAGAAATCGCCAAATTAACATGCAGATCAGAATCGGCAAATTCAATGATTTTATCGGCAAGTCCGCTTGTAGAAACCGTAATATGCCGTGGACCAATCGCCAGCCCTTTATGATCCTTAATGACCCGGATAAAGTCGGACAGGTTCACAAAGTTATCAAACGGCTCACCAATCCCCATCACAACGACGTGACTGACCCGGTCGCCCGGACGTTCCTTGTCCAGATACAGCTGCACCTTCATTATTTGCTCTACAATTTCACCGCTGGACAGGTCACGGCTCTTCTTCAACAGTCCGCTCGCACAGAAGCTGCATCCAATGTTACAGCCCACCTGTGTCGTCACACATACAGACAGTCCAAACTTATGACTCATCAATACAGTCTCTATCAAATTACCATCCTGTAGCCGGAACAAAAACTTGACTGTCCCGTCCGCCGACTGCTGCTTCACATGCTCTTCCAATGTTTCTATGGAAAAATGCTCTTCCAGCAGGCGAACGCAGTCCTCATGAACCTCCGTCATCGCTGCAAAATCGGTAATCCGCTTCCGGTACAATGCGTCCCATACCTGCAACGCACGAGATTTCTTATGTCCATGCTCCATGAGCCATGCTGTCAATTGGTCTAGCGTTAATCCATAAATGGATTCCTTTTTCATGTTCGATCCTCTTTTCAAAGCATTAAAATTCGTATTTCTATATATAAATCCTAGCCATCACGACTCGTCTCAACTATCATTGCATCATAGCATGTTTGAACGCTCTGCGCTATTCAAACGCTTCTTCTATTGTCCCAAATTTTAATTATGAACACAAGGGGGCAGGCTGATGGTATCCTGTTCCACAAAAGCACGCAATGACAGGATTACAGACACTACCAATGATATGATTACAACCAAGGAAGGTGATACGGTTGGAATGGTTGCTTCGGATCAAGAACGCGCTCGATCTGATGGAAGAAAGGATGCAGCAGCCCCTCGATATCGATGAAATTGCAAAGGCGGCCTACTCGTCCCCCTTTCATTTTCAACGGATGTTCTATATGCTGACAGGCGTCACGGTAGCAGAATATATGCGCAAACGTCGATTGACCCTGGCTGCTCAGGAATTGAGTCTTTCTACCACCAAAGTACTGGATGTTGCGTTCAAATACGGATATGATTCCCCCGAATCTTTTTCTAAAGCGTTTCGAAAGGTACACGGTATTTCTCCCACTGAGGCCAGAAGTCCAGGGGTTAACCTGAAAGCCTTCCCACGCATCACCTTCCATCTATCGTTGAAGGGAGATCAGGAAATGGATTACAAAATTGTAGAGAAAGCGGCCTTTACGGTCATTGGCAAGTCCATTCAAGTCACCACTAAAAACGGTGAAAATATGCGGGAAATCCCGAAATTCTGGGACCGACTTAACGCAGATGGCACATCTGACCGCATTCATGCCCTGGGAACAGGCGACGATATACTCGGTATATGTCTGGACATGAAGCATGGAGAGGAGACGTTTAATTACCTGATTGCCGCAGAAGGCAGTGAGGACGTAGCAGTCTCTAACGGATTAGAAGCCAGAACCATTCCGTCTGCAACCTGGGCCGTATTTACCTCCATTGGCCCTATGCCTCACTCGATCCAAAAGGTATGGCAAAGGATTTTCCAGGAATGGTTCCCTGCCAGCAATTATGAGCATTCAGGCGGCCCCGAGCTGGAAGTCTATACCATGGGAGATTCTCGCGCAGAGGATTACCGCTGCGAGGTTTGGATTCCGATTATGAAAAAGTAAACAAACGAACCGGCTGCGTATCGTAGTCGGTTCAATCCCTTATCCCCTACTCCGGCTTAAAGCGCCGGAGACAACTCTCCAAGCTCCTGCTTCAGCACGGAATATAGCCTTGCACATGCCAGCTTTAGCGGAGCCTCTGTTGCTTTACAAAGAAGGAGCCTTCTCATGATTTTGAGCGGCTCCTTTTTACATAAAACTGCTTGACTTGGTGTGAACACCAAGGTGTAGCATAACGTTAACCCTAACGAAAAGCAGGTGAAAACAGCATGGGTGAATCTTTTTCTATCAAACAAGTCTCACAAAAAACCGGATTAACGGAGGATGCCCTTCGGTATTATGAAAAAATCGGACTGCTTCCGCCACCCAAAAGAAAAAAGAACGGACACCGTGTGTACAACATCGAGGATACAGAGGTTATGAAGCTGATCATTTGCCTGAAGAAAACAGGCATGTCGCTGGAAGACATGAAGGCTTATGTCCCTCTCTCCTATAAAGAAGACGTAACAAGCGTTCCGGAAGTGAACGCTCTGTTACAAAGCTACCGTCAAAAAGTGATCGGACAAATAGCCGATTTACAGCGCATTGTGGGATTCATAGATCATAAATTAAACAACCAGCAATCCCTGCTCGAAACAGATGCAACAGCCCATACAATGGATAAAGAATAGGAGGATGCCAGCATGGCTACAAACAAGCATCATAAAACGGCGCTCATTACAGGTGCAAACTCGGGGGTGGGATTGGAGTTAACCCTAAAGCTCCTTTCCGAAGGCTGGCATGTTCTTGCCCTGATCCGCTCTGGATTCCCGAACGACAACGAACCACAGGTTCAGCACGCATTAAGCACAGGACAATTGAGGATATATAAAGCCGACTTGGCCGATTTCTCAAGCCTTAAAAAGGCACTGGAGCAGATCCAAAAAAGCGAATCTCACATCGATATCCTTTTTAATAATGCAGGTGTGTCGCTTGGAGAAATGATATTCTCTCCATTAGGGCGCGAAATGCATTTTGAAGTCAATACCGTCGTTCCCTACATCATTTTTATGGAGCTTAAGGAGCTTCTGCGGCAAGGAAACCTGAGAACCGTCATTAACACCTCCTCGAATGCTTCCCTCATTGTAAAACGATTCGAGGTGGAGCTGCTGGAACGCCCTGCCAAATTCAAAAAGCTTGTCGGGCCCTACGCCTCAAGCAAGCTAGCTCTTTCACTGTGGACCCAAGAGATCGCTCCGGCAGCCGCCGCCGAGGGAATCAAGATACGCAGCGTCTGCCCGGGTGCGAATAAAACAACGATGACTTCGAGTTCAGGAATGCCGGGGTATATGATCCCGATTCGTAACCTGATTTTTTCCCACCCCAGCAAAGGAGCCTCTCGTTTATACGAAGCCGCTCTGGGTGAATTCAGCGAACAAACTGGCATTTTTCTGAAGAAGGGAAAAGTCACCCCTTTAATTTTCACTCAGCACAGCTCCCAAGTCCTTAGCAAGATCGACCAGATTTATAAACAGCAATTCATAGAATCCACTTTTTGATTAGAACCGGACAGGGTTACTGTTGACGCTTTTGGCAATGTAGTCGCCTGTACATAACGATGGGCGCAAAGCAATCATGGACATGCTTAGATGATGGAATAGTTAACCCAATCTGCCTGAACGGCGCCCTTTTCTTCAAAGAAGCGTTGCGCCCGCTTATTGCCGGGACCCGTGATCCAGGACATGTACGCATACCCATGGTCTTGCGAGTAACGTCGGCATTCCAAAAACAGTTGCGATTCCACTTCTGTATCTCTGTATGGCTCCATGACAAACAGATCGTTCATGATGGTAATTTTATCGGCTCTCATCGTGCTGAAAGCAAAGTATAATGTAGCGAAGCCAATAAGCCCCCCATCCTGCTCTACTACGAACTGTATACCTGCTTGCTTCTCTAAAAGGTTAAAAATCAAATTATGTAGTTTCTCAGCAGCCGGTCTGGGATTCTTATAAAAACCAACAATGTACTCATACATTAACTCGTCAAACCATTTACATCGTTAGGTTCAGCATTTCTTATGATAAATGACATGTTAACTCCCCCTCTTATAAGCGATTGAATAAATATACTATATAACGAATTAATATGCAATCAATTAGAGATAATTAGCACATTTCGCTAATGCCCATCATAGCCTGATAAAACAGAACCAGCCTAACACTTTATCTGTTTTATTGATGTGCTTCGACTGGTTTTTGATTTATAAGGTTCAAAATTAATTACATATATCCAAACGCGCTTGAGCAACTTTATTCTAATGCTGAATCCGACGTTTGTTTCTCAAAATGGTGCGAATCATCTTATGATTGGGGAGTTGCTTGAACAACTTATGCCCGGGGTGCGGATTAGCCTCGATAATCCAGATTTGGCCACTCTTCTCAATAGCAAGATCAATACCCAGCTCGCGAAACGGATGATTTTTATCGATCGTATCGGCAACCATTTTAGAAAGCTCGATGACTCGATCAAGCGTCTCTTTCATTTTCGTTCTGTCATGTTTAAAGACCTTTAAAAGTACCTTGGACAACGGTGCCGCATGTCCTCCTTTGCGGTAATTGGTAACCACTTTTCGGGGTGCGGCAACACGGCCGGTAATTCCTGAAATGACCCATTCTAATTCCGGCTTCTGCATGTACACTCTGGCATCAAAAATCGAGCCTTGGTACTTCGCCAACCGAAGCCCTTGCTGTACCAAATACCGGCGATGTGGCCTCCGATAGGTCCTGATCGCTCGTCTCACCGCGTGGGATCTGACAATTCTGCGGCTGGAGCCGCACCGAATCTCATACCTCCTCCCCAGCTTTTTTGCCCGTATAACACCAGTCCCTCCGCTTCCATAATTGGGCTTAATGTAAACCGTCCGATATTCATCCAGCATACGCAAAGTTCTTGCATTGCTAATCCATTTGGTCTCCGGTAAATGAGAACTTAAAACGGGATGTTGTCGCATTTCCTTATATTGAATCATCTTTCCAATGGGCACGAAGTATCCCTCTATTCTGTAGGGTTTTTGCACGCATTACATGAATATGCATCCATATTCTATCTTGGTAACGGCGAATGCCACAATTTGCTATAAAAGAGGCGAACCCCTTCTATCCTACCTTCTTTGATTCAAGAGAGATACGCAATATGTTCATGACATGGCAAGTGGAACTTCTCCAAATTTCTGATTGATCGTGACGGTCATGTAAGAGGAAGGTTTGAAGTAACGACAGAGCTCTCCGCCATAGATGCTGTCATCCAATCGCTGCTATAGCTTCCCGGTTTGCTCCTTTGAATGATTTCAGAAAAGAGTATCAAATGACAAATATTATTTTTTGTCATTTGATACTCTTTGTGTTATCCTGATGGCAAGGAGGTGAATTACACGGCAAACAGGTCGTGGCTTTATGGAAAAACCCTCAGATATATTGACTAAAGAACAGATTCTTGTCGCGACAGAAGAAACACTCAGGCGGTTTGGTATAGCCAAAACCTCCGTGACTGATGTTGCTAAAGTATTAGGTGTGAGTCATGGCAGCATCTACCGACATTTTAGTAGCAAAGCTGAACTCCTCGAAGGTGTGACCGAAAAATGGCTGAATGAAAAGATTATCGCTCCACTGTCGAAGGTGTGCCTGGATTCATCTTTAACAGGCACAGCCCTTTTAAAACGATATATACAGACTTTGGTCGAACTCAAACATTACTACGCCCGTGATGACGAGGAAATGTTCCAGATGTATACCCGGGTCACCGAGCAAGCGGCTGATTTCATCGAACAGCATATAGACCATATTGTTAAGCAGCTCGCTGGCATCATTACACGGGAAGGCATCACATCCGATCAGCCGCCAGCACAGCTGGCTCGTACTCTTTTCCATGCTACAGCACGTTTTCATCACCCTGCTCATGCTTACGAATGGAAGAATCCTAAAATAGATCAGGAGTTTTCGGATGTGTGGTCGCTTTTGGAACATGGAATCTCTTAAGAAATATATGGAAGGAAGGTTGAACACACATGAAGCATTTGGACGGAAAAACAGCAATTGTCACGGGATCTTCGAGAGGGATTGGACGTGTCATTGCGGAGCAATTGGCGAAACTGGGCGCTCATGTAGTCATTAATTATGCCAGAAGCCCGGAGAAAGCCCAACAGGTCGTAGAAGGTATTATTCAAAAAGGCGGCAAAGCTATCGCGATCCACGCCGATCTGGGCAAGATGAGTGATATTGAAGCATTATTTACGAATACCATTGCTGAATTTGGCAGATTAGATATTCTGGTTAACAATGCCGGACTGATGATTACCAAGCCGCTTACTGACGTTACAGAAGCCGACTTTGACAAACAATTTGCACTGAATGTAAAAGGCACCTTCTTTGCTTGCCAGCAGGCCATGAAGCACATGGAGAACTACGGAAGAATCGTGAACCTGTCCACGTCCGTAATTGGACAAATGTTCCCGGCCTATAGCGTATACGCAGGCACCAAAGGCGCCGTTGAACAATTTACCCGCCAACTTGCCAAGGAGTTCGGAAATAAACATATTACGATTAATGCCGTGGCTCCCGGCCCTGTAAATACCGAGCTTTTCCAAGAAGGGAAAACCGAGCAGCAGATCGAAGGTATGAAAAAAATGAATGCATTTGGGCGTCTTGGTGAACCTGAGGATATCGCGGATGTGATTGAGTTCCTGGTCAGCGCCAAATCACAATGGGTTACCGGGCAGACGATCCGTGTCAACGGCGGATTTATCTAAAAAGCTGGAATCACATGATGCAAAATGCAGATACATGGAATGGAGGCTGCACACGTTCATGATAATACACAAAGGCGAAACCCTATTTCGACAAGGGGAATCCGGTCCTCTGTATCGGCTGCAGAGCGGCTTGTTAAAGATCGTCCGAGTCCACGAGGATGGCTCGCAAATTTTAGTCAACGTTATTGTGCCCGATGAAATCATCCCCCATCACTCCCTAATCAGCCCCAATCCTTATTATGGTACAGCGATGGCGCTAGTGACCAGTGAGATTGAGGTTCTATCACAGAAGGAATGGTATCATTCGCTAGAGCAAGACCCGACGCAATGCCGGACTATTGCTTTGCAGTTGCAGGACAAGTTGCGCATGATGCAGCAACGAATCGATCAGCTCACTGAAGTTTCACCTGCCGAGAAGCTGCGTAAGCTTCAGCGCTGGTTCCACTCCTATATTGCACCCGCCACGTTAACGGACGTGCTGACACAAGAGGAAATCGGGCAATTCATCGGGCTGCGCCGGGAGACGATTAACCGGTTATTGCGTGCATCAAACGCTCCTTCTGCAAAAGATGATGCCGATAATGCATCTCGATGAGCATGAACCACTCCCTGGCATTCAGTGCACCAAAGCGGGGGTGAGAGATGGTATACCCCTCTGAAGATTCGCGGAGGACAGGTTCAACCTCTCTCATTTGGCGCACCACAGCCTGTAATCCCTCCACGATGTCTTCTTTGCTCGACGGTTGCGGAGGAGTGTACTGCGGAGATGGCGGGACCTGGATACGCACGGGCGGAAAGCCTCCCAGATCAAAAATGGCTGTGCCCGCTTCTGTTTTAACCCCTGTTTCCCCGTTTGGTTTTAGACAAAGCTCAATATTTTTAAGCTGCATATGAAGGGCCGAATTTACCAAGTGAAGGTACATTTGCCCAAGTGACCATTCGCCCTCCTGCGGTGTATACTGCAATTGCTCCAGGCTAAAGCTGTCCAATTCAAGGAGATAGTGTTGTACCGTTTCTTCAAAACGCTGTAAAGTTTCAGTTGTATTCATATCCTTAAATACACTCCCTTTTCTTTTAAGTAGCTTTACTATACACAATTGCTACTGACAGCATCATGTCAGTAGCATTTCAACATTTTTTCAACTTCTGCACGTACTCGCTTCCGAAGAGTCTCAGGCTCCAATACGACCATATCCGCGCCCCATCCGAGTATCCAATGCAGTAATTCTTCCGGTTGCCTTACGCGGAAGAGTACATGCAATCCATCTGCATGCTCCTCCATGGTCTCCATATAAAAATTCTTCGCTTCCTTCACTTTATCTACGATATGCGGATGGGCTAATATACGAACATATACATGACGGTCATCGATTTGCTTGTAATCCTGCAAATTAAAATCGACAGGGTGCTCAAACCTGTCCTCCAGCACAGTCAGCTCGTCCATACGGGACAAGCGGAAGTGGCGGAGCTGCTGCCGCAGTTCGCATTGCCCAATCAAAACCCAGGAACCATGCATCAGCACAAGACCGTAGGGTGCAACCACACGCACACTTTGACGATTCCCATCGGCCTCTGGCATTCTTTTGGAGTAGCCGAAGCGTACCTTTTGTTTTTCCAATATAGCAAAACGCAGCTTTTCCAAATAGTTTTTTTCTCTATGGTCTACTTCTTTCCCCCCTGTAAAGAGCCTGATGGTTGTACGCACCCGCGAAACCTCCCTGCGAATGCTCTCAGGTAAAATAGCTTCTATCTTCCTGCGGGAGGCTTGCGCCTTGCTGCCGTATTCTGTATCAAATTTTTGCTCGACAAAATCTGTTCCTATTAGCAATGCTACGGCCTCTTCCACGTTGAAGCTCACTGGGGGCAGGAAGTAGCCCTCCATTAAGGAATATCCGATGCCCGGCGCTCCCACAATCGGTACACCCGATTCACTTAGAGCCTGTATATCCCGATAGATGGTTCTTACACTCGTTTCAAATATAGCCGCCAAATCCTCAGCCCGTAAAACATCCTTGCGTTGCAGCTCTAGTACAATCGCTAGCAGACGATCTGTTTTTTTCATACCAGGACACCTCTCTGGAAGATTCAATATGGACTTATGACTAATATAAAAGAGCAATAAGGGCAGTACAACCACTGCGGCTTATTGCTCAGTTCTTTTTGCGTCAACCGTTTTGGTAATCCGTAATGCGGTGATACATCGTTTTATCCTCCAGCTTACGGAAATGGGACCTTGCCGGAAAAAGATTAGCTTCAATAATCCCAATATGTCCTTTCCGGTCTATTCCAATGTCCAGTCCATATATACGGTGCCCCGGAAAAAAAGCGCTTAGTCTCTTCGCGGAACGGATGGAAACACGATCAATATGGGACTCTAATTTACTGGCAGACAAGTGCCGAACGGAAGATTGTCGAATGCCGGATTTAAAATGGTGTAATGTTCCCTTACTCCGTGTATTATTGGAAACAATATAACCTTTGCCTGCAACTTTGATAACCTTTCCTGTGACTACCCATACAGATGAGCCAGTTCTCCGTTGAATGATGACTCTCATATCAAAAGGGCGTTTGTTGATGGTTGGACGGGTAATTCTGCGTTGAACCATATAACTGGCGTTTCCGATTTTTCTTCTAATATAACGATACGTATTGGTTCTGCCCCGTACTAAAACTTTTATATTCTCGTAATGTACAATGTACTTATGGTGTCCTAACCATGAGACCTGAAAGATCCCCTGGCCACGACTCCCCCACACCGGTTTCACGATTACATGCCCGTACTTGGAGAGAAGTTTCGAAAAATTATACCTGTCCAGGAGCTTCGTTTCGGGGACGTAGGACCTTAGAGACGCATGCCTTCTCAATAATAAATACTTGTACCACTTATCTTTTGCTGCTGATGCCATGGGACTCCACCTTTCTCATCCGCATTTTATGCTACTGAGATAGCGTTCAAGCAATTCCAAAAATAACTCCATTTCCTTATACGTGATATCACCTATATTGGCAATCCGGAACGTATTTAGTTTCTCAAGTTTGCCGGGATAAATCATAATGCCTTTACTGTAAAAATAATCATGCATCGATTGAAAATCATAACCTGCACAATGAGGTTCAAGAATGGAAGTAATGATTTTGGAATGATGCTCTTCGGGAATGATATAGGTTAGACCTAAGCGGGCTAACCCGTTAGTTAAGGTTTTCCAGGATGTCGCGTACCTTTCGTACCTTTTATCCACCCCCTCTTGCTTTAATTCCTCAATCGCTTGTCTAAGCGCATATAAGGTTTGGACTGGAGGCGTAAATCGCATCTGCCCATGTTCCACAAAATAATTGTATTGAGCATACAAATTCAAATAATAGCTTCTTGGTTTCTGACCTTTCAAATTCTCCAATTTGCTTTTTTCAGCTATCACAAATGAAACCCCGGCCATTCCCTGTAAGTTTTTGTTGGAGGTTGCCGCCAGGTAGGCAATGTTCATTTCCTTCAATTGAATCGGAATGGCCGCAAATGAGCTTATGGCATCCACGATCATGTCAATTTGATACCTTTTGCATAATTCTCCGATATCCTTCACCTTGTTAAGCAGGCCAGTTGTCGTCTCGTGATGTACAACGGCCAGATGGGAGACGGTGCGTTCGGCAGATTGGATATACCTCTCTAATTCAGCCAAATCAATGGCATCATCGGGAGGACTTTTGAATTCAAAATACTCCACTCCATAAACCTTCGCTATCTCGCACATCCGTTTTCCATAGGCTCCATTGCTGACAATGATCACTGCCTCGTGATTCGGGACCGAACTAATGATGGACTCCACCGCTGCAGTACCCGATCCGCCAAACAATATGGTCGCATAATGATCCGGGTCTGCGACCAGCCGGGTAAGCTCTGTAGAAATATACTCCATGATTCGGCCAAACTCGGCTTCACGAGGACAGATATCTGGAACCACCTGTGACCATTTCACACTTTCTGTAGTCGTTGCCGGACCAGGGGTAAGCAAAATGTTTTTCTTGACGGGGGAACTCATGAATCGCCCACTTCCTTGCCCTTTAAAGGACTGTTATGAATAAAACGCTGCAGTCGTTCCTTTACTTCATGTGGCTTTATATGCGGACGTGCAAGCTGATCCTTGGAATACTTGGATATTTTCAGGCACAAAAACGTAAGTTCTCTATTCGCTTTCCATTCCTGTAAAGAGGCTTTCAGTTCCTCAAGACTGTGAACATGAATCGACTTCGTATACCCGCAGGAAGCCGCGATGTCTATAAAATCGACATTATGGGATACCGTGCTTTGTCCGCCTGTTGATTCATGAGCGTTATTATCGAGCAAAATATGAACCATGTTGGCTGGATGATAATACCCATTGGTTGCCAGACTCCCCATACGCATCAACAGAGATCCGTCTCCGTCAATCACGACGATACCTTTGCCTGGTTGGCTCAGTGCCAAACCAAGTCCCAAGGAACCGATACACCCCATAGAGCCTACCATGTACAAGTTGTTAGCCGCATCCTCAATTTCATACAGCTCACGCCCGGTTTTACCAGTTGTTGCGAGCTGTACGGTATCGTCGTCTTTCATGGAGTTAATCGCAGATAATGCATCATACCGTGTAGGCATTTGATGGTCCGCATGACCATGCTGCCGGATCTGATTTACATGAATGGAAGTTTGCAGTTTTTTCAATGGCTCTTTGTCAAAGGTCCCTTTCTTAACGACAAAAAAGAACGAGCGACGCAGCGCAATTTGTTCATTAGCCTGGATCAGCTGATTTTTGGCCTCGTCTAAATCCTTGGAGAGATACTGCCATTCCACACCCATCACATCCAGCATTTGCGTTGTAATCCGGCCCATCAGTTCATGCTGAGGTTCGTCAGGTATCCCCGGTTCTCCGCGCAGGCTGACAAATCCAAGCAGCGGAATACGAAATGGGTAGGTAAGGGAGGTCAATGGCGAAATAGCGTTAGTCAGCCCTGAATTTTGCATAAGGACTACCGACTTCTTCCCCCCTATATAAGCTCCGGATGCAATCGCAACCGCATCCCCTTCGTTAGCCGCTGCAACATAATCGCATTCATTTATCGCATAATTGATCAGACTTTTCAAAAAGGAGCATGGAACACCGCTAAAAAAGGTAAATCCTAATTTTTTCAGCTCTTCTCCTAACAATTTCGTGTCCATTATACGTGCTCACCCGAATCTGGTTCTGACGACGGGAGGTATTGCCGTTCCGCAGCTTGCAGCTCCTCGACCCCTTGAAGCCGGAATACTTCTTCGAGAGTTGCGACGCTCTTTTCGATATGAACAAGGCTTTCATCCCGATAAATTCGGTCAGATAATTGTTTCATCGCTCGGATGGAGGCTCTCAAATTATGGTTTGCCCAAATCACAAGGCTGATCCCCATCTCCTGGAACCTGACGGTTGGAGTCGTATAGTATTTGGTAGGCACGATCACTATCGGCAATCTTCCGGCCCATTCCTTCATGAACGCTTCAATCTCGGCGGCATCCGGTCTTTTGCTGTGTATAAATACGGCATCGGCTCCTGCCTTCCGGTACGCCTCCGCCCGCTGCAGCGCCACTTCAAGCCCTTTCCCGGCAATAAATGCCTCTACTCTGGCCACCACCGTAAAATCCGCGTCCGTTTGCGTATCTTTCATTGCTTTAATTTTCCCGGAAAACTCCTCGATATCAGCCAAGGCCTGCCCTTGACCGTTAATGAAAGAATTCATTTTGGGGAACCGCTTATCTTCGATGCATACCCCTGCAATATGACGCTGTTCCAGTTTCTTTACCAGCCGCCTTGCATTATTGAAGTTGCCGTACCCCGTATCTCCGTCCAGCAAAATCGGGATGGAGGTAGTATCACTCATGAATTCCAAAACATCCAAAACCTGCGTCCAGGAGGCCTCATTGCTGTCCCTGACTCCCATTGCTGCAGAGATGGATAACCCGCTGGCCCAAATTCCTTTAAACCCCGCCTCCTCCACAATTTTAGCTGACAGACCATTATGGGCTTCCATGATAAACTCCAGTTTTTGAGAATTGACCAACTCTCTTAGCTGCTTTGTTTTTTTCATTGAAACTTTCTCCTTCTCCCCTAAAAATAGCGTGCAAGGAATCTACTTCCAAATAAGCCTCTTGTTTCTCATGATCGTGTTGATCATAGTAGGATCGGGAAGCTGGGTAAACAGCATATGTCCGGGATGTGAATTGGCCTCAATAATCCAAATATGGCCTTTTTTATCTACGGCAATATCGACCCCCAATTCACGAACCGGATGCCGTTTATTAATCGTTTTGGCAATGATGACGGATAGTTTGGAGATTCTACGGTAATAGGCATCCGCTTTCGCGTGGTTGTGCTTAAAAAGGCTGAAAAGCACTCGATGCAAAGATGCTGCATGCCCTCCTTTAAGATAATTAGTAACATATTTATGGGGTGCCGCGACACGGGCGGCCGCGCCGGAAATAGCCCATTTCCTCCCTGGTTTCTGTAAGTAGATCCTGGTGTCAAAAATCGACCCGTGGTACTTAGCTAACCGCAGCCCCTTCTGTACTAAATACATGTGTCTGGATTTCTGGTATGACTTAATTGCCTTTAAGACATAACGAGATCTTACAATCTTTCGACTTGAGCCCCTGCGAACCTCATATCCTTTCTTCAGTCTCTTGACTCGGATAATCCCGCTGCCACCACTCCCGTGATTAGGTTTTATGAAGACCGATGAATAGGTATTCAGCATCCGCGAGGTCCTCGAATCTGTAAACCAGTGGGTTTCGGGTAAATGCGGACGCAAAACGGGATGTTGCAACATTTCTTTATGCTTTTTCATTTTTCCAATAGGCACCAGTCATCCCTCTTATCTTTTTTGGTTTTTTTGCGCATATCGTATGCATATGCACCCAAATCCTTATCTGCGTGGGCCGCTGCCTCTGGTGAAAACTAAGATTTATGTCACAAAACAGCATGTACCAGCTTTTATAAATATGAATACTCGAAGGAGACAGCCTTTCGAACAGGCTCGGGGTCCGGGCTACAGAAGATAGGATGTCACCAAATAACAAAAGATCCACTACCGAAAAGGTAGCGGATCTTTTGTTTCCAGCAAGCGCTGGTGACACAGCCTGCTCTCGTGCCGGGTGATATTTATGACTCATGGCCGAATGGCCGCTGCTTGCCTTATTATCGCTCCCCCGGGACAAGCTTCGTCGTTTTTCCTGCGCTTCTTTCCAGTACCCAGACAAGAACCCCCACTGCAAGACTGGCGATGACCGCCATAATCACGGAGCTGCCAGCATGCAGCAGCAGCACAGGAACCCAAAGCAGCCCGAGCGAACGATGTACAGTCCGCATCCACTTGTTGCGAACCTTGTTAATAAAGAAGCCATATCCGGCAATCGCCAATAGAATGGCAAAGCTAGCAAGCCCGGTGTAAGTTTTGTGATCTTGAAGCTTGGTAATCAAAAAATAGACACCGTGAACGGCAACAAGAACCAAGGTCGCCCACCCCAGCAGTTTATGCATGAAATGTAACAACTTCCCGGCCTTTCTAACCAACATCGATGGCGATCTCAACTTCTTCTTAAACCAGAACCAAGAGAAAGCAGCTGCCCCAAGGAACACGGAGATCGTACCCAAAGTCTTGAATATCTCCCCGTTGCCCCCACGTCCCTCCCCTCCGGGAGGACGGCCCATTTGCCCTGCAGGCACGTTGCCTACGCTACCTTCTGGCGGTCGAGGTCCAGGTCCGCCGCCGGAAACCGAAGACATGTAGTAATAGTAGAGGACGAGCAAAGCTGCTACCGTAACTGCAATCATGGCCGGAATCCAAACGGTCTTTTTCGTTTTCATAGTTGTACATCCTCCCTAGCAAAATTGCCTTGATTGTACCCGGTCAAGCTGAAAAGAAAATTAAAGCCAGCTGAAAGTATAACTTTTTCGCAAGTACACTTCGTTGCTAAAAGGTTCAACGGAAAAACACTTGAAATAAAACCCATTTTGACCGAAAATATATAAAGGGTATTTCTGTAATTAATTCAACTATTTTGTTAGGAGGAGTGTGTAGCATGTTAAGTATCTTTAGTCGTAAGGTCAGGCTCAGCTTGTTGCTCGTAGCTGTCATTGCATTTGTGATTCAAGGTTCTACAGGTGACATCCATGTCGCCCAAGCGGCTGACAATGTAATTAATGCCAAGGATTTTGGAGTTAAAACCAACTCGAACACCTCACAGTCAAAGGAAATCCAAAATGCGCTGAAGTATTTCTATGACCGGGGAATGGAGGGAACCGTCTATTTCCCAAAAGGCACGTATTTGGTTGACGAATCTATTCGTTTATATGCCGGGGTTAGTCTGAACGGTGACGGAATAGGCAAAACCATTTTCAAAAAAACAGGCTCTAAAAACCAATATGTCATTGGGAATCCAATTCTACGCAACAATTCTGACCGACTAGACGTGAAGTTATCCAATCTCACCATTGACGCAGACCGTACGAACCGTGAAGCCCGTGGCGAAGGTCAGGTAGGCGGTATTATTATAGATGTGGCCGTCTCGCACCTCACGTTGGATCGCGTAGAGGTTCGCGACACCACAATTGGCGCGTTGCTTCGCAGAACAAGAGATTCCGAGATTACGAACAGCCGCTTTGACCGAAATAACGGACATGCCATTGCCACCGGGCACGAAAGCTTCCCGGCAGGTGAGTTCCGTAACGTCAAAATTACGAATAACCAGATTACCAATTCGGGCGGCGGAAGTGGAATCAATCTGTCACGCGCAACCTACACGACAGTCACCGGGAACCAAATTATCAACAAAACTCATCAATCTGATGGATATGCAGGCATTCGCATCCCCAATAATGGTGCCAACAATACCGTCTACAACAATGTAATTGAAAATTATCCGCGGGGAATATTTGTGCTGACTGGCGCAACAGGCAACAATGTCTACAAAAACACGATAAAAAATGCATCCCTGCAAGGTTTGCTGGTCGAATCGGACGGCAATACCTTCACAGACAATGAGTTTTTCCAAACCAATTCTTCGCTTAAGCCTGACGCAGTCATCCGCCTCTCAAGTGCAAACAACAATAAAATCATTAGCAACGAGATGACCACGTACTCCGGGTTCTCCAGTATAGGAATACGTGTGACCAATTCCAACACCAATGAAATTAAGGACAACATCACAGATACTTCAGGTAAATCAGTCAGTATTGAGGGTGGTAAGAATAATGTGAATACAGGAAACCGCAATCGGTAGAAATTTGGTGAATTATCTACTAGGCGAGTACGTCCGTTTCCGTTACAATATGTCAGTGTGATTCTGGCATCGGCAGATTGACGCGTATTTGAATATTATTGGAGGCTTGTATTTTTTTATGCAAAACGAATCTCATTCTAACGTAAAAATCATAACGGCCGATCCGAGTGCGATCGGTCTGTTTGGCTTGGCTATTGTCACGCTTGTGGCTTCGTCCCAAAAGCTCGGCCTCACTGAGGGCTTGAGCTTTATCATCCCCTGGGCTATTTTCCTCGGTGCCTTCGCACAGCTGTTTGCCTGCATTCAGGATGCAAAGCATAACAACACCTTTGGGATGACGGCGTTTGGTGCTTATGCCTTCTTCTGGTTCGCCGTAGCAGGTAGCTGGATGATTAAAATGGGCGTATTCGGTCCAGAGCTGGCGTCCGCTGTAGATGGCAAGCAGCTCGGTTTTGCCTTTGCGGGCTACCTTATCTTTACGCTGTTCATGACCATTGGAGCGATGGAGACGCATAAGGTCCTGTTCTTTATCTTTGTCCTGATCGATTTCCTGTTCCTGGGTCTTAGCTTCGATGCATTCGGCGTTGCTCCAGAGGTGTTCCATACCCTCGCAGCTTATGCAGAAATGGGCATTGCTTTGCTCTCACTGTATGGTACAGGAGCCGCAGTTCTAAATGCGCATTTTGGCCGTACGTTCCTGCCTGTAGGACGTCCCTTCGGTATTTTCAAGCCACGCCCTTAGCTGTATATGTAAGCCCCGCAAAGCCGCCTTTTCGCGCCGATCCGCGTTAAGGACGGCTTTTTGGGTTATAATGCCGGAATTATTCGGCTTGCCAATTCGGCATGCGCTCTGCCGCATAGCGAAGCCCGGCCGCCATTCCTTTAGGAATGATCGCATTAATATTTTCCATTTCCTCCGTAGATAAAGCGATATCGACTGCCCCTGCGTTTTCTTCCAGATAAGCCACTCGCTTGGTGCCTGGAATCGGTACAATTCCCTCTTGCGCAAGCAGCCATGCCAAGGCCAGTTGAGAAGGCTTGACCCCTTTTTGAGCAGCGAGGTCCTTAATATGCTGCACGAGATCAAGATTCTTCTGGAAATTCTCAGGCTGAAAGCGTGGCACGATGCGACGGAAATCATCTTCTGCAAAATCTTCAAACCTCTGAATTTGCCCGCTCAAAAAGCCGCGTCCCAGCGGACTGTACGCTACAAATTCAATTCCCAGCTCCCTGCAGGCGGGTATAACCTCATCTTCTGCTTCCCGGCTCCATAAGGAGTATTCCGTTTGCAGGGCCGTGATCGGGTGAACCTTGTGAGCACGTCGAATGAGTGCAGGAGAAGCCTCGGACAGTCCCAAATAGCGGACCTTTCCTGCCTGAACCAAGTCACTCATCGCGCCAACCGTTTCCTCGATAGGTACGTTCGGATCGACACGATGCTGGTAGTACAAATCAATAACATCTACTCCCAGTCTTTGCAGGCTGCGGTCACATGCCTGTTTTACATATTCAGGACGACCGCTGACACCCAGAAATGCCCCATCCTCTCCGCGCATAATGGAGAATTTGGTGGCCAATACCACCTCATCCCGGCGGCTCCGCAGGACTTGACTGATTAGTTTTTCATTTTTCCCCACACCGTAGACATCCGCTGTATCCCAGAAGTTGATCCCAAGTTCCAGCGCACGATGCAGCGTTTTAATCGATTCCTGATCATTCAACTCGCCGTAATACTCGGACATTCCCATGCAGCCCAGACCCAGTGCAGATACTTGAAGATCACTTCTACCCAGTTGTTTCTTCTTCAACTTCCATCACTCCTGTATTGAAAGAATAGTCATTGGCCTTTCTAATCACCATCACGTTGTATCCAATATGTTACTACTTAAAGTTAACTTGAAGTCAAGCGTTGCCTCGTTACACGCTCTATATCAAATTGAGGTGAATATAAAATCCTGAAATGTTAATAATAAACATAAAGTGTAATCAAAGGGGTCGGTTGTAAAAATGATGCATAATGAACCTCATACAAAATTTCCTCAATTTCCGGAATCGTATTGGTTAGCTTCAACTGACATCCCCAGTTTTCCCAAGCTTAGTGGGGATATTCAGGTGGATGTTGCCATTGTAGGTGCGGGAATCACCGGTATTACCACTGCTTATTTACTTTCTAAAAAAGGACTAAACGTCGCAGTCGTCGACGCAGGACGGATGCTTCATGGAACAACGGGCCATACTACCGCCAAAATTACCGCGCAGCATGATTTGATCTATGGCGAGTTTCTTTCACATTTTGGCAAGGAGAAAACCCGGCTCTATTACGAAGCCAACCGCGACGCTCTTCAATTCATTAAACAAACGATAGAAGAGTATAATATCGATTGTCAATTTACAGAAGAAGATGCCTACGTTTATACATGTGCAGATACGTATGTGGAGAAAATCGCCGCCGAATATAAAGCCTACGAAGAATTGGGTATCCCGGGAAGTTATGTCGAGCAAACGCCTCTGCCGTTTCCAACTAAAGCAGCTATTATGATGAAAAACCAGGCTCAGTTTAATCCGGTTCCTTTCTTAAGGTATTTGGCAAATCAAGTCATCCGTCAGGGCGGGAAAATTTATGAGCACACCACCGTTGTAGGTATGGAAAAAGGAAACCCTGCCATCATTAAAACAAACGACGGGAATAAAATTACCTGCAACCACGTCGTGTCCTCCTCGCATTTTCCATTCAATGATCCAAACGGTCTTTATTTTGCACGATTGCATGCCGAGCGTTCTTATGTACTAGCGGTCAAGACCGACAGAATCTATCCGGGTGGTATGTACCTAAGTGCGGAAACCCCAAAACGCTCGCTTCGCTCGGTACTGGTAAACGGAGAACCGATGGTCATCGTCGGTGGGGAAGGCCATAAAACAGGCCAAGGAGTCTGTACCTTCCAGTACTACGAAGCTTTAGAAAAGTTCGCAGAGCAAACATTTGGATTAAAGGAAATCATGTATCGCTGGTCAGCCCAAGACTTGTATACGCTAGACAAACTCCCCTATATCGGACAGGAGCTATCCAACATCCCTAACATCCTCGTTGCTACGGGTTATAGAAAATGGGGGATGACCACAAGTGTGGCGGCAGCTTTATTAAATGCGAATCTGATTACCAGAAAGGAAAGCCCCTACCAGGATCTTTTCTCCCCTTCAAGGTTTCATGTAGACCCCGACATTAAAACATTCGTGGCACAGAATGCGAATGTGGCTAAACACTTGATTGCTGGGAAGTTGGAAATGATCCACAAAAAAGCCGAAGAACTACAGCACGACGAAGGAGCGGTCATCCAGGTGAATGGCAAAAGGGCGGGCGCTTACCGAGACCTGCAAGGAGCATTGCACCTAGTGGACACAACTTGCACCCATATGGGCTGTGAAGTCGAGTGGAACGAGGCGGAAAGAACATGGGATTGCCCGTGCCATGGCTCTCGCTATTCGTATCAAGGCGAAGTAATCGAAGGACCGGCCAAAAAATCGCTTGGCAAGGTTGAATTCGAATAGCAGCAACTTTTCTATGTTAGTAAATTCGATCTATCCAGATTTTGAAATGAACATCATTATGTATGAACAGAAGCACTGCCGGGGCTTCTGAGTAGAGAGAGTCTATTAAAGAGCTAGAGCTTCTTCCGTAATCTTTTTAATATCAATGGATGAGGGCGTTTCTTCCTTGACCATATCCGGCAAGATATTTTCCAAAAAATAATCAACGCATTTTAGTTGAATATTTTTGATTTTTACAAGCGCATTACGATACATCACTATAAATTCTTTTTCGGTATTTCCCCGCTGAAGTTCAGCAAACGCTTCGTACACCTGATCCATCTTGTCCGCAACCTCAAGAATTAAACCTTCTACAGAATCATCTTTACCTTCCCGTAACTGTTTGCGGAAAATGGCTTTAAAATCCTCCGGAATGTTCTCTTCAATAAAGTATTCAATCATACCTTCTTCGACCTGCTGAATTAATAACCGGAGTTCCTTGGAGGAGTGCTTAACAGGCGTTTTAATGTCTCCAATAAAAATCTCTCCGTAATCGTGACTGCTTGTGATCTCGTAAAGCTTTTTCCAGTCAATGCTTACACCGTTTCTCTCTTCAATATCAGCCAACGTTTTGGCATACTGCACCACTTTCCATGAATGAGCAGATACGCTGTGTTCCTCAAATTTAAACTTGCCTGGACAACGAATAATTCTTTCCAACTCGTTCAGTGATCGAAAATACGCGTGAATTCCCATCGTTGCATCCATCCTTTTAACATGTATGAGATAGTGGATATACGCTAACTATAAGCCTCAACTATTAACTGCAGATTATCGCAATATCAAGTTGAGTCTGCACATAGGATCATCCTTTTTCCAAATATTTGAGCGTTTTCGTTCCTGCATGTACAATAAAATAACTATCATCGTTACCCCAAAGGGGGAGAGCTTATTTTATTATTACTCATCAATGGCATCGGCATAGTAGCCAACATTATACTCGGTTCCTTTGTAGGCGTGGCTATTTTTATGGGAATCGTTTTTTTCCACTTATATTATGTCCACATTATTAACTCTTGTTGTATTCATGGTTATCATTTCCTGGAATATCCGTGCTTCAGGTGATTTGATGCTTGCAGGTCCGCTAACACCGCAAATGAAGCTTCTCTGGGGACAAAAGGTGCTAACGCTCGGATTGCTGGAAAGCCTATGGGCTTTCGTCAGTCTAAAATGGCTGTTGCCTTTCTTTTTTGATCCGCTGGATCTGAACAAGAAGCAAATTCTTGTTGTAGTGAGCGGGATTGTATTTAGTGTAGCCTCGGGGATTTATGCTATGCTTGAAGCAAGCTAAAAAAACCTCGCCCTTCTCTGTCACAGACAGGAAGAGCGGGGTTTTTGGGTTGGTTGCCGCTTAGCGCAAAGGCTCAAATCCCTCTACTTGCTTCAGAATCCGCTCGATTTCATCATAAATCTCCGACTGAAGCGTCACCTCAACCGCTTTCACATTTTCTTCGATTTGTGCCGGTTTGGTGGCCCCGATCAGGGCTGCGCTAATCCCCGGTTCTCTCAGAATCCAGGCAAGCGCGAGCTGTGACAGGTTGATACCCTGATCCTTCGCCAGCTTATCCAGCTCCTGGACACAATTCAGAACAGCATCGTTCATGTAACTACTGATGACATGGTTAACGGAGGCATCAGCCCCGCGGCTGCCCGTCGGTACGGGCTGTCCCGGTTTATATTTGCCCGTGAGTATACCTTGGGCCAAGGGCGAAAATACAATTTGCCCAATCCCCATCTGTCTGGATACGGGGAGCACCTCATGTTCGATATAACGCTCGAACATGTTATAGATCGGCTGATTGGCAATCAGCGGGCGCAGATTCAGCCTTTTCCCAATGCCATAGGCATCCGCGAGTTGGGCAGCGCTCCATTCACTAACAGCGGCATACAGGATCTTGCCTTGAGACTGAAGGTCATCAAGCGCCCACAGCGTCTCTTCCAAAGGAGTGTCCTGATCATACCGATGACAGAAGTAAATGTCGATATAATCCGTGCCGAGGCGCTTCAGACTCGCCTCACATTGCTCCATAATGTGCTTGCGTGACAGTCCCCTGTCATTAGGACCGGAATCCATCGGAAAATAAACCTTGGTAGAAAGCACATAGCTCTCTCTTCGGTAAGGCTTCAAGGCGGCTCCCATAGCCTTTTCGCCTTCTCCCCGATTATACGCATTCGCGGTATCAAAGAAATTAATTCCAAGCTCAACGGCTTTGCCAATACAGGCATGGGCTGCTTCCTGTTCGGCGGCTGTACCGTACGTTAACCAACTCCCCAGACCGATTTCACTAATTTTAAGACCGCTGTTGCCGACATTTCTATATTTCATATCTACTCCTTCTTTCGTAAGAGGATAACATGTATATATTTATATCATGTAAACCCTTTCATTAAAACATATTATAGAGAATTCATGAAGTTACATGAAGGAAAACAACTGACTTCGTTGGGCTGGTTGACCTCGAATCTATACTTAAGATGGTTGCCTCATTTCACTTTTCCGCATTGTAAATGCTGATAAAACTGCGATAAAATATAGCCAAGAAGTATATAATAAAAAAGAGCAAGGATGCGCTAACATCCCTACTCTTTGGCAACAGCCGCTTTTAAGGGCGGTCGGCTGTGGTTTTTAGATCGGGGAAATAGATCTCACCTTTGGACGGGGCGATCTATTCGTATTATAAGACTAACCAGAATTTCTGGTTGGTCTTTTTATTTTGCTGTTTTAAGATGGGGAAAGCCGGAAGAACGTGGCGGTCTATGGGGGTAAACCCCGCAGTTGAAAACTGTT
>NZ_MCBP01000030.1:0-14175 GCF_001705305.1 Paenibacillus kribbensis
GCTCGGATCAGGAAGCGCATGAGCTGCTGGCCGCACGTCAGGCTCTTCAGCCAGGTAGCGGACACGCCGGGAACACACCTGGTGCCGCTCGGCAGCAGCCGCCAGGCATAACGAAAAGGACGGCCAGGGCCGTCCTGAGATTTTAAGATAAAATCAACCTTTCAACTTAATCGTTCCACTTTTGGATCATTCTCTCTACAATCACTTTCGATTTCCCTAATCTTACTCCAGTTAAATCCATATACTTTCTTATTGCATAAATTTTTGGGGTTCCCCAAGCTTCACGTGCAACACGATCAAACTCCTCTTTCACTTCTTTTTCAATTTGATCTTCGGTCATCATTCTATGAGTCTCCTTATACCGGAATTTGAATCATTCTTCATTACTTCCCTTGTCACGTTCAGCCGTCGCCTTTTTAGCTGCTGCGCGAGAGGTACTACTTTTAGGGGCAGAAGCTTTAGGCGTGGATGATCTCGTTTGATCCAGAAGTTCATACAATCTGCGAATCTCTGCTGTACTCTCCTGGGTTGCCAACTGAAGGCGCTCAGTTGCTTCAGCTTGAAACTTCTCAATTTTAGCCTGGTACTCGGATTGCTGATTAAGTAAGTCATGTCCATGTTGTAACTCTAGGCTCTGACGAAGGTGTTCAATCGCTTCACTATTCCGCTCTTCCTGTCGTTCAAGCTGCTCGGCAGACTCCCTTTGCAAGTTAGCCAATTGAGCTTCCAAATGTTCAATTTTTTCAGCTTGTTTAGCCGTTTCCTCGTCCCGAACAGCCATACGGGAGGTCAGCACCTTATTTTCTTCAGCAGCAGCCTTGAAATCTGCAAGCAAGCCGTTTAAGGAGTCATTTTTTTCTTTATAATTCTCAACAAGTAAGTCATTTTTGCGGCTGTTTTCACGCAACTGCTCGACTAAATCCATCATCTCAGTATTTTCCTTGATCTGCCGGTTTAGCTCTTCAGTATTTTGCTTGAGCTGATTGCGTAACTCACTCAATTCTCTTTCTTGGATAATAATCTCATTTCCACGATCCGTTAATTTCTCGTCATATTTTTCAGTCAACTGCAATCGCTCGGCTGCTTCTGTTTCGAGCATAGCGAGAAACAAAGATACAATGCTGCTCGAATGGTATTCCAATTGCGTAATTTGTTTCGTGTACCCGGCTGCACCTTCTCTCATTAGATTCAGTTCAACTAGCTCTGCCATATGTACTAAAAAATCCTCTTGTGTAGGAAGTCCGCTTTGTTTAAATAGATTTTCTAGCTTTTCCTTAAATTTAACATCCACCTTAAAGCCTTTTGTCGTGTAATCCTTAGCAGTAACTTTGTTTTCAGATTCTTCCATTTGAACACTCTCCCATTTTCAGATTATATAGAACCCTGATTGTTCATTTCCTCTGCGGCTTTCATATATGCTTGATGATCTGACAGTTTAATGCGCTTCTCTTTTTGGTCTTTATACATGGACACCAGGTATCCCAATAAAAAAGATTCCGTTTTCCCTTTGCTGATTTCATTTAAAATCCCCTGCAATTCTGCTTTAACGGTAGGAGTAGCCTTTATATTTCTGCGAGTATCCTTCATATAAACCTCCTTGCTTCACTTTTTCATCTGTATCCATTATATCATTTTCTGTATCCAAATACTACCCTTTTGTATCCGAAATAATGGAGTTTTTTGGATTAATCCGCATCGGTTTTTGATTGATTTTCTCTATCTGAGCAATAACTTTACATATATAATCATCTGTTATCTTCTCTGGAAAATATCCGCTACGATCTCGAATGATATTTTCCAGTACCCAGGCTTTGCGCGTCCAATACTCATAATCCTCACCGGCAATTTCAGCATATTTTTGGAAATCTCCATTATGTTCAATGCCCTTTTTGATTATCCGCAATGAATTGTACCGGGTGGTGCGCTCCTGGCGCACCAGGCGCAAAAGCACAATCAACTGATTTGTTGGCCATTCTATAAGTCGTGAAGTATTTTCTCGGGCATCATCTATAGAAACATCACTGACGGAAAATATAACTTTTTTACGCGCTCCGTCTTGCTGTACATCTTCAGGCGATATTTCCATTTTGCAAAAGGTACAATAGAAACTATGGCTCATCCGTTCAACTTCGGAACCACAGAAGGGGCATGTATATGTCAAAGGTAATCATCCTTTCTGTCTCGTGGTGACTTTGTGTGATAAAATAAAAGGGTGAGGGAACCGGCAAAGTTTCTCACCCATGAAGTCGATTGCTTATGCGGTCGGCTTTTTGTTTTGTGTCTGTTTATTGTAATCATTAACCATTAGGTCAATCTCCTGTGACTTTCCTAATGTACGCCAATCCAAAATACCGTATTGTTCAGCCAGTTTGTTCAGCTCTCGTCTTTCCCGTTCAATACGCTCTTGCAGCCCTTTTAAATCTACCAAATTGACTACCTCCTGCCTATTATTTTGTTCCATAAATTTGATTCGCTACCAGCGTGAACAATTCATCAACGGCTTTCCCGTTTCTGATTAACTTCTGCTCTAATCCCAAAATAATCGGCGCTGAAAGTTCCAGCAGGAAATACTTAAATTCTTGTTCAGGGGTCAATGCCTGGCTTGGTTGCTCCTGAAGGGGAAAGGGAATAACTTTGGCCAGCGGCTTTCCTGCGGCAGCGGCTCCCTCTGGCTGCTCTGCATTTAGGGAACGTTCCATTGTTGGAGCTGCTTCCCCTTTCAGCTCCCCCTTATCTACTAATTGGCGTTCGGCTGCTTCCCAATCTGCTGGGGGGAAATACCCATCTATATCTGATTCAAATGTATTTTGCAAATGCTGCAAAATACTCTCCCGGCGTTCAGGTGTCAGCACGCGAGTAGCGTCAATATGATCAGCTCCATGATACAGCTTGCCTTCCCACTCATAACCTACCGTGATTTTCATATCAGACATACCATCAAATTTAGCGCTCTGCATCCAGTCTATGGCCTTCTCTACAACGGATTTTATAGGCCCATCCGTCCAGCTTACATTCACACTAGAACCCATAGAATAGGTGTCAGAACGGACAGAAAACTTTACACCTGGAAATTCCTTTTTAAGAATCTTCCGAACCTTCTTAGCTGTATCAGACGCTTTTTCATAGATGCTTTCCATGAATGATATCCCCTTTCTAGTTGCGCCGGGGAATACCCCGGCGCTTTCAGTTAAAAATTAAATTTCACAAAAGCTTCAGCCAAATGTTTCAAATAGTCGGTCATATCGCCATTCCTAAAATCTATCTGAGCAATCACACCGCGTATTGTCCGCTGTTCTTGAACCGATGCATGGTTAATGATAATATCCTTTAGATACTCAAGATCCACGAAATGAACTGTTTCGTTATGCTCAATACTGAAGGTTTGCGGCTCCAGTTCTTTTTCATCAAAAAACCGTATTAATGCATCCTTAGCACTCATAAACGCTCACTCCTTCACGGTTATTTCTCACAACAATCGTATTTAGATCCATTTCAAAAGTTCCGATCTCTCCAGGCATCACACTATCAACCAGCTCTTGAATCTTATTTGTAATTAGGTGGCATTCAGTGGCTTTGACCGTCCATTGGCAATAATAAATAGGTTGGGTTGATTCAACCTTTTGTAACATCCCGGCCCACTCGTGCAGACGTTCGGTTGTCAGGTCTTCGATCATTACTCGGTATTCCTCGGCCGTTAAAAAATAAATCTTCACGGGTTGACCATTCAGGATGAAAGTCGCTTTACGGTAAACCCCATGACTTACGGTTAGAGCTGCAATAATTTTTTGCTTCGGTCTGATAATCATCTATGTTTCCGCTCCTTTAAATTTAAGGTGTGGCAGCGGCTTCCTAACCGCTGCCAATAATATTTATTGGTTGTTGCGATCATTGTAATTTTTAGTAGACCAATTCAGTAAAAAAGTAATGCTTTGTAAAAAAATACTGAATAAAATCAAGATCAGAAGAAGCATTTCCATTGGGCTTGTCCTCCCTTTAAAAAGTATGAATCCTGTGTTATTATGGAAGGGTAAGGGTTGTGAAAGCATCCCCCTTACCCAACCCTTTAGCGTGGGTTAAAATCTTCATTTAGGCTTTCTTTTCTTAGGCTTCAACCGCTGCGAACGGTTGGGGCCTTTTGCTTTTTCTCTGGCTGCAAGCCATTCCATCAGCGCTTTAACAACTCCCAAGAGTTGCACAAGCACCTGTAAGCTTACAGCGATTAGAGTCAACGTTAGCACCGTATCTGTCTGCATATCCTGCCTCACCTCCTTTCAGGCGGTTTATTTCTTGGGTTTGTTGCCTTACCCAGCTTCCGGCGCCGACTCCTGCCGGCCCAGCGGCCTGAGCGAAAATCTTTAAGTTCTTTGAACACTGCTCCGTTTGCTGCTTGCTAACTTCGTATGCAATTATCAAAGGGCAACTTCCGTATACCGATCCGCCGCAATCTCAAAAGCACAAGGGTTCTGGACAGGCAAGTTGCCCGCCAGGGCCGACAAAAATTTTCAGCGATTTACTGAAAAATTTTGGAGTCTTGCGTGTCCAGGTTCATTGTGTTTTTATGCGGCTCGCGGATCGGTGCGGAAGTGGCCCGGATAATTGCAGAAGAAGATAGCCGCACACATGAAGCGGTGTGAAAGGGCTTTTAAATAAAAAGAACCGATTCGTCGGTTCTTTCCATTCATCTCATCTTTGAAAGGGACCTTCAGCCTTTGACCTGCGCCCCGTGGAGGGTGTTAAAGGAGTGCCAGGAACTTAGAGCGCCTTAGTCGGGTACGGCTTAGGCGCTCTTGTTATCGGCGCGAGTAACCCTCCAGCGGTGCGTACTGACTCTTGGGCGGCGTTTTTTGCCGCATTAGAGTCAGTAGCATGAGCCATGATTTCGCTGTTTTTCTATTTTCCCTGGTCAAATAGAAAAACAGCGTCCAGATAAAAAAGCGTTCTCCCCCTGGTATCTTTCAAAACCACCTTGGCTCAAGCCAAGGACTACTGGCTCAAGCTGGCATACGAAAAAAGGCAGCCTGTATCTGGCCGCCTAACATGGTTGGTTCATATCTGTACCCTGCTTCCAAAAATACCCTCACATAGACACAAATACTGTCCTATAGTGAGGGCATTTCTTGGATAGTGTCTCTCTAGTGAGTCTCATTTTGCAAAAGTGAGAGGAACCAGCAAAGATTCTCACCTATACCTAGTAGCCGGGGGAAGATCCGGTTATTTCCATTATACCTAACGAACTATAATTCGCCAACTAAAATTCGTGATTATTAGGACGTGATATATTTTCTATGAGTTCGGTAAGATGTAGGAAAGGAAAATAAGGAGTTTACCAGCTTTGAAATTAAAGGAAGCCAGAGAAGCAGCAGGCTACACACAGGAGTCACTTGTATTAAAAGTTAACGGATATATGAAATGCACACTTCGCCATTATCAGAATGTGGAATATGGTTTGAAAACACCAAACATCATTTTAGGCTTGTTGATCTGCAAGCTGTGCAGCGTAGATCCGCGAGAAGTAGAAGAATGGAAGGTCAAAGCTGACCAGGATTGGTGATTTCCAAACCAATTAAAGGATAGCCCCGTGTAAATTCAGTTCTCTTGTGGTATACTTTTAACAAAGAAACGTAAAATAAAAAAGCCGCGATGCTGGACACATCACGGCTTTTGACAAAGGGCCGATGGGCAACCACGGCGAGAATTTCATATGTGAATGAAAAACCACCGGGGAAAGCTAGGCGACCAAACCTATTCCCGGTGGTTTTTCTTGTCTCGGCGTGTTTGCTTCCAGGCGTTTAGCAAAGTATTCAAGCCGGTAAAAACACCGACCAACTTTAACAGTACGTCCAAAAGCTTCAGGCACAATTCAAGAACAGACACGGCGACACCCCCTTTCGGGTAACTTCGCCGTGTCACTCCCACCGGTTTACTTTGTCACCGTCTATTATACCACGTTCATAGAAAGCAGCCTATATCAACGCTCCAATTCGGGTCCAGATTTCGATTTAGGAAATTGAACAACATTGGACTTTTCATTTTTCTCGGCCCGATCAGTGGAAGTATCCTCTCGATCAGCGGCAGGAGTGGGTTCACCGTGATGAACGGCCTTCTCATAACGCTCTATATAGTCAACCAGTATTGCACGTTTGGACTCCGCAACCTCTGGCTTGTCATAATCTTCAAAAATTTCAGCACGGATCTTGTCATACCGTTCCTTCATTGGTTCTGGAATCTTCTCATTGCGCTCCATTTTCTCTGCATAATCCAGAAGCATTTTCACATCTTCAACTTTTTCATTGCGGAATGCTGCTGGATTTGCTGTAAACTCCTTGCCGATCCGAACAGCCGCAATTTGTGCGTCCTGCAAAAAAGCGGATCGTTCTTCCTCTTTATTCAGCGGTTTAGTATTCACAATCTCCTGAATACGTTCCTTATTGACGTGATCCATTTCCCGAATAATATTGTTGGCCACCTTCTGGATTTCAGTCAGTGCTTGCTTGGCCAGCTTAATATCCTTTGCCCAGGTCGCAATGTAACCAGCGCTATAGGCTTCTGTATCTAATCCGTAATACTTTGTGACCATAAAGGCCGTAGCTTCAGCCTGAGCTTCCTTGTGTCCTTTCGGTAGATCCTTCAAAGGGCTATCCATTCGGTGGATCTGAGAATGTGCATACTCATGTATCAAAGTCTTTAATTGCATCGTTGAATTTCCGACATTTGGATTAATCCGTATTGCATGATTTTCGCGATCATAGAAACCACGGACGTTCGGGTGCTGCTTAAAGTCCTCTGCGCTTTCTCTTACATCCATTTTTTGGCTAAGGTGCGCCGAAAAACTCCGATACATATTTAAGGCTTTGGCCGAATCACGTATGTCGTCACGCACAATATCCCGAATATTAACCAGCTCTTTCCCCTTCGTCTGACTCACATCAAAAACATTCACAGCCGTAAAGCCAGTAAGCATTTCCTTTTTTTCGGTAATCTCTTTCCCCTGCGCGTCGAGCTGCGGACGTTGGGTAACAGGATCTATTTTGGTCATTTCTACCTTTCGGAAGGTAGGAGCAAATATTTTAATAGCTTTCTCACCAGCCTGTACTTGTCGATCCAGCTCTTTCCACGCCTTGTAGCCCTGCACCATTGTAGCATCTGGATTCTGCGAATAAATCATCACAATATTATTCATACTATATTTTGGAAATTTTGCGGCGACTTCCAAATACCGCTGAAACTCATTACTCTGAAAAACTCTCTGAATAGCCTGGTCAACTTGCTTCTGCACCTGGGCCATCTTCTTTTCATAATCTTGGGTTTTAGGAAATGGCATTTGTTATTCACCTTCTCTCGCGTATAAAGGTTCGTATAGTTTAATCCCGTTTCTTATCGTTTCCAGGTAAGCAATCTCTTCGTACTGGCCAAGATCACCGCCCGGTATTTCCTCATAGAGAAGCAAGCCTTCAGGCTTGAGTAGATAAATGGGTTTCTCGCTCCCTACAATTTCAAAAAATTGATAGAACATTGGTGATTCCTCTCCTTATGAGAAAATAAATTCTATCTTTCCATCCTTTAAGCTTAAAGCAGCTTCAAAGGATTTTTGTTTCTTACTCATGAATCCCTTAATTTTGTTGGTCTTTCCCTTCTCACAGAGCTGCTTAATCTGATTCGGTGTGAGCTTTTTGCCTAGTAGCTCCTTCCTGAAAGATATTTTGCAACCATTTTTGTATTCTGTGCAGCCGTAGAAATTCCCACGATCTGTTATATGGCCTTTGCCACACGGACATTTGCAAATATAGTCGGCTTGCTCTGTAGCTGCAATTTGTTCCTTCACATCCAGACGGCCTATGTCGTCAGCCGCTTGTTCCAGCAACTTATGACAAAGCTTTTTCGTGTTCTCAATGAACACGCTGCTCTTTTTGTTCCCTTTCCCGATTTCCTTCAGGAAGATTTCCCATTGTGCCGTCATTTCGGGTTTGGACAGAATAGTTCCCTTCACAGCTTCACATAGTACCTCGCCTTTTGGCGTAACAAACACCTGATTTTTCTTAACCAAGATAAACTCCCGTTGCATAAGTGTTTCGATAATGGCCGATCTTGTGGCTTCCGTACCAAGACCCTCACTCTGGTTGAGTGCTTCACGCATTTCCTTGTCTTCTACGTGCCGCCCGGCATTCGTCATAAGTGTAATGAGCTGGCCTTGCGTATAGGGCTTAGGCGGTTGCGTCATGCCGTCTTTGACATAAACCGTTCCTGCGGCAGCATCCCCCTGATTCACTCGCGGCAGAGCCTTGTCTTCGTCTTCCTCGTCTGTATCCTGCGGATCAGTACGATACAGGAGCTTCCAACCGATAGATTTTTCTGTCTTGCCTTTCGTAATAAAATCGACCTCACCGATTGCGGTAGTAATCACGGTTTCTTGGTAAGTATAATCAGGCAAAAACATAGCTAATGCACTTTTCATAATTTCATAATAGGTGGCCTTTTCCATTTCGGTAAAATCAGCGGTAGATGCCGGGATTTTTTCCGTTGGAATAATGGCGTAATGGTCGCTGACCTTATCCGGGTTAACAAAACGTTTGGATGCTTCCAACGTATGGGCCTGAAATGGAATACCGATAAGCTGCTTATAGCTTTCTAAATTAGCTTTTAAATAAGAGAACTCTTCATCAGTAATGTGCTGTGAATCGGATCGCGGGTACGATACAAAGCCCTTTTCATATAAAGACTGGACAGTTTCCAATACGTCTTTAGGACTAAATTTCTTCTTCTTATTCAGCAAAGCTTGTAATCCAGACAGATTGAACAGTGCTGGCGGCTGCGTCCGCTTCTCATTTACTTCAACTTGCTTAATTACTCCGTCATAGGATGCCTTTCCTGGCTGAATGTAAGGCTGCACCGCTTCATAAAGCTTCTCCTCGGATGGATAACGCTCCTTGATTTTCCCCGTGTATTTACCGTGAGTAACGGAAAATTCGGCAACTAGCTCAAAAAAGGGTTCCGACTTGAAATTTTTAATTTCAGATTGACGGTTATAGATTAACGTAAGCACCGGGGTTTGTACCCGGCCGACACTAAAAACCTCCTTAAATCCCTTACGCTGCAGATGCAGCGTGTACAAACGACTTGCATTCAGTCCGATCAACCAGTCTGATATTTGCCGGGCCTGGGCTTCGTAGAACAGGTTCACCGTTTGCGATCCGTCCCGTAGTTCAGCAAAGCCTTTCCGTATGGCATTCTCGGTTAGGGAAGAAGTCCATAAGCGCTTAATCGGTTTTTGTGAGCAGCCAGCCATCATAATAAGTAACCGCGCAATATTCTCGCCTTCGCGTGCAGGGTCAGTCCCAATAACTATTTGATCGGCTTCCTTCAGTAAATCTTTAACAATCTTAAATTGTGCCGCTTTATCTTTTGTAACCTTATATTCAAATTTTTCTGGAATAATAGGCAGACTGTCTATATTCCACTTCTTCCAGGCTTCGTTATATTCATTGGGTGCTTTCAACTCAACCAAATGGCCAATAGCCCAAGTCACCTTTGCGCCGGCAGGAAATTCATTGCAGCTATCAATGTGAAGAAAACCTTTCCCCTTACTGTGGGGGAAAGGTGCAGCCAGCTTTCGGGCTTGGTCAGGTTTTTCCGCTAATACGACTATCATTGTGTATCCCTCCGTTTCATCACATTGGTAATTCGTCGTCTGGATCTTCTGCTGTTGGCTTTTCGGCTGGACTGTCCTTCGTTGGAGCTGCTTCTTCGTCGGTCGCGGCTTCATTCGTCAGCTCCGCTATCACTTCCATTAATGCCTGCGCGTCTGGATCATCTTCGCTTATCCCATTCAAAGCTTGTTCAATTTCTGAAAACGCGTCTTGAATTTCATCCTCACTCATTGCGTCTTCATACACATCCAGCTCTGAAGCAGCACCTTCTTCACTCTGAAGCTCGTCCGCATCAGATTCATCTAATGAATTGCCTAACAGCGCACTTAGCTCGTCTTGAGTTATTTCTTCGCCTTCGTCCAGTTCTTCGTCGCTCAGTTCTTCATCCTCGGGGGCCTTCTCCATTTCTTCTTCCAGAGCCATCATTTCAGCTTCTAAGCCCTTATCATAGTCGTCGTCTTCCAAAGGGTGGCCCTGGACTTTAGCAGGGGTTATGTCGGCTTCTGGAAGCTCAACATCATCAATTGCACTATCAATCCCAAAATATTTAAGATAATTTCCCCTTGAAGTTCTCTCATAGTTAGGTTTTCGATCTTTGCCGAACAAAAACTCGCCATAGATTTTAAACTGATAAGACTTTTCTAGTTTTAAAGGAAAATATCCGTTTACAAAAAGATAGCAGATTGCAGGGTTTATGTTCAGTAGCTCCCCCTGTGTAATGAGCGGACGCTTTACAAATTGTTCAGACACGCTCTTAGACGTATTTTTTTCGCCCATAGAGGTACTTTTCTGCCGATGCTTAATAGTTGTTTCACCAGCCACTTCCGAAAAGTATTTGGCCGTCTTGGTATCCTTAGTCCGTAGGAATAGAGTGGTGTCATGATTATTGATAATTGAACGTGCCATATCTGGCCCATACATTTTCTTATCTTCTATTTGACCAACATCTTGTATGATCGTGTGCAAAGACATACCTAGACCACGACAAGTGGCCAACGTATTAGGATAGCCGTTAATCTTACCGATGTTAGCAAATTCATCCAAAATATACGTAGAATCAATAGGTAAATGTGAATGATTTTCGTCGGCTATATCATAAAAGGTGTCAATTAATTGTTCAAAGAAAGTCGCTGTCAACTGTTTAAACGGATTACTCTTCATGCGTACTTTAATGTAGAGGACGGTTTTTTGCTCTTGCAAGTCTCTAAAATTAAATGTGCTTTTCGCGGTAAACTTAGCAATTTTTCGCATTGCAAAGATCCCTATTTGCTGCGCCAGTGTAGACATAATACCTGAACGGGTGTTTCCTGCACTCATATTAGCCAGTTGGAACATATCATACGCCGGGTGGTCAGGCGACATTTCTTCCAGCAGCTTATCAATAAATTCTTCATCTTTCCCTGCACTGGCCGTAAATTTAACGATATGGGTCATGGTCGCTTTCGATCCGTATTCAACCTTAATGTATAAGATGATAGCCGCAAAATAGGCAATCGCTGATTCACTCCAAAAATCCCGTTTTCCATCATCCACTGCGTTGGAAGCAATGGTATTCGCTACAGCTCGTGCGTCTTCATCGTCCTTCACGTAATCAAGCGGATTGTAACCGACTGTAGGCGAAAACTTTACAAAGTCGATTTGGAACACTTTATAGCCTTGATCCCTTTTAAGTTGGTGAGTCGCTTCATAGATTTCGCCTTTAGGATCTGTGACCACAATTGTTTCATCAACAATATTACACATATTAGGGAATACATACGCTTGACCTTTCCCCGATCCAGAAGAACCAATAACCAGGACATTACGATTATCAATTTTCGTATCTTTAGTCATAATCATAAGTTCTTTTCGGTTCGGGATTTTACCTAATATAATACCTGGTTCCATCTTAAAAGCACTTAATGGGTTTTTAGTATAAGAATTTTTCTTTGAAAAAATCTTTCCATTCGTCATATCTGAAGGCTGTCCCCATTTCGATGTACCATGTAGTCCAAAATCACTCGCATCTATCAATTTTGGAATCAGTATAGAACCTTTCATATAATACAATAGCGCCGCTAATAACATAAAAGGCACTAAAGAAAAGATCAGCTTTAAATCTTTCTGTGTATAGCAAAACGAAATCACTTTTAACGGCTCTAAAATAAGTTTATCAAACTCACCACCGGGGCCGATCATGTAAAAGACAACCATTAATAAGTAAGAGAAAAGCAGCGACAAAAAGATACTTGCAGTAATAGGCTGCCATGCCTTCTTTTTAAGTCCCATAATGCCTCCTTAGTGATCCAACTCTTGTCCTCTGTATCTTCTTCGTTGTTTTTTCTCGGTAGGATCTGCTTCATGTTTTTTGTTTTGATTCGCTTGTTGTATTTGATCCAATGCCTGGAATAATCCATTAGCCACACTTTGCGAATATTGTTGTTCCACTTGCTGCTCTGGCGTACTCGCTGGATTGGACGTTTGATGTGAATAAACTTCTTCAGCACGTTTAAACTTCGTATAAATCTCTTGAAGATCAATCTCCAATTTTCCAGAACTCAAACCTTTCTCATTCCGATCATGGAGCTGCAACAATACTTCAGCATCACTAATATGCTCGATTGAATCTGAATATTTCTGTTGTAAACTCACACGGAGTAATTCAACATTGCCGACAAGATCCTTTTCATGCCGATCTTTTTGCAAATTGTATTGTTCAACTTTCCGACTAGCTTCATAGGCAGCATCAAAATCTTGCCCTTTTAAACCTTCTAATCTTTCCTTCGATTGCTTCTGAATAGCACGATTTAAAATAAAAATACTTTTAGAAATATTACGAGTCTGTTCAGCAATAGAAGGAAGTTTTATATGTTCTTCATTCAATTTTCCATGTGCATAATTTCGCATTTCATTTTCAGGCAATATCTTTCCATGATTCTTAAAATACTGAACTGCATAATACATTTCATCAGTAGAATAATTTTCATCCGTTTGGTAAAGAACGCCAAACTCTTTTTGAGTAAATTCCTGCTGAATAGTGAGGGCATTATTAGCTTTATTTAATAAAGAATTATACTTCTCATTATCTTCCGAAAGTTTGTTCTGCTGCTCATTAATTTGACTTACCTTTTCTTTCATTTGTTGCATAAATTGTGATGGAATAAATCCATACTTGATAACTTGTTTTTGATCCATTTGAAATGCTTTGTACGCTTTATTAAGGAGATTTTTTTCTGCTAAAATACGTACTCTTTCATTGTCTAATTTTTTCTTCCAATTTCCGTTTTCAATTTCAATAGTTACATTTTTTGCAACAGCATAATCAACATAGGTTTTAGAGCGTTTGGCAACCATTGTTAAAGCAGATTTTTCTGTTTCACTTAAAACGCGACTAGAACGAATAGCTGCAAACTGTTCTTCATATCCTTTTTCTTTTTTATAATCAGCAAGCCCTATAACTTTTTGTTTTTTCAATTCTTTAAGTGCAGTAATTTCCGCATTAATTTGTGTGATTTCCGCATTAATTTTCCCATAAAAAGTAACAGGTTCATATGGAATGTTTTTACGTTCTGCTTCTTTCTTCACTTGCGCTTCATATTGATATGCCGTTCGCTCAAGCCGCACACTTGGAAGACGATCTAATCCCTGTTTCTTATAACTTTCGTGCGAAACACTATCTTCAATCCCTTTCTCCTTCAATTTTTCATTGATTTTATCAGCGTAATTTTTTCTCCATTGGACAAGGGTTTCCTTTTGATTCCAATCTGTTAGATGCACGCTGACTTTTTTCATCACCCCATTAACTTCCTGGTCAATTTTTTTTCGTTTGTTCCCCCAAGAACCATCCTCATTAAAAGGGCGAATTGTAAGCATAATGTGTGCATGTGGATTATTCGGCTTATCACGATGAATCGAAATATCCGCAACCATTCCTTTATCTGAAAAGTTCTCTTTACAGAACGAAATAAGCAACTCTTTTTGATCTTCACTATTTAGCTCCTTGGGTAAAGCAAGGCGAATTTCTCTGACCATTTGTGCATTTTTTTGTTTCTCAATCTTCTCCACTTCATTCCATAGTCTGCCGCGATTAGAAGCCCATTCAGGCGCATTCTTTGGCTTTAATATGTGGCATTCAGGCGTAACAGAACGCTTGCCATAATCCTTAGTTAATCCATCTCGTTCGGAATGCAGCTTTTCACCGCTGCGATAAGCTGCGGCCGCGACAGCGGAATGGCTAGCACGATTCAATATTTGCGAACTAAAGTAGAAATAACCCATATACACACCTCCTTCCAAGCCCCTGCGGGTTATTTGCCGATAGGCAAACCCCTTTCCTTTGGGAAAGGTCATTCACGGAAAGTGAATGAAATCGAGCGAAGGCGAGACCCATTCCCTGCGAAGCAGGGGTATAAATGGGCACTCTCACTTCGTTCTGTGATTCATTATACCACAACTTCCCATAAAAACGTAGACTTTTTGCCTAAATTAAGGTAAAATTGTTGCAATACTTGATTAGTCTATTACAACAAAAGGAGTGTGCAAAAATGGCCAG
>NZ_MCBP01000031.1:0-11868 GCF_001705305.1 Paenibacillus kribbensis
ATCAAGTTCGAAATGGAAGGGTCTATTGGTTAAGCCCGTCCTATAAGGGTTTGTTAACCTTGCAAACGAGATTTGCCCCCTTTTTGCCCCCTGGGTTATTTTTGGACGTACTGTTCATAAAGACTTAGGGCATCATCTTCTATTTTTTCAGTGACGTGTAAATACGTGTCTGCGGTGATTTTGACACTCTTGTGTCCAAGTCGTTCAGACACGTATTTTATATTTGCACCAGCTTCTAATAAATGGACCGCGTGAGTGTGTCTCAGTGCGTGTGGTGAGAGAATCGGAATACTTGCTCGTTTGCACACTTCTTTAAAATATTCACGTACTACATTGGTGCGAAGCCATCGTCCGTCATGTTGGTGAAAAATGATATCTTCACTCGCCGCTTTGTAATTTTTATACATAAGAATGACTTCTTTTTGATTAAGTCGATGCTTCTTGAGAATCTTTATTGTAGTTCCATCTAACTTAATGCTCCTGCCACTCGTTTTGGATTTTGGGGTCGATATATAAGGAGTTGAATTGAGTGGGTAAACTAAGGTCTTATTTACTACAAGTGTTTTTTTGTCTAAATCAATATCATCCCATTTAAGAGCTAATGCCTCCCCGATGCGAAGACCGGTATGAGCTAAAAGCGTAAACAATGCAAGATATTGCATTGAAGCTTTATACTTTGCGTTTTTCACTGGACGAGTATATTCAAGGAATGATTTTAGTTGTATTTTAGTGAAGTATTTTATTTTTTTAACTTTATCTCTATCCTTAGGAATTTTTATACGTTGGACTGGGTTTTCTCTTAGGATATTAAATTCATGTACAGCATCATTCATTGCACAACTAAAGATGCTGTGTATTCTTCTGACCGTTCCTTCGCTGTACTTTTCTTTCAGTTCATTTATCCATTCCTGGTACTCATTTCGATTTATCTGCTTCATCTTCTTTTTTCCCCATCGAGGGAGAATATTAAGTCTTACATTTCGTTCTTGGACACTATAAGTGATCGGTTTAAGGTTTGGCTTCTTATATGTTTCCATCCATTTACCAAAATAAGTTTCGACGAGTTCGTTGCCATCTGGTAAGAATCCATAGTATTCTAATTCCAGTTGTGCTTTTGCAGCCGCTAATGAAGCTTCTGTTTTTGACTTGAAGCCACCTTTAGAAGTTTCGTCAGGTAGACCAGTTTTTTGGTTAGTGAATTTAATTCTGTATTCCCACTTTGTCCCTCGTTTTCGAAAATACGCCATTATCAACACTCCTTCAATTACATATTTATTATTATTTTTTTCAGTTTCCCGATAATCCTCACCTCCTCAACAGATTTGAAAATAGTTTCATATGTAGGGTTTTCTGATTGTAAAACGACTTGCGAACCATTTATGTATACTCTCTTCAGGACGGCTTCCTCTCCATACAACACCACTGCAATTTCCCCATTTTCAATAGTTTCTTGTTTTCGAATTAACAATAAATCGCCATCAAAAATACGAGCCCCAGTCATGGAGTCGCCTTTAGCTCTCAAATAGAAGTGCTCACTTCCTGATATCCATTCTTTTGGTGCTGGTTCATAACCTTCGATGTTATCGAAAGCTAATCCACCTTTCCCACAGGAAACATTCCCAACTATCGGTAGCATAGCATTTGTCAAATCCGTTATGTCTGCTCCGAGAAATGTTTCCGTGCCTTCAAGCAACATAGGAACATCAACATTTAACGCTTCGGCTATGTCCTCTATTCGATTCATGGCTATTTTTATTTCTCCGTTTTCATATCTTTGGATAGTTTTTTTTGTTAAACCAACTTTGTCCGCCAACGTTTGCAAGCTGTAGTTACGAATAGTACGGAATTTATTTATATTTTTCCCGACAGCAAAATAAAAAAGTTTGGAATCATTATTCTTGGTCAATTTTTTTACCCATCCTTTTCGCTTCATCTAATTGTCTATTATTATAACCACAAAAAGACACACTATGCAAACTTTTTTTATTTTTTGTGTCTTTTTTTGTTGACTTACATATTGAACGTTGTTATGATTTAAGTGTCCTTAAATGACACATAAGGGGGTGAACACATGACGATATCTGTCAAAGCAGCTAGAGTCAACGCGAGACTTACACAACAAGATGCAGCCGATCATCTTAATTTGTCTTTAACTGGATACCAACGCAAGGAAGATGGAACAAGTCGCTTTTATGTAGATGAAGCCGTTAAGCTGAGTAAGCTTTTTGGGACAAAAATAAATATTTTTTTTAACGCTGAGTGTCGTAAAAAGACACAAAACGTTTATTAAGGAGGGAGAGTTAATGAGCAATATTTTAAATGTCAAAGTAGATGAATTAGAGGTGATAAAACTTTGCCGGGAACAAGTCCAAAAAATTGTTCAGGATGTTGAAGGTGAGTATGTATTTTGGGATAGTGCCGAACTGAAAAAGCGTACTTGCATGAGTTGGAACTTTATTCAGGAGTTATTCTTCTATGATCCTCGTTTTACCAAAAGAAAGATCGGTGGTAAATGGTATTTTCCGGCTAAGGAAACAAGAGAGTTTTTAGAAGCGTGGCTCAAAGAACAATCCCATTGAAAGGACTGATTATATGACTCAATTGGTTACGATCCACGGGGTTCGTGGTTTCATCAGTTCAGATGGCTTGGCCCGTCTGAATTTGGAGGATGTAGCACGTGGGCTTGGATTCACTCAGAAAGCGGCAAGCGGTAATGAAGTAGTTCGCTGGGAAAGAGTCAACAAGTATCTATCTGAGTTCGGGTTCATCCCCACAAGTGGGGATGGGGGATTTATTCCTGAAAACATCTTTTACAGGCTGGCTATGAGGGCCAAAAATAATGTTGCGGAATCGTTTCAAGAAAAAGTAGCGAATGAAATACTTCCATCAATCCGCCGCACAGGAATGTACGCAACAGCGGAATTACTTGACAATCCAGATTTACTAATTGAAGCTGCAACACGACTCAAGAAAGAACGTGAAGAGCGTTTAAAGCTTCAAGCCAAGATTGAACAGGACAAGCCTAAAGTGGTGTTCGCAGAAGCGTTGGAGGTTTCAAAGGACTCAATCCTTGTTGCCGACTTAGCCAAACTGCTTAAACAAAACGGCTTTGAGATTGGTGAAATCAGGTTGTTTGAATGGCTACGCCAGAACGGATACCTCATTAAATCCGGCAGTGAACGCAACATGCCGACACAACGGTCGATGGAACTAAAAATCATGGAAATCAAAATGGGACAGCGAATGAGTTCCAGTGAAGGTTCCAAGATCACACGGACAACAAAGATTACAGGCAAAGGACAGATTTACTTCATCAATAAATTCAAGGAGGGTGCTTGAACATGGAGCTGACTAAACAAGAAACTGAACTTATTACCTTTATCCGCACCTTGGACTTTGACGACATGCTAAACGCCTTGGATGGCATCAAAGCCGTAGCAGATGACTTGTCTAACAAATCTGTAGTCCATGCAAACAACGGGAATGACAGAACTGCTCAAGCCTTTAAAGCCCAAGCCGAAAACATGGACAAGCTGGAGAGCCTACTCGGGGACGCGAACGATGAATATCGGAATGACATTAATATGGTGCCGGATGATCTTCCTATTAAGAAAGGAGAATGAAGAATGAACATCGGTGCGATTAAGCAAGGAGCGGCAGCGGCTTTGCTGGAGAAAAGCATTACATCTACTGAGTTTAGTTTTATTGCTTCATTGGAAAACAAGCCTGTTTCGTCCGAAGAGGCAAAAGCAGTTAACGTGATTTGCCGTAAGATCAACGCATGGTATTTCAATTATCCATTAAAAGGAGAATGAACATGAAACAAGCTACAGACTTAATAGCAGCCTTTGATGATTGCCTTAGACGAAACGTAAGCAAAGAGCGGCTGCAGGCTTTTGTGGATCGGGCGCGTCGGTATTGGAATGGTAACGCGGAAATGTTGGCCGTGGTTGAAGGTTTGGTTGAAGGGGTGAGAGTATGACATTCTTCAGCGGCTTTCAGGCCGGGAAGCGTATAAACGGTGAGCTGTACGTGATGCGGGATGGAGTGTGGTTGCGTTTGTCCATGGTGGCAAAGCTGCAGGCAGAATCTATCAAAGGGAGTTGATAGGTATGTGGCGATGGTGGCGTAAACGTCCTGTAGTAGTCACCAAGGACCTTAGCGGGCTGAGTGTACTGACAGACGAGCACTTAGAATACTTGGGCCGATTGTATGAACAGGAGCCTGAATATGGTCTTATCAAAAATCGCATTACCTTTGGTCGTTATGTTGAGTTAGCGCAAAAGATTCAGTGGGAGGTTTGATATGGTGATCAGATGCGGATGCGGAGCTGAGGCAAAGTATCTGGTATACGAACATGAGGAACCACATTGTAAGGAATGCATGTTGGATGCTGTTGAGTGTAAAAATCAGGTCTTGGTGAGGGTGATAGACGATGCATATGCAAACTCGCTGCAAGGGAAGCGATAGTTATTCCGATCTGCAGGCTTTGATGCAAGTTGGTGGACAAGCAGTCGAGCAGGAAAATGGAAACATTCAATTTAGATTCAACAGTGACGTTGCATATCGGGAGTACCGCAGAATTCGCCGGGAACAAAAGGAGGGATACAAACGTGAAAACGCCGTTAGAACAAGCTATCCAAACGCTGGAGGAACTTCAAACTGATACGGAGATACGTGGAAAATCGCTCAATAACATCGTAGAGCCATTGTTAATTTTTCGGGATGGCAAGTTGCAATATGTGCTCGAAGCGCTGTATGACGTGCGGAATGACCTAGAAAGCAAAACGACTCTGGCTGCAACCGGAGTCGAATCGAACTAATTAATAAACATTTCACGGAAACTATATCAAAATTTTAGGAGGCTGTAAAGATGTCCGAAGAGGTCAAACGCAATATTTATCAAAAACTACTAGAAGTTCGGAAGTCTGTTGATTACCTGAAAAAAGAGTCAAAGTCTAATCAGTACGACTACACTGGAAGCGCCCAGGTTTTGGCTTCTGTACGGGATAAAATCAATGAAATGGGTCTCATTCTTGTTCCTCGCATCACGAATAAAAACCTTATTTCTGAAACGGTTGAGTACATGGACAAGGATCGTCCTAAAAAAACAACGACCTATCTTACCGAATTAACAATGACTTTCACTTGGGTCAATACAGACAGTCCTACTGAAATAATAGAATGCCCCTGGTACACACAGGGGGTTGATATTGCGGGTGAAAAAGGGGTAGGCAAAGCACTAACCTATGCTGAGAAGTATTTCATTCTTAAATTCTTCAATATCCCAACGGATAAAGACGATCCAGACGCTTTCCAAAGCAAGCATGGGCAGAAAGCATCTAAAGAAACCCTAGCTAAAATTAAGGCTGCTTGGGCCAAGTTAGGGATGCGTGCGAATCAACTTGATGCACAATCCAGTGCATTGTACGGCGCTCCTTTGATGCAGTTGAACGACGAGTTGGCAGATTTGTTTCTTTCGAAAATTGAAGAGCAAATTGCTGCAGGAGGTAAGGCGTAATGGAATTAACCCCTGAAAATTATTATTCCAATGAAGCAAACAAGGAGTATATGAGCGTTTCGCAATACAAAGATTTTATGAAATGTGAAGCTGCGGCATTGGCAAAACTTGACGGCACATATAAAGACATAAAACGCGAGGCTCTTTTAGTTGGATCATACGTCCATTCTGCACTGGAAAGTGAAGAGGCTTACGATGCTTTTCGTAGAGATAATCCAGAAATCTATACAGCAAAAAAAGAGCTGAAAGCACCGTTTCGTACTGCCAACAATATGATTGAATCAATTCTTCAAGATGATCTTTGTAACACAGTTTTGGAAGGGGAAAAGGAAGTCATTCTAACCGCTGACATATTCGGAACGATGTGGAAAGCGAAGATTGATGTTCTTTCCAGAGAAAACGGTAGATTCACAGATATTAAAACGGTCAAAGGCATCCGCGAGAAATATTGGAACGGTTCCAAATACGTGTCTTTTATACAGGCCTATCAATATGACGTACAGATGGCTATGTATGCCGAAATCGAGCGTGTGAGTGGTGATTTGAGCTTCGAGTATTTGGAACCTACGCTATTAGCCGTGTCAAAGGAAGAAGTTCCAGACAAGGAAATAATCTGGTTTGACGAAGCGCTTATACACGAAAAATTGAGTGAGATTGAGCACAATATGCCTCATGTCTTAAATGTGAAATTCGGCAATGTACCAGCGACTGGTTGCGGAAAGTGCAATTATTGCAAATCAAAAAAGAAGTTGTCTAGCATGACGCACTATTTAGACCTTCTGGAAGGGCTGTAAGCGATGGAATTGTCTAGTGTAATCCAAGAGGTTAGCGAAGCCGCTATACGGCTCGAGAGCTCGGCAGATGCCCTTTTTAAGCTTGGTAAAGATAAGGCCGAAGCAGAGCGCGATTATCGCTCTAAACTGGCACAGGAAATTTTGAAGCTTCGTACCGAGGGTGTTCCAGTCAGTATTGTAACCGATGTAGCCAAGGGCAATGTATCGGAGTACCTCTTTAAAAGGGATGTTACCGAATCATCGTTTAAAGCTGGCATTGAAGTCGCCGACGCAATCAAGGTTCGTATATCAGCCTATCAAACTATCTTAAAATACCAGTCTGATATATAGGAGGCATGCACATGATCGACTATGGATTTCATCCGGTTGATAAGCCCGGTGCAAGTGTCCGTGTAAAGCTTACGCAGAAGCAAAAGGGTGATATATCGAACAAGGTCCGCAAAAAGGTTAGAGAGCGTTCAGAGGGCTATTGTGAGGTCATGATCAAGTGTAAGGGTGCTAGAGCTGTCCAACAGGCTCATATTACTGGACGCGGACATATTGATCATAAGACAACGGAGTTGGATTTATTAGATAGCTGCTTGGCATGTCATAAGTATTTGGACGAGCATCCTGAGGGGATCAGAACAAAGAGATTGTTGGCTAGACAAACGGCAATAGCACTAAAGAATTAGTAGGTGGTGACATGGACGGATGGATCAGCCTCCATCGGAAGTTAATCGAAAGCGAGATATGGGAGAAGCCGCCACTCTATGCAAAGGTGTGGATTTACCTTCTCCTATCTGCTCAGCACACGCAATACAAAGGACTGAAAAAAGGTCAAGTATTAACGTCTATTCCGGAGATCATAGATGCTGTTTCTTGGAAGGTGGGAGCAAGGCGTGAACGGCCTACGAAAGACCAAATATATCAGGTTTTAGAGTTTTTACGCGGTAAAGCGATGAAATCGAAACGAAGCCCTGACGAAAGCAACGCGAAGGCAACGATGATCACGACGACGAAAGCAACGCACAAGTTGCTGATAACCATTAGTAACTTCGGGGTTTATCAGGATTTGAAGAGTGGCGAAAGCAACGACGAAAGCAACGACGAAAAAGCTACGAAGCCCCCACGAAAGCAACGGCAACCCAACAATATAAACAATAATGATAATAATGATAATAATGAACAACAAGGAAAAGATAAAAAACCACCTTCTCCGAAAAGTCCGAAACGGACTTATTCAGAGGAAGATCGGGTTTATAAATTGGCTAAAAGATTTCATGAACTGGCTTATCAAAATGCATTAGAGATTGGAACGGACCATTTAATAGAATCGCCTAACTTTCAGAAATGGGCCAATACGTTTCGTTTGATGATTGAAAAGCAGAAGCTGCAGGAAGCTGAAATTGGTGAAGTTGTTAAATTCGCTTTATCGGATTCATTTTATCGAACTATCATATTCAGTCCGGATAATCTTCGAAAACAGTATCAAGCTATTTTAACCAAAATGAGAATACAGGGAGGCGGTGGACGTGGACAGCGTAAAGCCAGCTATTCAGCAACTACTCAAACGGGTGGAAGCTATGAAAGCCCAACAGAAGACCTCATCCTTGGAAAATCAGGATCAGAAGAAGAACCTGTTTCCGAAGAACTCTTACAGCGAATTAGAAGCACCTGAGGGCTGCCCTAAGTGCGATTACACCGGGACGATAAATACATTCCGATGGATAGAGAAAGAGGGGTATACGGACAAACATGGAGCGCCCATGAAGGTGCAGGTGGCGCAAGTGGAACCTTGCTCCTGCTTACTGGATCGGCAGCTAGCAAAATATACAGCCAACAGCAGCTTCAACCATGAGCAAAAGCAGCATACCTTCAAAAATGCTGTGATCGACACGAAAAACGCTGAGCACTTTGCAATAGCTACTGATTTTCTTGATAACATCGAATCTCACAAAAAGGACGGAACATGGCTTTATATCTTTGGGGATGAAACGCGGATAAAGGGGAATCAGAGCGCTTATGGCACGGGCAAAACTTTTTTAATGGACTGTATAGCCAATGCTCTAGCAGATCGGCGCATACCGGGCCTCTACGTGACCGAGGAGACGCTTTTCGGGGATATCAAGTCTACTTACAGCCGAAACAGCGAAGAGAGCGAGAACGAGGTTTTAAGCCGTTATTACAACGTGCCCGTGCTTATGATAGACGACCTTTTTACGGCTTCTTATACCGAATGGTCCGAAGGTAAGCTGTACAGCATCCTGAATGAACGCATGCAGAACAGCATGATTACGATCGTAACCAGTAATTATTCTACCGACCGGATACATGAGCGACTGCCGCTGAATGGTCGGAAGATTGCCAGCCGGATTGTTGGACAAGCTCAGCGAATCGAAATGATAGGACCTGATCGTCGTGAGAAAAAAGCCCGGGATAGACTCCAATAAGAAGGGAAGAAGATAGATGAATTACTATGATCGTGACTTTTATGATGAACCAAGTGAATTTGAACAGAAGGTAGATGAACTAAAGGAAACCCTTATGGATAGTGTGAAGGATGAGCACAAGCAGGAGGTTGACCGTCTTCGCAAGGAAAACGCCGAGTTGCAGGAAGTGAAGAGAAACCTTGAATCAATCAAGCGGGAATACAATCAAAAATGTGTCGAGATTGACATGCAGAAACGCGACCTTTTGTACGAGGTCAGAAAAGAAAGACTTGCACAGTTAATGGGTGACTTCCAAGTCGAATTATTCAAAGCATACCCCACCCACGAGAATGGAGAAAAGTGTGATAAGTGCGATGAAAATAGATACATTCACTACAAGTCACCGCAGGGGAAAAATCAAACTGAAAAATGCGATTGTTCAAAAGGGCGTACTGTATACAAACCCACCGCGCATGTCTGCTCTAATTTTGAATCCAGAAGCGGAAAATTCATTGCATGGTACAAAGAGTATAAAGATGCGGACGGAATGAGACTCGAAGAATTGAGCTTTTCAGATGTTCCACGTCTTATCTATAACGGTGAGAGATTTGAGGACATCAAAGAACGTTATTTCACGGTTTATTTTAAAACCGAAGAAGAGTGCCAAACATACTGTGACTGGCTCACCGAACAGGAAGGAAAGAAGGGTGACCAACCATGACCAGGGATGAAATAATAGCTAAATGGAATAGTATGCCGGAATGGGAACGAAACATTTGGATTGCTACGAATGTGATGGGCTTAGAAAAAAGCGGAATGCGCGCAGGACGGATTAAAGTAGGAAATTTTGAACACTACCCCAAGAATTATTGCAAAGACATGTCTGCGGCATGGGAAGTAGTTGGTAGCATGCGCGATAAGGATTGGTGGGTTGTTTTATCCTCGGAAACGGACATATGGCATGCAATGTTTTTTTGGGACCCGGATCAAACGTTCACAGAAGTTGATTCAGAATCCGCGCCTGAAGCTATCTGTTTAGCAGCTCTAATAGCTACCCAAGGAGAGGGGATAGAGGAATGAAAGTAAAAGAGTTGATTGAAAAGTTAAAGACGAAGAATCCCGAAGCGGAGATTTCGATCATAACACTTGGTAATCGCAACGAGCCTGAGTACACATCTGAACCTAAAGTAACATCACACAAAAACATGTTTGGTGAAACAGTCTGGATTCAATAATACAGCCCCTAAAGGGAAGGAGAGGAATAAGGGATATGAAACAGTTCTTCATACAAATTCATTTTGTTGGCGGAAATGTAATGGACTTCTTTGACGTGGATGAAGAATTAAAAGATAAAATCGCAGACTTTGCAGTAATGGGGAGCGACGATAAATTATCACCCGATTGGCTCATCTTCGTGTACAAGGATACGGAATATAACCTTAATCGAAAACTAATATGTGCAGTTACAAACTGCGATATGGAGGTCTAAACCATGGATAAGATACAAAAGATACGCAAAGCGCATGAAGCGACTAAGAGGTCGTTAGCGGAAGGACGGAACATAGCTTTTACGGCGAAGGCCGTTATTGAGCCGATTGAATACCTCCTACAACAGATAGAGATTAAGGATAAGGCGCTTGAGTTTTATGCAGCCGAAAATAATCACCAATGGAGCGTCGAAGAGGGGACGATTGGTGAGGTCATAGAGTCCGAAGTGATGATGGATTATGGGGAGTTAGCCCGCGCTGCTTTGAAAGGAGAGGATACCCCATGAATCCAATAGACGACTATGACTACTTAGATAAGGACCTTGAAGGATCACTACGTATTGCTAGAGCAGAGTTAGAGTGGGAGAAAGCACAGGAGGCCGAGGACGAACGTGAGACCGTTTGAAAGCATGACCAATTCTGAACTGGTCATTGCAGCTTATGACGAAACTAAAGATTATGATTATCGAATACTTGCACAAGAAGAAATCTACCGGAGGGCAGGTGTAGAAAGTGAACACTGCAAAACGGATTGACGCATTCTACCAAAAGGAGCGCGGCTACAAGATTAAAGACCAGAAAGGTCAGACCGTAGCCGAAGTATATTACCTTAGTCGCTGTCATACTCCAGCAAAGCGCATGATGATTTTAAGGAGGACAAGCCATAGATGGAGCGACTAATATTGCCGGGGCTGGCTCCAAGCGTAAACCATATGTACAGGAATGCAATGGTGCGGGGACGGCGGTTGCGGATTAAAACCAAAGTAGCTGAACAATGGTTTTCAGATACTATCCTACGAGCAAAGGTATGGCAAAGGAAAAACGAGTGGTCTACAGCCACAGGGAAGGTTGCTGTACGGCTTTGGTTTTACTTCCCGGACAAACGGAGGCGCGACACACATAACGCCTTAAAAGCCCTGTTAGACGCCTTAGAAGATGCAGGCATGTATGAAGACGATAAGATGGCTTTGCCACAAATAATAGATTTTGAGATCGATCGGAAAAACCCGCGCATCGAAATTGAGTTTGAAAAAAAGACAGGATAAGGGTGGGGAGTATGGATGAAGCAAACGTAATCCAAATGGTGATGGAAAACCAAGGGCTAGTACACAAGGCTGCACAAAAATATTTGGATGTATGCGAAGCCAAACGCATCGACTATGAAGATATGGTCAGCGAAGGGAATATCGGTTTATTACTTGCTGCAAGAAGATTCGACCCGAGTCGGGGATACGCATTTTCGACATTCGCTACACGCTATATTCATGGGCACATGTTGATATATATAAACGACAAAAGCGAATTAATCAGGGTACCAAGAAACCAAAAAACACGCGGTAATATGGAACAAAAATTTAAATATGTATCATTCCACAGGAAAATATACCGGGACGACAATGATGGAGATACCGGAAAGACGATGGGGAACATTTTATGTCAAGAAGATGACGATAAAACGGGGGTGTATGTCGGGGAATTTTTGAATATGTTGACACCGAAACAACGGGTGATTGTCGAAGGTCTGATGCAAGGTAAAACACAGCAGACAATGGCTAAAATAACTGGTATGAGCAGGCAAAACATGTCTGACAATGTTATTAAAAAAATACGAAATAAAATGAAATTATATCAGCAGCTATCATCGGAATAGAAAA
>NZ_MCBP01000032.1:0-11461 GCF_001705305.1 Paenibacillus kribbensis
ATCGGAGCGGCAGGAGATCCACGAAGCCATACCGCAGCGCCCGGCGCTCGATGCTGGCCAACATGCTCAGGACGGCCCCAGCCGTCCTTTTCGCTGTACCTGGTGCGGCGCTCTGCCAAGCGCACACCAGGAGAGCAAAAGAAAAAGCCCCGAAGGGCTGGTCAATCAGCTTGTGAGCGTTTGTATTTTTCTAGCTCTTCAAGGAGTTTATCAATCCCTTGAGGACTTAACGTTAATGCACCATTTCCAAAGGCAAAAGTGTGATTCGATTTCATAGACTCTCCAGTAACCAAACACGGCTCCAGGTTATCATATTTTTCCACAATGATCCTCTCACCGTCACTGTAGATTTCGAGCATTTGTTTTTCTCCAAGACGTAGTTCCTTTCGGATTTGCTTAGGAACTGTAATACGGCCTAATTCGTCAAGACCTCGAATATATATTTTTTTATTCAAATCACATTCCGTCCTTCCCCCTTAGCCTTGGTTATACCCTGTTGAAATTCGCCTTAATTTGCTCGACTTTTTGCTGAAGACTTTTAACCGTCTTATCATCTTTTTTATTCTTTGCTACATCAATTTTATTTATATACTCTTTAACACGCTGGTTAACTTCCTTAAATTGGGATATTTTTTTCGCCATATCCGAGCTGCCTTCTTGCTTTGCTAAATAGGATGCTTCGCTGCTAAGTCCTGACCATAAGTAAGCCACGAGCAGTTGATTTTTCCGTCTGTCTGTAAGTTTTATATCCCTAGCTATGCCAATCAACTTCTCATAGTCGCCATTCATATAAGCTACTTCATAATTAATCGCTGGCTGATCAATTTTGGTTTGTAAATCCTTCAGCTTTGCGGTTTGTTTACTTGCAACCAGGTTACTAACAACAATATCCGCGTATGCCGGGTTAAGCCCGATAGCCTTATCATATTCGCCCTCTTTTACATACAAATCAAGCATTTGTTTTTGCAAATCTTCAGGTAGCTTTGCATATCCAGCTTGCTCCAATGTCTTTAATGCGGCCTGATTATCCCCGGCCATTATTTGCTTGTAGACATTAGCCAACTGCTCAGATGTTAATGTAGTGGCTGCTGCCGCTTGCTGCTGTTCTTTGGCTTGTTGTGGAGCTTCAGCATTCGCGCCCTCAAATGCGCCTAACGCGGTGGCCACAAGTAGGATTGCGGCCACTCCAGCACCACCCACATAAAACCATTTTGAGTTCCAGAATGCTTCCTTATCCTCCTGATCGCCCTTGGTTTTCATACTCCGCATTGTCTCTTCTTTAGAACGTATTCCCCGTTTGGACTTCTCTATAAAAATTTCAGAAGAGGTAGCCGCTACAAACTTTCCAGCAAGCTTATTGCTCTTGATTTCCTTCCGTCTAGCCCAATACTTCATATTTTTCAATCTAGCTTCATACTCACGCTGAATTTCTTCTTTGCGCTCCACGGTGACAATTGTTTCTTCAACAATCCTGCCCACATCATCAATGCTTACAGCTCTTAAAATCTGTTCTGCAAAACGAATCACTACGTCTCGCTGATCTATAAAATCCGTAATTCGCGGTTTACCCAAAACGCGATATAACGTAGTCAGTGATAATAAAATAATTTCCTTCAATCCATCAAGTGTAGGCGGCGTACTGTAGAGCCGGTGGCCTTCAAATTCAAAGATAAAAACTTTCATTTTACTATCGGTCAAGTCTAGGAAAAAATTATTTTTATCCCATAGTATAGGCGTATTGTGATTATTCTTAGCTAGATCCACGAAGGAACGGAAATAGTAAATCTGATCTTCAAAGTAAATTTGCCGCAGGTAATAAAAAGACTTCATACCAGCAAGATCGTAGTCAAATACTAATCGGTTCGTGATGAATGAAAGATCATGAGCAAATACATAATTTTTGAAATGTGCAAGTGAAAGCCCTTTTTGTTTGTACATGCTTTCCAGTTCATCCAGGCTGCTAATGCTTGTATAGCTGATTGGAATGCTGTACTGAACATGATCGCCTATAATTTCTATTTCGCCGTACTTATTAATGGGAGATTGCATACCGAGTCACACCCCTTTACTTAATTCTAAGCTCTTGTTTCACTTCCTGCTGTAGCTCCGGTTTTTTATAGCTATCCTCATAGGCTTCATTATCTTTCTTTTTAAGATCCGGGCCGCTGACATAAAAACCGTCTTTGATAAGCTGTACTTCATTGTCTAACGTCTTCACAAAACGCAGCTCATAATTGAATTTCTTATCCGTTCCAGGCTTCGTATAAATCATGGGTACGATTAGCTCATGGGCATCAATATTTGTGTAATAAATTTCTTCTGTTTTATCACCAATTTGAAAGCTGGAAGCATTCAGCTCCAGCACATCATCATTATTCCTTTTTGTATCACTTGTTCGATAAATGCTGGAATCCTGAAAAAGTAGCATCCCCTTTTTGATTTTATCCATCATTTCCTTCTGAATTTGGTCAAGCTCCTGGGTAGTGCGTGCAGATCGTCCGTGAAAGCTTGTCAATATGGAGACATACTGCTTCGACAATTCTTTTGCTGATGAAATGTCCGCACTTGTAAAAACAGTTTCTTGAGTCGATTGCCCTTGTTCTACAGAAGGAGTTTTTGTGACTTGATTCTCCTTATTGCTGCATCCAGACGCAATAAGGAGAATCACCACTAACGATATAACTGTTTTTTTCAAATCAAATTCACCCCTTTACCGTCTTCTCATAACCATCATTTTGACAGCAGATTTTGCTCCTGAAGCTAAAGCTCTTGAAGATCCTGTGCTAAATCCCCATTGACCTAAAATGCCTGGTAATGTGATGGCCAGTACAAAAAAGGCTGCTCCTGAAAACATGTGAAAAGTATCTCCGTAATAGCTTGGTGGAATTAAGAACTCTTGTAAACCCACGGCGATACAAATCAACTGTAGAGCCAAGGTGACGAAAGCAATAACCATGTTTTTAAGCCAGAAATCAAAAAAATTATAAGTTTCATTCAATTTCGTTGAAATAGCAACCGGGCCAGCAATATATAAGATCGCCACAAAAGCAATCCGATAAAATAACTGAAGCGTAAGAGCAATCAGAATTATGGCTATAATCAGGATTACCAATACCGAGAACAAGCCTGGCCCCATAAGTATGTTCGTTATGATATTTAAAACCATGTCCGAGCTATTGATTGAATCCACAATCTCTGTCATTAGTAGCTCTTGTAAATGTAGTATCCATTCTATGATATATTCATAGAGAAAAAGGAAGATCCCAATGACTACCATAGACACAACTTTCTCATTGACCACTGTTGCGCCATCTTCAGCGTCACCCAGGCGTAGACTCACTATTTTAACCGCATTAAAAATAATGAATATCGCCAGAAGAGTCTTTGACAAGACAAACATACCGTCCTTGTAAGCTTTGTACGTCTGATTGTCTATAATGTCCGTTGGTGATATGATCGTTTTTTTGATGATATCTTTAATGAAGTCCATTCCAGATACACCGCTATCCAAAGCGATTTTGTACACATGACATGAGACTTCAAAACGTCCACAATCCACGCTTCGCTGCTCTGGATCGTATTTTTTAATAAAGTCCTTGTAAGACTCAGGCGCGTTTTCAAAGAACTCTTCATGCTGCTCGTAGTAGTCGCCAGGTTCAGCAAAGCTTGCATGTGGGAATACCAAGCCTAATGAGACTAAGAGATATACAATGAGGGAAATTTTAAATATTCTACTCATGTGAATAATCTCCTTAATAAGTAGAACAGTAAGAATAAAATCCCGAATATAGGGACGATCCAGCGGATACTGATTCGATACCGCAGCTCCCTAATTTCATCCTCCGTCATTTCTTCACGGTACTCTAAAAAAAATTCCCTCTTAGCTTTTTCAATAGGCTTGTCATAGACCTTCTTCGCTATTTCCGCAAATATACCTTCCATTTTTTGAGTTATTTTTTTGGCATGTTTGACTATTCTTTCTTTTTTCTCTTGGGATAACTTCATTGCTCACCCCTCGATTCCTTGGCATTGCGTAAGGCTTCCTCTGCTTGTTTACGTAAATCATCGTCGCTACTGTCACCTAACAGACTTACCTTCACATCGTTGACTTTCCATACATTATTAACTTTCTTCCATTTCGAGTTTATAGACAGCGTTTGGAAATAATCATCCCCGAATGTCTTCGATTTATCCATTTCATATCGGATCGCAACCGTAGCAAATGACTCAGCTTCGCCGTCTTCCGCAGCTTTTTTCGTGAACAATTGCTGAATATCCACGGTTTCCAATCCTGAATCCTGGGCATCCAGATTTACATATTTCTCCGATTCCATTTTCTTGAATTTACTGTCTGCTTCGGGAGTCAGGAAGTCTTTATGTTTGCCTTTTGCATATGCCTTCGCAAATTCTTCTGACCTTTGATTCAGCAGCTCAATGTCCTTATATTCAGCGATTACTTTTTTTGATTGTTGCAGCTCAACATAAAATTTCAGGCATAACCCCGATGAAACCAATACACCAACGGTCAGGGCAAACAATAACCAACCCTTTCTCATTCTGTTCCTCCTCCTTTGCTTTCCAAGAACGGCATAGGATTTTGTCTCTGTCCATAAATACCGCCTGTTTGGACTTCAAAATGTAGATGCGGCCCGGTTACCCTTCCCGTTTTCCCACAGGTTGCAATTTGAGTCCCTTTTGTAACCGGCTGGTTTAGATCCACCATGACGGTAGTCAAATGGGCATACAATGTATACTTGCCGCCGTGGTCTATAATTAAATGGTGTCCATAATGATCACCACCGCTTTTAACGGTTACAACAACCGTCCCCGTATCCGCAGCATATATAGGATCACCCACGCGACATGCTAAATCCACGCCTTTGTGAAAAGATTGTTTACCCGTAACCGGATGTACTCTTGGGCCAAAAGGTGATGTAACTCTTAACGGGCCAGGAACCGGAAGCGCAAATTCTCCGGTAGCCGTAGCGCTACAATTTGCGGAAAGACCACCTAGTGAATTGGCCATTCTTGTTATACCAGGAATCCAATTGGCGTTAAGATTGTTCGGATCATTATCAGCTCCTACAGGAGCGTATTTATTTCCAATCTGTTCTATCGTTATCAGACCTTGCGAAATATATAATCTGTTCAGATTACTTGCCATCGCGTTAATGCCCTCGTCCAGTGTGGAATACGAGAATAACCCACTACCATCCGGGTTCATTAATCCACCAGGATTATTTTTGTTTTTGACAGCCGGGGATGTACCGTGTCCAGTCTCATGTAAGGCTATAGCCATCAACAGTACAGGATCAATGCCATTGTCCTTAGCCGCCTGGATAAACACATCCTCTTTGCCGGTGAAAACGCCGGCATTGGCAAACATGTTACCAATGGCTGTTTGATCTATTTTCCCGGCTGTACACATAATAGGCCCGGGTACTCCAGCACCGTTACCTCCAGAGTCATCGTCGAGAACAGCCGACATAATGGCAGATATAACGGCCACAACCCCACATACCAGTATTGCGATTACAATAATATATCTGGCCTTGTACAGTATCGCTTGTTTTAAAAGCTCCTTCATTACTGCACCACTTCTTCAAAGGGGATTTTATCAAACCATAGTTGTTTTTCTAAATCGGTTAAGACAACATGCAGCTTGATTTTTTTAGAACCTACAAAGAATATTCCTTTCCCTGCTTCTTCTTTTTTACTTCCTTCAATAACGGTAATTGCCGTCTTCTCTTCCTCCGAAAACTGCATATTCATTTCTCGTTCCAAGTAATCTACTTCCGTCTCTGCCATTGGCAGATATAGCCGCTGGGTAGCCTGGCTAATTACAGCCTCACCATAGTTACGTACCCCATCGGTAGCGGATAAAAAGTCTTTAATAGACTGGGACGCTGGGGTAACACCACAATTAAATGACCGCAAAACTTTCATGGCAAAATACAATTGTTCCATAGCAAGCGGTACTTTAGGATCGGCAATAACGTGAGCTTCATCAATAAAAAATTGTGTATCCGTACCATCGCCGTTAATAATTTCGTACTGTACGTGAGAAAGCAAAAGAAAATATATGACTCGCTGAAGCTTAGGTTTATTTTGCAGATCCAAAATATCATAATTACACAATGAATTATCTACATCGACATTGGTGTGACCATTCAGTATCTTTGAAAATAACCCTTCAGCATAGGAATATAAAATAGTATAGAAATCGGATACTTTCGAGAACTCTTCATTTTCGGTCTTCTTTTTTTCCGTAAGAAAGTCATAAAAATCTTTCATAATCGGAAAATCTTCTTTTTTGAGTTGACTTATATCCGTGTTTTCATCTACTCCAAATTTTGCATACATTTCAATGAGGTACTTAGAGAGAATATCTTCTTGTAAGTCGCTTATGTCTGGATACATCAATCTGAACATAATCAGCAAAACATTGATTTTAGACAACAAAGGATTACCCTCTGAAATACCTTCTTTTTCCATTTCCGCTTGAGCAGATTTACTAATGTTGGGAATATCAAATGGGTTTAATATGCTGCCGTTACGGAAGCTGAATTTCACCCACTCGCCGCCTAAGCTCTTGTAGATCTTCCCGAACTCACCCTTTGGGTCAATGGTGCGAATACGTGTACCAGTAGACCATTTCCGCATCATACTCGAAAAGATATACGTCGATTTACCGACCCCAGACATGCCAATTACAAATTCGTGCTTATTAAGCAGCATTTCATCATCTACTACGACCACATTTCCTGTAGTAAGATTTCGACCTTTTATAAGTCCATCAGGATCAAAAATTTCGTTTTCATGGAAAGGGAAGAAGTAGCTGACTGCTTCAGCATTCATCGGTCTATACGTGAGGTCATAAACCTTATTCTTCCCGAGAGGTAGGAAACTATCGAAGGCATCTTTTAGTTTAGTCATAGGCGTAACCGTTTTGGCAAAAGGGCCAACTACCGTTTTAACTTGCTGTGTCAACGATTCAAGCTGCTTTTGATCGGAAGCAACAATGTGTATTAGCATTTGAAACATGAACATACGTTCATTTTTATAGCTCAACTGGTGCAGCGTCATTTTAGCACTGTCAATTTCCGCTTCTGCATCCGATTTACCGGCATCATTCACATATTTAGAATTTACTTTCTGATTATTTTGTTTAATGCTCTCCGATAGCTGTTTTCTAACCTCATGCGAATCGTATACACTTAAAAATTGAATGACGCTAATATTTTCGCTTATATCATTCAAGCTCTGTATACGCTCTTGCTGTAGGATAGCGCTATATTCAACCGCAACTAAGGTTCGCGTGAAATTAGCTCCTGAACGGACATATGACTCTTCTTCCTGAATGGAGTCAGGAGACAACAAGTTCAAAATATTCTCATTATATCCCTCATAGGAGGATTCCAAGGTTCCTTTTTTTATTTTTTTTAAGAGATTCATAGGAATATCCTTCCTCCTTACATAATGTGATCCTCTTTCATCTTAGCCCAACGCCCATCCATTTCTTCAAAGGTGCGGTTTCCTACCGTCAGCGGTGAAAATAATGAGGTTTTAAAGCTAAAGTTCACTTGTGCATTTTCATAGTCGATGCACGCAAACATAAGGTGGAAAAGTTCTTCATTGTTCAGCACTTTAGCTTTAAGTTTATGTCTTCCTCCCATCATATTTTCAATTTGGGAAGACAGTAATTTCCCGTCTCTTTCCAGTTCATCCAACACTTTTTTTCGTGTTAGCAAATTAAAGGAACGTGACAGAATAACATAACGATTGCGCGAAACCATATCTTTAGAAGTTTGCATATCATCGACATGTTTAAGATAACTTTTATTCAACATTTGTTTAGCCTTGTTCTCTACTCCAGCTACTTTTGCTTCAATATCCCGTCCATATTTTGTAAGGTTGATTGGCTGTGCAATTTGGCTCACTTGAAGAGGTAACATGGATATTGAAACATCGTTTAAAAACGTTTCATAGGAGCGAAATATTTTCTCTTTTTCGGTTTTATTAAGAAGGGATAAGTTTATGCTGGATACTTTGATTACCTTAACAAAGCGATTATCCGTTGTTTCGTAGCATTCAGAATAAACATTTCTAATCCCTAATTGCTCTCTAATATCTTTAAGAGCCTTCTTTTTATCCATAAGTCCACCTTTTTCATATACAAAAAGTTTTTGTCTCCTTCTGAATTGAATACGCCATATTACCTTATGAGTAAAAAAATTGATATTCTTACGGTCAGGATGATGAATGCTTAAAATAGTCAAAAAAGTGACCCAAGGCGAAAGACAAACAACGACCAGTTGTGCATTTACGTCATACCCGGTATGACGTAAATACATAAATATCGCTGCACAAACAACAAATAGAGGTAGGGATATTAGAATGTCCCGATACTTGAGAAAGGACAAAAGATACTTACGTGTGTCCACGTTCAGGGGAAGCTCAATCTTCCCCTCCTGTCGTAGTCGATCCCTTCTTTCAATCGCCCCTTGAGTATCAAAAGCCATATGTTGAAGCCCCCTTTAACCTCCGAGGTTCGTTTGAAAATACGCCACAATTGCCTTTGCCAACAAAAAGGCAGCTAATCCAATAAGGCACAGGCCAAAAGCTTTTTTAAACTTGCCTTGATTTTCTTCTCCACCAAATGCTGCCAGCAAGCCAGTTACTAAAAGCCCTATGGCAAATACGGTTATGCCAGTTTTAGTCATGTCACCAAATAATGTTTCTAAAAACTTATTAATCAGATCAAACATTCTGTATTTCCTCCTTCAAACATGAAATTTCCCATCTTACTGGAATTTTACTAGACTCCATCCAAATTTAGTATTGGACGAATCTCCCATTCAGTAATGGAACCTACATACCATAAAATCCCTCCTTTTTTATTCTAATACGACTTTATCAGATTAATTTTAGAAAGTAAAGAAGGGAACCTCTGTTTGTAAGGTTCCCTTATACGGAAATATTCCTAGCTATTTGTTCTGCAATCAAATTCAAATAAAATCGGTAGGTTCTGTTTGTGCTGTTAGACCTATCTTGTAGGGCTTTTTTAACATTTTCTCCTAGAACTAGGTTCAGGAAACTTTTTTCTTCTACTACAAAAGAATCAACTTTTATCTCTTCACTTAGAATGTAGTGTGAAAAAAGGCTACTAACTGACATAGCATTCGCTTTACAGTGCCGCACAATTTTTTCTTTAGTGATACGGTCAAGCGTGATTTCAATATGTCCTTTATCGCCCTCATTGCTATCTGATTCGTCCAGTTCAGTGATTTTAAACTTATCCTGATTGTGTAAAAAATAGTCCGAGATAAGCAGCCCAAAAAAAACTCTTCTGGAATGGCCATACCTTTCTAACTTTTCAATTTTCTCTTGGATCTGTTCATTTACCGTTGATGCCGTTGGTACACTTGTTGTAATTTCATTGGCTAATGAATCAATGAATCTTTTGTCATACGTGGTTTTTAAAATCTCAGCCAGCGCTAACGAAATAACATTTCTTTTGCTGGTTCCCATTTTTCCAGCCGCTAAAGTAATAATTTCATTCGCTTTTGCATTGAGTACCAAATTCAATTTGGGACTAGCCAAAGTATCCCCACCTTGCATATTTAGAAAATGTCGTTTACTCTTGTATCCATGATTTGCTATAATGCTAGTAAAGTTTTATTAGACTAAAGATACCATTTTCAGCCGTTAACAATCAATTTAAAACAAAAAAAAATCCCCCATACTCCGCACACCCACAGTTTAACGGTCACTTGTTTGGCGACGAGAACCGTTTAACTCCCCGGGAGCGAGGACTTTATAGAGGACTTCTTTATATTAGCTACATTTGTGGTTCAATTATACCATAAATGTAGCTGCATAGCAAAGAAAAACCTTTATTTAGCCCTTCCTATTTAGTTGGAGTATATGGGCCAAATGGAGGTTTTTTATTATGTTGGAACAACAGCCAAGAAAATTGAAAAGATGCACAATAAAAGAAGAGTTTGTGAGTCTAGTAGGTGACGCAGTTTCAGCCGCGATCTTGAACCAAATGATATTTTGGCAAGAGATTGTAAACAAATCCGATCAGGAACTACAAAATGAGATTGAAGCCTATGAGAAAATCGGTGACCAACGTAAAGTAGCGAAGCTACAAGGACAATTGAAAAACGGCTGGTTTTGGAAATCAGCCAGGGAAATGAGCGACGAAATTATGTTTTCTACTCGTCAGACTGTGGATAGAAAAATGCGTTCGCTTGTGGATAACAAATTTATGGAAAGTCGCCCTAATCCAGATCCGCGCCATTCAACCAATTATTATCGTGTGAATCTCTCTTACATACAGGATAAATTAGGAAAATTAGGGTTTTCTCTTGAAGGCTATGCGCTCAGCGTTCCTATTGATCCAGAGCCAGAAATAGAACCAAAAACAGAACCAAAAACGAATGACATTGATTCCAAACCTTCGAAAACCACAACATATGGTATTGCTCAAAATGAGCAATACCATATAGAGGGGGTTGCTCAAAATGAGCAGGGGGTTGCTCAAAATGAGCAGGGGTTGCCCAAAATGAGCAATATCAGTAGTATTACATCTTTAGGTTTTCAATCTTTAGCTCTTGAGGAAGAAGAGGTATACACCGGCAACGATCCGGTTATCCACATGTTGATAAAAGTGAGCAACACAAAATTACCCACAATTCGGCATGAAGCTTTTCTGCAAAACCTAACAAGATACAACATCCCGAATGATATGGCACTTCAGATTATTGAATGCATGGCTAACGACAACAGGGATATTAATACTTATCATTGCGCTGCCATTGATCGTACTTTTACGGAATACGCTAAGCGGTCTACGACAGCAGATAAGATAAAAGTATTTCCCCGGTGGTTTACCTCTACTATTTTTAATAAACAATTTGAGGTCGATCAAGATTTTGCGAGACAAGATGAACAGAGAAGGGCAGAGGAAAGATTGCAGCGAGATCTTCAACGCTGGAAAGTATATGGCCAGCAGTTAGAAGCTAGAAGAGCAGCAGCAGCCACTTCAGAATCTTAAAAAGAATAAAATAACCATTCAATTTGCATTCAAATTGAATGGTTTAGCCCAATTAAAACAGATTTTATTCTGAAATGAATGATATATGAATGCAAATTGAATGCCATTTGAATAATGATAGGTTAACAATTTCAATAGCAGCCTAACCTTACAATATCCACATAAGACGCTCTAGCGCCGTTTCTGAAGCCTTTTTTGTCTCTGTCTGGATGTTTGGACGCTATTTGGTTGTACTACGCGCTCACAGGCCGTAAGCGGTCTTATACTGTATGTCTCATTGAACGGCTTGGGTAGCACTCGACGTTCGATGCTAGCCGACACGCTCAGGACGGCCCCGGCCGTCTTTTTTGCTATGCCTGGCGCGGCTGCTGCCGAGCGGCCAGCAGCTCATGCGCTTCC
>NZ_MCBP01000033.1:0-11195 GCF_001705305.1 Paenibacillus kribbensis
ACGAACAACCCAAAACAACGGATGAAATAGAAAAACTTCGTCTTAAACAAGAACAAGTTTCTAAAAATATTATTAGAACTCAATCATTAGAAGAAGCGATTGTAACAGCTAATGAAATCGAACGCAAACTTAAAGAATGTGATTTAAAAAGCATGACAGACGAAGAAGCCTTGAAAGAAATTGCTGATTTAGCTAATGAAATTGATTTATCTTGGTTCAAATAATATCTAAACGATTAAATCAAGATAGTATAAACAAATTCATAAAAGAAAAAAATGGAATTAAGTATTGACAAATATAAAATAATTTGATATCATGATATAAGAAAAGGAGAAATAAATGAAAATTTACTATGTGGCACTAACAACTGATAAAGACACAGTGGCTAAAAATTATAGCGGAAAACGATTATCTCTTTATACAAAAAAACACGAAGCTATTAAGACTTGTGTTTTATTAAATTATCAATGGGAGCTATTTTTCGGAAATGGAGCAAAAGAAGAAAAGCCGTTCAAAGTTTATTGCGTAGAATCAGAGCCAATGGAGGTAACTAGTGACTAAATTGAGAAAAAACCAGGTGGCATTAGTCGTAGGATTAAAAAAGGTTATAAATTGAGAGGCATGAAAGTTGAATTTATTTGATAAAGTAAGTACAGCTAAGGAGCTTAATAGGTTTAAGGCTTGACTTTTCAAGTCTTTTTTGTTATTATATACTAAAGGAGAAAGAAATGAAGTTTAATGATGAATTATATAAAAAAGTGTTAGAAAGATACACATTAACAAAAGACGGAAAACTATTTTCTAAAAACGGTAAACAAAAAAAAGAGAGCAAAGATAAAGACGGTTATTATCAATTTTCAGCAAGTTTTGATAATAGAACTTTGAAAGTGAAAAAACATAGATTATTAGCATTCGCTTTTATTCCTAACCCAGAAAATAAAAAAATAGTAAACCATATTGACGGAAACAAGCAAAATAACGATTTAAATAACCTAGAATGGTGTACTAGCCAAGAAAATACATTACACGGAATATATGTATTGAAAACTATAAACCAAAAGGGGAGAATTAAAAAGTGACCAATATATTTGAAAAAGTACAGACAGCCAAGCACTTAAAAGAGCGTGAAGACTTAATAAATTTAAAAGATGACTGGCTTATTGATACGTTAATGCCAAGTTCACAAGCTGGAATACTTGTAGCTCCATTTAAGTCATTTAAAAGCTCTCTAGCAATGCACATGGCTTTAATGGTATCGCAAGGGTTACCTTTTTTTGGTTATGATACAAAGCGAAGCAAGACACTATACATAGACAATGAAGATACTGACAGAGAGTTAAACAAAAGGCTTAGAAATAAAGATAATGCACCAGAAGACTTACATTTTTTGACAGGTGGAGAGTTTATGCTTGATGATTCGCACCACATGAACTTATTATATGAATACATTAAAGAAAATGATATAAAATTCGTGATCTTGGATAATTTAATGACAATGCTAAGAAATGGAGACATTATCTACGGTAAAGACTTTGAACCAATGCTTAGGAGAATTACACGCTTAAAGTTACTTTTCCAAGACGTTACTTTCTTGTTAGTAGCTCATGCAAACAAATCAGCTTATGCAAACTCAATGGACGATAAAGCATATATGGTAAAGCCTAGTGACGCCTTGGGTGGTTCTACTCTAACAGCATGGGCAGAATTTATGTTAATGTTAAGCCCTAAACGTGGCAAGCATAACGACTTCTCTAAGTTATCAGTCAAAGCGCGTGGATATCAGTTTGACGATGATTTAAACTTTTCATACGTTGATTCAGTATTCACTTGCGTCAATAAATCAAAAAAAGAACCAGATAGCGAACTAGTGGAAAAAGTAAAGGCTGAAACTCCAATCGAAACGACGAAAGAATCGGCACAGGCTTTCTTAGACTTAGCTAAAGAGAAAGGAAAAGTAACAGAAAATGAGTGATAAAAAATACGTTGTTTATTACCATGAAAAAGTAAATGAATACTTCTATGACTATTATTCAAGGTTTAACATGAATGAACAATATTCAAAACCTGTTTTATACAGTGATGACTTTAAATTAATAGAGAGAGCAAAAAATGAACTCAATGAACGACTACAAGAACAAAGCTATTATTTTACACGCTGAAGTGTACGGTTGGTTATATCGTGCATTAGATGAAATGGTAAAAGCAGAATGGCATAATGACGAACTTTTCAAAGTATGGCTTGGACGTGCTGAATTTCTAGTCAGACAGTCGAAAAAATTGCATGCAGCTTGCGAAAATGATTATTCTAAGCGTGCATTGATTAGGGCATTACAATTAAAAGTAGAAATAAATAAAAAAATATCATCTAATATTTGACAACGATAATTAATTTTGGTATAATAGTATATATAGAAATAAAGGAGAACTAACAAATGGTAGTCAAATTAACGCAAAAACAAGCTGATTATCTTGAAACTTTTGGAAACCTTGAAGATGAAATAAACAAAAAACGAGCGCTTTGTCACATCACTCGTTTTGGTTATGGATACAATTGGATAGGCGGCGATAAATGTCCAAGTAGTGCTTTTGAGTGTTACGAGCAATTGAAAATGGTTGAAGCTGTCATTAACGGTTATGAAGTTATTGAACCTAAATTTAAGTTTTATAACTTTTCTGATAGTAGCGGAGGAACTGCATTATATTATGCTGGACAGTCTAAACAATTAACAAAATTCGAGCAAGATGCTCTTGAAGTTAAAGAGGGGAGCGAGGAATATAAAGCTTTGTTAGCTTTAGGTTTCGTTGAAGAAGAAGTATGATAACATCTTTTGAATCACTAGCTGAAAGACGATTGATAACTCTTAATTATCACAAAAAGGATAGTCAGCAGTACATCAACAGCTTAAATTACTTTGAATATGCTAGAATGTACTTTGAAAAAAATGGCTTTCCTGATGATAACAGACGAGTTTATCAAAGTGGCAAGCGAAAAGGCCAAAAAGTTAGTTGGTCTGATAAAGAGGAAAAACAGCAGAAAGACGATATTAGAAAGTTCATATATGAAAAGCAACTACAAAAGTTTAAGGGCAGAAGAAAAAGCTAGTAAACATTACGCTAGAGGTGTCAGAAAGCTATCTAAAGAGCTTGAGGAAATGAACGAAACAAAGTATAGGGCAGAGCCTAACGAGTGCTTATATGGCTTGATAAGCGAATTATGGAGCTATTGGGGTAAAGGTTGGATCCTGCCTATGCTTAAATATAATATTGAAATTACAAGACAAGGCGACGTCTTCATTGTAGAAAGAGGAGTAAATGGAAACAATTAATATTAAATTTGATGAAAAACAGCTAGAAGAAGTTGTGAAAAAAGTTACTGAAAAACTTAAAAAAGAGAAAGATTCAGATACAGCAAAGGAAAAAGTGTCAGTAATGTATTTAGAATTTAATGAAGCAAATCATGCAAGCGAGAAAGGTAAACTTTACTTTGGGCATGCTTTTCACACTTTGTCAAAAAAGTATGCTTCGGAGTTTTATTTATCTAGTGAATCTGATTTGACAAAAGCCTCAGAGCTTAAAAGCCAAGGTTGGAGAGAAGAGGTTATCGAATGAGTGTATTTGAAGAACTAAGCGTTATTAATGTAAATGATAAGAAAAGCAAAAAGAATAATTTAGATTATCTTAGTTGGGCATATGCATGGTCTGAAGTTAAAAAAGTATATCCTGAAGCTAACAGTAAAGTTTATGAAAATGAACAAGGGTTAAATTATCACACAGACGGTCGCACAGCATGGGTTAAGGTTGGTATGACTATTGAGGGCTTGGAGCACATTGAATACTTGCCTGTAATGGACTATCGTAACCAATCTATCCCAGTTGAAAAACTGACTTCTATGGACGTAAATAAAGCCATTCAGCGTGGACTAGTTAAGGCAATTGCTCGTCATGGTTTAGGGCTATATATTTATGCAAATGAAGATTTACCAGTTCTAACAGAAGAACAAAAAGAGCTTGAAGCAGAAAAACAACGACTTAGAGAGATTCAGCCACTTATAAAACGAGCTGAACAACTAGGATACCAAAATATTGACAGCTTGAAAAATAAGACTAAAAAAGAAATTACCGACATCATGAAGATTTGGTTAGCACAGCAAGAAACAGAAAAAGGGGAATAATTAAATGGCAATCATCACAGTAACAGCACAAGCGAATGAAAAAAATACACGTACAGTAAGTACAGCAAAAGGCGATAAGAAAATTATTTCAGTCCCATTATTTGAAAAAGAAAAGGGATCTAACGTAAAAGTTGCGTACGGTTCGGCTTTCTTGCCTGATTTCATTCAATTAGGTGACACAGTAACGGTCAGCGGTCGTGTACAAGCCAAGGAATCAGGAGAATACGTAAATTATAACTTTGTTTTCCCTACGGTTGAAAAAGTATTTATCACTAATGATAATAGTAGTCAATCACAAGCTAAACAAGACTTATTTGGTGGTTCTGAACCTGTTGAAGTTGATGAATCAGAACTTCCTTTCTAGAAAGGTGGTTACATGTACACAGAAGAAGAGAGAGAGCAAATTATCGACATCGTGGATAAAATGAGCTTATTAAGACAAGACTTTGACGGAGCTTTCGCTTGGATCAAGGAAAACGTATCAATGCCATTTGACTTTGACGGAGAACAGCAATTTATATCAGAATTGAAGCAGTTAGTTAAAATTAACGCTTTAAAGTTTGGTAAAATATATGAGGGAGTATTAAATTGACAACATTAAGAGAGCTACACAAAAAACTTAAAATTAAACAAACGCTTGACAACTATGTACGCAACACAAATAAAAAATATAAACATAACTTTGTGGCTGATGAAATTCTTGGCGAGGGAATGGCTAAACTGATCGAGCTTAATACACAAGGCAAACTTGGACGACATGCACAGCAAATTGCTTATATTAACCATAATTTGAGCTTACAGCGACAAAAGGAACAACTGGAACAAGTTAACGAACGACTTGCTAAACGTGCTGAGAAAGCCCAAAAATTGCTTGACACGGAACTTCTGAAAGATAGCTACATCGAAACGCTTGAAATGTTTAGTAAATACCATTCAGCAAAATATAATATGTGGGACGAACCAGAAACTCCAACTAAAGTGATTGAGTTCATGGAAAAGAATGGAGTTAAACAAGGTAAATGGCTACGTCCTGAAGGAGTTGACGCTTGGTTCAAAGAACGAATCATTTGGTTCAAGAATAAATTGAAAGAACAATAATATTAAGAATAAAAACTTTAGGCTTGACAGCTTAGAGCTTTTTTGATATAATAATACATATAGTTAAAGAAAGGAGGTAATAAAATGATTTTAATACAATGCGTAACCTGTGGGTCTTCAAGTTTCACTAATGGTAAATGTGATTATTGCGGTAACAAGTACGAAGTAAATGAAGACAAAATATTTTACGGCAATTCGAAAGAAGATGATTCATCATTAGATGAGGATATAACCTTTCAAGAAACTCCTGCTGGTAAATTAATACTAAAAATCATGATCTATACTTTAATATCTATTGTTTGGTTTGCGATAACTGTATTCATTCCACCGCTATTTATAATAACAATTATTTTATTAGTAGTCTATGGGACTTATCGCTTGATAAATAAAAAGAAATAGCTTATAATAAGGTATAGAATAAACTAGAAAGGTAACAATGAAACAAAAATACTTTAATGACAAAAGATATTGCCACTGCTTCGATATACCAATGAGTAATGGTTTAGGAGTTTGCAAAGATTGTAGAGGATACGTGAACATCTGTTATAGTTGCGATCGCTGTCTACACTGCTGGTTTACATCACAGGTTGAACTATTTACCGAATATGATGAACCTAAGTTGCTGGAACTTATAGAAAACTGGAATAAATTTTACCAAACTAGAAAGACAATAAATAATGCTTAGTTTAGACGAGAAGAAAATCAGAAAAGGTAAACCTATTGGATTACCATACCAAGGAAGCAAGAAAAAGATAAGCAAGAAAATAGTTGAGATTATCAAACAGAACTTTGGCACAGACAAGCCGATATACGACATCTTCGGAGGAGGCGGAGCAATTACATCCGAATGTATTTTAAATGGCTTAGAAGTATATTATAACGACTTAGACAAGGATATAACCAACGCTTTTGAACGAGTTATCTCTCAAGACCGTGAGTGGATTAAAAGCCTTATTGTTTCACGTACAGAGTTTACCGAGATTAAGGAGAAAGAAAACAAGACAACAGATGACTTTTTGAAGTTGCTGATTAACTCTTTCGGTAATAAAAAGAGAGATTATTTATATTCTAAAGAAATTTCAGATTTAAAATATAATCTAGCTAAAGAAATAATTGAAAAGCATGACGTTTTTAGTGGTTATAAACAGACCAAAACATATAAGAGATCGATTGAAAAGTACAAACAATTTCAACAAATTCAACGACTTCAACAACTTGAACGACTTGAACAACTTCAACGAATTCAACAACTTCAAAAATTAAATAAAATAAAAGCTACAAGCAAAAGTTATCACGCTTTTAGTGATGTTTCTGGAGCTATTCTATATCTTGACCCACCTTATGAAGAAAGTCACCAAAAAGGTTATATTAATCAATTCGATAGTCAAGAATTTTATGACTGGGCATTTGTAATGGCTAAAAATAACATCGTGATAATTTCAAGTTATTCAATTTCAGATGAACGCTTTGAAGCTGTATATTCTTTTGACAAAGCGCGCAGCACTCTCCAAAGTGGAAGAAGCAAAAAAGAAAATGAGAAATTATTTATGGTTAAAAACAGTTAATATTTGATAAAGTAAAAGCAATTTGATAGAATAGAGTTATAAATAGAGGAGAACAAAATGAAAGATACAGTAAAAACTTTAATGATGGTTGCAGGTGTCGGCTTTACACTTATCGCTATCACTTGGATAGGTATGCTTGCGACGTTGCTTATTGCATGGATTGGGGGTAACATCTAATGAATTATGGTACAAATAAGCACTATGCCAATGAATACGGTATGGAACTTAACGAATACTTTAAACATCATTTTAACTATGAAGAGCTTGCAGGCTGGTATACAATGCAGGTATTAAAGTATCTAGTGAGAGCTGGCAAGAAAGAGGGTGAAAGCTACGACAAAGACCGTAACAAGGCTTTAGACTATGCAGGAGAACTTGCTAACTTAAGTAACGAGAATAAGCTTACAGAATACACTGCTGACGACATTATGAGCTTTGCACAAGATATAGCTGATGATTTCAAACAATGGAAAGGCGAAGAATAATTGAAAATAAAGTTTATGCTTGACAGTGTGAACTTTTTTTGATATTATAGTCTTATAGAAATTAAGGAGATACAAATGAAAAATACAATGTTAAATTGATGAACAACAAAAAAGGATATTTAAACTCTTTTAAAAACGAGCTAGGGAATAAGTTTCTCTTCCTAGGGTTTAAAGAAGAAAGAAATAACTTTAAATCAGAGTTCACGAAAGAAGAGATAAAAGCGATTGATGAAAGATACTTGGAATTTATTGAAGAGGTCTAAAGTTAATTCTTGACAAATATAAAGTAATTTGATAATATTGTTTTATAGAAAGGGGATTAAACAATGGCAACACAAAAAGCTATAAAGGTCGTAGCTTATAACCCTACAACGGAAGAAGAACTACACTTCAGCTGTAAGGCTCAATGTGCTAAGTATTTTGGTCTTAAAACTAATACAGTCATCAGGTGGCTTGATAATGGTAGACCTGTAATTGAACTGCTGATAGACCTAGATAGAAATCAAGTAGAAATTGAAAAACAAAGCAAACTAAATGGCTTTGAATTATTTACGATTAAGGAGTGGTTAGATTATGTGTAAGAAACGCAAATACACAAAAATGGGTGCTTTATATTCAATAGCAAATGCACAGCATAATAAAAAGAAAGCTGATAAGATACCAGTAAGAGCTTATTACTGCAAGTGGTGCAATTCATATCACTTATCAAGTCAGCAAAGACTAAATATTAAGACAGGAGTAATTGGATAATGAATAATGAATTTACATATTATAAAGTAGAATGGTTAGAAAAAGATATAACAGGTTTTTACAACGTTAAAAATAAAAAATATTATACAAAGAGAGAAGCGTTTGATTTTAAGTATTTTGTAGAAAAATCTGATATAGCTTCTAATTGTTTAGTTAAAAAAATAACTGAAATTACTGAAGTTATCGCTTGACAATTTAAAAGAAGTTTAATATAATAGTATATATAAAAAATTAAGGAGAATTAAGATGATTAAATTATTTAACAAGAAGCCTAAAGATAAATATAAGAGAGCTGTAGCTTTTAGTTTGAAAGGTTTAGGTAAACAAATTAGTGCTTTAGAAAATAAAGGTTTTGAACGTGTGGGAGATATTCAAACAATTGTAATGAACGGAACAAGTTCAGGTTATGAGCAACTAATGGTTAAGAAAGTAGATAAATAAAATGACAAATGAAGAATTATATGAAAGAATTACTAGCGTACTAGAGGAACAAGGTATCGCAATGAATCAATTTGAGTTAAAAGTTAAATCTGAAACAGGTAAATATCCTAACCTAAGAATAACTAAATCACGCTTGAGCTTGCCAAATACCGTAGCATTCCCTTATCTTACTATGTTTTTAAATGATGATGAAATGCACGAGCTTACACTTAAAAAAATTGATAGCGTAGGAGATAACGGAGAAGCGTTTGACTTACTAGATGAGATATTGTCTAGTTTAGAACCAAGCAAAGAATATCTATATAAGCAACGATTGAAGCGTAAAATGCAAAGGGAGGCAATGAGATAATATTACACAAGTACACAAGGAAGATTAATAGTTCAAAATATCCACGGTCAACAGCTAGAAAGATCGCTAATGACTTGAACAAGAATGACCCTTTTAATAATTATCTAGTGAGCCTTGAGCTTGGCTCTAAAAGGTATATTATTGAAAAATTTGAAATTAGAGGTATGAATAGATGAAACGTTTTTACGTAGAGGAAGACGACAATGGCAAAGAGATTAAGCGAAAACTTACAACTTTTGCTAATGATGATTTAACACAGCTTTCAGATGATGAGCTAGAAACATTATATTATGAATCATCTGCTCAATTTTTAGCTAAAGCAATGCACTTTATGAAGATTGAGAACGAACTATTTTCAAGAAAGAATGTAATTGTAAGTGATGAAATTCTAATAAATGTCGGCAATAATATTATTGAAGCTATCAATCAGGTAAGCAATTGATGCGCAAAAAGGAGAGCAATTATCTTTATTTTAACAGACGACACAACTAGAAGTATCGTATTGATTCAAAAGGCTCATAAAAGGGCAGATAAGGGCTTTAATGATATTGTGGCACAATTATATGAACAAGAGCTTAAAACGCAAGAGAAAGCAAAATATGAGCATATAAGGCAAGCTAAGGAGAAATCACTTGAAGAACAACGAATTAGTGAAAAAAATCAACGAAGAGTTGAAGCTGAAAAACAAGCCTAAGTTGACAGAATCGCAAGAGAACACGATGAGGAAACTTAACGATCTAATAATAGAGGAAGTCAACATGTTAGTGAAAAAGATGAAATGATACCGAACAAAGAAAGCCCCACAATTAAGTGAGGGCCTTTTTCGTATTATTTTTTAGCAATGATTGGTTTGTCGATTCCGTTAGCTTGCATGAAACGAATATCAATAGGCGAACCTTTCCAATCGAAGTTTTTAAGGTCTTTGCCAGTTGTTTCTTTATAAGTTTTACGAACAATTGCCAATTGGTCTGGGTGTGATAGAGCGATAACTTTTTCGCCATTAAAGTAGTAAGTTGTTTTATCGCCATTTGTATATGTAAATTTCATTAAATCGTCGTCCTCTAATTCTGTATTTGTTTGTGTATTGTTTACTGCGACTGTGCCACTAGTTTGTCCTGTAAGGCGCTTGTTTAGTTCTGTGATAAAGTATGAGCGACAACTCTCTAACGTGCCTCCGTGTACTTCTACTGAACGTCTAGGGCATGAAGTTGCTGAAAGTTCTTGATGTAGTTTAACAGTATCACGATTAGGAGTTAACCCCCATTGTTTCATGTACTTAGCCACGTCATCTAGTACCGCTTGCTCATTTCTCAAGAACTGGTTTAAATCGCCCTCTGATTGGCATACTTCCCAGCTTGCATAGTTAGCATTACCGTACGAGTTGGCACAATGCCATGCCATATTAGAGAAATCAGAAGCTTGTAATCTTCCGTCAGAAGCAATGTAGACATGAGCAAAGCCATTTTCAGGGTTATGATTAGGTAACCAGTTGTTGTAGAAGCCAGCGTTAGCACCATTCGAACCAGCGTCATTGTGAATTACAACCCCAGTAGGGTTATAACCACGTACACCAGCATTAGTTATATTCATTCTTTTTTATCCTCCGTTTGTTCTTCTTCTACTTCTGGAACACTTACACCGTTCTTTTTCATAAGTTTAACCAAACCGTCGAACATAGGACTGATTTTTGCGACCAAATAAATAAATTGCCCTACAAAGTACAATAAACCTACGTCAATCACAGTTTTGGCAATATCAGAAGTTGAGGGAGTTTGTGTAAAGAAGAAGACCGCATATAAAACCCACAGGGATAAAATAACCGTTAAGTCAATCACAAGTCTACGTTTGAAAGGTGGGTTCATTGCTTCTCTATCTTTTACCCATGTAGCGAAAAGAATCGCTAAAATTAAGATAGTTATTAAAATCATTCTAGTTACCATTTTGTTTCGCTTTCTATTTTGTTATTTAATGAAGTAACTTCCGTTACCACGTGTTGCAATAGGTGTTTTACCAATATCTGGTCCCCACCAAGTAATACTACCGTTTGTGTCTATGTCAATATGGAAAGAAGTCTCATGTCCAGCAAAATGACCAACAATACTTTGAACAACAGCTGGACGAAATTCTTTATCTACCCATGGTCCAGACATTTTAATGCCAGCTTTTGTAGTTGATACACTACCAAAGAGTCTAACAATTACTAAATCATCGTTCTTTTTAGTGAATTGCAACTGCATACCATTTCCAGTTTGAATTGTCAACATTTGAGTTGGAACATCGATTGTACCTCTAAGTGATATATCATTTGCATTGATTGAACCTTTAAGCGATAAAT
>NZ_MCBP01000034.1:0-10674 GCF_001705305.1 Paenibacillus kribbensis
ACTCAGCGCTTCGCCCCCGAAGATGACGTTGCGAATCCGCAGATCGTACGGATGGTCCGCCAAGACCTTACGCAGCAGCTGGTAGAAGTATGTTGGCGTCTGGTTCAAAATCGTGACCTGTTCACGGCCCAGCAGCGCCAGGAAATCGGCCGGATTTTTCGCCGTGAGCGGCGGTACGATGACCAGCTTGCCTCCGTACAGCAGCGCTCCATACATTTCCCAGACGGAGAAATCGAAGCAGAACGAGTGGAACAGCGTCCACGTGTCGGACGGCCCGAAGTCGAACAGGTTCTTGTCGTTGAACAGGAGCCGCACGACGTTCTTATGCTCGATCAGCGTTCCTTTCGGTCTGCCGGTCGTTCCCGACGTGTAGATGACATATGCCAGGTTGCCCGGCCCGGAAATCGGCTCCAGGTTCGAAACGTCCAGCGCATCGGCGGAGTCCGCCCCTCTGTCGCCCCAAACGAAATCGTCCAATTCGAGGCGCGTTCCTGCGAAGTCGCTCTTCTCGTGCAGATGCTTTTGAATCAGCAATAACGGCGCGCCCGAATCCTCGATCATGAAGCGGATGCGCTCCTCCGGGTAGTCGGGATCGACAGGCACGTATGCTCCGCCCGCTTTGAGAATCGCCAGGATGCCGACGACCATATCGAGCGAGCGTTCAGCCAGAATCGCTACCAGCTGGTCCGCTTCTACTCCCGTCTCCCGCAGCCTCCGCGCAAGCCGGTTGGATCGCTCGTTCAGCTCGCGGTAGGTCAGCTGCCGCTCGTTCATGACAGCGGCCACGTTGTCCGGGTAAAGCTCCGTCTGCTCTTCGAACAAGCCGTGAATCGTCTGCTGCCGCGGGTAGTCCGCCTCCGAACTGTTGAAACCGCTCACCAGCTCGCGGATTTCCTCCTCCGTGAGCATTTCCAGCGAGGCAATATCCCCGTCCGGCGCTGCTGCGATGGTTTCGAGCAGCTTGTCATAATGTCTGGCGAACCGCTCCGCGGTCTCCTGTTTATACAAAGCCATAGCGTAATCCAACCGGCATTCGAGCTGACCGTCCAGCTCCGAAATGTCCAGGAGCAGCTCGAACTTGGATGTTCGGTTTTCCAGCGGATAAAACGATTGCTCCAGCCCCTCGATGACAATTTGCTCGTTCTCCGTATTTTGCAGGGCGAAGAACGTATCAAAGAGCGGATTCCGGCCGGTCGCCCGCGGAATGTGAAGACTTTCCACCAAGTCTTCGAACAAATAATTTTGGTGTTCGAAAGCCCCGAGCGTGATGTCCTTGATTTCTTCCAGGTACGAAAGGTACGGCTTGGAACGCTCCGGACGGCTGCGAATGGCCAGCGTGTTGACAAACATCCCCACGATCGTCTGCACTTCTTCCTGCGTTCTTCCGGCAATCGGCATTCCAACGATCAGATCTTCCTGACCCGAATATTTATGCAAAAGGATGGAGTAAGCCGACAGCAGCACCATGTACAGGGTCGTCCCCGTCCGTGCCGCCAGCTCTTTCAGCTTCTCTGTCCGCTCTTTCCCGATATAAAACTTCACGGTCCGGCCGTCAAAGCTTTGCACCGCAGGCCGCGGGAAGTCCGTCGGCAGCTCCAAGACCGGCAGCTCGCCCGACAGCTGTTCCAGCCAGTACTCCTTCTGCGGCTGGAGCAGCTGCCCGTAAGCTTCGGAATGCTGCCAAACGGCATAATCTTTGTATTGAATGCTCAGCGGGGCCAGCTCCTCGCCCCGATACAGGCGGCTGAACTCGTCGAAGAGCAGCGCTGTCGAAATGCCATCCGAGACGATATGGTGCATATCGAACAGCAGAATGTGGCGATCCTCGGCGACTTCGATCAGGCCGATGCGGAGAAGTGGCGGCCTGGTCACATCAAACGGATGATAGTAAGCTTCCACCACTTGGTCCACTTCCCGCTCGCTCGCCTGGAAATAATCGACAGAAAACTCCACCTCGTCATAGATGCGCTGGACAAGCTCGCCTTGAACCTGCTCGATCCCGGTACGCAGCGTCTCATGGCGCTGAATCAGCGCCCGGAACGCGTGCTCGACGCGTGTGCGATCCAGCTTGCCTTCGAGAAGAAGCGCCGCCGACATATTGTAGCTGCGCTCGGCCCCGTCAAGCTGGCGCAGGACGTACAGACGCTTTTGCTCGGATGAAACCGGATAGTACTCGGCCTCAGCCGCCCTTGTAATCTCATACGTCTCCTGCTGCCTTAAACCGCCGATTCTTTGAGCCAGCTGTTCGATCGTGGTGTAGCGGAAAACTTCCCGCAGTGGAACCTCGACTTGCAGCTCTTTCCGAATCTTGGAAACAAGCGTGGAGGCCCGCAAGGAATGACCACCCAAGTCAAAGAAATCGTCTTGGACTCCAACTCGCGTAATACCCAGCACCTGCTGCCAAATGAGCGCAAGTCTTGTTTCCAGCGTTGTGCGAGGAGCCACATACTCACGGCCTGCTTCTACCTCTCCGGTCGGTTCAGGCAGCGCTTTACGGTCAATTTTGCCGTTCGGCGTGAGCGGAAGCTTATCAAGAGACACCAGCCGGGCTGGGACCATATGGGCTGGCAACTCTTGCTTCAATTGGGACAGCAGATCGCTCAGCTGCAAGGAAGCATCCGCCGCCACGTAGCCGCACAAATACTTTTGCCCCTGCTCATCCGTACGGTCGGTCACCACAGCCTGCTTGACGCCCGGGAAACGCAGCAGGGCCGTTTCAATTTCGCCGAGTTCGATACGGAACCCGCGAATTTTCACCTGATAGTCGATCCGGCCGATGAAGTCGACGTTGCCGTCTTCCAGCCAGCGGGCCAAATCGCCTGTTCGGTACAGACGTTCGCCCGGCACAAACGGGCTGTCCGCAAACTTCTCGGCGGTTAGGTCCGGACGGTTCCAGTACCCGCGCGCCACCCCGGCGCCGCCGATGACAAGCTCGCCCGGAACCCCTACAGGAACCGGCTTTAACGCGGCATCGACAATGTAAAACCGGGCGTTCAGCCAAGCTTTGCCGATCGGCACATGACCCGACGGCGGCAGCTTATCCAGCGGCTCACCGTAAAAGCTGCTGTCAATGGCCGCTTCGGTAACGCCATAGCTGTTGATGATGCGGAATTGTCCGCCGAATCTTTCCTGCAGCAATCGGTAATCGGTGACACTGCAAGCATCCGAGCTGGTAATCAGCAACTGCATGGAGCTAACGTCCAGCCCTTCTTCATAAATATGCTGCATGAACGGCAGGATGAGCGCAGGCGTCGATTCGAATACCGTAATGTTTTGGTCCCGAATCCAGCCGTATAAGAGGTTCGGATCAATCCGGTCATCCTTCGGCACAATCACCATCGTGCCTCCGTTATACAGCGTCCGCGCGATGTCTCCGACGAACACGTCAAACGAGAAGCTGGCCAGCTGCAGCAGCCGCACCGGAAACTGATCCAACCGGTACTCGCGACGGTACGCATCCGCCGTATTCACGAGACTACCGTGCTCGATCATGACGCCTTTCGGGCGTCCCGTCGTACCCGAGGTGTAAATCACATAAGCCAGGTCTTGCGGGGCGCTGCCGGCAGATTCAAATTCCACGGCTAAGGCATCCCCGTTATAAATCTGTTCATCGTCCATGGCATAGACAGCTTGAAGCTTCAGCCGGTCATCGGCCAACCAACCTCCGGCCCGCTCCAACAGATGACGCTGCGTAAGCAGCACCGATACATCGCTATCGCTGAGCATGTACTCAATCCGCTCCGCCGGATAATCGGGGTCCAGCGGTACATAGGCTCCGCCGGCTTTCCAAACGGCGAGCACCCCGACCAGCAGTTCCACCGAACGCTCCGCCCAGATCCCCGTAATCGTCTCCCTTCCCACGCCCTGTTCGCGAAGGAGAGAAGCCAGCCGCTCGGCGCGTTCGTTCAATTCGCCGTAGGTCAGCTGTTTGTCCATGTAGACGACTGCCGGATGATCCGGAATTTCCCGGGCAAACTTTTCAACATACCGATGAAACGCTTCTCCCTCGCTCAGCCCTGCCACCGGCGGGTTAAAAACGTAGAGAATGCGGTGTCTCTCCTCATCGCTCAGTAGAGAAATCTCGCGTACCGGCAGTTCGGGATTCTGAAGAAACTGGTCCAGAACGGTTACATACTGTTCCATAATCCGATCAATCTCGGCTGTCTCGAACAGGCCGGTACGATAGGAAGCATGGAGAATTACATGGCCTTCATTCAGCATATGGTCGAAGCGCAGCAGCAAATCGTCCATCTCGTGCCTAGCAAAGTGAGCCTCCAGGCGTACCTTGATTTCTTCGTACTCCACGATTTTCAAAGGCAGATATTCCAGAGACGTGCGGAACAGCCCCGAAAGATCGTTGCGGCCGTGTTGTTCGCGTAAATCCTGGATCAATTGGTTATAAGGGTATTTCTGATACCGCAGATCCGCCGTATTTTCCTTGGAAACCGTTTGGATCAAGGAAAGCACGTGTCTGTCTGGATTCAGACGAGTCCGCGTAGCCACGGTGCTGACGAACATGCCGATCGTTTCTTTTTCCTTCTTGCTGGTGCGATTGGCGAAAACCGTGCCGACCGGAACATCGGTGCTGTCGGTCAGCTTATACAATAAGGCGTACATGGCGGATAGAAATAACGTATATAAGCTGACCTGATATTGTTCGCTGAAGGCCAGAATGCGTTCATACCGGGAACCGTCCAAAGTGATGGCCAGTTTATTGGATTCGCTGCCGATCGAGAATGGCGGATACGATTTAATGCCGGTCGTTTCAGGCAAAGTGTTGTACTTCGTCAGCCAGTATTCCTTGCCCTTTTGATAACGCTGCGATTGCTCATATTCACGCTCCGCGGAAATATAATCCAGATAGGAAGGGGCCTGGTAACTGCTGGAGATGCCTTTGCGCAGTTCCAGGTATTTTTCCATCACCGCATGCAGCAAAGCATTGACGGACAAGCCGTCGGCGATAATATGATTTACCGTCAAATTGAGCCATACTTGGCCGTTCGCAAAATGGATAATCGTAAATTGGTAGAGGTGTTCGTCGAACACGCTGGCCGGTTTTTCGCTTACTTCTTTCACCCAAGCATAGAATTGTTCGGTTGTGCCTATTTCGAGGCGGCTTATCCTAGCTTGGACATTCTCCGGCTCTTCGAACCACTGCGTTGGATTTTGCAAATCCCCGCTAATGTGAATTCGGAATGCGTCATAGGTTTTGACGATCTCTGCCGCCGCTTGCTCCAGAAGCTGTGTGTCGATCTCCCCCGTAATTTGGTAGGTCGCGGAAAGCATCGTGATGGACGTTCCCGGATTCATAATTTCCATGAACCATATTCGACGCTGGGCTTGCGTTAATTCATATTGCTCGTTGGTATTCTCTCTCACATCCACACACTCCCGGTTTAGAGATTCTTTATAGATAGGCTTTGTACCTAGATGTCACTTAGTCACTCTTAAGAAGAACCGCGCAGGCCATTCCCGGAACGGCTCCTTCGGACTCTTCCCCCTTTTCGTGTCCACGTTTTCTGGTAACTACCGTTTATAAAGTCATACCTTGGATTACTAAAAGACTCTGTCGCATTCACAAGCAGGAAGCCGCCCGCAGTAAAGCAGGTCTAGCCGTACAGCCGGGCGTAATAACCCCCGAGCGCCAGCAGGTCCTGATGTCGGCCCCTCTCGACGACCGTCCCTTGGTTCATGACGGTAATCAAATCCGCATGTTCCACGGTGCTGAGACGGTGGGCGATCAGAATGGTGGTGCGCCCCTTCATCAATACGTTCAGGGCCTGCTGTACCCAATGCTGGGATTCGTTATCCAGCGCGGAAGTCGCCTCGTCCAGCAGCAAAATCGGGGCGTTTTTGAGAATCGCCCGGGCGATCGCAATTCGCTGCCTTTGTCCGCCCGACAACGACGCTCCTCTCTCTCCCACCGGCGTTTGATACTGTTCAGGAAGTTCCTGAATGAAATGGTGAGCGTACGCCGCTTTGGCCGCTTCGACCACTTCTTCATCCGTTGCATCCGGGTTGCCGTAGCGGATGTTTTCCTCAATCGTGCCGGTAAACAAGAACGGCTCCTGCGGAACGTATGCAATCTGCCTGCGGATTTCGTCCAGCGTGTAATGGCCGAACGGTTTGCCTTGGAGCAGGATTTCTCCGCTGTCCACAGGATAAAAGCCGAGCAGCAGCTTGATCAGCGTACTTTTGCCGCTGCCGCTAGCCCCCACGATAGCGGCGACCTGGCCGGGAAACACCTGCATAGACATGTCGACAAGCACCTTTTTATCCGCCTGATAGGAAAATTCCACATCGCGAAACTCCACCGCAGCCTCCGACACGAGTTCGCTGTGAGGAGATCCCAATCTCTCCGGTTCCTCTTCCTCTCTTAGTACCTCTTGAATCCGGTGAGCGCCCGCGAGCGAATTTTGGATCATCGACAGAACCATCCCCAAGTTCAACAAGGCGTGCGTCAGATTCACTTGCAGAACCGCCAGGGCGGCGACGCTTCCCATTCCCATCAGTCCGTAGGCATAAAGAAGACTGCCGATGACGATGATGCCGCAGAACGTGACGTAGCTGATAAAATGGTTCACCGCAGCCTGCATGCCATTCTTCTGCGCCGTTTGCCGAAGCGTCTGCGTCATTTGTTCGTTCAACGCCTCGTACTGGCCGTAAATCGTGCGGATGCGGAACAGCTTCACCAATTGGATGCCGCCCATAAAATCTTTGAATTTTTCGGTCATTTTACTGAGCGTTTGCAAGCCTTGTTCGGACAAGACGCGAACATCCCGCGCAAATTTCAGGCTGACCACGGAGGACAGCAGCAGAATGACGAAGGATACGCCGGCAAAACGCCAATCGATCAACACCATGGAGACAATGGAGCCGATGCAAAAGACAACTTGAAGCAGCAAAACGAAGTAAACCTGCGAGAATGTAAACTCAACAGTCGTTACGTCGTTGTTCACTCGCGACAGCAAGTCCCCATGGTGCGTCTGCTCCAGGAATCTCGGCCGCACCCGGCACAGCTTGTCATAAAGACGTTCGCGGATATTCAGCACAGTCAGCTCGACACTGCGCTGGTATAAGTAAATGAACCAGGGAGAAACTATATTTTCCAGGAACAGGGACACGCCCAAAATAATAAAGGCTTCCACCATCAGGGACGTATCTCGGGACACGGAGAAATCAACCAAGTTTTGTACGACCAAGCTGAAGGCGATCAGGAACAATGTCTGGGAGAGCGCCGTCACGACCAGGCCAATAGCGTACTGGGTTTTGCGCTTGCCGTTCATAAACGTCAGCAAGTAGCAGAGTTCTTTCACTTGCGAGAGCCATCCGCCCTTTTTCAAGTGTACGCCACCTCCCTGCGTTCGGCAGACTTGGTAAATTCCTGGTAGTACGACTGGGCGTACAGTCCCTTCATCTCCAGCAATTGTTCATGAGTGCCCTTTTCCACAATATTTCCTTGTTCCATGACCCAGATTTCGTCGGCGTTTTGTACCGTGGAAAGCCGGTGGGCAATAACCATCGTCGTTCTCTGCTTCATCAATACGTTAAGCGCTTCCTGAACCGCGCTTTCCGACTCCGGATCAAGAGCCGACGTTGGCTCGTCCAGCAGCAGAACGGGAGCATCCTTCAGAAAAGCCCGGGCCATTGCAATGCGCTGGCGCTGCCCGCCGGACAAAAAGCCTCCGCGCTCTCCGACATACGTCTGATAGCCGCCAGGAAGCTGCATAATGAAGGAATGCGCCTGAGCGGCTTTGGCGGCTTCGATAATCTCGTCCATCGACGCTTCTTCCCGCCCGTAGCCGATATTTTCGGCGATCGTGCCGCTAAACAAATATGAATCCTGGGTTACCACGGAAAAATGCGACCGAAGCTGCTCCGGATCGGCGCCGTGGATCAGGCTGCCGAACACGCGGATCTCGCCCTGGTCCTCCGGAAGTGGATAAAAGCCGCATACAAGCTTAAACACCGTGCTCTTCCCTCCGCCGCTCGCTCCGACAAGCCCGATCGTCTTCCCCTCCGGCACTGAGAAGCTGACATTCCGCAGGATCGGGGAGCTCTCCTCATACCCGAAGGTTACGTTCTGAAACTCGATGGGGGCGGTGCTTGCTTTCGGAAGCGAACGGCCATTTTCCGTTTCGGTCGGCTGCTCGACGATTTCGGAGACCCTTCTCAGGGCACCGGACATTTCGAACGTCCGCGTGATGAGCTCGGGAATATGCTCCAGCGGCTCCAGACACAGATTCAGCAAGTACAGGAAGGCGATCAGCTCTCCCGCACCTAGCTGCCCTTTGTAGATCAAATAGCTTCCGTAACTGACGGCGAAAATGATCGGGCTGATCATCAGCGTGGAAAGCAGCGGGTTGACCCAGGCTTCCCGCTTTTTCACGGCCAGCTTTTTTTGGACCGTCAATTGCAGCAGCACTTGGTAGGAGCGAGATAACATGCCGGATAGCAGGTAGCTTTTTACAATAGGCATACCCCCAAGCGTATCCTGGAGGTTGACGTTCATTCGGCCCATGTTCACCTGGGCTTCCTCCGTTAACCACTCCAACTGCTTGCCGATCCATTGGGAAACCAGCAGCGCTAAGGGAAATAACAGCAGGCTGTACAGCATCAGCTCCCATTGGAGGTAGATCAAATAAGCGAAACACCCGATGAACAAAAGCGGATGATAAAACCACTGGGCGAAGTCCCGAACCATAAACTGCTGGATGAGCTGCAGGTCGTTGTTGACCCGCGACAACACGTCGCCGGAATGCTGCTTTTCCAAATAGGAGACCGGGAGTTTGCCGATATGACGCATGACATGATTGCGGATATCCTGCACCGCAGAAGCGCTGCTTCGCTCCACGCCGAAGCTCATGAAAAACTTCGCCGGCACACCGATCAAGATGACCACAAAGACCGTGTACACGATTTGCAGAACGACTGGCCCCGCCCCCTTCTCGGCCTGGGTGGTCAGCTGCTCGATCAAGCTTCCCGTCCATACCTCAATAACGGCGGCGGCAATCGCGGACAAGATACCGACGATCATCCAGCCTTTGTGACGGCTTACATAGGACATCAGCCAGCGGAACGCTTTCCAGGCGGCGTAAGCGGTTTGGCGCTTGGAAGGCGCCGCTGTGCCTTGTTCTAGAACAGACGGCTGGCGGTCAGCTTCCATGCAGTACCCCGGCCTCCGCTTCGATTTGCCGCTTGACTTGCTCTAAGATGTCCCGGATGACGACGGCCGTTTCTTCCACGCGCGCGAGTTCCAGCAATTCCTCGTGCGCGCCCTCCAGCCGGTAATCGGCGTAAGCTTGCGTCGTTGCCCCCCGCCAGGAAGGCAATTGGTGCTCCAGGCGGAACGCTTCGCTGTCCTTCGCAATCAGTTCGTAAATTCGGGCCGGGATCGTGCCGGAATTAATAAGCTGCGCTTCGTACGCCAAGGTCGCTTTGACCTTCCGATGAACCCGCTCCCGCACGAGCGGATTGCTCATTAATTCCTTCTCTTCTTCGTCGAAATCGGTAAGCATTTCTTCAAGCTCTTTCTCCGACGTTTCGGATGGCGTCAGCGTGTCCTTAATCCACGAGTCCACCATGAGCACGTCCGTTACGGAATACCCTCTTTTCTCCATCGTTTTGGCTACCTCGAACGTCAGGTTGCCTCCGAAGCAATAGCCGAGCAGCACGTAAGGTCCTTCCGGCTGGATGCGGACGATCTCGTCCACATAACGGTTCAGCATGGCCTCGTAATCGACGGCATCGTCGATAAAATCAATGCCGTAGAGCACGAACCGGCCGTAGAGCCTGCTTGCGAGCTCTCGATAACCGATGCCGAAGCCGCTGCCCGGAGGGAAGCAGAACACGTTCAGATCTCCTGCTTTATTCAGCTTAATGAAGGAGTCTCCTCCTTTATCCAAGCCGAGATCCCCCTCTCCGAAAGCCATGGCTTCAACTGTTACATTATGGAATTGGCGGTTCAGCGGTATCTCAATGCCCGTTTCATCGTAAACGGCTTGAACGAGCCTCATCAGACTTAACGAATTGCCACCCAACTCAAAAAAGTTATCCTTTACGCCGACCTGCGGAACGCCAAGCGTATCCTGCCAGACGCGGGCGATCTTCATTTCGAGCAGCGTTCTCGGCGCGACATATTCCGCTCCTCCGGCCACTGCTTCCTCCGGCGCGGGCAGCGCTTTGCGGTCGACTTTCCCGTTCGGGGTCAGCGGCATACGCGAAAGCTGCACGAGGTGCGAAGGAATCATATACCCCGGAAGCTGCTTGGCGAGCTCCTCCTTGAGTTCATGCGCCGCCAGCCTCGTTTCCGCGACGTAGTAAGCGACAAGCTGCTTTTGACCGTTCGCGTCGTCGCGGTCGAGCACCTTGGCTTCTTGCACGGCGGCGATCTTCAGCAGCTGCTCTTCGATCTCGCCGATTTCGATCCGGTACCCGCGGATTTTGACCTGGTGGTCGATCCGGCCCAGGTATTCGATGTTGCCGTCCGGCAGCCAAGCCGCCAAGTCGCCCGAGCGGTACAGTTTCTCCCCCTCCGCAAACGGGGAATCAACGAACTTCTCCGCCGTCAGATCCGGACGGTTCAGGTATCCTCTCGCAAGGCCTTCCCCGGCCACGTACATTTCGCCCGCTACGCCGATCGGCACTGGGCGGCGGTTTTCATCCAGGACGTAC
>NZ_MCBP01000035.1:0-10268 GCF_001705305.1 Paenibacillus kribbensis
ACTCAGCGCTTCGCCCCCGAAGATGACGTTGCGAATCCGCAGATCGTACGGATGGTCCGCCAAGACCTTACGCAGCAGCTGGTAGAAGTATGTTGGCGTCTGGTTCAAAATCGTGACCTGTTCGCGGCCCAGCAGCGCCAGGAACTCGGCCGGATTTTTCGCCGTGAGCGGCGGTACGATGACCAGCTTACCTCCGTACAGCAGCGCTCCGTACATTTCCCAGACGGAAAAATCGAAGCAGAACGAGTGGAACAGCGTCCACGTGTCGGACGGCCCGAAGTCGAACAGGTTCTTGTCATTGAACAGGAGCCGCACGACGTTCTTATGCTCGATCAGCGTGCCTTTCGGTCTGCCGGTCGTTCCCGACGTGTAGATGACATAAGCCAGGTTGCCCGGCCCGGAAATCGGCTCCAGGTTCGCAGCGTCCAGCGTATCAGCGGCGTCCCCCCCTCTGTCGCCCCAAACGAAATCGTCCAATTCGAGGCGTGTTCCTGCGAAGTCGGTCTTCTCGTGTAGTTGCTTTTGAATCAGCAATAACGGCGCGCCCGAATCCTCGATCATGAAGCGAATGCGCTCCTCCGGGTAGTCGGGATCGACAGGCACGTATGCTCCGCCCGCTTTGAGAATCGCCAGGATGCCGACGACCATATCGAGCGAGCGTTCAGCCAGAATCGCTACCAGCTGGTCCGCTTCTACTCCCGTCTCCCGCAGCCTCCGCGCAAGCCGGTTGGATCGCTCGTTCAGCTCGCGGTAGGTCAGCTGCCGCTCATTCATGACAGCGGCCACGTTGTCCGGGTAAAGCTCCGCCTGCTCTTCGAACAAGCCGTAAATCGTTTTCCCCCGCTCGAACTCGGTTTCGGTGTCATTAAATCGCTTCAGCAGCGTCTCCCTCTCGTCTGGGGACAGCACATCGGCTTGTCCGAGCTCCAGATCCGGCTGAAATAAAAGCACGGACAGCAGCCGAACAAGATGGTCGGCCGCCTGTTCCACAAATGCTGGCTCGTACCGCTGCCCGTCAAAGCTTATTTCCAGCTCGATGGAGTGGTTTTGGCGGTCGAAGCGAAAAACCGTATCGGCCGCCACCCGGTTACCCAGCGGTTCCGGATGAATCGGGGCGAAGGATGCGACGGTGTTGATGATCGGGAGGCCGTCCCCCGTATAGTCCAGATGGAGCGGCTCCACCATTTTCCGAAAAGGCAGGTGCTGATGCTCCAGCGCCTCGCCGATGGAGGCTTTAATGCCCCCGAGCAGCGTTTTCAGCGTAGTCTGGTGGCTTACGGACGTCTTGATCACCAAAATGTCCTGTGGCGGCGGAGTCCCGTCAGGGTCTGCGCTATAAGAAGGCATGCCCACCAGCACTTGGTCCCGCCCGGTATATTTGAACAGCAGGCTTTTTACTCCTGCCAAAACAATCATGTACAAAGCCAAATCCGAACCGTTGGCGAGGCAAATGATTCTCTCTGAGAGTTCGCTCGGCAGAGTACGGTGAAGCAAGCCCGGCTCGGCCGCAGCTTCCCCGTCGGCGGATAATTTGGAGGATTGACTGTAGGGAAGGAAGCTCAGGCTGTCATCGGCATCAAACTTGCCGCTCCAGTACCGTTCTTCCTTTTCAAACAAAGATTTCATTTGTACCTCCCCTAAAAATGAAGTGACCGCATGCCCTGGCGCAGGTCCGAAAAAGCTTGCTTTCGGCCTGCGCGTTTACGGGCTTGGACGTTGTTCTCCGTATTCCTTGGGATGCGCGCCGCTTTCGCTTGATGGCGGAGGCGCGCTTGTAGGATTAGAACGCGAATTCAATCGTATCGACGGCACTTTTTGCGCCTGCCGCCGGTTTATGACATTCAATCCGGCTTAGCTCGAGTTGTGGATTTTCCGCAATTTGAGACAGTACCCGCAGGTAATCCTCGGTCAAGGTGCGGATCATCACTTCTTTGAACAGCTTGGTGGCGTAGAAGAAGCCCCCGCTCAGCTCCCCGTTGTTTTCATACATAAACAGCGTCAGATCAAACTTCGCTTCTTCCAAATGGTCAAGCTCGTAACTCTTCAGGCTGACCCCTTCCAGCTCGGCGTCTCGTTCTTCGATATTTTGCAAGTCGAAAACGGCATCGAACAGCGGGAAGCGGCCCGGCTCCCGCTTCACATTCAAACGCTCCACGAGCTCCTCGAATGGATAATCCTGGTTCTCAAAAGCACCCAAAGCCGTTTCCTTCACTTCTTCCAGATAGGACAAGAACGTTTTGTCGTCCGACGGACGATTACGGATCGCCAGCGTATTGACAAACATCCCGATGACCGGTTCCAAATCGGCGTTCGTTCTTCCCGCCACCGGGGTGCCCACGACCAAGTCCTCCTGCCCGCTGTACTTGGACAGCAGCACGGTATAAGCCGCAAGCAGCACCATGAACAGCGTGCTTTCACGCTCGGCTGCCAATTCGCGCAGCCGCGCAGAGAGAGAAGCTTCGACGTCGAACTCCAGATGCGCGCCTTCGTAGCTGCGAGCCGCAGACCGTTCGTAGTCCATCGGCAGGTCCGCCGTCGGCAGCTCGCCTTCGAAGGTTTGCAGCCAGTACGCTTCCTGCCGCCCGATCCGCTCTCGGTGGGCCTTCGACTGCTGCCAAACAGCATAATCCTTGTATTGAATGCGCAGTGGCGGCAGTTCTTCCCCGGCGTAGAAACTTGAGAACTCATCGATCACAATCGCCATCGATACGCCGTCGGACACTATATGGTGCATGTCGAAAAGGAGAATATGCAGGTTCGGCTCCAACTCGATGACCCCGGCGCGCAGCAGCGGCGGCTTGCCGAGATCAAACGGACGAACAAAGCTGCGGACAATCTGCTCGATTTGAGCCGCATCCTCTTTATCCGCTTGATGATGTTCAATAGCAAAATCGACCTGCGGGTAAATCCGCTGAACCGCTTCACTCTTCACGATTTCAAAACCGGTGCGCAGCGATTCATGCCGTGTTATCAATTTCCGCAAGGCGGCTTCCAACCGATCTAAATCAAACCCGCCTTCCAACTGCACCAGCTCTGGCATGTTGTAAAGCTGATCCGCTCCATCCAGCGTGTGCTGAATGAACAGCCGTTTCTGCGCGGAGGACAGAGGGTAGTACTCTCTCTCCTCTGCTTGAGGAATGGCCTCATGCTCCCGCCGTTCCATCCGGGCAATCGCCTCGGCCATCGCCGCAATTGTCGAGTGACGGAATACGTCGCGCAGCGGCAGGTTGACGTTTAATTCCTTAAATACCTTGCCTGCCAGCGTCGTCGCTCGCAGGGAGTGACCGCCGATGTCGAAGAAGTTGTCGTGAACGCCAATCTCCTTCGCAAGTCCCAGCACCTCCTGCCAAATCACCGCCAGCTTTGTTTCCAGCTCATTGCGCGGTGCGACGTACTCTGTTCCGCTTCCCGCTTCCCCTTCCGGCGCCGGCAGCGCCTTCCGGTCGATCTTTCCGTTCGGCGTCAGAGGCAGGTACTCCAGCTCCACGAAGTACGACGGGATCATGTAGCCCGGCAGCTCCTGCGCCAGCGCGCCGCGTAAATCGTTCACCGCCAGCTCCGCTCCGGTATCCGGCGTGTAATACGCGCATAGCGCCTTCTGCCCGTTCGCGTCACTTCGAACCAGCACCACCGCTTCGCGCACGCCTTCCACCCGCAGCAGCTGCGACTCGATCTCGCCCGTCTCGATCCGGTAGCCCCGGATTTTCGCCTGGTTGTCGATCCGGCCGATGAAGTCCACGTTCCCGTCCTCCATCCACCGCGCCAAGTCTCCCGTGCGGTACAGCCGCTCGCCCGCGGCGAACGGACTGTCTACGAACTTCTCTTCCGTCAGCTCCGGACGGTTCAAGTACCCGCGCGCCACTCCGACTCCGCCGATAACCAGCTCGCCCAGCACCCCGACCGGCACCGGGTTCAGATGCGCGTCCACGATGTAGAATTTCGCATTCAGCCACGCTTTGCCGATCGGCACATGGCCTGTCTTCGGCAGCTTCGCCAGCGGCTCGTCGTAGAAGCTTGAGTCGATCGCCGCTTCCGTCACGCCGTAAGCGTTGATGATCCGGAACAACGAGCCGAAGCGTTCCTGCAAGGTCCGGTAATCCGCCACGCTGCAGCTGTCCGAGCTCGTGATCAACAGCTCCATCCAGCTCATATCCAGCCGCTGATCGTGCACGTACTCCAGGAACGGCACGATCAGCGCCGGCGTCGATTCGAAGAGGGTGACCCGCTCCCGCTCCATCCAGTGGTGCAGACGAGACGGATCGATCCGATCGTCCTTCGGCACAATCACCATCGTGCCTCCGTTGTACAGCGTCCGCGCGATATCTCCCACGAACACGTCGAACGAGAAGCTTGCGAGCTGCAGCAGCCGCACCGGGAACTGATCCAACCGGTATTCCCGCCGGTAGCCCGCCGCCGTGTTCACCAGGCTGCGGTGCTCGATCATCACGCCCTTCGGCTTGCCCGTCGTTCCCGACGTGTAGATCACGTACGCCAGGTCCTCTGGACGGGCTTCATGGAAGCTGTAGGTGCCAACATTCTGATGGCTCTCATCGCCGTCGTCCACAGCATCCGTCAGCTTGCCGGAGACCATGCCGGAGCCAATCGGCGCATTCGCCCGCTCCTCGCTGTACGACGCTTCGTCGTCCAGGTACAGCACCGCCGCCAGCGCCAGCTCCTCTTCGCCGAGCCAGGCTTCGGCACGCTCTCGCAGCGCCGTTTGCGTCAGCAGTACCTTCGCTCCGCTGTCTTCGAGCATGAACCGCACGCGCTCCGCCGGATAATCCGGGTCGAGCGGCACATACGCCCCGCCCGCTTTCCAGACGGCCAGCACGGCCACCAGCAGGTCCACCGAACGCTCGGCGAGAATGCCGACGATCGACTCCCGGCCGATGCCGCTTGCGCGCAACGTGGCCGCCAAGCGGTTCGCCCGCTCGTTCAGCTCCGCATACGTCAGCCGGTCGTTCTCGTACACGATGGCCGCCGCTTCCGGCGTGCGCTCCGCCTGTTCCTCAAACAGCCGGTGGAACGCGGCCGTAGGAGCTGCTTCCGGCTGCGCCGGGTTAAACCCGCCGAGAATTTGCTCTTTTTCCTCTGCCGTCAGCAAGTTCAGCTCGGCGATTTTCGCGTCCGGACGGCTTACGATCGTTACGAGCAGCTGCTCGTAATGTTTCGCCAGCCGTTCGATCGTCTCCCTTTTGTAGAGAGCCGTCGCATATTCGAAGCTGTAATCCAAGCCGCCGTTCTCCTCGCCCACATCCAAGCTGATATCAAACTTCGCGGTATCCAGTGCGCTCGGATAAGGAATCAGGCGAAGCCCTTCCAGCTCAAATTCCTCGTTCTCCGTATTCTGCATCGTAAACAGCGTGTCAAAGAGCGGATTGCGGCTTAAATCACGGGTGACTTGCACCTTGTCCACCAACTCTTCGAACGGATAGTTTTGATGCTCGAAGGCGTGGAGGGTCGTTTCTTTGACTTCGTTCAGGTATGACAGGAATGTCTTCTCCAAAGCCGGATAACTGCGGATAGCCAGCGTGTTTAAGAAAATCCCGATCAACGGCTGCACATCTCCATGATTCCTCCCGGCAATCGGCGTACCAACGATTACGTCTTCCTGACCTGAATATTTATGCAGAAGGACGTTATACGCCGCAAGCAGCACCATAAACAGCGTTGTGCCCGTTTCCGAGGCAAGCTGCTTCAGGCCGTCGGTTTTCGAAGCGTCGAAGAAAAACTCCAGCGTTTGGCCTTCGTAGCTCTGCACAGCCGGACGCGGATAGTCGGTCGGCATTTCCAGCACCGGAAGCTCGCCTTGGAACATGTCCAGCCAGTACGCTTCCTGACGCTGAAGCCGTTCCTTCTGCTCCTGCGAATGCTGCCAAACGGTGTAGTCTTTGTACTGAATGCGCAGAGGCTCCAATTGCTCGTCGCCGTACAAGCGGACGAATTCTTCAACAAAGATTTCCATCGAGACGCCGTCGGAAATAATATGATGCATATCGTACATTAGAATATGGCGTGCCGGAGCCAGCTCGACAAGGCCTACCCTCAGCAGCGGAGGCTTCGCCAAGTCAAACGGACGAACGAAACGGCGAACCGTCTCTTCGGCCTCTTGCTCATCCGCTCGATAGAACTCCACGGCAAAATGCAAGTCCTGGTAAATCCGTTGCGTTGCTTCGCCATCCACCATTTCGAACCCGGTGCGCAGCGTTTCATGCCGCGCCACGAGCTTACGCAACGCTTCTTCGAACCTCGCCCGGTCCAAAGCACCCTCCAGCAGCATTGCTTCCGGCATGTTGTAGCTAAGCTCCGCGCCTTCCAGTTGATTCAGGATAAAGAGACGTTTTTGAGCAAAAGATTGCGGGTACACCTCTCGGTCATCCGCCACCGGAATGGCAACGAATGTCTGCTCATCCAGCCGGGAAATGGCAGCAGCCATGCTCTCGATCATGGAATGGCGGAACACGTCGCGCAGCGGCAGATCCACGTTAAGCTCTTTATGAATCTTGCTGACCAGCGTCGTCGCCCGCAGGGAGTGCCCGCCGATGTCGAAGAAGTTGTCGTGAACGCCAATCTCCTTCGCAAGCCCCAGCACCTCCTGCCAAATCGCCGCCAGCTTCGTTTCCAGCTCATTGCGTGGTGCGACGTACTCCGTTCCGCTTCCCGCTCCCCCTTCCGGCGCCGGCAGCGCCTTCCGGTCAATCTTTCCGTTCGGCGTCAGAGGCAGGTACTCCAGCTCCACGAAGTACGACGGGATCATGTAGCCCGGCAGCTCCTGCGCCAGCGCGCCGCGCAGATCGTTCATTACCAGCTCCGCTCCGGTATCCGGCGTGTAATACGCGCATAGCGCCTTCTGCCCGTTCGCGTCACTTCGAACCAGCACCACCGCTTCGCGCACGCCTTCCACCCGCAGCAGCTGCGACTCGATCTCACCCGTCTCGATCCGGTAGCCCCGGATTTTCGCCTGGTTGTCGATCCGGCCGATGAAGTCCACGTTCCCGTCCTCCATCCACCGCGCCAAGTCTCCCGTGCGGTACAGCCGCTCGCCCGCGGCCAACGGACTGTCTACGAACTTCTCTTCCGTCAGCTCCGGACGGTTCAAGTACCCGCGCGCCACGCCGACTCCGCCGATGACCAGCTCGCCCAGCACCCCGACCGGCACCGGGTTCAGATGCGCGTCCACGATGTAGAATTTCGCATTCAGCCACGCTTTGCCGATCGACACATGGCCTGTCTGCGGCAGCTTCGCCAGCGGCTCGTCGTAGAAGCTTGAGTCGATCGCCGCTTCCGTCACGCCGTAGGCGTTGATGATTCGGAACAACGAGCCGAAGCGTTCCTGCAAGGTCCGGTAATCCGCCACGCTGCAACTGTCCGAACTCGTGATCAACAGTTCCATCCCGCTCATATCCAGCCCCTGCTCATGCACGTAATCCAGGAACGGCACGATCAACGCCGGCGTCGATTCGAAGAGGGTGACCCGCTCCCGCTCCATCCAGTAGTGCAGACGAGACGGATCGATCCGGTCGTCCTTCGGTACAATCACCATCGTGCCTCCGTTATACAGCGTCCGCGCGATATCTCCCACGAACACGTCGAACGAGAAGCTTGCGAGCTGCAACAGCCGCACCGGGAACTGATCCAACCGGTATTCCCGCCGGTAGCCCGCCGCCGTGTTCACCAGGCTGCGGTGCTCGATCATCACGCCCTTCGGCTTGCCCGTCGTTCCCGACGTATAGATCACGTACGCCAGATCCTCCGGACGGGCTTCATAGAAGCTATCGGTGCCAACATTCTGTTGGCTCTCATCGCCGTCGTCCACAGCATCCGTCAGCTTGCCGGAGACCATGCCGGAGCCAATCGGCGCATTCGCCCGCTCCTCACTGTACGACGCTTCGTCATCCAGGTACAGCACCGCCGCCAGCGCCAGCTCCTCTTCGCCGAGCCAGGCTTCGGCACGCTCTCGCAGCGCCGTTTGCGTCAGCAGTACCTTCGCTCCGCTGTCTTCGAGCATGAACCGCACGCGCTCCGCCGGATAATCCGGGTCGAGCGGCACATACGCCCCGCCGGCTTTCCAGACGGCCAGCACGGCCACCAGCAAGTCCACCGAACGCTCGGCGAGAATGCCGACGATCGACTCCCGGCCGATGCTGCTTGCGCGCAGCGTAGCCGCCAAGCGGTTCGCCCGCTCGTTCAGCTCCGCGTACGTCAGCCGGTCATGCTCGTACACGACGGCCGCCGCTTCCGGCGTGCGCTCCGCCTGTTCCTCGAACAGCCGGTGGAACGCGGCCGCAGGAGCCGCTTCCAGCTGCGACGGGTTAAACGCGCCGAGAATTTGCTCTTTTTCCTCTGCCGTCAACAAGTTCAGCTCGGCAATCTTCGCATCTGGACGGCTTACGATCGCCGCAAGCAAATGTCCGAAATGAGTCGACAGCCGCCGGATCGTGCTTTCTTTATAAAGAGCCGTTGCGAATTCAAAGCTGCACTCCAGGCCGCCATTTTCTTCCGTAACATCCACACTCAGATCGAACTTGGCCGTGCCGTATTCGCTAGGGTACGGGGACAATTTCAGCCCTTCCAGCTCAAACTCTTTATCCTCCAAATTTTGCAGGGAGAACATCGTGTCAAACAGCGGGTTGCGGCTCAAATCCCGGCTCACCTGCACTTTATCGACGAGCTCTTCGAATGGATAATTCTGATGCTCGTAAGCGCCTAAGGTCGTTTCTTTCACTTCTTCCAGATACGACAGGAAGGTCTTCTCCGAAGCCGGATAATTGCGGAGCGCCAGCGTATTGACGAACATTCCGATCAAAGGCTGCGTGTCTCCGTGCGTTCTGCCCGCAATCGACGTTCCGACGATTAAATCGTCCTGACCTGTGTATTTATGCAAAAGCACGGTATATGCCGCAAGCAGCACCATATACAGCGTCGTTCCTCTTTGAGTGGCCAGCTGCTTCAAGCCTTCGTTCGTTGTCTCGTCCACGAAGGACGTCAGCGTTTGTCCCTCAAAGCTCTGCACGGCAGGACGCGGATAGTCCGTCGGCATTTCCAGAACCGGCAGCTCGCCCCGGTAACGGTCCAGCCAGTAAGCTTCCTCGCGTTTCAACTGCACTTTTTGCTCGTCTGACTGCTGCCATACCGCATAGTCCTTGTATTGAATGCCCAAAGGCTCTAATGACTCACCGCCGTACAGACGAACGAGTTCCTCGACTAACACGTCCATCGAAACCCCATCGGAGACGATATGGTGCATGTCGAACATCAGCAAATAACGTTCGGCTGCCAGCTCTACGAGTTCCGCCCGCAGCAGCGGAGGCTTCGCCAAGTCGAAAGGCCGGATGAAGGCCTGCACGACTTCAGGCGCTTCTTCCTCGCTCGCATGACGATACTCGACGGCAAAGTCGACGCTCTCGTAAATGCGCTGTATTGCTTCGCCTTGTACGATCTCAAAGCCGGTTCGCAGCGTTTCGTGCCGTGCGATCAGTCCACGGAAAGCCTTCTCCAGCAGGCTCCGGTCAATCGATCCTTCCAGCAGCAGCACGCCCGGCATGTTGTAGCTCTCATTGGCCCCTTCCAGCTGATTCAGGATAAACAGCCGCTTCTGAGCTGAGGAAAGCGGATAATATGCTCTTGCGCCTGCAAGCGGAATCGACGAGAACGACTGCTCTCCGATCCGGGAGATGGCAAGAGCCATCTCTTCGATCGTCGAGTAGCGGAATACGTCGCGCAGAGGCAGCTCAACGTTCAGCTCCTGATGCACCTTGCTCACCAGTGTCGTTGCCCGCAGGGAATGGCCGCCCAGGTCGAAGAAGTTGTCCAGGACTCCAATGCCGGAGTAGCCCAGCACTTTCTCCCAGATCTTCACAAGCTGGGACTCCGTCTGGTTACGCGGCGCTACGTATTCGACGCCCGTTTGTATGCCGCCTTGCGGCTCCGGCAGCGCTTTGCGGTCCACTTTGCCGTTGGTCGTCAGCGGCATGCGCTCCAGCTGCACGAAGTACGACGGGATCATGTACCCCGGCATTCCCTCGGCCAGCGAGGTTCTCATTTCGCTGACCGTCAGCGTTCGGTCCGCCACAAAGTAGGCGACAAGCGCCTTCTCGCCCCCGCCGTCCTGACGGGCGAGCACCACCGCTTCTTCCACGCCCTCAACGTTCAGAAGCTGCGTCTCGATTTCGTCCAGCTCGATCCGGTACCCGCGGATTTTGACCTGGTGGTCGATCCGGCCCAGGTATTCGATGTTGCCGTCCGGCAGCCAAGCCGCCAAGTCGCCC
>NZ_MCBP01000036.1:0-7096 GCF_001705305.1 Paenibacillus kribbensis
AGCATCCGTCAGCTTGCCGGAGACAATCGGCGCATTCGCCCGCTCCTCGCTGTACGACGCTTCGTCGTCCAGGTACAGCACCGCCGCCAGCGCCAGCTCCTCTTCGCCGAGCCAGGCTTCGGCGCGCTCTCGCAGCGGCGTTTGCGTCAGCAGCACCTTCGCTCCGCTGTCTTCGAGCATGAACCGCACGCGGTCTGCCGGATAATCCGGGTCAAGCGGCACATACGCCCCGCCCGCTTTCCAGACGGCCAGCACGGCCACCAGCAAGTCCACCGAACGCTCGGCGAGAATACCGACAATTGACTCCCGGCCGATGCCACTTGCGCGCAATGTAGCCGCCAAGCGATTCGCCCGCTCGTTCAGCTCCGCATACGTCAGCCGGTCGTTCTCGTACACGACGGCCGCCTCTTCCGGTGTGCGCTCCGCCTGTTCCTCGAACATCCGGTGGAATGCGACCGCAGGAGCCGCTTCCGGCTGCGCCGGGTTAAACGCGCCAAGAATTTGCTCTTTTTCCGCCGCCGTCAAAAGCTCCAACTGATTCACGCGCAAGTTCGGGTTAGCTGCAACCTGCTCCAGTGCCCAGGTAAAATGACTGTAGAGCTGCCTGATGTCATCCTCTCTGAACGTCAGCGCATTGTACGTAAACCGCAGCAAAATATGCTCTTCCGGAATGACAGTAATGTCCAAGTTGTAGTTCGTTTGCTCCGGCGACTGGATATTAGCGATTTTCAGCGCTTCTTTGTCTCCTCCGACGACCTGCTCAATTTGTTCTTCCATCGGATAATTTTCAAACACCATGATGTGGTTGATCAAGTCACGCTTTTGCTCACTCAGCGACTGAATTTCGAACAGCGGGAACGTTTCGTAAGCTCTCGATGCCAGCGCTTGATCCTGGGTTTTTCTCAAGATAGCGGCTACCGTCTCCTCGGCTTTGCCTTGAATACGGACGGGGATCGTATTAATAAACAGGCCGATCATGCTTTCGATACCCGGAATCTCCGCTGGACGCCCGGATACGACGGAGCCAAATACGACATCTTCGCTGTTGTTGTATACCTGCAGAACCAGTCCCCATACGGTCTGCATGAATGTATTAAGCGTCACCTGATGCTGGCGCGCCACCCGCTCGATTTGCCCGGTCAGTTCCTTGCTGAGTTCCACATCGATCTCAGCTGCTTCAAAAGCGCCCTGCTTCAGCCCTGTTTTCTCCCGAGGCAGCTTGGTCTGCTGATCGTAACCCGCCAAATACTCGGACCAGTAACGCGAAGCTTTCGCGGCATCTTGAGCTTCCAGCCATTCGATATACCGGGAGTACGAGGTAACCGGAGGAAGCTCCAGCGTCCGCTTCTCCTGGAACGCGAAGTAGGTGTCGAACACTTCCTTGATCATGAAGGACATGCACCAGCCGTCCATCAAAATGTGATGGTGACTCCAGATCACATGGTAGGACTCGTCGCCCGTGCGCAAAACGGTTACGCGCATAAGAGAGCCTCGGGCCAAATCGAACTTGTTCGCTTTATCCGCGCTGACGAAATCGGCTATCGTCTTCTCCGGGTCTTCATCGCTTACCGAGCGAATATCTTCGAAGTACACTTCACACTTCCGCTCGCGGAATACCACTTGAATCGGCTCGTCTCTCCAGCCGGTAATAAAGTTAGTCCGCAGCGCCTCATTCCGCTGCACCAGCGTATCCAATCCTTGGGTGAAGGCTTCGACATTCAGGCTTCCGTACAGATCGAAGGTCACCTGTTCGAAGTAAGCTTCCGAATCGGCATCCAGCAGGCTGTGGAACAACATCCCTTTTTGCAGCGGAGTCAGGGTGTATACATTCTCCAGTTCGCCGAGCGCCGCCGTATGTTCGGCCAGCCGCTCCAGTTCCTCCAACGTCACATCTTGAAGCAGTACGTCGCTAGGCGTAAGCTCCGGCCGCTCTTTCGATACGCAATGGCTGATGACTTCACGCAAGCTCGAATGAAGCAGGGTGCCCAGGCGCTCTACCGTTTCCCGTTTATACTGGGTTACCCCATAACGGATCGTGAGTTCCTGCACTCCTTCCGACACCATACCGTTGATATCGAGGACATAATCCATCACTGCATTCGGGCTTGAATCGGAACCCGGGCTGAACGGAGACGGCCTCGAGCCGCTGCTTTCGTAATCCTGGTCGAACTGACCCAAATAGTTAAAGCTGATCTCCGGCTCCAAAGCGAAGCGCTCGCCGTCACGCGGCGCCGACAAATAACGCAGGATGCCGTAGCCGATTCCTTTGTTCGGAATGCGGCGCAAGCTTTCTTTAACCTGTTTCACCTGATGACCGAGCGCCTGGGCGTGACCCGGCTCCAGAACGACAGGGAATTGGCTTGTAAACCAGCCTACCGTGCGCGTAATGTCCACATCCGGCAAAAGTTCTTCCCGGCCGTGGCCTTCGAGATTCACCAGCACGCGTTCCCGGCCGCTCCAAGCTTGTACCGCGAGGCCAAGCGCGGCAAGCAGCAAATCGTTCATTTCCGTATGGTAAGCACGGTGTGCCTGCTTCAGCAGCTGTTCGGTTTCCTCCGCCGTCCAGCGGACGGTCACGAGCCCGCTGTCCTTCAGCTTAGATCTGCCTTGTTCAAAATCTTTCGGAAGCGGCTCATAGGTCAATTGCTCGATATGCTGCCAATACTCTCTCTCGCTTTCCATCGCCGGACCGTTCGCATAATCAGCGAGCTGTTTCGCCCACGTTTGGAATGAATCCGTTTTGAGCGGCAGACGGATCGGCTGCCCTTGCAGCGCCTGCTCATAGCCGGCAGCAAAATCCTCAAGCAGAATCCGCCAGGATACGCCGTCTACGACCAAGTGGTGGATCGCGATCAGCAGATGATCTCCATCCGCACAGCGGAACAAGCCGAGCTTCAGCAAAGGCCCTGCCTGCAGGTCAATGCTGCGCTGAAGCTCGTTCGCCTTGGCTTCGATCGCCTGCGCGCAGTCCGTCATTCCGCGGAAATAGATCACTTCCAGGCTGTAGAGCTCGCCGTCGCTTTCCGCGATGCCCCGGTTCCATGCCGCATACCCGCTCTCGGTCCGGCGGAAGACGAGGCGCAGCGCATCGTGATGCTCGGCCAGCTTCCGCACGGCCTGACGAAGCGCCGCTTCGTCGTAGCCTTCCTCCCGGTACAGCATCACCGCCTGGTTAAAGTGGTGCGGCTCGGCGAACGACTGCTCGAAGAACCAGCGCTGAATCGGCGTCAGCCGCGTCTCTCCCGTAGCTGCCCCCTGATCGGCGCGTCTTAAGACCGGCTGGAGATACGGGCTTAATTCCGCTACGGTCGGATATTTGAACAAATGCTTGATTTCCAGCTTGTACCCGGCCTGATATAGCCTGGACGACACCTGGATCGATTTAATCGAATCCCCGCCGAGCTCGAAGAAATTGTCCATCACGCCGATCGGACGACCCGTTCCCAGCACCTTTTGCCACACCGCAACCAACGTCTGCTCCGCCGGCGTCCGGGGCGCCACATATTCCGTTCCCACGAGCACACTGCTTTCCGGTGCGGGCAGCGCCTTACGGTCGAGCTTCCCGCTGTGTGTGAGGGGCATCCGCTCCAGCTGCACGAAGTAGGACGGAATCATGTACGTGGGCAGATCCTCCGCCAGCGCGCTTCGCAGCTCGCTCGCCGCAAGCGGCTTGTCCGCCACGAAGTACGCGCAGAGGTGCTTCTGACCGGCTTCGTCCTCTCTGGCGATGACAACCGCCTCTTGGACGGACGCCACTTTCAGGACCTGCGCCTCCACCTCGCCGAGCTCGATCCGGTACCCGCGGATTTTCACCTGATGGTCGATCCGGCCCATATACTCGATGTTGCCGTCCGGCAGCCATCTGGCCAGATCGCCCGTCCGGTACATCCGCCCGCCCGGCGTAAACGGACACTCTACGAATTTCTCCACGGTCAGCTCGGGACGGTTCAAGTAGCCTCTAGCCAGGCCTTCGCCCGCGATGCACAGCTCGCCCGGCACGCCGATCGGCTGCAGCGCTGTCGTCCCTTCCTTGACAATATGCAGCCGGATGTTCGAGATCGGCTTGCCGATCGGCACCGATACATGCGTCTCTTCCGGTCCGCAATCGTAGTACGAGACATCGACCGTCGCTTCCGTAGGCCCATAAAGGTTGATCAGCTGCGCTTGATTCACGGATGACGCAATCCACTGCCAGAACCGGCTCACATGCGACGTCGCCAGCGCTTCCCCGCTTGCAAACACCCGTTTCAGCGAAGACAGCTTGTTCCCCAGATCTTCGCTCGGCTGACGCTCGACATATTCGAGGAAGGCGTGCAGCATCGACGGCACGAAGTGCATCGTGGTGACGGCTTGCCGTTCGATCGTGTCCAGAATCGTCTCGGGATTCTTCTCTCCGCCCGGCGGCAGCAAGCAAACTTTGGCCCCCGTCCAAGCCCACCAAAACAGCTCCCACACGGAAACGTCGAAGGTGATCGCCGTCTTTTGCAGAATCGTATCCCTGGAGTCGATCGGGTAAGCATTCTGCATCCACAGCAGCCGGTTGATCACCGGACGGTGCTCCACCATGACGCCCTTGGGCTTGCCAGTCGAGCCCGATGTGTAAATGACGTAGGCCAAGTGCTCCGGTCCGCTCGCCGGCTCCAGGTTCGAGCCGTCTTCGTCATACGCGGATGGATCGTTCAGATCGACGAGCGATAGACCGCCAAGCGGCTCAGTCCCGGCAAATGACGCGCTTTCCCTCAAATGGCTCTGAATCAGCAGCAGCCTAGCGCCCGAATCTTCGAGCATGTAGCGGATGCGCTCCTGCGGGAATTGCGGGTCGATCGGCACGTAGGCGCCCCCGGCCTTCAAGATCGCATAGATGCCGACGATCATCTCCAGCGAGCGCTCGGCCATGATCGCGATCGGCTGATCGGCCTGCACGCCAGGGGCACGCAAGGATCGCGCCAGCCGGTTCGCCCGCTCGTTCAGCTCCCGGTAAGTCAGGCGGCTGTCCTCATAGACGACGGCCACCTGCTCCGGCGTTCGCTCTGCCTGCTCCTCGAACAGCTCGTGGATCGTTCTCTCTCTCCACGACTCATCCGCTTCCAAACCTGTACCCTCTGCGGCGGGTTGCTTCGCCAGAGCCGAAGACGACACGTCAAACCCGACCAGCAAATCATGCTTTTCGCTGTCCGTCAAGATATCCAAATCCGAAATCCGCGCACCCGGCTGAGCCAGGATCGACGCCAAAAGCTGCTCGTAATGACCCGCCAGCCGTACCATCGTTTCCTGTCTAAACAACGAGGTAGCGTACTCGATCTTGCAAACCAGCTCGTTATCGGCTTCCACGATATCAAAGCTAAGATCAAACTTTGCCGTCTTTTCCTCGATGTCGAACAGCGACCATTGCAAGCCTTCCAGGGTTAAATCCAAGCTTTCGTGCTTTTGCAAAGAAAACATGGTGTCAAACAGAGGATTCCGGCTTAAATCCCGGCTCACCTGAAGAGCTTCCACCAGCTCCTCGAACGGATAGTCCTGGTGCTCGTAGGCTCCAAGCGTCGTTTCCTTCACTTCCTGCAAGTAATCCAGGAACGTCCGCTCCGCCGCCGGACCCAAGCGAAGGGCCAGCGTATTGACGAACATGCCGATAATCGGCTGCAGGTCGGCGTGAGAACGGGCGGCAATCGGAGTGCCGACCACTATATCTTCCTGTCCCGCGTATTTATGAAGCAATACGGAGTACGCAGCCAGCAGAAGCATGTACAGCGTCGCCCCCGAATCGCCGGCAAGCCGTTTGAGAGCTTCGCTTTTCTCCGCATCCAGCGTAAACGTGAGCGTTTGACCGTCAAACTGCTGGACGGCCGGGCGGGAGAAGTCGAGAGGCAGCTCAAGAACCGGAAGCTCGGAGCTGAATACCCCGCGCCAGTATTCCTCCTGCCGTTTGATGCGCTGGCGCTGCTCCTCGGATTGCTGCCAAACGGCGTAATCCTTGTATTGAATCCGCAGCTCCGGCAATTCTTCCCCATTGTAAAGCCGCACGAATTCGCGCAGCAGCACGTCCATGGAAAGGCCGTCGGAACCAATATGATGAATATCCAGCGCGAGCAGGAATTTCTCTTTCTCCAGTTCGATCAGCAGGGCGCGCAGCAAAGGCGGCTGGGTCAAGTCAAAAGGCTGAATAAATCCTTCAAGAATGGCCGCAACCTGATCTTCGCTTGCTTGAAGCTTCTCGACCTTGAAAGCTACGAGCGGATGAATACGCTGAACCGGCTCCCCATTCACGATTTCAAAACCGGTGCGCAGCATATCGTGCCGGGCCACCAAAGTAGTCAGCGCCTTTTCCACTTTGGCCTCGTTCAAAGCCCCTCCCAATTGCAAGGCGCTTGGGAGGTTGTAATTCAGCTCCGAGCCATCCAGCTGGTGCAGGACGTACAGCCTTTTTTGCGCGGAGGAAACCGGATAGTACGCTTTCTCTTCCGCTTTCGGAATCGAGCTGTGCCGCGTTTCTTCCAAGCTGGCAATAGCCCCGGCCATCGACTCTACCGTCGTATAGCGGAACACATCGCGCAGCGGAAGTTCGACGTTCATTTCCTTCTGAATCTTGCTGACAAGGTTCGTCGCCCGCAAGGAGTGGCCTCCGAGCTCGAAGAAATTGTCCAGGACTCCAATGCCGGAGTAGCCCAGCACTTCCTCCCAGATCTTCACAAGCTGGGACTCCGGCCGGTTACGCGGCGCTACGTATTCGACGCCCGTTTGTATGCCGCCTTGCGGCTCCGGCAGCGCTTTGCGGTCCACTTTGCCGTTGGTCGTCAGCGGCATGCGCTCCAACTGCACGAAGTACGACGGGATCATGTACCCCGGCATTCCCTCGGCCAGCGAGGTTCTCATTTCGCTGACCGTCAGCGTTCGGTCCGCCACAAAGTAGGCGACAAGCGCCTTCTCGCCCCCGCCGTCCTGACGGGCGAGCACCACCGCTTCTTCCACGCCCTCGACGTTCAGAAGCTGCGTCTCGATTTCGTCCAGCTCGATCCGGTACCCGCGGATTTTGACCTGGTGGTCGATCCGGCCCAGGTATTCGATGTTGCCGTCCGGCAGCCAAGCCGCCAAGTCGCCC
>NZ_MCBP01000037.1:0-6654 GCF_001705305.1 Paenibacillus kribbensis
ACGAGGTAGATAGGTTGGGGGTGGAAGTGCAGTAATGCATGGAGCTGACCAATACTAATCGGTCGAGGGCTTATCCTAAAGATAGAGCGCAATGGAGTTTCGGATCCAGTTTTCAGGGTGTAAGTTTGATATAGCGTAAGCTCAAGTAGCTTAGGCTGGACAAGCGAACACACAGCATTTGGCTATGCTGCTTCCTGAAAGAGAATTTGCGAAGCAAATTCATGTTTGGTGGCGATAGCGGAGGGGTTCCACACGTACCCATCCCGAACACGACCGTTAAGCCCTCCAGCGCCGATGGTACTTGGACCGCAGGGTCCTGGGAGAGTAGGACGCCGCCAAGCAATGTCCTTTAGAGGATAATAAAACTGTACATATTAGGGCCTTTAGCTCAGCTGGTTAGAGCGCACCCCTGATAAGGGTGAGGTCGGTGGTTCGAGTCCACTAAGGCCCACCACTTCTTAATTATTACAACATGATTGGGGCCATAGCTCAGCTGGGAGAGCGCCTGCCTTGCACGCAGGAGGTCAGCGGTTCGATCCCGCTTGGCTCCACCAATATTCCCTGATAGCTCAGTTGGTAGAGCACTCGACTGTTAATCGAGTTGTCACAGGTTCGAGTCCTGTTCGGGGAGCCATATTTTGAATATTTATGACTTATATATATAAGGTGGCGGCGTAGCTCAGCTGGCTAGAGCGTACGGTTCATACCCGTGAGGTCGGGGGTTCGATCCCCTCTGCCGCTACTCGGAGAGATACCCAAGTGGCTATAAGGGGACCCTCTGCTAAGGGGTTAGACTGCGAAAGTGGTGCGAGGGTTCGAATCCCTCTCTCTCCGCCACACCTTTAAAAATTCAGAACTTATTTTATAAGGCCCGTTGGTCAAGGGGTTAAGACACCTCCCTTTCACGGAGGTAACAGGGGTTCGAATCCCCTACGGGTCATAATATGGAGGCTTAGCTCAGCTGGGAGAGCATCTGCCTTACAAGCAGAGGGTCGGGGGTTCGATCCCCTCAGCCTCCACCATGAATAATTTAAAAGAAATCCCTTTTACTATCGCGGGGTGGAGCAGTTCGGTAGCTCGTCGGGCTCATAACCCGAAGGTCGTAGGTTCAAATCCTGCCCCCGCAATTAATTTCCTGATGGAAATGCCTCTGGAACTGTGGTGTAGAGGCCTAACATGCCTGCCTGTCACGCAGGAGATCGCGGGTTCGAATCCCGTCAGTTCCGCCATTCTAGTATGTATAATTTAGTAGTACAACATAATATGGCTCGGTAGCTCAGTCGGTAGAGCAGAGGACTGAAAATCCTCGTGTCGGCGGTTCGATTCCGTCCCGAGCCACCTTTCAAGTGGGAATGAGTATGTGCCGGTGTAGCTCAACTGGTAGAGCAACTGACTTGTAATCAGTAGGTTGGGGGTTCAAGTCCTCTCGCCGGCACCATTTTGGAGGATTAGCGAAGTGGCCAAACGCATCAGACTGTAAATCTGCTCCCTTACGGGTTCGGTGGTTCGAATCCATCATCCTCCACCAGTCTTTTCTTAATCATATGGCGGTCGTGGCGAAGTGGTTAACGCACCGGACTGTGACTCCGGCATTCGTGGGTTCAAGCCCCATCGGCCGCCCTTTATTCTTATTAATGGGGATTAGCCAAGCGGTAAGGCAACGGACTTTGACTCCGTCATGCATAGGTTCAAATCCTATATCCCCAGCCATTAAGAGCCATTAGCTCAGTTGGTAGAGCACCTGACTTTTAATCAGGGTGTCGAAGGTTCGAGTCCTTCATGGCTCACCATTTATAATTATTTGCGGTCGTGGCGGAATTGGCAGACGCGCACGGTTCAGGTCCGTGTGGGCTAACCCCCCGTGGAGGTTCGAGTCCTCTCGACCGCACCATATTTTGCGGACGTGGCTCAGCGGTAGAGCATCGCCTTGCCAAGGCGAGGGTCGCGGGTTCGATTCCCGTCGTCCGCTCCATTATCCATACGGCGCCATAGCCAAGTGGTAAGGCAAAGCTCTGCAAAAGCTTCATTCCCCAGTTCAAATCTGGGTGGCGCCTTAACGCTCATTATGGATTACAATATGCGCCCTTAGCTCAGCTGGATAGAGCGTTTGACTACGAATCAAAAGGCCGGGAGTTCGAATCTCTCAGGGCGCGCCATTTCTTAAAAATGTATAATGTCGGGATGTAGCTCAGCTTGGTAGAGCACCTGGTTTGGGACCAGGGGGTCGCATGTTCAAATCGTGTCATCCCGATACTGATTTGCGGGTGTAGTTCAATGGTAGAACTCCAGCCTTCCAAGCTGGTAGCGTGGGTTCGATTCCCATCACCCGCTTTTTGCTATAGCGGATTCTTGTTGCCTCAGTGGTGACACCTTATAAATAAAGAGAGCCTGTCTGGGGACAGTGCTCTCTCTTTTTTTATACTATATTCTCTAAATAACGGTATGATGAATATTGAGGATCTGCGCTATCCGGTGCATACCTTGCAAATAAGTTTGTGGATATACACCGATTACGATTCAGTGGCCGATTTTACACGGAAATGGTGAGCTGGATGGAGGTTCCTTGCTCTGGTGCGGAGGTCATGCTCATATATCCTCCTACTCCTCTAGCCCTTTCTTCCATGCTAAATAATCCAACGCCCTCTCCTTGGGATTCTTCAGAGAATCCGATCCCCTCATCCCAAATGCTCACTTGTATGATTTCACCCTGATCTTCTACGTCGACATGTGCTTCTGCTACGTCTGCATACTTGGCTACATTCGTCAATGCTTCCTGTACAATCCGATAAATAGCTATTTCCTTACGGATATCAAGGCGTTTACGTAGGTTACACTGAAAATGGACCTCAATGCCGTAATGCGAGCAAAAGTTTTCAATATAGGTCCGTATGGCTGGTACGACACCTAAATCATCCAGAACTGAGGGACGTAGTTCCCATGCTAGTCCACGGACGTCTTTAATGATGTCGGTTACCTGTGAACGCAGATTTTCCAGAGCAGGACTAGGCTGTTCAGCAAGTTGGCTATCTAGTTGAATAATTAGAGAAAACAAGCTTTGTCCGATCCCATCATGCAATTCTCTTGAAAAACGCTTGCGTTCTTCCTCCTGAATTTGCATTACTTGCGTCATCATGGTCTGAAGCTCAGCCTCGACTTTTTTCAGCTTGGTGACCTCATTACGGATTGCTAAATACTGATAGGGTTTGCCTTCCTCGTCCATGAACGGAACGATTGTGGTATTCACCCAGTAATAGCTGTTATCCTTAGCCCGATTGCGTATTTCTCCTTGCCATACCTGGCCTGAGCGTATGGTGGTCCACAGGTTTTTCATGAACGCGGGGGTATGGTAGCCTGAATTAATGAGGCGGTGATCCCAACCGATCAGTTCTTCACGACTGTACTGCGAAATTTCACAGAACTTGTCGTTCACGTATTGAATAATGCCACGATGATCGGTCAAAGCAACGATGGAGGAAGTATCTAATGCAAGTTTCAGGTTAGACAGCTGGTGAAGTGAGTTACGCAGTTTATGGAGAAAAGGGGACTCCGGAATATAAGCTTCCAAATCATTTAGTAACTTATCAGCCGACTCACCAAAAGCGTGCTGCAGTAAAGGATTAGAAGGTTCATTCATAGTGCAGCAGCCCCTTTTTAAGTGCAAATTTGACCAGTTCAGGCCGTGTTTTCAGGTTAAGCTTCTCCATAAGGTTACTTTTGTGGGACTCTACGGTTTTGACGCTAATCACCAGGTGCTCGGCAATTTCCTTATTGGCATATCCTTTCGCTATCCATGACAGAATTTCCTTTTCACGCTCGGAAAGGGACTCATAGGGTCCGGCAATGCCTTCCTGTTTGATCTTGTCCAGATATTCACTCATCAGTCGTTTGGTCGCATTTGGGTACAAATAGGCGCTGCCTTCGGCTACAGACTGAATGGCTGCGAGTAATTCTTCGTGAGGCGCGCTTTTTAAAATGTATCCGGATGCTCCGGCCTGAATGGCCCGGAAGAGGTATTCCTCATCGTCATGCATCGTTAGAATAAGAACTTCAGTATCAGGCAACTGTTTTTTTAATTCAGTGGTTGCTGTTAGACCGTCTTTGCCAGGTGGCATACTAAAATCCATGAGCACCACATTAGGTTGCAGCTCCACCGCCTTGCGGATCGCCTCATCACCGTCTGCAGCATCTCCTACCACCTTAATGCCGTTTTTGCCGTCCAATAGGGCCATGAGGCCGGAACGTACGACAACATGGTCATCCACTACAAGTATACGAATCAATTTGTCATCCCCTCGAACGGTAAAAAACCGTACATTTTACCATAATTATAGCAAATTTTAGGGATTTCAATCAATATAGTCAGTTGGGTATGGCCATATTCCGCAAATATCTGTTGTTATCTTCAAAAGTATGAAGAAGCTCATGAAGTAGGGGGGTGAGCACATAGCTCACCAAGCCGCTGAGCGACTTGAGTTGCCTCGGCTACTTCGGAATCGGTGAACGTTCGTGCATCACGGTTGCCAAGAAGCAGCACACCGTTCGGTAAATTACCCGTACTGGAAAAGGGAATAGCTATAGCAGAATGAAGCTGCTCAGCCAGCATTAGCGCACATTCCTGACGCAGACGTATGCTGCCAGGCAGCAAAGCACTCACAGTCACGGTACGTCCCAGACGAACAGCCAGCCCGGCAATGCCGTGTCCCACTTTAAAAGAAATAAGGCGATAACGATTGCTTCGGCTGCCAGAGACGTAATACCAATGTAACTTACCGCCTCCTGATTTGGACATGAATGCAAGGGCAGTAAGATCTCCATAGATGCGATCCCTTAACTGGTTCAGTTCTTTTCGCATTTCATCCGTTATTTGTAGCATAGAAGACACATCCTTTTTCTTAACAAAACTGTAGCTCTAATTATTGTAGTTCCGACAGTTACAAAAGTAAGTCAGGGAACCCCCTGATCTATAGGCGTAGGAAACACTGACTTTTCATAAGGCGGGGTAATGAGTAGAAGGAAAGCCGATAAATAAGGCAGTAGCCTGCTCGATGAGTGATATTTATCACAGTCAATCAGGGAGTAGGAAGGTACAAAATCAGGTGTTCTCCCGATAACAACCCATGCGTTGAACCATTATGATGTAGATATCAGGTAAACACGAGGAGGACGCTAACATGCAGGCCACTTGTATGGAACGGTTTGGGGACGAGGCGGAGCGCACGGGGATTCAGCTTTTTTTGACGGAGGAGCATTTTGAACTGCTGAAAGAAATTATGTCTTGGAAAAAGGTAAAGGCAGGCGTTATGCTTTTCCGAGAGGGCGAGGATGCGGAGCAGCTTTATTATATCCATTCGGGCCATGTAAAACTTCGTAAGTCGACAGAAGATGGTAAAGAATTGATTTTGACCATTCAGCATCAGGGCGATCTGATTGGGGAATTCAGCGGGATAGATGGGGAAGAGTATAGCTGCACTGCGGAAACAGCCGATGCGTGTGAACTGGGTGTCGTGCTTGTTAAGGATTTGGAGTCGCTCCTGTCCAAAAATGGAGAGATGGCACTTCAGTTCATCCAATGGATGGCGATGAAGCAACGAATTATGCAATCGCGTTTTCGGGATTTGTTGTTGTATGGTAAAGCAGGAGCGCTGGCGTCTACACTGATTCGTGCGAGCAACACATGCGGCGTAGCAGTGAAGGATGGCATTTTACTGAATATGAAGCTGAGTCACTCCGAACTGGGTGAGATGATTGGAGCGACACGGGAAAGTGTAAACCGAATGCTAAGCTCGCTGAAGGAGCAGGGGACTCTGGATACACGAGATGGAAAAATCGTCATTCATGATCTCAAGGTATTGCGTACCATGTGCTGCTGCCCTTCGTACGGCCAATGTGCCCATGAGATTTGCCGGCTTTAAAACAGATGAATATAAATAAGGCGGAGTCTCTAGGACCCGCCTTGCTTCATGTTTTCTGATAATCTGAACTTATGGGCGATTGAATAACATGGATAATAAAAGTGCTAATCAACACAGGATAGTAAAATTCTTATGGATTTTTCACTGTCTACCTTACAATGAAGAAAAGTCAGGCACAAGATGCACGATTGCGTACTATAGTCCAACGAAAAATAAGATGTCAGTAAGAACAGTTGACTTGGATCATAGGTCCATAACTGGAGCACCCAACTGAGGTAGACATACATGATAGGTACTCTTCAGTGGCGTGTAGGGATTTTATAACTTGGAACTAAATACAATTAGCTTTTATAAGCCAGGCGTGTTAAAGTAACATTCCAGTCGAATTTGGCTGAGTAAAAGGTTGAATAATTTTAGCCTTTGAAAATAGGGATTATTTACAAGTTGATTTCGTTGGCTGAAGATGATATGCTATTTTAGCTGACAATAAAACAGCAATTTCAAAAATGAAAAACATGGGTCAAAATGATCTTGATAAAAAAGAAAAAATAGCCCTTGCATTTTTGGAATGAACATGATATGATCTTATAGCTGCTGAAAAACGCGGCGAAAAGAAATGAATGTTTGATCTTTGAAAACTGAACAACGAGTGAGTAATGATTTTGTTCGCAAAATCAACAATGAGATATTTTATCTCGTCAGATTCAAAATGAGCTAATCGCTCTTTCTATAACCAACCTCG
>NZ_MCBP01000038.1:0-6076 GCF_001705305.1 Paenibacillus kribbensis
AGCTGCCGGCCGCACGTCAGCTCTTCAGCCGGGCAGCGGCCACACCGGGAACACTCCTGGTGTTAAGTGAAAATAAAGTATTAGACTCTGCCGGATCGTTCTCCGTCAGGCTTTTGTCCATTGCGGAAGAAGAAGCCCTGGTATTCCACGCCGTAAACGATGCTGCTGAAGTGTTGCGGGCGGTATGTAAAGGTCCTATTTCATCCGCTGTACACACTTTTGTTTTCTCTCGGCAGCAGCCGCACCAGGCACAGAAAATGGCCAGTAGTAAGCGCCTTGGTCGGGGATCGTCCCAGCCCCCCATCCATTTTTTCAAGGTGGAGCGCGAAAGTTTCTTATGAGCTGGTATGCTGTGGGGGATATTGCCTTAGTTATCTATTATGAATTTTTCATATAGTGAATATTTCATGATAGATAGGCGCGCTAGGCCATCTTGTTACTGTATTTATTACGCATCATATTTCGCTGTTTATATGGGGTTATAATGGAGGGGAGTATCCAACGCTCGCTATTGATGAAAAGCGCCAGCGTAGCGGTTCATAATGCCCTTCTGAGCGGCCCCAGCGGTGCGTACTGGCTCTTAGGTGGCGGCTGCCGCCGTAGAGCCAGTAGCATGAGCCATGTTTCCCTGTTTTTCTGTTTGACCAGGGCAGCGCATAAAAAAAGCATTCCCTACTGGTGTGCCAGGAACGCTTTAAGCTGAATATTCGTATATAGCTGTAGCTGGTATGTTGGCCATCTTTTTAATGTTCGGGTTTTAAGGCAAATGGATCTTCCTTCAGGAGCTGATCGGAGAGCCAAATTCATTCTTTTTCCGAACAATCGTTAATTTCCACCCCATACCCTTCCGCAACCTTTTTAATGATTGCTACAGCTCGTGCTTGTTTCTCCAAAGGCAAGTTAGTAACCCCCTGAATTAACTGAATCGCAACTGGAAAGGCATGATCCTTGTCCTGTTCAAATTTCTGTCTATAGTGATGTTCATCCAGCAAGGCCAATGCCCCTTTCATTTAAGGATCGGTTTATTTGATGCTTTAGTCTGCTTGTAAAGGTAATTCCAACAATTCGAGCATACAAACCTTTCGTCTCCTGGTATTGGTGACTGCATAAGTTGATATCTTTCACGAGTGCATTCTTCTCTTTGACATTCCTGCTTAATCTCGTCTGGATGTTGTTTCAGTGTAATCTTCCCCTATCTACTTTCACTATTTTGTCCGGTCTATAGTTCCCAGCCTAGAAGTCTATGTAACTCGTCCGGATGAAATGTCATACGATTACGTTTAAATAAGTCTACAATTGCCGCCGCTTCCCCGGCCAACAAAGATTTGTATTCATCGTAAGTTTCTCCACCGCCGCGCTCGAAAATACGATTAACTAAAACTGCCGGCCCACAAACAGTTTGCTGTCCGTTCCCGTAGTCAATCGTGAAATTCACCGGCTTCCTCATAAGAGCAGAAGAATCCCCTACAGCAAGGTAAAGATCATTCCCGATCTTGGCATGATCCATAAATGGTTCATCAAATAACTTGCGCCCATAACTATGTAATGACTCAATATCCTTGATTACCGGTTCCCCGCCTGGCAAAATTTCCACAATTTTAATCATGTTTTTAGCCCCTTATAATTTGTCCTTAATTCAGCAAACGTGAAGTAGGAGTTTGCTCTTTCTTTTGCCCCCACTCAGAACCTTTATAATCACCGTATAAACCATAGTAAAAAAGAAGAAATGCTTTACATAGAGATTCCATCCAATTCCCCGTCATAATTGTAACATAAGCTTCTTCAATTTCTGAATCCTTAATACTACAGTAGCGGCTAACCTGGTTAGGAGCATCGCCAAAATTAATCAGCGCAACAGAGTCAAAGACCTGACTAGCAAATTCCCATAGATTGATTGCGGCCAGCGGATCAGAGGAATAGCTTCGATAACGTCCTAGTTCACCTTTAATATCATTAGTAGAAGTAATAGCCATAATGACAACAGTAATTTCTTCATCTAGTTCCATTCCTGGCTTCATAGACATAATATGATTTGCTGTGACTATGACAATCCACACTCCCTCTCATATTCTTTCACGATTTTATAAAAGGTGTTCTTTTTCAGATCAAGTCTCTGCATAAACTCAACAGCAGATAAAGCCCCTATCTTCCAAACAGAATACCATTCTTCCAATATTAATCGCTTCCCTGGGGAAAGAGTGCTTAGATTCATACGTGGCCGTCCCAGGTGTTTCCCCTTCTTCTTGGCTTCAGCAATCCCTTCAGCCTGCGCCTGCTTGATGCCCCTGCGTTCCTCTTCAGCCAGCCAGCTTAGTATCTGAAGCACTAAATCCATAATGAGCTGGCCGATCCCTTCCAGTTCTGTATACTTACGTGTATCCAAAATCGGAATGTCGATCACCACAACATGGATTTTCGCATCAATCAGCCACTGCCACTCTCTCAATATCTCTTGCTTATTGCGGCCAAAGCGGTTAATTGATTTTACAAAAAGCGTATCTCCCTCACGCATGACTCGCTTCAATAATTGATATTCGGGACGATCAAAGTTTTTCCCACTGGCTTTGTCGATAAAGATGTATTCTTCCGGTATGCCCTGTTCACGCAATGCCGTCAACTGTCTATCTTCGTTTTGGTCTTTCTCGGACACTCGGCCATAACCGTATTTTCTCATTTATCCTCCTTATAGTTTATAAAGGTATATATATCATTATACACGTTTATAATATAAAAAGAATACCTTTACAAACTTTATTTTGATACTGTTTTTACCCTCTCTAAAGGTATACCTTTACGGACACAATGACGGGGTATATGTGCTGCTTATATGGACATACTACATAATAAAATAGATGGGATGGGATGCGATAGAATGGCGGAAAAAGTGCAAGATTTTACATACGAGACGATGGGATTTCTAAGTTTTGAAGACACTAAGCAAAATTTACGAGAATCAGGCATTGATGAACACACGATTGAGTATATTGATCAAATAGTTAAGATCCATTGTATACATGCGCATCATCTCGGCTGGAAAGAAGGTCGCGACAGTACGCAGAAGGCATATATAAAAAAAATGAATTTAACCACTGCCTCAACGTGAGACGTAAGCTTTTTTTCGCCCGGAATCCAAAAAATAAATATACCTAATGAAAGAAGGGCATCCATAGGGATGCCCTTCTTCTATACTAATTGTACTATATTGCATTAATGATGAACTGTCCTTTTGGAGCTTTGATTTCAAAGTAATACTGTTGATCTTTATTTAAACCACTTAGTTGTTTGCTATTGCCAGGAGACACATGAAACTCATCAATCACGACATTTCCCTTTTCATCTTTAACTCTCATAAGCGCATTACCTGCACTGTTTGCATCATTTATGATTGTCTTATCCCAAAAAACACTATCAAATTTGATGGAATCTTGTCCATCAAATTTAACGCTGTTCCATTCATCAGTTTCTTTTTCAATAGCCATAGCTGAGGTCACTTTAGGAGAAAAGTAATTATGGACAGTTTCCACGTTTTGATAAACTTGATAAGAACAAACAAAAATAATGGTTAACGTAACGAAAATCGCACCAATTACACCAATTTTCTTGAATCTACCATTAACCATAATTCAACTCCTTAATCAATAGAAATATTGTAATATCCAGTTTTACTAGCTTTTCCTTGCAGGGTATAGTCGCCGGCATTCCAAGGTATCTGATCAAGTACTACAGATTTTCCTGCCGCAACCGTTTTGGTACTTCCTACTTGCGCGCCTGTATCATCTACAACCCTAAAAGTAACAGAACCTGGGCTGTTTGCACTGTTTGTAACAGTAGGTGAATCATCGAAAAAATTGTTAGAAGATGTAATGTTACTATAAGCACCTGTAGTTAAATATGCTGAACCAGACCAATTTACATACGGAACAACTACTCTTCCACCATCCTTCAAACTCTCGTTTTCAGCCGGAGCAGCCATTACAGCAGTTGAGCTTCCAATTGCGAGGGCCAAAACACTAGCAGAAGAAAATAATGCTACTTTTTTTACTAAATTCAAATAAAACACCTCTTTCTCAAATTGGTTTCATTTTAGATCGACGGCTGGCACAAAAAATAAGATTCAAAAAGGAAGGAAAAACAAATTATTTCCATATGAAAATATATTCATATACCATCCCCTTTTTGAAGATATGGTAATATAATCCGGTTGCTTCCTCATTATACATACAAATATTCATATTTTCCAGCACAGAAAAAGGGGCAGCTTGGATGTTACGGCCAACAATTTGCTATTATAGAAATATATTAAGGAAAGAGGGCATTCGAGATGAAAAATACTGGTATGGTGCGCCTGTTAGATAATTTGGGTCGAATCGTGATACCTAAAGAAATACGAAATCATTTAAATATAGAAATAGGCGATCCGATAGAGTTTTTAAGGGACGAAGACAACGAATATGTTGTCTTGCAGAAGAGTGTGGGACAAGCCTGTAAGCTTTGCGGATCAATTGAAGGTTTAACCTATCTGAAAGAAAAGAATTGTTTTATTTGTTATGAATGCACCCAGGCTTTGAAATCTTCCAACCCCCAACTATATATGCCAACAACCAATAAGAATCGTACTGCCAAACCGCGTAAGCAACGTAAGGTAAAGGAAGAAGTTACTTTAAAAGAACTAAAAAAATTGATGCTTCAGCATCCAGGCTTAAAGCAAAAAGGATTAGCTGAAATTTTGGGAGTTTCCCAAAGTCGTGTATCTCAACTCAAAAAGAAATTGACCTGAGTCTCACCTTCAAGTTCACAGAAATTTGAAATAATGTAAAAATGAATTGACCATTGGTAAGCAATTGTATATATTTGTAATAGATGAAAATGATCAGCTTCTTGGCATGAATACTCCAGCGCAAATATAAGATTGAGAGGAAGGTAAAGGGATGGAAGACGTTTTGGAGGGAAAAGGTGCAACATATTTAGTTTCAAACTACAATCATAATTTAGATAAATGCGTGGAGCTATTACATCTAAGGTTTACACAACATAATTGGAATGACATAATTGTTATTTCAGATTACCTACACAAAATATCTCAGGATATCTACGAATCACAGCACAAGACAGAACAAGCATCACTAGATACAGAACGTCCATTGGTTTTTTACTATGGATTCAGCTATTTGGCAAGAGCTACAGCACTTCAAAAGCTTGGCCTATTCGATGAAGCTAGAGAATACATCCTTAAATATTCGGAGCTAGGTTGGTTTTCTGGATTAGATGCTAACGGGCTTGATGAGGTTGAAAGATTCAGATTTTTGGCTAAAGCGAATATGTACACAAATGATCTATTGTCTGGAAAAACAGATGTATTGCAAGAATATGTTCAATTTTTAGAGAACAATGAGGAAGAAGTATTGCCAGGGCTGGTAACTATTATGGAAGCGGCCAATCTCCACTTGCTCAATGTAGATGATGTCCTCCACAAATTCCAAACAACCATTGATGATCTGAGCAGTTTGGAAAGCGAAACGAATAAGACACACTATTTTAGGTTTTTATATCATCTTGCGATTTATTATAGTAATAACAAGAGATTTGAAGATGCAGTACGCCAAGTTTTAGTATTTTTAACATCGGCTAATATGATTGAAAATGGTACGAACTTCAAGAAATTTATTGTGCTATTTGAAGCACTACGCCAGTATGCTTCAAATGAACAAATTGAGCAGTATCAAAATTTATTCAAGGAGCTGATTAAGGATGAAAAAATTATTAGTTTCGATGGCCATGATATTCGCTCTCATTAGTATTATTCCAATTGGTAGCATTGGGGGAAATTTCGGGGTAAATTCGCCTTCTAATCACGGCTGGAATTGATTAATGAAATGCTGACGGAGAACCAACAGTATCGGGGAAATCCCTTGATGCTGTTGGTTCTTTTATATTTCCTACTCTGTACGTTCAGGAAGCGCATGAGCTGCTGGCCGCACGTCAGCTCTTCAGCCAGGTAGCGGACACGCCGGGAACACACACCTGGTGCCGCTCGGCAGCAGCCGCCAGGCATAGCGAAAAGGACGGCCGGGGCCGT
>NZ_MCBP01000039.1:0-4294 GCF_001705305.1 Paenibacillus kribbensis
AGCAGCCGGGGAAATGTGCGTTGCGGGAGACGGATTGGCCAGGGGCTATCTGCATCGGCCAGAGCTGACGGCGGAGAAATTTGTGCCGAATCCTTATGAAGCGGGAGAGAAGCTGTACCGCACGGGGGATCTGGTGCGCTGGCTGCCGGACGGGAATATCGAATTTTTGGGAAGAATCGACGATCAGGTGAAAATTCGAGGGTTCCGCATTGAGCTGGGGGAAATCGAAGCGCGGCTACAGAAACATCCGCTTGTTCAGGAGGTGGCGGTAATCGCCAGAGAGGACAAGCAGAAGGAAAAGTATCTGGCAGCGTATTTTACAGCAGAGGGTGAACCGGGAGCGGAAGAGCTGCGGGAACAGCTATTGCAGGAACTGCCTGATTACATGGTGCCGTCCAGCTTTATGCAGATGGATCGCATGCCGATGACTCCGAGCGGAAAGATTGACCGAAAGGCATTGCCTGAGCCCGATCTGAGTGAGAGTGCAGCGGAGGAATATGAGGCACCGAGAAACAAGATAGAGGAGATATTGGCTGAAATATGGGAAAAAGTCCTGAAAGTCGAACGGGTCGGTATTAAGGATCACTTTCTCAATCTGGGGGGAGATTCCATTAAAGCCATCCAGGTCGTGTCCAAACTTCACGATTATAAGCTAAAGCTGCAGTTGAAGGATCTTTTTGACCATCCTGTAATTGAGCAATTGAGTGCTTATGTACAATCTGTCGAGCATACTGCATTTCAAGGAATGGTAACAGGGGAAATTATGCTCACGCCCATCCAAAGCTGGTTTTTCGAGCAGCCTTTTGCAGCAAAACATCACTTCAACCAGTCAGTTCTGTTACATAGGAAACAGGGTTTTGACGAAAAGATGTTAAGAAAAGTGTTTGATCGCTTGGTGGAACACCATGATGCGCTGCGTATTGTAGTGCGTGAGAAGGCGGGACAGGTGGCTTTGTTCAACCGGGACATGGAAGGCGAGCTGTATTCGCTGGAGGTAAAGGATTTTACAAAGGATGATATAAATGCCAGCTCCGTAAAGGAGGAGGCCGCCCAGCTTCAGTCAGGCATGGATATAGAGCGTGGACCTCTGATGCAAACAGGCTTGTTCAAAACGGGGGACGGTGACTATCTGTGCGTAAGTATTCACCACCTAGTGGTTGACGGGATTTCTTGGCGGATTCTTTTTGAGGATCTTTCTACGGGATACCGGCAGGCGGAGAAGGGAGAAAAAATCACATTCAGAGGGAAAACGGACTCTTTCCGCACATGGTCTGAACAACTCTATACGTATGCTGGCAGCGGGGAGCTTCTGCAAGAAATCACATATTGGCGCGAGCTGGAGCAGAATGAAATCAAGCCTATTCCCAAGGATCATTCCGTTCATAGCAGAAAATATATGGATAGCGATCATATCGAAATCGAATTGGATGAAGTCCAAACCGCCAAGCTGCTGAAAGAAGTGAACAAGGCTTACAATACGGAAATCAACGATGTACTTTTGATGGCACTGGGAGAGGCGATCCGAGAATGGACAGGAGAAGACAAGGTACTTGTTAACCTGGAAGGGCACGGGCGCGAAGAAATCATTCAGGATGTGGATATCAGCAGAACCGTTGGCTGGTTTACCGCCCAATACCCTGTGATTTTGGATATGGCAGGTGTCAAAGACGTGTCTTCCCGCCTGAAAGCCGTCAAAGAAAGCCTGCGCCGTATTCCGCATAAAGGCATCGGCTATGGCATTTTAAAATACCAAACGACTCTTCAGGACGAAGAAATCTTAAGATTTAAATTGCGGCCTGAGATCAGCTTCAACTACCTGGGGCAGTTTGACCAGGATATCGATACCGAAATATTTACCCTCTCTGATGTTCTTGCCGATGAGACCATTTCACCCGACATGCAGAGACCTTATTGTTTGGACATTAACGGAAGAGTGAATGATGGAAGGCTGCGGCTGAGTTTTGCTTATCACAAGCACGAATATGAAAAGGCCACACTGATCAGAGTGGGGGAAAGCTTTAAGCGCAATCTGGAGCAAATTATCGAGCATTGTGTATCACAGGAATATACGGAACTGACAGCCAGTGATGTGGGTTCCAGGCACATTTTGATGGAGGAGGTAGAAGAGGTATACCGCGCGATGGGGGATTCCAGGTCCAATATCACGGATATTTATACACTGACCCCTATGCAGTCGGGAATGCTATACCACTTCCTCAGGGAGCAAAACTCACATGCGTATTTTGAACAGGCCGTGATCAGCCTGAAGGGCGAGATCGATAGAAGTTTGTTTGAACGAGCTTTCCAGCAGGTAATTCAAAGGCACGATATTTTGCGGACCGCCTTTGTTTATGAAAAGGTGGAAAAACCGGTTCAGGTCGTTTTAAAGGACAGACCGGCTGAAATGTTTTTCGAGTATATTTCCTTTTTGACAGAGAGAGAGCAAGAAAACTATTTTGAAGCCTATTTGGACAAGGACAGAGAAAAGGGCTTTGATCTCACCCGGGAGCCGCTAATCAGATTCGCTTTGATTAGAATGAGTGCCGACAGCTACCGTTTGATTTGGAGTTTTCATCATATCATTATGGATGGATGGTGTCTTGGCATTGTATTTAAAGAGCTGCTGGAAGTTTACAGTGCGCTTCATCAAGGAAGCATACCGCAATTAGGTACAGTGCATCCTTATCGTCAATATATCCAGTGGCTAGAACAAAGGGATGATCGGGAGACGGCAGCTTACTGGGAGAATTATCTTACGGAGTACGAACAGCCGGCGCTGCTGCCCAAAACCCAAAATAGTAAGGCTAATTCGGGATACATTCAGGAGGAATACGATTTTACGATAAATAGAGACATGAAGGAAAGCTTGGAGGGGATTGCAAGAGAAAGCGGCGCTACGTTAAGTACGGTGATACAGGCCGTATGGGGGATTTTGCTGCAACGGTACAACAATACCCGGGATGTGGTGTTCGGGACGGTTGTCTCGGGAAGACCGACGGAAATCCAAGGCGTTGAACGGATGGTAGGGCTATTTATCAATACGATTCCTGTCAGAGTCCGGGCAGAAAAGGAAGAAAGCTTCTCGGCCCTGGTTGCCAAACTGCAGCGGGAGGCATGGCTATCTGAGCAGCATCACTATTATCCGCTGGCAGAAATTCAGTCGCGGACCGCTCATGGAAGCGGATTGGTGCAAAACCTGCTGGCCTTTGAAAATTACCCGATGGAGGAAGCCGTCAAAGGACAGGGTGACCATGGACCGGATTTGAGGGTTCTGTCCGCGAAGGTCTCCGAACAAACGAGTTTTGATTTTAATTTCATTGTTATGCCTGAAAATGATTTGCAGATCAAATTCCGCTACAATAGCTTGGCCTATGACAGAAACCTTATGGAGCGGATAGCCGGGCAGATCCAAATGATCATCCGTGAAATCGTCCGTTGTCCAAAGATGCGGATCGAAGATATCGAAATCGTACCGGAGGAAGAGGGCAGCCTGCTGCTCCGCGATTTCAATCGCACGGAGGCGGAGTATCCGAAGGATCAAACGATCCATGGGCTGTTTGAGGAACGAGCAGGGCAAAGAGCAGATCATCCGGCTTTAGTCTGGGGAGAGCAAACACTGACCTACCGGGAACTGAACGAGCAGGCGAATCGGGTGGCGATGGTCTTGAGAGCGCGTGGAGTGAAGCCGGACGATATCGTCGCCATCATGACGGAGCGTTCCATGGAAATGGTCATAGGCATCCTGGGAACGCTCAAAGCGGGTGGAGCCTACCTGCCGATCGATCCGAACTATCCGGAGGAACGGATTCACTACATGCTGGAGGACAGCGGCGCGTCCATGCTGCTGACGCAAAAGCATCTCCGGGACAAGCTCACTTATCACGGCCCGATCATGGATGTGGATGGCGAAGACTTGAAGCATGTAGAACTGGATGGCAATGCCAATCTGCAACCTGTTAACAAGCCGGAGGATTTGGCCTATATCATCTATACCTCAGGTTCTACCGGGAAGCCCAAAGGGGTCATGGTAGAACATCGGGGAATCCTCAACCTCTGGCATTTCTTCCAGGAACAATGGGGCGTGAACGGATCGGATCGGATGCTGCAGTTTGCCAGCAGTTCGTTTGACGCTTCGGTCTGGGAAATGTTCACGATTTTGTTGGGAGGCGGGACGCTTTATCTGGTTTCGCGAGATATTATTAATAACCTGAATGAGTTTGCGAGCTTCGTAAACGAAAACCAAATTACGATCGCGCTGCTACCACCTACCTATCTGGCGGGGATGGAACCGGAC